>JAOKTT010000024.1 GCA_028336245.1 Polaribacter sp.
CGTCAAAATCACTCAAGCGAATCATTGTTTTCTCATCGCCAGAAAGCAACGCTCTTCGCTCTGCAGTACTCAAGAGATTTTCAAAAGCAGAGATACTTAAACGTGCACTAACGCCACTTTTAGCGTCTATAAATTCACTTTCTCTAGCTTCAAATACAATTTGTTCTAATAGATCTTTTGCTAATTCAGGCACGGCTATGAACTCTTTTTGGGAGCTTGCTTTACTGGTTTCCTGTTGTGTGATTGTTTTTGCAGTTTCAATATCCTCTGGATAATGCGTTAATATTTGCGAACCAATTCTGTCTTTTAGAGGCGTTACAATACTTCCTCTACTCGTATAATCTTCTGGATTTGCTGTAAAAACAAATTGCATGTCCAAGGGAAGTCTTAATTTAAAACCTCTAATTTGAATATCGCCTTCCTGTAAAATATTAAATAAGGCCACCTGAATTCTAGCTTGTAAATCTGGTAATTCATTGATCACAAAAATGCAGCGGTTTGCTCTGGGAATCATTCCGTAATGGATTACGCGATCATCAGCATAACTTAATTTTAGATTCGCAGCTTTTATTGGATCTACATCACCAATGATATCGGCAACAGTAACGTCTGGTGTTGCTAATTTCTCTGCATATCGTTCTTCTCTATGCAACCAGAAAATAGGGGTTTTATCTCCTTTTTCTTTGATTATTTCTTGTGCAAACCTTGAAATAGGGTGCAACGGGTCATCGTTAATTTCAGAACCTTCGACAACAGGAATGTATTCGTCTAATAAATTGACCATCAATCTCGCTAAACGTGTTTTTGCCTGTCCACGCAAGCCTAACAAGTTGATGTTGTGTTTGCTTAAAATAGCTCTTTCTAACTCTGGTATCACCGTGTTTTCGTACCCATGAACTCCTTTAAAGACCTTTTCTTTACTCATTATTTTACTGATGAGGTTTTCGCGTAATTCGTCTTTTATCGTCCGTGACTTATATCCAGACTTCACTAATTGTCCTAATGTTTTTATCTTATTTATATTCATCTAATTTGTTTTATGCCTTTATCTTTTCGTATTTTGTTTTCTTTTGTTGCATGTTCATAAGGGTGCAATTATCCTTTGATATTTTTCTTTCTGTTTGTTTCGTAATCTTCAAAAATCATTTCCCCCAAACCTTTCAAACCGGTATAAAAAGCTTTTCCTTGATTTGCTTTTGTAAAAGCGCGTACAAACTGCATTAAATAGGGATCTTGGGCAATCATAAAAGTGGTGATGGGAATGCGTAGTTTTCTTGCTTGCTGCGCCATTGCGTAACATTTATTTACAATATGTTCATCCAAACCATTGCTATTCTTGTAGTATTGCCCGTCAGGTAAACGCAAACAACTTGGCTTTCCATCGGTAATCATGAAAATTTGCTTATTGGTATTTCTTTTCCGTCGGAGTAAATCCATTGCTAAATTTAAACCAGCAACGGTATTTGTGTGGTATGGACCCACTTGTAAATAGGGCAAATCTTTTATCTTTATTGACCATGCATCATTTCCAAAAACAATAATGTCTAGGGTATCTTTAGGATACCGAGTGGTAATTAATTCAGCCAATGCCATTGCTACTTTTTTCGCAGGTGTAATCCTGTCTTCTCCATACAAAATCATAGAGTGGCTTATATCGATCATTAAAACGGTACTCATTTGGCTTTTGTGAAGCGTTTCTTCGACAACTAGATCGTTTTCGGTTAAATTGAAATCTTCGATGCCATTATTAATTTGAGCGTTTTTAATACTTTCAGTAATTGAAACCTTGTCCAAGGAATCACCAAATTGGTAAGCACGCACATCACCGGTATGTTCATCTCCAATTCCAGGAGATTTACTTTTATGATTTCCAGCACCGCTTCTTTTAATTTTTCCAAAAATATGATTGAGTGCTTGTTGGCGGATGGCGCGCTCCGTCTTTGGAGTGATTTTTGTTCCCCCAGTGCCATCTCCTTTTATTTTTTCCTTAATATAGCCCTTTTTCTTTAGGTCTTCAATAAAATCATCGATCGTATAATTTTCGTCGGTCAATTTATATTCAACATCTAAAGAACGCAGCCAATCTATGGCTTCATCAAAGTCTCCAGAAGTATGTGTTATCAATTCCTTGAAGATTTCAAATAATTTTTCAAATGGAGATTGATTTTCCGCCTCATAGGTTTTGAAGATAAAACCTTTTCTTTTTGTGTTGTTTTTCATCCCTATAAAAATACGGCTTTCTTGAATGTCTAAAAATATTTTAACATAGCTTTAGTATATGCATCAATCGGTAAATTTTATGCAAACAAAAGGCAATTTTATCGATTGGGTTTTTATCTTTGTAACATGGCAAATATATTAATAACGGGCGGCACAGGTTTAGTGGGTGCAAGACTTACGGAACTCTTAATTGAAAGAAAGCATGATGTAAGGGTGCTAAGTAGAAGCCCCAGGTTAGCAAATGAATTCATGTGGGATATTTCTCAGGGGTTTATAGCCGATAAAGCTATAGAAAATATAGACTATATTATCCATTTAGCAGGTGCTGGAATTGCTGATGAACGCTGGACGAAAGAAAGAAAAAAAATAATTATAGCCAGTCGGGTAGGGACTGCTAATTTAGTATTCCAAAAAATAAAAGAAAAAAACATTGCTCTGAAAGGCTTTATTTCCTCCTCGGGGAGTAATTATTACGGTGCCATTACCACAGACCTTATTCACAAAGAGTCAGATTCTGTAGGAACTGATTTTTTAGGGGCAGTTTGTCAGCAATGGGAAGCTGCCGCAAATCAATTTAAAAAGAGAGGTATTCCGGTAACAATTTTAAGAACAGGGATAGTATTGTCTAAGAAAGGAGGTGCTTTAGAAAAAATGAAAACACCTGTGATTTCCCCTTTAGGTTCTGGAAAACAGTTTCTGCCATGGATTCATATTGATGATTTGTGCGCGATTTATATAAAGACTGTTGAAGAAAATATTTCAGGAATTTACAATGCAGTAGCACCAGAACACAGCAACAGTATCCGCTTTTCTAAAACATTAGCTAAGGTTTTAAAAAGGCTATTCATACCGCTCGCGGTTCCAAGTTTTTTATTGAAATTAGTTTTTGGAGAATTGGCAGTTATTCTCCTACAAGGAAGTAGGTTATCTTCCAAGAAGATAATTGAAAAAGGTTTTATTTTTAAATACGATACACTAAAAGAAGCCTTTGAAAACTTAAGGTAAGCAACCTTTTATAGTAAAACTCCTGTCCTTTTAGTTGTTCACCTTACGTGGTGTTATAACGAGAATAAGATGGGGCAGTTTTTTATTGTCCTCTTTTTTTAGGTCTTTGTGATTAATAAAATAGGTTTTAATAGGTTTTGAGGAACTTTAACCAGAGTAAAGCCTGCTAAGAATATAAATAGGTATTTATTTTTTGTTCTTTAAAACGGCTTTTGCTAATTTGATATATTCTTTTTTAGCCTGGTCAGAAGACATGTCTTTTAATTGCATCCAAGCATTTATTTTAAAGGCGTTCCGAACATCTAACTTTCCGTCAAATGGAAAGTTACTACCAGCAGTAGCCTGTTTGTAGTATGCATAAAATTTAAGCATCGTATCTGCAGCTACCGGTTCTTTTAATTTTGAAATTGCCATAAATGCCTCTTTAAACGTGAGGTCTACATCAGAATTCATATTTATTTTTTAGCAATAACTTGAGTTCCGCCTTTGACAGTTTCTCCTAATTTTATGTTTAATTCCGTACCAAGAGGTAAATATAAATCTACTCTAGATCCAAATTTAATAAAGCCTGCATCTGCGCCCTGAATTACAGTATCACCTTCTTTTGCATAGTTCACAATTCTTTTAGCCAATGCGCCGGCAATTTGACGGTACAACACTTCTCCAAAAGTAATATTGTCTATAACAACAGAGGTTCTTTCGTTTTCTGTAGATGCTTTGGGATGCCAAGCAACTAAGTATTTACCTGGATGATACTTGCTATATTTAATAAGACCACTCATTGCATACCTCGTAACATGCACATTAATTGGTGACATGAATATGGAAACTTGCAACCTTTTGTCTTTAAAATACTCTGGCTCTTCCACTTCCTCAATCACTACTACTTTTCCGTCTACTGGAGCTATAATTGTATTGTTATCTATATTCGTTGCTCTTTTTGGATTTCTAAAAAACTGTAATACGGTAAATAGCAAGCCTAAAACTACAATCTGAATGGCTTTTACCAACCACGCAGTTTCAATAAGTTTTTCTGCAAGTAATATGCCTGTAATAGATAAAATAAATGCAATTACAATAATCTTGTACCCTTCTTTATGAAAACGAATCATTTTTAAATAATAAAATTAATATACAAATATACAAACGGCGCAGCAAATAACAAGCTATCTAACCGATCTAAAATTCCTCCATGACCTGGCATTATAGTACCACTGTCTTTTATTTTTGCTTGCCTCTTTAGTTTCGATTCTACCAAATCACCAATGGTCCCGATAATAGATATGATTGCAGCAATCGCAAACCAATGTATAACAGAGAAACCTAAATTTAAGCGACTAATACTAACGAGATAGGCAGCAATGAGCGTAAAAACAAAGCCCCCAATAAATCCTTCAATGGTCTTTTTTGGTGATACAGAAACAAATAATTTGGTCCGTCCAATATTCTTTCCAACAATAAAAGCGAAACTATCATTTACCCAAATGAGTACTAAAATGGAAAGCATTAAGTAAGGATTATAGTTTTTACCATTTAAGGGTAATAAGATCAGAAAACAGAAAGAAAAAATTAAATATCGAATGGTCAAACCTAGTTTTTCTCTCTCTGTGACGTACACAATCTCTTTTTTTGCAAACAATTGATAAATTAGGTATAAAGAAGAGATTATGTTGATTCCTAAAACCATTTTTATGGCATAACTATTGGGTCTTTTAAGCATTAAAAATAAAGCAAGGCCAAATAGTATATAAGAAATAATACTTTTAAATTTGGTTATTTTAGAGAGTTCATAGATCGCAATAATAGCAAAAAAAGCAACTAATGTAATATAGGATTCTTTAGAAAAAAGAATAGCAGACACAAATATTAAAACATAAATGATTCCGGAAAGACTCCTTCTTAAGAGGTTGCGCATGTTATAAATCTTCTAAAAGCAGCAAATATAGGTTTTTTGAATTACTGTTGCCGTAGTTTAGTAGATTATCCTCAGTTTTATTAATTTTATAATTTTTAACCGCTGAAATGTTCGTAGGTATTGCGTGCTTTGCATTTGCTTTGACACCCGTTAAGGCTTGTCCTGTATTTTCAACGAGCTGACTAGTTCTTGCAAATACAATGAAATTATCAGAAAATTCAGAGAGCTTTTTGCTCTGCAGTTGGTTTGACGAAAAGAGTACATCTCCATGATCGGCAATTAAATGTTCACAAGTTGTAAAGAAAGGGATGGATTTTTTAAACTCCAAATCAACAGCAATCTCTTTTTGATTTAAGAAGGACAGTAAATTAGGATTTGTTAAGAATATTTTTTTCCAATTATTCTCAGATAAAATACTTTTAAGATGTATTTCTAGCTCTTTTTCCTCTAAACAATATAAAAATTTTCCACCTTTTTCGATGAAGTTATGGACAAACAGGTCATCTAGAGATAAATCGACTTCATGTGTCTTGATCTCTAGATTTTCTTTGAGTGTTTTATTAAATATTTTTTTTAAAAAATTCATAATCCCAATTGTAGAACATTAAATTACTCCTGGTGAGCGTTTTTCGCTGAGGGAATATTTTTTTTCTCTTCAATTTTTTCTTCAATTACGTTTGCAACCTCTTTAACTTCTTTCACTTTTTCTACGATTTCATCAAAAGGTCTTTTTCCAAATATTTTTTGCAAGTCATCTTTAAAAATAACTTCCTTTTCTAATAGGAGTTCTGCTAAAACCGTTAGTTTTTCTTTATTATTCTCTAAAAGTTCAACAGCTCTTTGGTACTGTGCCTCAATCATTTTAGAAATTTCCTTATCAATTGTTCTAGCGGTATCTTCGCTATAAGGCTTTACAAACGAATCGTTTCCAGAAGAATCATAATAGGTAATGTTACCTACCTCTTCATTCAATCCATAAACGGTCACCATTGCTCTGGCTTGCTTTGTTACTTTTTCTAAATCACTTAATGCACCTGTAGAAATTTTATTGAAAATAATTTTCTCTGCAGCCCTACCCCCTAAAGTGGCACACATTTCATCTAACATTTGTTCCGTTTGCACAATTAGGCGTTCTGCTGGCAGGTACCAGGCAGCTCCCAAAGATTGTCCTCTTGGGACAATGGTTACTTTCACCAAAGGTGCCGCATGTTCTAACATCCAACTTACCGTAGCGTGTCCAGCCTCATGAAAAGCAATAACTTTTTTTTCTTTTGGTGTGATGACTTTATTTTTCTTTTCAAGACCACCAACAATTCTATCTACAGCATCCAAGAAGTCTTGATGTTCAATTGCTTTTTTACCATGTCTGGCAGCAATTAAAGCAGACTCGTTACACATGTTTGCAATATCTGCTCCAGAGAAGCCTGGAGTTTGTTGGGCTAAAAATTCAATATTTACATCGTCCCCTAGTTTTAATGGTTTTATATGTACTTCAAAAATCTCTTTTCTTTCATTAATATTTGGAAGGTCTACATAGATTTGTCTGTCAAAACGTCCCGCACGTAATAAAGCGCTATCTAAAACATCTGCCCTATTGGTGGCTGCAATTACAATTACATTGGTGTCGGTTCCAAAACCATCCATTTCTGTCAACAGTTGATTTAATGTGTTCTCGCGTTCATCATTTCCACCAGTCATGCTATTCTTCCCGCGGGCTCTTCCTACTGCATCAATCTCATCTATAAAGATTATTGATGGCGATTTTTGTGCAGCTTGTTTAAATAAATCACGCACTCTAGAGGCACCTACACCCACAAACATTTCAACGAAATCTGATCCAGATAAAGAGAAGAAAGGAACTTCAGCTTCACCTGCCACTGCTTTGGCTAATAAAGTTTTTCCGGTTCCAGGAGGTCCTACTAATAGTGCTCCTTTAGGTATTTTACCTCCTAAAGAAGTATATTTTTCTGGGTTTTTCAAGAAATCTACAATTTCTTGCACCTCCTCTTTAGCACCCTCTAAACCTGCCACATTCGCAAAGGTTGTTTTTACTTTGGTATCTTTGTCAAATAATTTAGCCTTCGACTTTCCGATACTAAAAATTTGACCTCCACCACCAGCACCCGCTCCACTACCGGACATTCTTTTCATAAAAAACAACCACACAGCAATCAAGATAATGAAAGGTAAAAAGCTAAGTAACGTGTCTACCATGCTTGTTCTTCCCTCGTTTTTTAAATCAAAGGTTAATTGATTTTCTTTTCGTGCTCGTTCTAAATCATTTTCAAAATTTTGCAAGTCTCCAAAGTTATATTCATACAAAGATTCTCCTTTTCTATAGAAAGCAGAATTGGTAAGTTTTTGATATTTACTTTTACTTAAGGCATCTTCTTTTATGAAAACTTGAGCAACATTATTATTTACAACGATGATTTTAGAGATATCGTTCTCTCTTAAAACTTCATTAAATTCGTTTTTTGAGATACTTTGTGAAGCTAAATCGCCACCACTAAAAATCTGAAAGCTAATTAAAAGCAGTATTACAGCTCCATAAATCCAATACGTATTGAATTTAAACTTGCCTGTATTTTTATTGTTATCCTTTTTATTTTCGTCCATTCTATTTTATCTAAAAATTTAAGCTGGTTTTATTTCTGTAATTTTTGCATCTCCCCAGAGACTTTCTATATCATAATAGTCTCTAATTTGCTTTTGAAAAACATGAACCACAACATGCACATAATCCATTAAAACCCATTCAGCATTGTTCTCACCTTCAATATGCCATGGCTTGTCTTTGATTTGTTTGCTTACTGTTTTTTGAATAGAACCAGAAATTGCTTTTACTTGTGTGTTCGAATTACCGGAGCAGATTATAAAATAATCGCATACGGTATTTTCAATATCTCGTAAGTCTAGTAACTGAATATTTTCTCCTTTAACCTCTTCAATTCCTTGAAATATTACAGCGATTAAATCGTCTGTACTTACTTGCTTTTTAGTCATTAATTCTTTTCTAATTTAATTGCAAAGTTATTCTATTTTTGCGAGTATTTTATGTATAATTGAACTACTTTACACTTTATTTAACACTTGAAAATAATCAAACTTAGTGCCATCGATTCTACCAATTCTTTTTTAAAAGATTTGGCACTCACTTCCGCCATTGAAAATTTTACTGTTGTAGCCGCAGACTGTCAGCGAAAAGGAAGAGGGCAGCAGGGGAGTAGTTGGGTATCTGAACCCCATAAGAACCTGATTTTTAGTGTATTCGTAAGGTTTGAGTTATTTCATATTTCAGAAAAAAGGTATTTAAACTTTGCGGTTTCTTTGGCTATTTTTGAGGTGTTATCATTGGAAAATATACCTGGTGTTGCCATTAAATGGCCAAACGACATTCTGTCAGGAAATAAAAAAATATGTGGTGTTTTAATTGAAACCAGTGTAAAAGGAACGGAAATTTCATCTGCTGTGATTGGAATTGGTTTGAATGTAAATCAAACAGACTTTCCTGCTTCTTTAGAGAAAGCAAGTTCTTTGCAGTTGTTGCGTGGTCAAAATTTTGAGTTAGACCGTTTACTGAAAAAGATTGTTTTAAAATTGAAATTAAAAATAGCGTTGGTAGAAGCAAAAGAATTTAAATTACTAGAAGCTGCATATCTTCATGTTTTGTATAAGAAAAATACCCCAACAATGTTTAAAGATAATAAGGGTACGTTGTTTATGGGGATGGTTCTTGGAATTTCTGAGGAGGGCAAACTTCAGGTCGCATTAGAGGATGAACGTATCTTAGAGTTTGGGATTAAAGAAATTTCTTTTCTCTAAAGTTTACCAATATTTTCAGATAATGTTGCCACAAATTTATGCAATGGTTTTGTAATCATCATCGCCATCATAGGGTTAAAATCACCTTCAAAGATTAAGGAAACTTCACTTTTGTTTTCTGCTATCTCCTTAATGTTTGCACTCAATGTAAAAGGTAGCTTGCTGCTCGCGGCGCCCAAAGTAACATTTGAAAAAGGTGTTTTTTCTTTTAAAACCAGTCTAATTTCTGGCATTCCGGGCAAACCGAATAAAAACGAATCCCCATCAACTTCAAACTTATTAATGTTTTCGGGCATAATTTTTTCAAAGTTTTTTACATCACTAAAAAAATGAAATAAGTGTTCTTGAGATTTTTCTAAGAGTATTGTATTTCCTTCAATATTCATGTCTGTATCTATTTTATTGTTTCCAAGTACTTGGATCGCGTCTCCATTCGTGCAAGGTAATGAGTTTTTTTTCTGAAATATAGTTACTCTCGAGGGCTTGTTCTAATAAATTTTTATAATTACTTAAGGTAATTAAATTTATATTTTTATTTTTAAAATTCTCGGTAGCAATATCAAATCCATATGAAAAGATGGCAACCATACCCTTAACTACGGCTCCAACTTCTTTCAAAGCGGCTACGGCATTAAGGCTGCTATTTCCTGTGCTAATGAGATCTTCTATGACCACAACATTTTGTCCACGCTCTAAATATCCTTCAATTTGGTTTTTTCTTCCATGTTTTTTTGGTTCAGGTCGCACATATACAAAGGGAACTCCTAGCTCTTGCGCAACTAATATACCTATGGCAATAGCACCGGTTGCAACACCAGCAATTACATCTGGTTTTCCATATTCTTTTTCTACAATTTTTGCAATTTCTTCTTTTAAGAAAATACGAACTGGTGGATACGAAAGTGTTACTCTATTGTCGCAGTAAATTGGAGATTTCCAACCAGATGCCCATTGGAAAGGGTCACTAGGATTTAACTTTATTGCCTTTACCTTTAGTAAAAGCTCAGCTGTTTTTTTTGCCGTATCTTTGTTTAAAATCATAATGCAAATGTATGTAGTTTTTGTAAATGATAAACCAATTATTGTGACATCTTCACAAAAAAAAAGAGAATAACTACCCTGTTTATATTCTCAAGAATAGTGTTGTAGAAGAAATTATCCATAAATTTAAAAGCAAAAAAATTAAAGGTGTGAACTTGTACACACCTGATTTAGAGAAAGGTTGGAATGCTTTTATAAAGTCTTTTAATATCGTTTCTGCCGCAGGAGGTTTGGTGTTAAACCCAAATAAAGAAATATTATTTATTTATAGATCTGAAAAATGGGATTTACCAAAAGGAAGAATTGAACTAGGAGAGTCCATAGCGGAAACCGCAATTAGAGAAGTAGAAGAAGAGTGTGGTATTTCCAATTTAAAGTTGGTAAAGCCACTAATTACAACATATCACACTTATTTTCAAGATGGTTTAAAATTAAAGGAAACTTTTTGGTTTCTTATGACTTCGGACTTTGAAGAAGCATTGGTTCCGCAATTGGAAGAAGGAATTACAATCGCAGTTTTTAAAAATCAGAAGGCAATTATAAATGCCCTTCAAAATTCATATAAAAATATTGAATTGGTCTATGATACTTACCTTAAAATGTGATATTCTCGAAAAACCTTCTATCTTTGCCGCCGTGCAAAAAGCAACTAAATTATGACTGAATTTATTACCAAAAGAGTAAAAAACGTAAGAAATGATGTGCTCTCCGGTATTACCGTGGCACTGGCATTAGTGCCTGAAGCTGTGGCATTTGCCTTTGTTGCAGGTGTAGATCCACTGGTAGGACTATATGCTGCATTTATGGTGGGTTTAATCACTTCGATCTTTGGTGGGCGTCCAGGAATGATTTCGGGAGCAACGGGAGCTCTAGCAGTCGTAATGGTTTCTTTAGTAGCTCAGGGAAATGACATGGGGAACCCAGGTGAGGACTTAGGATTATATTATCTTTTTTTAACCGTTATTTTAATGGGGGTCATACAGGTTTTAGCAGGGGTATTGAAACTTGGTAAATTTGTGCGATTAATTCCGCATCCCGTAATGATGGGATTTGTAAATGGTCTGGCAATTGTGATTTTTTTATCGCAACTAGGAATGTTTAAACAAACCATTGGTGAAGAAAAAGTATGGTTAGAAGGGACTTCATTGTGGTATATGATTGGTTTGGTGGCATTGACTATGTTTATCATGTGGGGATTGCCAAAAATAAAAGCAACACAAAAATTACCGGAAGCATTGCTTGCTATTTTGGTGGTTACAGGAATTGTAATTTTCTCTAATTTAGATGCTGCTACTGTAGGCTCTTTTATTAAAGATGGTGGTGGAAATGGCTTAAAAGGTGGTTTTCCTGTACCTGTTTTAGAAACTTTTTCTAGGATTCCGATGAACTTTGAAACATTAAAATTTATTTTTCCATATGCTTTAATTCTAGCGGCTATCGGATTGATTGAATCGCTAATGACCTTAAATTTGATTGACGATTTAACAGAAACTCGTGGAAACTCTAACCGGGAATGTGTTGCACAAGGTGGTGCTAATATTCTTACTGGTTTGTTTGGTGGTATGGGTGGTTGTGCTATGATTGGTCAATCTATTATCAATATAAAAGGCGGGGGACGTGGCCGTTTATCTGGAATTACTGCGGCAGTTATGTTATTAATGTTCATTCTTTTTGCCTCTTCGTATATAGAGCAAGTTCCGATTGCTGCTTTAGTAGGAGTCATGTTTATGGTGGTCATAGGTACCTTTGCGTGGTCTAGTTTTAGAATTTTAAATAAGATACCCAAGACAGATCTTTTTGTACTAATTTTGGTATCTGCATTAACGGTTATATTCGATTTGGCAATTGCTGTTATTTCTGGTGTAATTGTAAGTGCGTTGGTATTTGCTTGGGAAAGTGCAAGACGTATTAGAGCCAGAAAGCGCATTCGAGAAGACGGGACAAAGGTTTATGAAATTTGGGGTCCTTTGTTCTTTGGAAGTATTTCTGCCTTTAATGAAAAGTTTGATGTAAAAACAGATCCAGACAGTATTGAGATCGATTTTATAGAAGCACGTATTTCAGACCATTCAGCTATTGAAGCCATCTTTGCCTTAGTTGAAAAATACCAAGCTGCAGGTAAAAAAGTGATTTTAAAACATTTAAGTGAAGACTGTAAGCTTTTGTTATATAAGGCAAGTCCTATATTCCTAGATGTAATCGAAGAGGATATCGATGATCCTAGATATCATTTGGCTGCAAACCCAGAAGATTTTCCAAAACCTTTAGGAGAGTACAAATTTTAGAAAATATAAACATTAATAGAATTTAAAGGACATAATAAACCCGAGACATTGTCTCGGGTTTATTTAAAAATATTCTATTTATAATTTGTTAAACCATCCCTAAATCACTTAGGGGTAAGCTTCTAACCCGCTCTCCGGTAGCATTGAATATGGCGTTGCAAATAGCGGGCGCAATCACCGGGACCCCTGGTTCTCCAACGCCTGTTGGCGGTTCTTTCATGGCGTCTACGATGTCAATGTGAATGTTTGGTGCATCTTGCATTCGCGTCATCTGATAGTCGTAAAAATTATTTTGAGCTACAGCTCCATCTTCCATAGAAATTTTTCCATATAACGCAATCGACATTCCGAAAATAGCTGCACCTTCTAACTGATTTTTAATATTGTCTTTATTTAAGGCCAATCCGCAATCGATGGTCGTCCAAATATTTTCTACTTTTACTTTTTTATTGAGCACAGATACTTCTACAATGGTAGCAACATAGCTGTAAAAACTGTAATGAATGGCAACTCCCAATCCATGATTTTTTGATAATTTTTTACCCCAATCAGCCGCTGTAGCTGTCTTGTTTAGTACATGTTTTAGACGCTTAGAATGAAAAGGAAAATCGGATTTTCCTTTGATAACTCGATCTGCTCCAAGCAAGTCTAAATGAAATTTTACAGGATCTTTTTTTACTGAAAAGGCCAATTCATCGATGAAAGAGTTGATACCAAATCCACTGTGAATATGAACAACTGATCGCATCCAGCCAATTCTTACATTTGCCTCTGCTTGTACATTTTCCAACCTAAAATTTTCTAAAATATAAGGGTTGTTGGTAAACCCTTGATTCAGTTCAAAGCCAGAGGCATATTCCGAAAAGGGTTTAAAAGAAGACACAATGGATGGGAAGCCTACACGCTGCAACCAGCCAGTAACTTTTCCTTTTTTATCTATAGAACCTTTGAGATATTGTGCGCTTGTAGCGTGATAAAAATCATGCTGTAAATCGTCTTCACGGGTCCATACAACCTGCACAGGCGCATTTATTTTTTTAGAAATAGCAACTGCTTCTACCACAAAGTCTGATTTTGATTTTCGACCAAATCCACCCCCTAAAAAAGTAACGTTTATTGTAATATTTTCTTCGGGAACCTCAAAAAAATGTGACAATTCGCTGCGGGCAGTTTGAGGATCTTGAACAGGTGCCCAAACTTCTATCGTATTTCCTTGAAACCAGGCAGTGGCATTGGGCACCTCCATAGGACTGTGCGCCAAAAAAGGAACATGATAAGTGGCTTCAATTATTTTTGCTGCTCCTTTGAAGGCTGTAGTAATATTCCCGCTTGCTCCGGGAACCAATTTACCTGTGGAATGCACGCGTGAAGTAAGTGTTTTTTTAAAGGTTTCGGAATTAAAGGATGCGTTTTCTCCGAGATCCCATTCAATGTTTAAATTTGTTTTCCCTTGAAATGCCGCCCACGTATTATTTGCGATTACTACGATTCCTCCAAACATTCCAAAAAATTTACCGGTAGGTGGAATTAACCGAGGCAGTTCAAAAATGGTTTCCACGCCAGTAACTTCTTCAGCATCTCTTTTATTGAATTTTTTTACTGTACCAAAAGCAACAGGACATCTTGTAATGGCGGCAAACTTCATGTTTGGAAGGCGAATATCCATTCCGTACGCTGCAGTTCCATGCGTAAAATCTTTTATATCAACACTTTTTAAGGTTTTTCCTATAAAATTAAAATCTTCAACTTTTTTTAGTTGGATACTATCATCGCTGGGAACAGATACCAAAGAAGCTCCGGCTACTAAATCGCCAAAGAACAGAGTTTCTTTTGTTTTCTTATTAACTACAAAATGATTTTTGGCGCTGCAATCTTCTATCGCAATCTTCCATTTTTTTGCAGCAGCAGCAAGCAACATCATTTTTGCACTCGCACCCATTTTACGCATCGGAGTTAATTGTGTTCTTACGCTTCTAGAGCCGTCGGTGTTTTGGTTACCGTATTTTTCATGTCCAATAGCTTGTTTTACAGAAATATATTTCCAATCTGCTTCTAGTTCATCTGCAATCGCAGAAGCTAGTGAGGTTCTAATCCCTTGTCCCATTTCGGAACGAGAAGCGATGATCGTAATGTTTCCGTTTTTTTCTAAGTGTATAAAAACATTGGGGTGAAATCCTTTTGAATCCGTTGCGGGAATAAAGTCTTTTTGATCAGCTCCAACAGAACATCCCAGTACAATGCCGCCAGAAGCTAAACCCAATAGCTTTACAAAATCTCTTCTGTCTATTTTATGAATTGTGCTCATATACTTACGTTTTTAAGGGCAACGGCTTGGTGGATTGCTTTTTTAATTCGGGTATAGGTGCCACATCTACAAATGTTCGCACTCATAACGGCATCAATATCTTTATCTGTAGGGTTTTCTGTAGTATCGAGAAGTGAGGTGGCCGCAATCAATTGTCCGGATTGACAATATCCACATTGTGGCACAT
>JAOKTT010000025.1 GCA_028336245.1 Polaribacter sp.
GTCTTTTTTCTTGCCAGCAAGAAACTCCTTTGGACGTTTCTACAAATACTTTCTCTGTCTTTTGTGCTGCATGGAACTTGGTAATATTTTCTTTTGCTAGTTGAATTGCTTCTTTTAATTCGAGTGGAACTAAGGCAATTGCTTCTTCAATTTCTGAGACTGAAACGAGATTACTTTCTAACGAAATATCATCAAATTTTTTTGTGTATTTTGATACAGCTATATCTCCATTCTTATGAATATCTATAAAAATTTCATTCACAATCGCCTCAATATCACCGATTTTTTTTGTGGGTCTCTCTAAGATTGTATTCCAATCTTTTCGCTGTGGATTTTCAATTTTCTTCATATTAAAGTACCATTTTTTCAATTGGACATACTAAAATACCCTCTGCTCCATTTTCTTTTAAGCTGTCAATAATCTCCCAAAATTCATTTTTTGAAATTACGGTGTGCACAGAACTCCAGCCTTTTTCTGCCAAGGGAAGCACAGTGGGACTTCTCATTCCTGGAAGTAAACTCAAAATAGCGTCTAATTTTTCATTGGGTGCATTCAGTAATACATATTTAGAATCTCTTCCTTTTAAAACAGATTGAATTCTAAACTGAATTTTTTTCAAGATGGCATTTCTCTCTTCAGAAATTTTCGGTGAAACGGCCAGCACAGCTTCGGACTGCAATAGAACTTCAATTTCCTTCAGTCCATTTTTAAACAAAGTACTTCCACTAGAAACGATATCACAAATTCCGTCTGCCAAGCCAATATTAGGTGCGATTTCTACAGAACCACTAATGGTGTGTAACTTTGCATCTATATGTTGCTCTTTTAGAAATTTTTTGACTGTTTCAGGATAGGAAGTTGCAATTCTTTTTCCCGCCAAATCTTTTAAAGAGTTGGCTTTAGATTCTTTTGGGACTGCAATGGAAACTTTACACTTAGAAAATCCTAAACGTTCTATAAACGCCAAATCATTTCCTTTTTCTATCAAAATATTCTCACCTATGATCGCGGCATCTACCACTCCATCTCTTAGGTATTGCGGAATATCGCCATTTCTTAAATAGAATACTTCTACAGGGAAATTTCTTGCGGAGGCTTTTAATTGGTCAATTCCATTGTCTATAGAAATTCCAATATCTTTTAAGATTCGCATTGAATCTTCATTTAATCGTCCTGATTTTTGCACTGCAATTCTTAAATTACTCATTTTTTGTTTTTTTATGGTCTGAGCAAATACGGCTTAAAATAAAAAACCCGTTTGATTTGCTCAAACGGGTTTAAAATTATGTTGATTTTATTCAATACACTTTTAAATCGCTTGCTGGCAATTGTTAAAATGATGCTGATGTGATTGAATAAAAGTCATGTCTTTTAAATATGTTGCAAATATCTTCATTTTATTTTTAATAAAGCAAGTATTAAAGCTGAAAAAGTACTGAAACCTATAATTTTATCAAATATTTAATATTTGTTTATTTTTTATGATGAATTTAAAATAAGTAAGCGTAAAAGAGTGAAATTTCACTTTTTATCAATGCAAAAAATCACATCATCGTTGCTGCAACCTTTTTGTAAGTGCCATTTTCTAACAATACTCTAATGGCAGAAAAAGCAGTGATGGTTTCTGAAATATCCTCTTGAGTATGTGTTGTGGTTGGTATAAGCCTTAAAATAATCAATCCTTTAGGGATTACAGGATATACTACAATCGAACAAAAAATCCCGTGAGTTTCACGTAAATCGTTAACCATTGCCATGGCTTCAGGAATATCACCTTTTAAAAAAACGGGTGTAATACACGTTTGCGTGGTTCCTAAATCAAACCCTGCAGCTCGCAATCCAGATTGTAAAGCATTGGTGTTTTTCCACAATTTTTCTTTTAATTCGGGCATTGTTCGCAACATGTCCAAGCGTTTTAACGCACCTTTTACCATGGCCATTGGCAGCGACTTTGCAAACGTTTGAGAACGCATATTGTATTGCAAATACTGAATTACATCTTTGTTTCCTGCTAAGAATGCACCGATTCCTGCCATAGACTTCGCAAATGTTGCAAAATATACATCAATTTCGTCCTGTACTCCTTGTTCAAACCCAGTTCCTCTTCCGTCTTTACCTAAGGTTCCAAAACCATGCGCATCATCCACCAGAAGTCTGAAGTTGTATTCTTTTTTAAAAGCTACAATTTCTTTTAAACGTCCTTGCTCGCCGCGCATTCCAAAAACACCTTCAGAGATCACTAAAATTCCTCCACCAGTTTTTTCGGCCATTCTAGTAGCACGTTTTATGTTTTTTTCAAAACTTTCCATATCGTTGTGACGAAATACAAAACGTTTTCCTGAGTGCAAACGAACACCATCAATAATACACGCATGCGTATCCATATCATATACAATGATATCATTCTTAGTAACTAAGGCGTCAATAGCTGACATAATTCCTTGGTAGCCGAAATTTAATAGATACGCATTTTCTTTTGCTACGAATGCGGCACATTCACGTTCTAATTGTTCGTGAAAAGGAGTATGTCCAGACATCATTCTAGCGCCCATTGGATAGGCTAAACCATGCTCTAAAGAGGCCTCTCCGTCAACTTTTAAAACTTCTGGATGATTTGCCAATCCTAAGTAATCATTAATGCTCCAGGTAATCACTTTTTTACCATTGAAAGACATTCGATTAGAAATTGGTCCTTCTAATTTGGGAAATACATAATAGCCTTCTGCCATGTCTGCCCATTTTCCTAAGGGACCTTTGTCTTTTACAATTCTATCAAATAAATCTGTCGTCATATTCAGCTGTTTTTTCAGTGGGCGAAGTTAATAAATTTTGAGAGCTTAAACAATTCGATATAAATTAGAATTTTATTAATTTAGTCTATAAAACCTTGTGCTTGCATCCAAGCATCACTGTATATTTTATTCATATATCTAGAACCGTGGTCTGGAAATATGAGCACTATAAAGCTTTCTTTATCAAAGGTGCCTAAAGCAGCATACTGTTTGGTAGCTTGCAATACCGCGCCACTTGTGTAGCCGCAAAATAAACCTTCTTTTCACCTTAAACCCTTTGTCTTTTAGCATTTTCATAATGGTATCTCTGAAATCTCCTTGAATTATAATTTTATCATCTTTAAAACTCCCCCCAACAGAAAGTTTAGTTTTAATTTCTTTTGCTAAAATTTTAAAATCAGAAGTTGCCCCAGTATATCCCTCTAAAATAGTAATTGGTTTTCCCTTCCGTTTTTCATACTTGCATATAATAGGAGTATCCTGTAGCCAAATATTGGATTTTTCTACTTTTACCACTGGTTTTTCCTCGTGTGTTGGGAATAAGTTTTTTAATTGATCTTTTAAATCCATTTTATCTGTTTGCAGTATTTAGTGGGAGTATTTATTCTTTTTTTTTACAAACGGATTACTTCTTCAATCCCAATTCCTCTAATCTTTGATCTAAAAACGCACCAGCAGTGATGTCTTCAAACTGTTTTGGATGCTGAGCATCTGTACAATCTTTTAAAACATCTAATTTCATTTCTGATATCGGATGCATAAAAAATGGAATTGAATAGCGGGAAGTTCCCCAAAGTTCTTTTGGAGGGTTCACAACTCTATGAATTGTAGATTTTAATTTATTATTACTATGTCTCGCTAACATATCTCCAACATTAATCATAATTTCATCGGCCTCTGCCATGGCATCAATCCATTCTCCACTATTATTTTTAACTTGCAAGCCTTTTCCTTGAGCCCCCATAAGTAAGGTGATTAAATTAATATCTCCGTGGGCTGCAGCTCTTTCTGCTCCCTTGGGTGCTGTTTTTATAGGTGGGTAATGTATAGGTCTTAAAATACTATTTCCATTTCTTATATAATGATCAAAATAGGTCTCTTCTAAATTTAAATGCAATGCTAGAGAACGCAGCACATATTTGGCTGTTTTTTCTAACATTTTAAAAGTCTGCTTTCCAACCTCATTAAACTTTGGAAGTTCGTCTACCAAAACATTTTCAGGATATTCCTGAGCTCTCTCTACATCATCCTCTACATATTGGCCAAAATGCCAAAACTCTTTTAAATCACCTTCTTTTTTACCTTTAGCCGATTCTTTTCCAAAAGGAACATATCCCCTTTGGCCTCCTATACCTGGAATCTCGTAACGTTCTTTCGTTGCTATGGGCAAATCAAAAAAGTTTTTTATTTCGGCGTACAAGCTGGTTATCAAAGCTTCATCTAAAAAGTGACCCTTTAGTGCAACGAATCCAATATTTTCGTATGCATGTCCAATTTCATTTATGAATTTTTGTTTTCTAGTTTTATCATTAGATAAAAAATCTGCTAAGTTTACACTTGGTATTTTATTCATTGTAGTCGCTTTTTTTGTTACACAGTCTATAAAGTTACTGAAAAAAGAATAGCTGTGAAAGGAAATTTACTTTTTTGAAAATGGAATCAAATAACTAATGGTATAATTCAATCCAAAACCTGTTTCACTTTCAAAAATTCTATTAAATCCAGGCGCAAATAATACTTGAAAGTCTTCCGGGTTTTTTGCACTGATTAATATTTTATAAGAAACGGAAATCCCAATAAAAACATTTTTTAAGGTCTCTGCCTTTATACCTATCATTAATTCTGACCAATGGGCATTTAAATTCGCTGCAGCTTTTGAAGGTGTTTTTATAGTTGCAGGAAAATAATTCCCATTTTCAGCATCTGAAACATTTGGAGTATAATTATTTAACGCTTGCTCAAATAGACTAAAACCATATCTAAACCCGATAAAAACTTCATTATTCATGTCCAACCAATTCTTATAAGCATTGTAATTCAACCCTACACGAATAAAATTTCCTTTTGACGTTGAATTGGAATAATCTTCAATACTTGTCTCCTTTTCAAATCCAAACTCCGTGGCAATATATATATTCTTACGAATTCTATAATCCCCCGTAATCTCTAAACCGCTGTAAGAACTACTAAAAGAGGCTTTTATTGGTCTACTGAGGTCGATTCCTAAACGCAACCCGTAATTTGTTTTGTAAACGATAGTATCTTTTATTTTCTGAGGCACCTTTTCTTGCTGTATTTCCTGACAAAAACTTTCAGCACCAAGAAAAAGAAAACAGAAACTAATGAAATATTTGAACATGTGCTGCGCTTTGATCATCAAGGTTAATAATAGTAGAGGGCGTAAAAGCAGTAATCCAAGAATTTGTGTCTGCAGAAAAAGCTACATTTTTAAAAATAACTTTAAATCCGCAAGATCTAGAAACAAATGCTTCCTCGGTATCGTATACAATAGAAAATGTTGCCATATTATTATTGGCAGTGGCGCCACCGGTTGTATTTTTTTTAAAAATATAACTGGTTTCTGTCGTTAAAGAATTTAGAGGAATTGAAATACTATTAAAACTTTGATTTGTAAAAAGACTGTCTGTCTTTCCTTCTGCAATTACAGAAAATCCCTGCACCTTTTTTAAGGTTTCTCTATTGGTGTTGTCATAAAAATCAATTATTAGCTTTGAGGTAACGGGGTTTTTTACACAAAAATCGTCTTTTTCACACGCGGCAAAGATGTTTGTTAATAGTACTAAAAATAAAATATTTTTTTTCACAATTCAAATATAAGAATTAGATTGTTTTTCTAGCACTATTCCTCTTCAACTTCAACAATTTTATTTATTGCCGCTGCCAATTTAAAATCTAATTCTGTAACACCTTCTGCATCATGGGTTGTTAGCGTAATATCTAGGGTATTATAAACATTAGTCCATTCTGGATGGTGATTCAAAGCTTCACACTCAAAAGCAATTCTATTCATTGCCGACATACAATCTTTAAAATTATCGAATTCAAAGTCTGTGTGCAATGCGTTGTCATAATATTCCCAATCGATAAGATTTTCTAATTTTTTTGATATTTCGAATTCAGTTAATTTTTTCATCATCAATTTTTTAACAAATTAATATTTAATTATTAGATAATTTTTTAATTATAGTACAAATGTAATTAAATGATTACAAAATTATTTATTGTTTTTTGTTTATTATATTTAGAAAATTAGGAGTAAAATATTTAAAATTAAACTATTTTTATTTTTTAGGGTCTAACTTTTAAAAAAACTTAACTATTCTTTAGTTGGCTTAAATATATTTCAACAAAAATAAATAAATGAGAATTTTAAAAATAATTTTAGTCCTATTTTTCTTTACATTGACATGTTTTAGTCAACAACAATCTCCAAATATATTGCTAATAATTGCAGATGATATGGGGATTGATTCTACTCCTGGTTTTGGAATAAATGAAGATTTACCTAGTACGCCAACATTAGATTCTTTTAGAGAAAAAGGACTTTCGTTTACCAACTGTTGGGCAGCTCCTCAATGTTCACCAACACGTGCTGCAATAATGAGTGGTAAATATGGTATTAAAACTGGAGTTATGAGACCGCCTTTAATCTTAGAGACTAGCCATACTTCATTATTTACTAAAATAAAAGAGCAGAGTATAACAGATTACAGCATGGGGCTTATTGGTAAATGGCATATTGGAGGAAATGATACTAGTAATTATAGTCACCCAAAAGACTCTGGTGTACCTTATTATGAAGGGATTTTTTCGAGTCAAGTAGATGATTACTACAATTGGACTAAAGTAAATTCAGAAGAAAATGAAGAACAAGTAAATGAATATGTAACTACACATTTAACAAACAACGCAATATCTTGGATAGATAATCAAACAAAACCTTGGTTTTTATGGTTAGCTCATGTAGCGCCTCATGTGCCTTTTCAAATACCTCCTGAAGGAACTTATACAACGATCCCTTCAAATAACAGAAAAATCTACCTATCTATGATTGAGTCTATGGATTATGAAATTAATAGACTTTTAGAAAGTATGGATGATGAAACTCTAGAAAATACAGTAATTATTTTTATTGGAGACAATGGTACACCAGGGCAAGCAAATAATTTTTGGCCAAATGGTCATGCGAAATCTTCAATATATGAAGGCGGAATTAGAGTACCATTAATCATTACTGGTAAATCTGTAGAAAGAGTAAATAAAGTAGAAGCAAGTTTGGTACAGGCTGCAGATTTACATGCTACAATTTTAGAGTTGGCAGGAGTGCCATTATTAGGTGGAACAGATAATAGTTTAAGTTTAAAACCTTCGTTATCATTTGAAAACCAGATTTCAAAAAAAATAAATTATACAGATTATGAAAGTAGTAATACAGAACTTTGGGCAACTAGAAATGATACCTATAAGCTAATTGAAGATGAAAATGGTAGAGAAGAATTTTATAACATTATTACAGATATTAAAGAAGAAACTAACTTAATAGGGAACTTAACAACAGAACAAGAAACGATAAAAACGGTGTTACAGCAAGAAGCACAAATAATTAGATACGATTGGTCTTGTAATGATGGTATTAAAAACGGTACAGAAACTACCATTGATGATTGTAATAGCACTTGTGAAACTACTGATGTATTAAGTTATGATAATATAGATTGTAGCTACACGCCTTCAAACCCGAGTGTTTATTACGAATTTATAGAACAAAATGATAGAGTAGTATATTCCAATAATTACCCTAATCATGCTTTTAATTATGTTGCAGACAGAATACCAAACCCTTACTATAGAGTTTATAAATTTGATTTAAAACCTAAATTATCTGGAGAAGTTACGAGTTTAACAAGAGCTAACGGGAGACCCGTTAACTTTTTTGGTATTGCTTTAAACGGAGTGTATATGATGCCTGCTCCGGCTACACCTTTTATTTTTGAAGATGTAAATACTGGAGAATACAATTGGGACTGGGTTTTTGAACCCACTACAAATATTGGAGATAGTAGAGATTTTGTTGCTTTAGACTGTGCTTCTGCTCATGTGAACCCTAATTCAGGCTATCACTACCATGGAAATATGTATGAATATGCAGAAGAATTGGAACAAGGTATTTCTACATTAAATATACCGCCAGCACAAGTCTTACAAGTTGGTTGGGCTGCAGATGGTTTTCCTGTTTTATATCGTTTTGGTCCTGATAAAGAGGGTAATATAAAAGAAATGTTTGCAAGTTTTCAGTTAAAAAGCGGTTTACGCCCTGGAAATGGAATTAGTGCTCCTTGTGGTTCTTATTCTGGAAAATATACCAATGATTTTGGCTACGTTGCAGGAAAAGGAGATTTAGATGAATGTAACGGAATTGAAGCTTCCATTACATTAACTACAGCTCAAGGAGAAGAAACTTTTGACTATTATTATGTGGTAACTCAAGATTTCCCCCAAATTTCTAGATGTATAAAAGGTGATTTTAATGATAGTTTTATTAGTAGTGCTGCTGCTTTAAGTGGTGTTGATGCAGATGGAGACGGTTTTATAGTTTCTTATGATTGTGATGATTCTAATGTAAATATAAATCCTTTTGCAACAGATAATCCTTCAACTAGTTTTGATGAAAGTTGTGGAGCTGCATTAAGTACACCAAATATAGATTTGAAAGACTTAGGCTACTATATCAACTCAAATCCTAATGATGGCCATTTCTCTGTAATATCTACCAGTTCAGAAGAATATCAAGTTCAGCTATTTTCGTTAACAGGACAGCTTGTTCTTGAAGAAACAGGTATTGGAGTTTTAGAAATAAATACCATAACTAGCGCAGGTGTTTATGTGTTAAGTATTATAAGAGAAGGAAATAAACTGGGAACAATTAAAATTATTATAAAATGAGAATTTTAATATTAACTTGTTTTGCTCTGCTAAATGTGACGAACATAAATAATTTGCATGAATCTATTTCTGCTACTTTTAATGTTGTAAAAAGAGGACATGTATTGATGCTAGAAATTGATTTTGATAAAGAAAACTTTATTAAGTTTGGTGGATCTAAAAGCTTACATGTTTCTAAAGAAGATTTTAGTAAATACTTACATAAAACAACTAGTTGGGAGTTTGATAGTGAAAAAATAGTACCTCAAGTTTTAGAAATAAAATCAGATGAACATCATACAAAAGTAATCTGTTTCTTATCTAAATACAAAGAAAGTATAAAGTCAGTTACAATTAAAAATGAATTTTTATTGAATGTGAAGTCTCATTCTAATATTATAAAGTTAGACATTAACAATACTTTTAAAGACTATCGATTGCATAAAAAAAGAAGAGAAATAAAAGTGAATTATAACCAACGTAACTAAACCTTATTTCTCTTTTTATTTCTTCTTTTATTTCTCAAATAAAACTACAGTTTCAATATGCGCAGTATGTGGAAATTGATCTACCAGACTTATCTTTTTCATGAAATAACCAGCAGCACTTAATAACTCTGTATCTCTTGCCTGCGTTGCAGGGTTACAAGAAACATAAACCATTCTATCTGCTTTTAAATTGATTATTTTTTGTAATGTTTTTGGTGCAATTCCTGCTCTTGAAGGATCTAAAATAATGGTTTTTATTTTATTCTGATACTCAGGATGTGCAATTAAAAACTTTCCAACATCTGCTGCGTAAAACTGTACTCCGTTAATATTATTTCTTTTAGCATTTTTCTTTGCATCTTCAATAGCCGAAGCAACAATATCTACCCCAACAATTTTAGCATTTTCACTTTTAGAAGCTACAATTTGTCCAATAGTACCAGTACCACAAAACAAATCCATAACAACAGTATTGTCTACTTTAGATTTGTCTTCTAAAACATATTCTACAACTTTATTGTATAGTTTTTCTGCACACTTTGGGTTTGTTTGAAAAAAGCTTTTCATACTGATTTCAAAATCTAACCCTAATAATTCTTCTACAATCTTGTCTTTTCCGTACACCAAATCTATGCTTCCAGAAGTCGCAATGGTTCTATCACCAGTTTCGTCATTTATAGTGTGTAGCAAACCTGCCAAACGTTCTCCGAAAATGTCTTTTAGGAAATTCGCAAACTTTTGTAAATCAAACTTATCCAATTCAGGCGAAGTGGTGACTAAATTACACAGCAATTCATTTGTTTTAAAAGACTTACGAACGACAAAGTAGCGAAAGAAACCCTGTCTTTTTGGACCATGCCAAGGATCTAAACCCGTTTCAATACAATACTGCTTGATATTTTTTAGTTGGTCTTCCATCTGTTTGTCAAACAAACCGGAATCTTTGTCTAAATTGTCTCCCATCCACCAAACGCCACGTCTTTTAAAACCTAAGGTAAATTCATCTTTATCTCTTTTTGCAACCCTATCATACCCAATTGCAGAGAACCCATATTCCATTTTATTTCGATAATGAAATACGTTTGGTGAAGTCACAAGTTCATCAAATAAATCTTCTATATTTTCTACTTTTCCTATTTTTTTGAAAAGTGAAAGTGTGCTTTCCTTTTTGTATTGATGTTGAAGCGCTACAGGAAGTTGTATATATGGGGCACCAGGAATGTCTTGATAGGGCACCTCAATTTCATCTTCAGAAGGTTCTAAAACATCAATTAATTTTGCTTCCGCATAATTTTTACTTGATTTACTAATTTGTGCTTTTACCAATTGTCCAGGCAGTGTATTTGGTACAAAAACCACAAAACTTCCTTCTTCTGAACGAATTCTTGCAATTCCTTTTCCTCCAAAAGCGTAATCTTCAATTTTTAATTCTAAAACTTGATTCTTTTTTACAAATTTATTTCTTTCTCTGCGTGGCATTGTCAATTGTATTTGATTGCAAAATTAGGGAAAGAAAAGGAGAGGTTTATCATTTATTAGAAAAAAGGCATTCTTCGTTTTTGAAGTCTTGTATGTTTGATAAAAGGAACCGTGTTTGTAGGGTACTTATATTTTTAATACTTATTATACATGCTTTTATTTTAGCAAACAGGTTTGTAGTAAAAGAGCTTCCCTTTCTATCGAAAGTAGAAAAAACACCTTAAGAAGCATAACCTATAGAGGGCAAGCGCATTCGGATAAGGTTAGGTTCCATTTAGTAAAATATTTTAAGTACTTTTGTAACACTTCGGGGATGATTTCTTTCCCACGCTGAATTTTCGGCTCTCGCTGAAAGGATAAAGGTAGAACAGGAATGGTTATTTAACTATAAACATTTAAAATTAAAAGAATGGCTGTTTTAAACAAACTTACATCGCGAGAGGCGATCGAATTAGAGAACAAACACGGCGCGCACAACTACCACCCACTTCCCGTGGTTCTAAGTAAAGGTGAAGGCGTTCATGTTTGGGATGTTGAAGGTAAAAAGTATTATGATTTCTTATCTGCATATTCTGCAGTAAACCAAGGGCATTGTCATCCTAAAATTGTGGATGCCATGACGCATCAAGCAAAAACACTGAGTTTAACATCGAGGGCATTTCATAATGACATGCTTGGTAAATACGAGAAATTTGCAACGGAATATTTTGGTTTTGATAAATTATTACCAATGAATACAGGTGCAGAAGCTGTAGAGACTGCATTGAAAATTGCCAGGAAATGGGCGTATGAAGTAAAAGGTATTGCAGAAAATAAAGCAGAAATAATTGTTTGTGAAAATAATTTTCATGGGAGAACAACCACTATTATTTCTTTTTCAAATGATGAAGTTGCTCGGAAAAACTTTGGACCGTATACCAACGGTTTTATTAAAATTGAATATGATAATTTGCAAGCCTTAAAAGAAACGCTTGAAAGTAGTAAGAATATTGCTGCCTTTTTAGTGGAGCCAATACAAGGTGAAGCTGGGGTTTATGTTCCTTCTGATGGATATTTAGCAACAGCAAAAGAGTTGTGCGCATCGCATAACGTTTTGTTTATTGCTGATGAAGTGCAAACGGGCATTGCAAGAACCGGACGTTTATTAGCTACCTGTGGAAACTGTACCTGCCCAGAAAAAAATTGCTCAGGAGAACCAGAGACCAAAGCAGACATCCTTATTTTAGGGAAAGCTTTGAGTGGAGGCGCTTACCCTGTTTCTGCTGTTTTGGCAAATAATGCAATAATGAACGTAATAGGCCCAGGAAACCATGGTTCTACATTCGGAGGGAATCCTATTGCTGCGGCAGTTGCGATGGCTGCCTTAGAAGTAGTTGCTGATGAGAGGTTGGCTATAAATGCAGACGCACTGGGAGCTATATTTAGACACGAGTTAACGGAATTCTGTAAAACCAACAACCTCGTGAAATCGGTAAGAGGTAAAGGTTTATTAAATGCTATTTTAATAAACGATACTGAGGATAGTTCTACCGCTTGGGACATCTGCATGAAGCTAAGAGATAATGGTTTGTTAGCAAAACCAACTCATGGTAATATTATTCGTTTTGCACCCCCATTAGTAATGACAGAAAAACAACTAATGGAATGCATTGCTATTATTAAGAAGACCATTTCTGAGTTTTAGTAATCTCAGTTTAAATCATTTTTAAAAAGTCATAAATAATACTATTTATGACTTTTTTTTTGCTGGTATTTTTATTTGTTTACTTTTGAGAGTGTTATCAACTAAATATAAAGCCGATGCAAGAGGTACTTACAGAATTAGAACAACTCAAAATAACGCCATCTGCTAAGGGGTTTTTAAAGGAAACGGCAAGCTGGTGTAAATTTTTATCCATTTTAGGATTTATTAGTTTAGGATTGCTACTTTTAGGTAGTTTTTTTATAGGCATACTCTATAGCAGCCTGCCGCAAGTAGCTTCTTTTCCCTATAATTTAGGAACGCTCATGACTGTTTTTTATGTGGTGATAGTAATCATTTACATCTTTCCAATTTACTATTTATATCAATTTTCTGTTAAAGTGAAAAAAGCATTGCTTTTGAAAGATGACGAAGTGCTGACAAGTGCTTTTAAAATGTTAAAATCTCATTATAAATTTATTGGAGTTTTTACAATTATAACCTTGTCTATTTATCTATTAATAGCCACTTCTGCAGTGATGGGTGGAGTAGGAGCTTTGTAAAAAATAAATTAAAGTAGCTCATAACTTTAGAAAATTTTAGGCATTCTTAAATCCACTAAAAATGAAAGCATTATTTACAAAAACTCTAATTTTAAGTCTTATTTTAGCAGTCGCTTGTAAAAATAAATCTATGAAAAATATAGCTTCTAAAGCACCTTTGGCCGAAAAACAACCCACTACATTAGAGCTGCACAATGATGTGAGAATCGATAACTATTTTTGGATGCGTCTCTCTGATGAACAGAAGCTTGCAGAAGTAAAAGACGAACAAACTAAAAAAGTAATTCGTTATCTAGAAGAAGAAAACACCTATCATGACCAAATTACGGCCTCTTCTGCACATTTTGAAGAACAGTTATTTGAAGAAATGAAGGGCAGAATTAAAGAAGATGACTCCTCCGTTCCTTATAAAGATAATGGTTACTTCTATACTACCCGTTTTGAAATAGGAATGCAATACCCTATCTACAGCAGACAGAAAGACAATTTGAAAGCAACAGGTCAAATTATGTTCAACATCAATGAAATGTCAAAAGGTTTTGATTATTTTCAGCTGGGTGGTATCAATATTTCTAACGACAACAAATTGGCAGTTTTTGCAACGGATACCATTAGTAGAAGACAATATTTCTTGCGTATCAAGAATTTAGAAACAGGAGTGATTTACAAAGATATTATAGAAAATACCACTGGTGGCGCTGTATGGGCAAACGACAATAAAACCTTTTTTTACACAAAGAAAGATCCAACCACGTTAAGAAGTGAAAAAATATACAGACATGTTTTAGGTACACCAACTTCTGAAGATATTGAAGTTTATCACGAAATAGACGAAACTTTTGGGACATATGTAACCAAATCAAAATCTAACAAATATATTATTATTGGCTCTTATAGCACGGTTTCTACAGAAGCTCAGTTCTTAGACGCGGACAATCCAACCGGTAATTTCACAATGTTACAAGCCCGTGAGCGAGATTTAGAATACAGTGTTTCACACTTTGAAGGTGACTTTTACTTATTAACAAACAAAGACAATGCAACCAATTTTAAACTGATGAAAACCCCCGTTTCTAAAACAGGAAAAGAAAATTGGACAGACGTAATTCCACACAGAAAAGAGACATTATTAGAAGATTTTTCAATATTTAAAGAGTATTTAGTGCTAGAAGAACGCACCAATGGTTTAAATAAAGTACGCATCAAACGCTGGGACAAAACAGCTGATTATTACCTTCCTTTTACAGAAGAAACATACTCAGTAGGTGTGTATTCAAATCCTGATTTTGATACAGATATAATTCGCTATTCGTACAATTCAATGACTACTCCCGCTTCTGTAGTTGATTTTAACATGCGTGACCAGTCGAAAAATGTTAAAAAGGAACAAGAAGTTTTAGGGGGTAAATTTGACAAAGAAAATTATAAAAGTAAACGTGTTTGGGCAACCGCAAGAGATGGTAAAAAAGTAGCAATCTCATTGGTATATCACAAAGATACAAAGCTAGACGAAAATACACCTTTACTACAATATGCCTATGGTTCTTATGGATATACAATTCCAGATGGCTTTTCTTCTACGCGTTTGAGCCTGTTAGACAGAGGTTTTGTGTATGCTTTAGCACACATACGTGGAAGTGAAT
>JAOKTT010000026.1 GCA_028336245.1 Polaribacter sp.
GAAAGAGGATTTCAAACCCATAACAGCAGGATACGTAGGTATGTATGTGTGTGGTCCCACAGTTTACAGCAATGCGCATTTAGGCAATGTACGCACTTTTATGTTTTTTGATATTGTATATAGATATCTATTACACTTAGGGTATAAAGTGCGATATGTGCGTAATATTACGGATGCGGGTCATTTAGAAAATGACGCCGATGAAGGTGAAGATAGAATTGCTAAAAAAGCACGTATTGAAAAAATAGAGCCTATGGAGGTTGTGCAGCGTTATACGGTGGACTTTCACAATGTACTCAAAAACTATAACTTTTTATCTCCAAGTATAGAGCCTACGGCAACAGGTCATATTGTAGAGCAAATAGAAATGATCAAAGATATTTTAAAGAAGGGCTTTGCGTATGAAGTAAATGGTTCTGTATATTTTGATGTTTTAGCATACAATAAGAAGGAGCATTATGGCATTCTTTCTGGTAGAAAAGTAGCGGATTTAATTCACAATACAAGAACATTAGATGGGCAGTCAGATAAAAAAAACCCACAAGATTTTGCCCTTTGGAAAAAAGCAGAAGAAAAGCATATTATGCGATGGCCCTCTCCTTGGAGTGATGGTTTTCCTGGTTGGCATTTAGAGTGCTCAGTAATGAGTACAAAGTACTTGGGAGAACAATTTGATATTCACGGAGGTGGAATGGATTTAAAATTTCCACATCATGAATGTGAAATAGCACAATCTAAAATCTGCAGCGGAAAAACACCTGTTAATTATTGGATGCACACCAATATGCTGTTATTAAATGGTCAAAAGATGGCGAAATCTACAGGGAACTTTATTTTACCGAATGAAATATTGTCTGGAAAGAATGATATTTTACCAAAAGCATTTTCTGCAAGTGTCGTACGATTTTTTAATTTACAAGCCAATTACAGAAGTATTTTAGATTTTTCAGGAGCAGCTTTAGAAGCTTCAGAAAAAGGTCATTCAAAGTTAATGGAAGCGGTTAATTTTTTAGAAAAGATACCTACAGATTCGGTATCTTCTTTCAATGTGCAAAAATGGAGAACCCATTGTTATGCCGCTATGAATGATGATTTTAATACACCTGTATTAATCTCTCACTTATTTGAGGCAGTAAAAGCAATCAATTTAATAAAGGAGCAAAAAGCAAGCATAACAGCCATAGATGTACTCGCTTTAAAGGAAACATTAAGTACTTTTGTTTTTGATATTTTGGGGCTTACTAATGAGGTTTTACAAAACAATTCAGGGAACATAAATGGGGTGGTGGAGTTGTTAATTAATTTAAGAAAAGAAGCGCGAGAAAATAAAAATTGGAGCTTGTCTGATCAAATTAGAGACGAGTTAATTGAATTGGGGATTCAATTAAAAGACGGAAAAGATGGAACTACTTTTTTATTAAACTAAGTTGAGGAAAATAATAGCATATCCCTTCATTTTATTGGTACGTTTTTACCAGTTAGCAATCTCACCCTATACACCCGCAACCTGCAGATACAGCCCAACATGTTCTCACTATACGATTGCAGCATTTCAAAAGCATGGTTTTTTTACAGGAGGTTGGTTGGCTTTAAAAAGAATAGGGAAGTGTCACCCTTGGGGAGGAAGCGGTTATGACCCGGTGCCATAAAAGAAGAGGTTAACACGATATTAAATAAACAATAGCATGAAAGCATTTTTATTAAAAAAAACAATTAATTAGAAGTAATATTCGTTTAAATACAAAATATAATATGAGTTTTTTAGCAATAGAATGGAATCCTTCAATAGGAATTGATTTAGGTTTTTTTGTAATTCGTTGGTACAGTTTAATGTTCGTTACTGCTTTCTTATTGGGGCTGCATTTTATGAAGAAAATATTTAGGCAAGATCAGATTCCTATTGAGAAGTTAGATCCCTTGTTTATGTATGTGTTTCTTTCCATGTTGATTGGAATGCGCTTGGGAGATGTCTTCTTTTACAGTTGGGACTATTACCAGCAACATTTACTAGAAATATTTTTACCAATAAAAGAAAGTAGTACAGATTTTCTATTTGGATTTATTAAAGGTTGGAAGTTTACTGGTTTTACTGGTTTTGCAAGTCATGGTGCAGCTATAGGTATTCCTATTGCAATGTATTTTTATGCGAAAAAACATTTACAAAAACCATGGCTTTTTATTTTAGACAGACTTGCTATTATGGTGGCCTTAGCTGGATTTTTTATTCGTTTTGGTAATTTTTTCAATTCAGAGATTTATGGAAAAGAAACCGGTTCTAATTTTGGTGTCATCTTTAAAGCTGCAGGAGAAATAACTGCGAGACATCCTACACAACTATATGAGGCTTTTAGTTATTTAGCATTATTTCTAATTATGTGGTTTTTATACTGGAAAACAACTAAAAAAGAACAAATTGGTTTTCTTTTTGGATTGTTTATGCTAATTTTGTGGTCTTTGCGTTTTGTAATTGAGTTCTTAAAAGAACCACAGATACAAAAAAGAGGTGAAGAATGGTTTTTTAGCCCTTTAAACACTGGGCAAGTACTAAGTATTCCATTGGTGTTAATTGGGGTTTGGCTCATGTTGAGAAAATCAAAAAAAGAAGCTTAAAATTTTTATGGAAAAATTAAAAAAACGTTGGGATATTAATAATAATTGGGCAGTACTGGCAATTTTTATAGTGTTTGCCATCAACGGATCTTTTGCAGCATGGGTTGCAAAGCCTGTTACCTCTTTCTTAGGTCTCAACCCTGATACTATCTCAGGATTCATTTATTGGCCTTTGCGAATTTTATTAATTTTCCCTATTTATCAGCTTACATTACCAATTGTAGGCTGGTTTTTTGGACAATTTAAATTTTTCTGGGCGTTTGAAAAAAAATTTCTAGGTAGATTGGGTTTTGGTTTTTTATTTAAAACGAAGGAATAGTTTTTACCTCATATAAAGTATGCTTAATATCATACGAGTGCTGGTTGAGTTGAAGCCATGGTAAATCCGTTGTTCGATATAAAAACGTCTGATAGCTTTGCCTTTGTCACTGTAAACAAAATATTATATATCATTTGCATTGCTCATATTTGCACTTTAAATATTCCAATCAGACAAAATAATAGTGTAATTAAGAATTTCTTTACGGGTGAAATTTAAAGCGTTTAAAAATAAAATAGCACTGCTTAAAACTCAAAAACTGGGCGGTTTAGAGGACCAATTTAAATTGGCGCCTTCACTTCGTTTACAATACGATATCGCGAAAATAGCTGCTAATAATCCGAAAAAAGCCGCAGTACTTGCCTTGTTTTACCCAAATTCAAGTGACGAAGCTGTTTTTGTTTTAACCAAAAGAGCGAGTTACAAGGGCATCCATTCCTCACAAATAAGCTTCCCTGGAGGTAAATTCAACAAAGAGGATGCTTCTTTGGAGCAAACTGCTTTAAGAGAAACTTTTGAGGAAATTGGAGTATCTCCCAATTCCGTTGCAGTAATACGGGAACTAACCCCTGTTTATATTCCTCCAAGTAATTTTATAGCAACTCCTTATATCGGGTGTATAGGCACTACGCCTTCTTTTCTAACGAACTATGAAGTTGCCAATACCATTGAGGTATTGGTAGCAGATTTATTAAATGACACGGCATTATCTGCGATCAATATTAAAAACCCATACATGGATAAAAAAGATGTACCATGCTTTAAATTAAATGGTTACGTTGTTTGGGGAGCTACTGCAATGATGCTTTCCGAAATTAAAGAACTTTTAAAGCTTTAATTTATATAATTTGTTTTGTAGATTTGCCGCCAACACACTACTCAAATAGCAACAGAAATGCCCTTACTTAAAAGAAATCCTTTTGGTCATATTTTATTTTTAAAAAAGATCATGATTAGAATATTTGGATTGATTTCACACAGTAGGTATCGGAAATTCAATAATCTAAGAATAGAAGGATCAGAAATTTTAAGAAATTTACCAGAACGGAATGTGTTATTTATTTCAAACCACCAGACTTACTTTGCAGACGTTGCTGCGATGTTTCATGTATTTAATGCAGCGTTAAGTGGTAGAGATGATTCTATAAAAAATGTTGGTTATATTTGGCACCCTAAATTAAATGTATATTTTGTGGCTGCTGGAGAAACCATGAAATCGGGTTTGTTACCAAAGTTATTTGCCTATGCAGGCTCTGTATCAATTGATAGAACATGGAGAAGTGCTGGTGAAAACGTAAATAGACAGGTTAAAAACTCCGATATTTCGAACATAACTAAAGCAATTAAAGATGGGTGGGTAATTACTTTCCCGCAGGGAACAACAACTCCTTTCAAGCCAATAAGAAGAGGAACTGCCCATATTATAAAAACGTGTAAACCAATTGTTGTTCCAATTGTAATTGATGGATTTAGACGTTCTTTCGATAAAAAAGGACTCCAAATAAAAAAACGAAATGTGCTGCAATCAATGGTCATTAAGGAACCATTAGCAATAGATTACGAAAATGAAAGTATCGCAGACATTGTTACAAAAATTGAATTTGCTATTGAACAACATCCTTCTTTTTTAAAGGTTTTGTCTCCAAAGGAAGCAAAATGCTATCTAAACCAAGAAGACGTATTAAATAAACAACGTGAATTTTGGAGCTCTTAGCCTTTACAAATTTCATCGATTAAACGCAGTTCTTCCTTTGTAAAGTTTGTGTTTTCAATTGCTTTTGCACTGTCAATTATTTGAGTTGTTTTGCTAGCTCCGATTAAAACGGAGGTGATTCTATTATCTTTTAAAATCCAAGAAATTGACATCTGCGCTAGTGTCTGATTTCTGTTTTTGGCAATAGCATTCAAACTTTTAATTTTAGGAAGCATTTCTAACACCTGCACGGTATTTAAAAAAGGGCTGTCTTTAACGGCTCTCGAATCTTTTGGCAATCCCATAAGGTATTTATCAGTCAACATGCCCTGGGCTAGCGGAGAAAAGCATATAGCACCGATCTTTGAATTCCCTAATAATTCCAATAAGCCATCTTCAACCCATCTGTTAAATAAATTATAATTTGGTTGATGAAGTAAGCAGGGAGTTCCTAGGTTCTTTAATATTTTAAAAGCCTTTTCTGCTTCTTCCGGTTGATAATTAGAAATACCAACATACAAGGCTTTTCCTTGCCGAACCATTAAGTCTAACGTCCCCATCGTTTCCTCTAAAGGCGTGTCATAATCGGGTCTGTGATGATAAAAAACATCCACATACTCCAAACCCATTCTTTTTAAACTTTGGTCTAAACTTGCTACTAAGAATTTTTTTGAGCCTAAATCCCCATAGGGACCTGGCCACATTCCATATCCTGCTTTCGTAGAAATAATAAGTTCATCGCGATAAGAATTGAAATCTTTTTTTAGGATTTTACCGAAGTTTTCCTCTGCGGAACCAGGAGGAGGGCCGTAGTTGTTCGCTAAATCAAAATGTGTAATTCCGTGATCGAAGGCACATTTTAAAAGGTTTCTAGAATTCTCAAAATCAGTTTCACTTCCAAAGTTATGCCACAAACCAAGTGAAATTTCTGGCAATAACAATCCACTATTACCTGTTCTCCGATATTTCATTTGTTCATAGCGGTTATCAGCGGCTATATATTTTATTTTTTTACTCATTTTCATGACCTTAAAGCTTCTTTTAGGTAGGTGATTGGATGTTTTGCAATGCGTTGCGTACCGTCAAAAATTTGATGTCTACAACTGGTACCCGCGGCTACAATTTCAATTTCCTTTGGGGTATTTCTGATTTTTGGGAATAGGGTATCTTCACCTACTTGCATAGAAATATCATAATGTTCTTTTTCGTATCCGAAAGACCCTGCCATTCCACAGCAACCTGAATTAATGATGGTTACTGAATAATTCTCTGGAAAGTTTAAAGCCTGAAAACTTGCATGGGTACCAGAAAGTGCTTTTTGATGGCAATGCCCATGAATTTTAAGGGTTTTCGCTTCTTTGGTGAAAAATGATTGTTGAATGTTCCCATTTGCTATTTCTTTAGCAATAAATTCTTCAAAAGTAAATACATTTTTGGCAATTTTCTCCGCAGACTTCTTATCATCAGCCAAACGAATATATTCATCTTTAAAAGTTAATATTGCAGATGGCTCCACACCAATTAAGGGAGTTTCTTCGGTGATGATATCTTTAAATATGGCAATATTTAAATTACAAACTATTTTTGCTTCTTTTAAGAAACCCTTGGAAATAAAACTTCTTCCAGACTCTTCATGCGCAACTATTTGCAAATTATATCCTAATTTTTCAAATAAATAAAAGGCATCCTTACCAATCTCCACATCGTAAAAGTTGGTAAATTCATCACAAAATAAATACACAACTTTTGTGTTTGTTGATTTCGGTTGCTTTTTGTACCAATTTTTCAAGGTCTTTGATGCTAATTTTGGTACCTTTCTTTTTTGAGCAACGCCCATTGCTGCTTTTGCAAAGGGCGTTCTTAAGATCGCATTTGTTAATGCAGGTGCGATACTTCCTAACTTATTGTACTTCACATTGTTTGCAAACAAGCTATTTCTAAAAGAATACCCGTTAGTTTCCTGATATTGATATAAAAATTCTGCCTTCATCGTTGCAATATCTACATTACTAGGACACTCTGAAGCACACGCTTTGCAGCTTAAGCAAAGGTCAAATACCTCTTTCAGCTCTTTCGAATCAAATTTATTAGGAGCCGTATTATTGGTCAACACATCCCGCAACATATTTGCTCTTGCTCTTGTGGTGTCTTTCTCGTCTTTTGTTGCTCTGTAACTCGGGCACATCGTGCCGCCGGCTTCTACAGGTTTTCTGCAATCGCCAGAACCATTGCATTTTTCTGCAAGCTTTAAAATTCCTTCATTGTCAGAAAAATCTTGCAGGGTTTCAATAATAGGTTCTTTTCGGTCCACTTCATACCGTAAACTTTCGTCCATGGCAAAAGCATCAGTAATTTTACCTTTGTTAAAAACGTTGTTGGGGTCAAATGCTTTTTTTATACGCCGCAACAACTGATAGTTTTGTGCTCCAATCATCAATGGAATAAATTCAGCGCGCACAATTCCATCTCCATGCTCTCCGCTAAAAGATCCTTTGTATTTTTTTACCAGTTCCGCTGTTTCCGTTGTGATTTTTCGAAACAACACAACATCCTCTTTTTTCTTTAAATTTAAAATAGGTCGTAAATGCAATTCTCCAGCACCCGCGTGGGCATAGTATACCGCTTTTTGCTGATACTTATCCATTATTTGGGTAAACTCTTTTATGTAACCTGGTAAATCCTCTAAAGCTACAGCAGTGTCTTCAATACACGCCACTGCTTTCTTATCACCAATCATATTTCCTAAAAGACCCAAACCCGCCTTTCTTAAAGAATGCACTTTTGAGATGTCTTTGCCATATACCTTCGCATGGTAATAGCCAAAATCATGTTGTTTTAAATCGGTAATTAATACATCTGCTAATTTCTCAACAGCTGCAATTGTATCTCCCGAAACCTCTAACATTAATACTGCTTCTGGGTCTCCTTGTAAAAAAAACCTATTTTTTACCTGCTCTCGATTGCTTTTTGTACAGTCTAAAATTGTTTTATCCATTAATTCACAATTGTACAAATTGTGCTTCATCGCAGTAACTGTAGCCAATAAACTTTCATTAATACTCGTAAAATGAGCGCATACCATAATACTTTCTGCAGGGGGTAAATTGTCCAGCTGCAGAGTCATTGACGTAGAAAATGCCAAAGTACCTTCACTTCCTGATAAGAATTTGGCAACGTTTATGGTAGGTTGCGTTCCTCCAAATAAATCAGAAGTTAAAAATTCATCAACAGCATAACCAGTATTCCTTCTGTGTATAATTTCTTTTGGAAACTCTTTTTTAATCTCCTGCTGATTTTCTAACAGAGATAACTCTTCAAAAATAGCTTTGTATATCTTTCCTTCGGTAGTATTTTCTTTGGTTTTAACAATAAATTCTTCCGAAGTAATTTCTTTAAAAATCGCCTCACTACCGTCACTTAATATAGCTTCAATTGCTAGTACTTTATCACGTGTCACTCCATATTTAATAGAGGTGCTTCCTGAAGAGTTATTACCAACCATTCCACCCATCATACATCTGTTAGAAGTAGAGGTATTCGGTCCAAAAAATAAACCGAATGGCTTTAGATATACATTTAAAGAATCTCGAACGATTCCTGGCTGTAACTTTATGGTTTTTGCAGTTTCGTTGAAAGCAAGCATTGTTGTAAAATGTTTAGAAACATCTACAACAATTCCATCTCCTACACATTGCCCTGCTAAAGAAGTTCCTGCGGTCCTCGGAATTAATGTAATCTTATTTTTTGTTGCAAATTCAATTAATATCTTTAGGTCATTTTCGTCTTTTGGGTACGCAACAGCTAAAGGAATTTTTCGATACACAGAGGCGTCTGTAGCATATAACGTTTTATGTAAACTATCAAAAAGTACATCACCGGAAAGTGACCTATTAAGCTTCTCTAAGACTGTGTTTTGAATCATTGTGTTGTGTAAGTAAAGTTATTCTTACAAATATCTGAATAAATAAATAAAATTTATCCCTTTAAAAACTTCTTTCACTATTTTTATTGATTCTACAAAAAATCTTTTTAATTTTTATTAATTCAGAAGCTGTGAAAATATATAAATTAATCTTGCTTTTGTTTTTTGAAGCATATAAAGGTTAAAAAAAGTATATTTGCCAAATAATTTTATGCCCCTTTTTACGAGAGAGCTTCAGTAGCATTAGTAACACATGCACTGGTCTTTTTTTTGAGTTTTTGTTTAAAATTTAGCGTCAATTTCAGGAATGATAACGCAGGTATACTTTATAAGAACTTATTATAATCCAACGTTTTGTGTATTTTATTAGTATGCACGCCGTTTCAATAGAACTTTAATTGATGAGTGAAGCCCTACAAGTAAACAAACCAACACCAAGTGTTGCTGGTGAAAAAATAATACGTTTTGATAGTAACTCGGACGTACGAGAAACCATATACGCAATGAAAGCGGGTGCATCGGTTTTAATAGCGGAATTTTACAGCAACGGAATGCTACTTTTAAAAGAGCTGCACAAACACTTAAGCAATCGATTGCCGAATAAGACTTTTGCTGAACAACGTGCATATCGTGCGGAATACCATAAACTATCCAATCAAGTTTTATTAGAGATTACAGCACATCAAGTGGAGGTGCACAAAGCACCTAAGATCGGTTGGATCGAAAAATTATACCCAGATACTCCGGACTTTTTATTGACCTTTCCGCAAGTTCAGGGATTAAATAGTGCTTGGCAATGGTACAAAAATGGCGTTTCAGTTCCGGTATTAAGAAATAAAATACATCCGTATTACGGAACTTATTTTCCAACTCGTTTTGATCATTTGATATTATTTGACAACTGGTTAAAACGCTACGATGGTGCTAAAAAATCTGCAATAGATGTTGGTATTGGAAGTGGTGTACTTTCTTTTCAGATGCTACAACACGGTTTTCAAAAAGTTTTTGGAACAGATACAAATCCAAATGCCATTGTTGGTTTAAAAGATTTTATGGGGGAAACAAAATTGTCTCGAAAAATTGAGTTGCACTTCGGGAACCTTTTTGCTGAGATAGAAAAAGAGACAGAATTAATTGTTTTCAATCCACCATGGTTGCCAGCAAATTCTGGTTTAGAAAATATGGATGAGGCCATTTATTATAATAAAAATCTTTTTCCAAAGTTCTTTGCTGAAGCAAATAACAGGTTAGTTAAAGATGGAAAACTTGTAATCCTTTTTTCTAATATAGCCCAAATAACAAAGGTATCAAAAGAGCATCCTATTGAAAAAGAAATTGCGAAAGGGGTTCGTTTTGAAGTAGAAAAATGCTTAAAGAAGGCAGTAAAACTTGCTTCTGACAAAACAAAAAGGAATCAACATTGGAGAGGAACTGAAGAAGTAGAGCTTTGGATACTTACTAAAAAGTAATTTTTTTAAAATCGTAAAGAAAGATAGAAGTATGTTTTCTTATGCTTCTTTAAAAAGATATGCAACAAATGCCAATTATACTTCATAATCCGCATTTATTGTATTTGGTGACATCAATAACGTGTGAATTTATTTTTTTGCTTTCTCTACTAGTTCAAGGTTGGTAATAGCTGTTTTTGTGGTAAAAACCCCATAATTAATAGTCACACTTTTCTTTTCTATTTTATCTATGGTACCAATTGAATTAGAATCTTTTATGCGGACTCTGTCATTTATTGAATATACGTAGGTTGCTTTTTCTTCCGCAATTTTCACATCCGCTATTTTCTTTTCTTTGCGCACTTCGACTACTTTTTCTAAAACCTCTTTCTCTACCTTTTTAATAACCTCCTGTATTTGCTTTTCAACAACGTTCGCAATTTTTTTCTGTGTCTTTGATTTTGGAGTCAAAGGATTCTTCTTAGCATATTTGACTTTTTCGTCAGTCACCCACTTGTTAAAGTTCGTGTTTAGTTCTTTCTTATTATTATTCTGAAAAAACTTATTTAAAAACTCATTGATTTTTCTTCCCAAGGAAAGCATCCTCTGATTGTTGTCATATAATTCTTGAAAGCCGGCTAGTTTTAATTGAATTTTGTCCTCTTTTTCTTGAAGACTTTCTAAATGCTCTTGGCCTTTTAATTTCTGTTTTGCCAAATTATCAGAGTTTCGCTGCAAGATGGTTCTTTCCTTTTGTAATTTAGAAATGGTTTTATCTAAACGTACTTTTTCGGTATCTACGCGTTTTTTAGCTTTATTGATAAGACTAAATGGGATGCCATTTTTCTGGGCTACTTCAAAAGTAAAAGAACTACCTGCCTGTCCAACAAACAATTTATATAGCGGTTCTAGCGAACGTTCATCGAATTGCATATTTGCATTGGTGACATTTTCTAATTCATTTGCCAATACTTTTAAGTTGGAGTAGTGGGTGGTAATGATTCCGAAAGCTTTTTTCTCATAGAACTCTTCTAAAAAAATTTCAGCAAGTGCACCGCCCAGTTCGGGATCAGAACCAGTACCAAACTCATCAATTAAAAACAAGGTACTCTCATTACAATTTCTCAAGAAATAACGCATGTTTTTAAGCCGATAGCTGTAAGTACTTAATTGATTTTCAATGGATTGATTATCACCTATATCTGTCAATATACTATCAAAAACATAGGTCTGACTGCGTTCCTCAACGGGTATTAAGATGCCACTTTGTAACATTAATTGCAGCAACCCTATCGTTTTTAAAGTGATGCTTTTCCCTCCCGCATTTGGGCCTGAAATAACTATAATTTGTTGTTTTTCATTCAGTTCTATAGACTGTGGAATCGTTGTGATTTTTTGCTCTTTATTCTTTCGCCATAAAATAGGATGTACTGCGTTTTTAAAAAAAACTCTTTTCTCCTTTGTAATTATTGGTAAAATTGCATTCATTTCTAATGCGTACTTCGCTTTAGCACTCACCACATCCGTACGCACTAAATAGTTTACATAGTCCTCCATAAGACCTGTAAATGGTCGAATTGTCTCTGCCAGTGTGCGTAATATCTTTATAACTTCTTGTTTTTCTTCATATTCTAAATTCTGAAACTCACGCGCATATGCAAGTGTTGCTTGCGGTGCGATGTATACAATATTACCAGATTTAGAAGATCCTAAGAGACTTCCAGCAATCTTGCGTCTGTGCATTGCAGAGACGGCTAAAACGCGCTGATTATCCACCACCGTTTCTTTAATATCATCCAAATATCCCGCAGCAATGGCTTTGGACAAGCTGCTTGAAAAGCTAGCGCCAATTTTACCGCGAATGTTATTAATATCTCTTCGAACCTGCTTTAAAACGGAAGATGCATTATTCTTAACTTCTCCGGAGATATCGATAATCCTTTTGATTTCGTCATTTATATAGGTTGTAAATTCTACTTTTTGTGAAAGCACAAAAAATGTAGGAAACTGCAGTTGTAACTTCTTAAAGAATTTTAGATGCTCATTTACAGTCAAGGAAGTTGCCGCAATTTTTAAAAATTCTGACGTTTCTATAAAACTATTTTCTATTTTTAATCGTTTTACACTTTCGCTAATCGCGTCAAATCCGTGGTTTGGAACCCTATTTTCACTCTGAAAAGAAGAAAGATATTCATTGACCAAATACAGTTCTAAAAAGAGCTGCTTCCGACCAATTATAGGCTGAATTTCACGAACGGTATCTTTCCCTAACCCTGAAATACAATGTTCTGAAATATGATGCAAAACTGTTGAAAATTCTAAATCTTGTAATGTTTTTTTTGAAATATTAGTATTCAAATTTGTATGTTTGATTTTTTTACAAAAATAAGAAACAATGGAGTTAAAAATGGGGGATCCTTGGAAAATAATCTTAGAAAATGAAATGGCAAAACCATATTTCAAAGTTTTAATCAATTTTGTGAAAATAGAATATGAACTCCAACACTGTTTTCCCCCCAAAGAAGCTATTTTTTCCGCTTTTGACTGCTGCTCTTTTAAAGATGTAAAAGTTGTTATTATTGGCCAAGATCCGTATCATGACGAGAATCAAGCAAATGGTCTTTGCTTTTCAGTGAAAAGTGGTACGAAGCACCCAGCTTCTTTAAGAAATATTTTCAAAGAATTGGCAACAGATTTAAAACAAGAAATCCCACAGAACGGTGATCTAGAAAAATGGGCTAGGCAAGGGGTGCTTTTATTGAATGCCACGCTAACGGTGCGGGCGCATGCAGCAGGAAGTCATCAAAAGAAAGGTTGGGAAACATTTACAAATGCCGTAATACAGGAAATTTCCACTAAAAAAGAAAACATTGTTTTTTTACTTTGGGGTAAATATGCTGAAAGTAAAACGGCCTACATTAACACGAGTAAACATAAACTATTAATAGCACCACATCCTTCACCATTAGGGGCATGGAGGGGTTGGTTTGGAAGTAAGCATTTCTCTAAAACGAATGCCTTTTTAAAGTCGATAGGGGAAAAGGAAATTAATTGGTGACTTAAGGTTAAAAATAAAAGCACTTTTTATAGATTTCTATAATCATAGACTTCCAAGCTTTCATCTCTTAAAGTAAGCCTATACGACCGTTGTTTGACTTACCATTGTTTGATTTACGGAGGAGTTATCTGCCAAACCGCAAGAGGTAGAAGTACTTCTGCATGAGGATAAGCATACTAATCCCATGATACAAGTCAAAATAAAAACTAATTTTTTCATTTGGTTTTTTTTAAAAACTAAAATTACATATTTTTTATGAAAGTACCTGAATTTTTAATTTCTTTTATTACGTTAAATCGAAATAGTTGTTTCTGAATGCTTGAAATCAAATTCTTTGTAATTGGCTTTCCATTATTCCACTCGGTAATTTTCAACCACTTTTGAACATCTGATAACTTTTGCTCGTAGCGTATTGTTAAAGTTCTATCAATGTTTCTGATGTTTTTAAAATTGCTCGTTTGTTTATTTATAACTTCCAAAACATAAGCAACTGCCTCAGGATGCTGTTCTAAAACTTCGTTTCTTACTGCAATTACAAAACAGGGCCAAGGTGTTAGACAGTCCTCAATTCTTCTAAAAACACCATTGTCCACTAACGGCTTTGTCGTGAAGTGTTCCCACATAAAATAGTCAGCAGTACCATTTTTTAAGGCATTAATGCCACCTTGTAAGTTTCCTACTACCTCAAATTTAAGCTGATCTAAATTCCATCCTTGATTAAAAGCATTTACAATGGCCATTAAATGAGAACCTGATCCAAACCTACTAATTGCAATGGTAGCGTGCTCAAGTTCTTCAATACTTTTAAATGCTGAGTTTTCACTTACATGAATTCCCCAGATTAAAGGAGAGTCCACAAAAACTTGGACAATTTTAGAAGGATTCCCTTCAGAAATATCTTTTATAATTCCTTCTGTTAGTACAATGGCAATATCAACTGTTCCGGAACGCAGTCCCTTGCACATTTCGCCAGTTCCTCCAGGAAAGTTCTCCCACCTTAGGTTTATATTTCCGCTGGTGTATTCTTTATTTTTTAATGTCAAATACCAGGGATAATTAAAGTGCTCTGGTACGCCACCAACTTTCAATTCTGTCATTTATTCTACTAATTTACCCAGGGAATATTCGATCAAATTATTTATTACCTTTTTATAATCCTTACTAAATGTGCCATTTGCTCGGTTGGCAATAATTGCATTCATAGAGACAGCACGGTGTCCTAATAATTGAGCCAAACCGTAAATAGCAGAAGTTTCCATTTCGAGATTGGTAATTCGGGCACCCTTCCAATTAAAAGAGTCTATTTTACTGTTAATAGCAGCATC
>JAOKTT010000027.1 GCA_028336245.1 Polaribacter sp.
TGTTTTTACCGCAAAAGCGAGTAAAGGAGGAAAGATTGAAATAGACACTAAAAAAATTATCTCATTTTATCTAAAAGATTACTTAAAGTAAGTGCCTCTTCTTCGGTTAACTTTTCTAAAAATGAGACTTCTGTACTTTCATCAATAGTAGAGAGCAAGTCCAATCCTAACTTTGTGATTTGAACAAAAACAACTCTGCGATCTTGCTCACAGCGTTCTCTTTTAATAAAATTCTTATCGCACAGCTTATCCATCAAACGGGTTGCATTTGGCGCCCTTTCTATCATTCTATCTTTTACTATCTGTACTTTAATAGTCTCTTTCGCACCACGTAAAATACGAAGTATATTGTACTGCTGAGGGGAAATACCATGTGGTTTAAAAAATATATTTTCTTTACTACTTAACCAGTTGGCTGTATACTTTATATTAATGAAAGCTTTTAACTTACTACTAATAAACATTGACTTTATATCCTTTGAAATGTCTCCCATAATTTCAATATCTAATATTTGATGGTGCTTAATGCTTGGTGCTTGGTTGAAATTTAAAAAAGTATGGCGCTCCTATTTTATGAATGTACTGCTTTTTCAAATTCAGTTATTTGAGCCAATAGAGCTTTCAAAAGCGCAGTGTCTATAATTTTAGCTCCTTTAAAATGCGTGTCAAAATCTGGAAGAGAAAAAGAGTTAATTGTCTTTGCACCCATTCTAGAAAATTTTTTAACTCCAGCTTCCAAAACAAATCTCCCCCCCCATACTTCCCGGAGAAGTTGCCAATAACAACAAGGGTTTATCCCTAAAAACAGTTGCCTCAATCCGTGAACTCCAATCATATATATTTTTAAAAGCTGCTGCATATGACCCGTTGTGCTCTGCCAACGAAAGTATAAACCCGTCATAATTGTCCAACAGCGAAGTAAACCTTTTAGCTTGTTCAGGAAAACCATTTTCTTCCTCGTCTATACTATATATAGGCATCTCAAAATCTCTTAAATCGATTACATCAAAAGAGGTGTTTTCTAAATTTTCTGCAGCAAAAGCGGCTAGTTTTTTATTGATAGAGGTTGAACTTGTGCTTCCTGCAAATGCTAATATCTTTTTCATATTAAATGCTATTTTAAATAATTTTTGATTCAATTCTTGTTTCTCCTTTTACCATTTTGGCTACTGGACATTTACTAGCAAAAACTAATAAGCGCTCTCTTTGTAATTCTGTAAGCTGTTTTTCAAAAGAAATCTCCTCAGACAAATAGGAATCATTCTCGTCTTTAAGCTGATAAACATGTACGGTTATTTTTCCTACATCCCACTTTCTTCTTTCTGCATACATTCTTAAAGTCACAGCAACACAGGCTCCAATCGCTGTTAATAGGTATTCTACAGGTGTAGGGCCATTATCGTCACCTCCGTCAGGTTTAAGAGTATCTGAAACTACAAAGTGACCTCTAATTTTTGCTTCTGCGAGATAATTTTTAGTTGCTAAAACTACTTTTGAATCTGCCATGCTGCTATTTATTTCCAATTTAAAAAACCTTTTTCACTAAACAAAGTTAAAGTAAATCTATTTATATTCCAAGGAAAATAAATCCAGGGAACTATTTTACAATTGATTAATAAAAAAAAGATATTTTAAATTTCTGGACATTATACTTGTATAATTATCCTAGCACCAAAGAAAGGTTCTACTCGTATTATATTTAATAGATTTGGGAAATTTGAAGCACAAATAACAATAGCCAGTGCCAGGTGGAATGAAATTTGTAACGAAAAACGCGCTTCCAATAATTATTGGTAAGCATGTCATTAATTTCCCAGATACTTGCAAAACTCCAATTCTTACATAAGGATACGTATTGCCGTTAAGACGATAAAAAATAGTTGTTTTTTATCTAATTATAATAAAAAGTAACTCTTTTTAAATACCAAAACCCTCTTCGAGGGATTCCGCAGAATATTTCCTAATTTAGCCTGAAATAAGAAATAAATTTTTATGGATTTAAACTTCAATAAAAACGAAGATTATAATAAACTTTTAGCCTCTGACTTGCGCAAACGTTTTGTCAAAGTAAAATTAGGTGGGGGTCAAAAGAGCATCGACAAACACCATGAGAAAGGGAAGATGACTGCTCGTGAAAGGATCGATTATTTATTAGATGCAAAATCAAAATCTATAGAAATTGGCGCATTTGCAGGTGAAAATATGTACGCAGAACACGGCGGCTGCCCTTCTGGAGGTGTGGTTGTGAAAATAGGATATATCAAAGGCAAACAATGTATCGTAGTTGCAAACGATGCTACTGTAAAAGCAGGTGCTTGGTTTCCTATAACCGGGAAAAAGAATTTACGGGCACAAGAAATATCCATAGAAAATAAATTACCAATTATTTATTTGGTTGATTCTGCAGGAGTTTATTTACCAATGCAAGATGAAATTTTTCCTGACAAAGAGCATTTCGGACGTATTTTTAGAAACAACGCAATCATGAGTAGCATGGGAATTACACAAATTTCTGCGGTTATGGGAAGTTGTGTTGCTGGCGGTGCGTACCTACCTATCATGAGTGATGAAGCGATTATTGTAGATAAAACAGCAAGTATTTTTCTTGCCGGTAGTTATTTAGTCAAAGCCGCAATTGGCGAATCAATAGACAACGAAACTTTAGGTGGTGCCACAACGCACTGCGAAATTTCTGGAGTGATTGATTACAAAGCAAAAGATGACAAAGATGCGCTTGATAAAATAAAATTTATTGTTGATAAAATTGGGGATTATGACAAAGCTGGTTTTAGTAAGACCGAAGCTTTTCCGCCAAAAGAAAAAGAAGATGATATTTTTGGGATTCTACCAAAAGAAAGAAATGCTCAATATGATATGCTAGAAATCATAAAGCGTTTGGTAGACAACTCTGAATTTGAACAATATAAAGAAGGATACGGAAAAACCATTATTACCGGATATGCACGAATTGACGGTTGGGCAGTTGGTATTATTGCAAATCAAAGAAAGTTGGTAAAAACTAAAAAAGGAGAAATGCAATTTGGTGGAGTTATCTATAATGATTCCGCAGATAAATCTACACGCTTCATAGCGAATTGCAATCAGAAAAAAATTCCATTAGTTTTCTTGCAAGATGTTACTGGCTTTATGGTTGGTAGTAAATCTGAACACGGAGGCATCATAAAAGATGGTGCAAAAATGGTGAACGCAGTTAGTAATTCTGTAGTTCCTAAATTTACAATTATTATTGGAAATTCTTATGGGGCCGGAAATTATGCAATGTGTGGTAAAGCGTATGATCCAAGATTAATTGTTGCATGGCCTTCGGCTGAATTGGCAGTGATGAGTGGTAATTCTGCAGCTAAAGTTTTGCTTCAAATAGAAACTGCCTCTCTTAAAAAGCGTGGCGAAGAAATTACACCAGAAAAAGAAGCAGAATTATTTGACAAGATAAAATTGCGGTATGACGAACAAATATCTCCTTATTATGCAGCAGCAAGAATCTGGACAGATGCAGTCATCAATCCATTAGACACAAGAACATGGATTTCTATGGGAATTGAGGCCGCAAACCATGCTCCTATTGAGAAGCAATTTAACATGGGTGTTTTACAGGTCTAGTAAATAATACCTATAAGCATATCAATATTTAATGACTAATATTCCAATTAGTCATTTTTTTATGCCTTATTTTTGTGTAATAATAACATAAAACATGAGTAAAGCTATTTACATTGCCACCGTAGAATCTGACAGTGGCAAATCTTTAATATCATTAGGTTTGTTAAGAGTGATGTTAACCAAATCTGCTAAAGTTGGTTATTTTAGACCTATCATAAACGAATTTGACAGCAACGGGTACGATGAACATACCAAAACAGCTATTAATTTCTTTAATTTAGAGATTGATTACAAAGATTCCTTTGCTTACAAACAGCGTGAAGTGGTAGAACTTTTAAGCGAAGGGAAAGAAGCTGAAGTCATTCATAATGTAATTGAAAAATATAAAAAAATAGAGGCAAACTATGATTATGTGCTCGTTGAAGGCTCTGATTTTTCTGGTGAAGTAGGTTTAACAGAATTGGATGTAAATCTAATGATTGCCAAAAACTTAAACATCCCTGCTTTAATTGTAGGCTCTGGAAACGGAAAGAAAAAGAAAGATTTCGTCAATACCATGCAGCTTACTTACAATTCTTTCATCAATAAAGAAGTAGATGTTATTGGAATTGTAGCAAATAAGATTGAAGAAGATGAAGTAGATTATATTCGTCAAGAACTCACTAAAAGTTTTCCAGAAAAATTACAAATAGACATCATTCCAAAAATAGATTTTTTAGCTTTTCCAACAGTTAAAGAAGTTGCACAAGCGCTAAAAGGAAATGTTTTATTCGGAGAACAATTTTTAGACAATGCCATCGGAAGCTATAGTACAGGTGCCATGCAACTAAGAAATTATTTAACTCGGATAAAAGAAAATGCCTTGGTAATTACTCCAGGAGATAGAGCAGATATTATTTTAGGTGCATTACAAGCCAATGCCTCCAAAAATTATCCGAAAATTGCGGGAATTATTTTAACAGGAACTTTAATTCCAGAGGAATCTATTTTGAAGTTGATAGAAGGTGTACAATCTACAGTTCCTATTATTTCTGTGGATGGCGGCACTTTTGGAGTCACAAATAAAATTGGTGCTGTACAATCTAAAATTTATTCGACCCACAATAAAAAAATATTACTATCATTAGACACTTTTGACAAATATGTAAATGCAGAAGGCCTTACAAATATTTTGACGTCTTATCAATCACAAAGATTAACACCAAGCATGTTTCAATATAATTTACTGCAAAAAGCACGAATTATTAAAAAACACATCGTGTTGCCTGAAGGTGAGGATGAGCGCATTCTTAGAGCTGCAGCGCGTTTACAGTTACTTGATATTGTTGATTTAACCTTATTGGGAGATCGAAATACGATTCAATTAAAGTGCGATCAAATTGGTTTGCAAATCGATTTAGATGCTTTAAACATCTTAAATCCTGAAAATTCCATCCATAATAAAAATTTTGCAAACACACTTTTAGAAGCAAGAAAACACAAAGGGATGTCCGAGACCACTGCGAAGGACTTAGTACATGATGTGTCCTATTTTGGAACGCTAATGATTCTTAATGGTTTAGCCGACGGAATGGTATAAGGCGCAATTCACACTACTATGCACACCATAAAACCCGCGTTGCAGTTGATAAAAACAAAACCTGGAGTTACCGTGGTGTCCTCCGTGTTTTTTATGTGTTTGTCTGATAGAGTCTCTGTAATGGGAGACTGTGCCGTAAACCCGAACCCAAATGCAGAACAACTTTCTGAAATTGCCATTTCCTCTGCAGCATCTGCAGAAGCTTTTGGAATCGAAGCAAAAGTTGCCATGCTGTCTTATTCTTCGGGAAGCTCTGGAAAAGGGGAAGAGGTAGAGAAAGTAAGAAAAGCGACTGCATTGGCTAAAGAAAAAAGACCAAGTTTAAAAATTGAAGGTCCCATACAGTATGATGCAGCTGTAGACATGTCTGTTGCAAAAACAAAAATGCCAGATTCTGAAGTTGCGGGTCAAGCCTCTGTTTTAATTTTCCCGGATTTAAACACAGGAAACAACACGTATAAAGCCATTCAGCGAGAAACGGGTGCATTAGCTATCGGACCAATGTTACAAGGCTTAAATAAGCCCGTAAACGATTTAAGCAGAGGTTGCACTGTAGATGATATTTTTAACACCGTTTTATTAACAGCAATTCAAGCAAACCAGGAATAATATGAATATTTTAGTTTTAAACGCTGGCTCTTCTTCACTGAAATATCAGCTCATCGAAATGCCAAGTCAAACTGTAAAATGTATTGGTTTGATTGAAAAAATAGGAACAGAACAAGCTGTTTTTTCACATGAAAAAAATGGAATAAAAAAGACTAAAAAACTATCAATTCTAAACCATACTGATGGCCTAAAAAAAATTACAGAAACTTTATTAGATACAAAAACTGGAGTCATCCACACTGTTGATGAAATTAAAGCAGTTGGACATAGAGTGGTTCACGGCGGAAGTAAATTTAGCAAAACGGTAGTAGTAGACAAAGAGGTTAAAAAAAGTATTCGAGCGTTATTTGATTTAGCCCCCTTGCACAACCCCTTAAATTTAACAGGAATAGAAATTGCTGAAACTATTTTTACGTCGGCAAAACAGATCGCTGTTTTCGATACCGCTTTTCATCAAACAATGCCAAAAATAGCCTATCAATATGCTATAAAAAATTCATTTTTAAAAACACATAAAATTAGAGCTTACGGTTTTCATGGCACAAGTCATAAATATGTTTCAGAAAAAGCAATCGAATATATAGGTAAAAAATCTAAAAACATAATTAGCATTCACCTGGGTAATGGATGTAGTATGTCTGCAATTCAAGGAGGAAAAAGCATTGAAAACTCTATGGGATTTGCTCCCATGAATGGTTTAATTATGGGAACTCGTTCAGGAGATATTGATCCCTCGGTTATTTTCTACTTAATGAATACAATAGACAAGACTAAAAAAGAAGTCTATCATTTATTAAACCAAGAATCTGGAATGCAGGGTTTAACAGGGTATTCAGATTTAAGAGAAATCTCAGAGAAAGCTGAAAACGGAAATGAAGCATGTAAAAACGCCTTGAATTTAGCTGGGTATCGAATTCGGAAATTTATAGGATCTTACACCGCTGTTTTAAACGGGTTAGATGCCATTATCTTTACTGCAGGAATTGGTGAAAACTCTGCATTAATGAGAAAACTAGCTTGCGAAAACTTGACCTTTTTAGGAATTGAGTTAGATTTAGAAAAAAACAATGAACATTCTAAAGAAATTAGAGAAATTCAGTCTTCAACTTCTAAAGTAAAAATACTAGTAATCCCGACAAATGAAGAAATTGAGATTGCGAAAGAGACGTACCAATTATTAAAATAGTGTCCTCATCTTGAAGCTTTTTTCTACTAAAGTTTTACACCTAAATCTATTTTTTACAAATTCTGATTTTCACGAACAGAGCCGTTTTATTACTTTGTCGATTTTGAGACGTTCAAAAAAGACTTTCATGTCAAAATAAATACAAGCAACAAAAATTGTAAAAGAACTTTCAAATTTTTACATTTGTGTGCATTAATTAAAACGAAGACTAGAAATGGGTAGAGCATTCGAACTTAGAAAAGGACGCAAAATGAAACGTTGGTCAGCAATGGCAAAAACCTTCACCAGAATTGGTAAAGACATTGTGATGGCGATTAAAGATGGTGGCCCAAATCCTGATTCAAATTCGAGATTAAGAGCCGTTATGCAAAATGCAAAGGCTGCTAATATGCCTAAAGAAAATGTAGAGCGTGCCATAAAGAAAGCAACTGATAAAGACACGGCTGACTATAAAGAAGTATTATTTGAAGGCTACGCACCACACGGAATAGCCCTTCTTTTAGAAACTGCTACTGACAATAACAATCGAACAGTTGCAAATGTGCGATCTGCGTTTAATAAATGTGATGGAAATCTGGGCACTTCTGGCTCTGTTGTTTTTATGTTTGATCATGTATGTACATTCACGATTAAAAAAGAAGACATAACCATTGACTTGGAGGAGTTGGAGCTAGAGTTGATTGACTTTGAAGTTGAAGAAGTTTTTGATGACGAAGAAGGAATTATTATTTATGCTCCTTTTGAGCAATTTGGTACCATTCAAGCTTTCTTTGAAGATGACAATGTTGAAATTTTATCTTCTGGATTTGAAAGAATTCCAACAACAACGACCAAACTTTCTGAAGCGCAACAAGCAGACGTAGAAAAACTTTTAGAGAAGCTAGAAGAAGACGATGATGTGCAAAACGTATATCACTCTATGGTGCTATAAAAAATATTAAATAAATTTAATTAAATCCAATGTTTTTTTACGTTGGATTTTTTTTGTCTCCGTTTCTGCAAAACTATTAATAAAGTGAATTTCTTTGGGGATTTCAAACTTAGAAAACAGCTTTGAGTTCTTCATTTCACTATTGAGTTGATCTGTTAGCTTGATAGACTTGTCCCCGGAAGACTCGATAAGCAACACTAACTTTTCGCCTAACTTTTCGTCTTTAATACCAGCTACAAAAAAACGTTGCCTGATAATTTTAGACAAATCTGCTTCTATTTTCTCTGGATATAATTTGATCCCACCAGAATTTATGACATTGTCAAATCTTCCTAACCACTCAAATTGTGTGTCAGAAATTAAAGCTACAACATCATTTGTGAAAATAACTTTATCAGAGATCCTTGTGTTTTTTATCACCAAACAATTTCTTTCATCTTTAAAAATTGTTGTGTTTGGTAAAATTTTATAGAATGCTGTATGAAATGCTTTGTTTGTAGCAATTCCTTTTGGTAACCCAAAATTATTTAACTTTTTTACTGCAATGTGCGTAATGGTTTCCGTCATACCATAGGTAGCAAAAATTTCTGTAGTGACCTTTTGTAATTTTTCTTGTAAACTATCAGACACTGCACCCCCACCAACAATCAATTTTTTAATTTGATGCAATTTCTCAATTGAGTTTTCTACCTGTAATGGCACCATTGCAGAAAAATCATAACTTGTTAAGTGCTGTTTTAAAGGATCCAAATTTGATGAGATAACGTCTAAATGCCAACCTAAAGTAATGGCTCTAACTAGCATCATTTTACCAGCTATATATTCAATTGGCAAACACAATAAAGCAGTTGTTTTCTCTTTCAGCTTAAAAAAATCTCCAGTTGCTACTGCAGAATTTTGAAGCTGCTTTTTTTGTAATTTAATTGCCTTTGGTATTCCCGTAGAGCCTGAAGTATGCACAATAACATAGTCCTTTTCAGAAAACCACTCTTGTAGAAAATGATGAATTTTATCCGAATACTTCGCTGTATAAAATAACAACTCATCGACAGTTGCAAATGAAGTGCTATTTAATTTGAACTCTTTATGAAAATTATGAAGCTCCATTTTCGTCTAAATAATATTGTTATCTTTTAAACTTAAGGGTTTTGTAATTTTACCTGTTAGTTTTTCCTTCCAATTTGTCCAGGAATATTTTTTAGAAAATAAAAACAACATTATCGGATATAGAATAAATACCGGTAAAAACATTTCCCAGGTCACTGAGGGCTCTGAAGTATCTATATACAAAGCATCTGTTTGAAAAACAGTCCAATCTGTAGTCACAAAAAATGCAGCGGTGATATTATTAATAGCATGCAGACCTAAAGCTATTTCAGTGCCCTCGTCCATCAAGGTTACGATACCAAAAAACAAACCAGTACCAATATAAAAAATCATGATACTCTGCCCTAATTTAGCTACTTCCGGGTTTGTGCCGTGTAATATTCCAAAAACTATAGAGGTAACTATTAAAGGAACCCATCTGTTTTTTACCAAAATTCCAATTCCTTGCATAAAATAGCCTCTAAAAAGTAGTTCTTCAAAACTTGTTTGGAACGGAATAAAAACTACAGAAATTGCTACTAATATAAAAAAGGGACCTGCATTAAAATTCCAGGTGAAATTTTCTGGTGCCAATAAAATAGAAATATAGGTCATCACAACTGCTATAATTCCCCAAACAAAAAAACCATAAAAAAAACGTTTCCAATCTATTTTATCTCTACTTGTAATTAAAGAGGTAATGCTCCTATTGTGAATGTATTTTATGGCAATGCACAAAAAAATAAATCCTACAAAAAACATAAAAAGCATCAAAAAAAGTATGAAATTCTTATCTAAACCGGCTGTCATAAAGTTCTCTTGTGCAAATGCTGCAAACTCACTGGCACTTTTAGACTTTACAGCTACCGCTATAATCAATGGTAAAACACCTAAAATTTGCCAGCCAAAAAAGACCAATAGTGTCGCAAATAACCAATGGTACCATTCGTTCTTACCTTTATATGCTTGTTGTATAAAATTCATTTTATATTATATATTAAAATTCCAATTTCTATAATTGTTGTAGTGTAATGTTCCATTTTTAACCTCCAACGGACTTTCAAAATTATTACTAAACAAACTCCCTGTTCCTAAACCTTGTGGCAATTCATTCTTTAGCGTATGTGTAAATTGTGCAATTGCATTCAATCCAATATTACTTTCCAAAGCGGAGGTAATCCACCATTGTATGTTCTCACTTTCTGCAATCTCCATCCATTCTTTACTCCCGCTAAAACCACCAACCAAACTTGGCTTCAAGATAATAAATTGTGGCTTTATAGTTTCGATTAGTTTCCTTTTTTCTTTTCTTGAAAATACGCCTATTAATTCTTCATCTAATGCAATCGCTAAAGGTGTCTTTTCACATAATCGTGCCATCTCTTCCAATTGCCCCTGTTGAATGGGTTGCTCAATCGAATGCAACTCCAGCTCTGATAATATTTCTAACTTTTCTAGGGCATTTTCTGGTTTAAAAGCTCCATTGGCATCTACTCTTAACTCAATTTCATTTGATGAGAACTCACTTCTAATCGCTTTTAATAAGGCAACCTCTGCTTCAAAATCAATAGCTCCTATTTTCATTTTAATACAAGAAAAACCTGATTTCAATTTTTCTTGTATTTGCGTTTTCATAAACTGCTGATCTCCCATCCAAACCAAACCGTTGATAGGAATACACATGTTCCCTTTTGTGAATTCTGAGGGAAACAGTTCGAACTTATTTTTGCTTTCTAATGATAAAAAAGCTTGCTCTATACCGAACTGAATTGAAGGAAAAGTTATAAATTTAGCTAGTAACTTTTCTAAACCGATGTGTATGTTCTTGCATACCCAATTGATTTTTTCTTCATAATTGGGAACATCGTCAATACTCAAACCTCTAAACAAACCAGTTTCTCCAATTCCTATTTTGCCCTGGTATTCTAAAATAAGAAACCAAGTTTCTTTTGTTCTTAAAACCCCACGCGAAGTACCACTTGGGTTTTTAAAGTTAAGAATGTATTTTTTATATGTTGCTTTCATCAAAATATTAATTATATCTATTTAAAGGCACTTTCACTGCGACTGTTAATTAGAACGAATTTGACATTTACTCTTCCATATATTTCTTGAAGTTTTCTAAATATGCTTGGTCTTGCGCTCGAAAAGTTCCCTTGAAATAGGGAAACATGCATCCCATTAAAAAAGACTCACTCTGACACCTTGCATTTAAAGTAATTACAGTATTGCCGTCTTCCATAGAAAAAATGAAATCATCCTTCTTTAACATATTTTCTGCGTCGTAGAACAAAGTAACCTTTTCATTGGGCACGTATGCCATAATTTTTTTCGTCATAATAATTTCCTGTCCTTGATTTAAGACAACTACCTTATATACGCTCCCTGTAACTCCTATATTCTTCTGAAGAACCTCAACAGACTTGATCTCTGGAATCCAATTTTTAACACTATCCATTTGGATAAAATTATTAAAGACAGCATCGATTGGTTCGGCTATATAAACCTTTGCGGTATAGCTGGTATCTCTTACCACCAAACCAGTAGCTAAAAAACCCAAGACAAATATCGAAATAATGATTAAAATTACTCTTATTGTTTTCATAGATCTATTATTACTATTTAAAGGCGATGCACTGATCGCTCACTTTTTTTATTGAAACAAACCAATTTTATTCTCGGTTTATTTTTTTATGTTCTTTTAAAAAAATTGACCGATACCAAAAAGCAACGCAAATAAAAAGGTACTCAAAGCTACTTTTTTTAGTTCTCCGTCTAAAGCTGCAGGAACCTCATTCTTTGATACTGTTATCATATTTCTAACTAATGGAATAAAGGCAACTAAAAAAATTAGTTGATAACTGGAACTATAGTCTAAGAACACATATATTAAGGCTGTAACCAGCGCTGTTACCACTAAAAAATAATGATATACTTTTGCTTTCTCAACCCCTAGCTTTACTACCATTGTATTTTTATTATTCTTTTTATCTTCTTCTCGATCTCGTAAATTGTTTAAGTTCAAAACAGCCGTACTTAACAGACCTACAGAAAATGCTGGTAGAAAAATAAGTGCATGCAACTGTTTTGTATACAAGAAATAACAACCCACCACACTTAAAAGCCCAAAAAATACAAAAACAAAAACATCCCCAAAACCACTATAACCGTATGCTGAATTCCCCACTGTATATTTTATAGCCGCAACTATCGCCGCAATTCCTAATCCAAAAAACAAGAAAGAAAAACCAAAATGATCACTCCCGAAAGAAACAGAAATAAGCAACAGTGCAAAGACTAATGTAAAAATCGTAGTAATTACCATTGCAATTTTCATTTGTTTTGGGGAGATTGCTCCCGATGAAACCATTCTTGCTTCTCCAGTTCTATTTTTATCTGAACCCTTTATTCCA
>JAOKTT010000028.1 GCA_028336245.1 Polaribacter sp.
TCTTATTTTTCAAAAAATTAGTCCTAAAAAAGATAAAAATCAACTCTTATCAGACAGCCTTTTACTGATAGGATCCTACCTAAAGTTACGGGGAAAATTATTGACTCAAAAAAAGAAGCGGGATCAACTTCTAAAACAAACCTTTGTACTTCAAAACCAAATAAACGAGAAGCATGAGACACTTAGAGAAACATTGCTAAGTGCTCGTAAACGATCTGGCCGGTCTCGATATGAAGAAAAGCAACTACTAATTTTCGTCTCCTCTATCAAAATATTTGAGTTAATAGAAGCAAAGTACTTAGATTATAAAGTAATGGATGCGCTTTTTGGCCATCGAAAGGAGTTTCTAAAAGCTGCGAAAAAGCTAAATAAAATAATGGGAAACCACCTTATCCATTTATCTGAACTACTGATTCAAAACAATAAAATACCCCTAAAAAAACACTGCTAAATGCCCTTACAAATGCGAACGAAGCAATTACAAAATATATAGAAACCATTAAGTTACCGGAAGCTCGCGAAGGTGCTTTGGTGCTAAAAAACCTGTACGATTATCAAGAACTGCTGCTGCAAGAAATTCGTGCTATTCGCAGAGTAATGGCGAATGTTCAAAATGCATCAAAATTTTCTTTAAAAAGGAAAGACTCAAAACAGTTTTTAACGCTACAGGAATACAGTTTGGATGTTCTTATTCAGAATTTCAATCTAAAATCAACCATCTTTAGGCATTCTTTGCGACTTACACTCGCGATTGTATTTGCATATTTGTTGGGGTTTATTTTTAACATTCAAAATACCTACTGGATTTTACTCACTATTATTGTAATCATGCGCCCAAGTTATGGATTGACAAAGGAACGTTCAAAAGATCGGATTATCGGAACACTTGTTGGAGCCGTTATTGCAATTGGTATTGTATTGATAACTCAAAATATGATTCTCTATGGAATATTGGCCTTTATTTCAATAGTTCTAGCCTTTTCTCTAATCCAAGAGAATTATAAGTCGGCAGCGGCATTGATAACTATTAGCATCATTTTTGTGTATTCTTTAATGAACCCAAATACCTTTGAAGTCATTCAATACCGTGTACTCGACACCCTTATTGGAGCAACCATTGCCATTGTTGCCAATTATTTAATTTTCCCAAGGTGGGAAGCCAGCAACCTAAGACAGATATTACTGAACGCGCTAAAAATGAATAAAAAATACCTCTTAGCAACACAAGAACTGTATCAAGACCCAACAACACAGAAAATCTCTTATAAATTAGCAAGAAAGGAAGCCTTTTTGGCCATCAGTAATTTAAATGCCTCTTTCCAGCGAATGACACAAGATCCAAAGTCAAAACAGCGAGAATTTCAACTCATTTATGAAATGGTAACGCTAAACCAAACCATGGTTTCAGCAATCGCCTCTATTGGCACCTTTATCATCCACCATAAGACGACAGCTGCCTCTGAAGAATTTAATAGAGTCGTCCTTAAAATTTCGAATACACTAGAAATTTCTTGCGACCATTTACTGAATGAAAAAAGCAAGAAAAAAATAACAGTACTGCATACTGAAGAGCCAAAAGACTCTCTACTGCATGCATATCAAAAACTATCAACGCTGCGGGATGAAAGTATCCGAAAAGGAAATACCGCCCTAGATATAAAAACACTTCACGGACTGCAAGAAGCCTATTTAATTGCCAACCACATGAATTGGTTACAATCGCTTTCTGAAAATTTAAAAAAAACAACAGAAAATTATCAACAGTCTCCTACAATAGCTCTTGAGCGTTCATGAAATAATATACCCAACCCATTTACAGCGCTAAGGTTCAATAAAAACACTTGAAAAGAACTATCTTAGATAAATAAAAGAGCTTTTAATACCGCTTTTTAGGTTTTAGACTACCCTTTAAACTTCATTCCCAAATGCACCACTTTTTTGGTTTCGTAAAAATCTTCTTCAAAATAATTGGGTATTTCGTATATGGTAGCAGAAGTATACAATTTTAACTCCTCCGAGAGATCCCCTCCTTTTAGATACAAAATTCCATTTTTTAAATCATGGTTTTGCTTTTTAGAAATCCGACCCTTTGTCCAACGTACAAAAGTTTCCATTTGTGCTACAGCCCTACTCACAATAAAATCATAGGTGTCTTTAAGTTCTTCCGCCCTGCCATTCGTAGTCTTTACGTTTTCTAAACCCAAACCTGCTACAACCTCATTGACTACTTTTATCTTTTTACCAATAGAGTCTACCAAATGAAATTGTGTTTCCGAAAATAATATTGCCAAAGGAATCCCAGGAAAACCTCCACCCGTTCCAACATCCAATATCTTAGCGCCTGGTTTAAACTGCACCACTTTCGCAATAGCTAAAGAATGCAGCACATGGCGGAGATACAATTCATCAATATCTTTTCTAGAAACCACATTTATTTTCAAGTTCCAGTCTTGATACAGTCCTTGTAATTTTTCAAATTGTTGAATTTGATTTTCTGATAAGTTTTTAAAATATTTATGAATAAGATCCATCTAAAAAAGTTTGAAATGCAAAAATAACTATACTTCCCAAACAATTAGCAACAAAATCTTGCGTTTATCACAAAAAGCAAATTCAAAAGCATTATTTTTGTAAAACAACAATTAGATACTGAATGAAAACTATTAATTTCTCAAGAGTGGACAAAGCTAAATTCTTTAGAACTCTAAATAAAAGAGTAAATACTTATTTTAAGGAAAATAACATCAAAAGAACAGGGAACTGGAAGTTGTATTCTAAAGCAGTCGTCATGTTTTCATTATTTTTAATACCCTTTATAGTAGTTTTGAGTGTATCTATGCCACAGTGGGTAATGATTGCATTGATGGTGCTTTCAGGAATAGGAATGGCAGGTGTTGGTATGAATGTAATGCATGATAGTAACCACGAATCATTTTCTAGTAAAAAATGGGTCAATAAGTTAATGGGGAGCAGTATTTATATACTCGCAGGAAACGTATATAATTGGAAAGTACAGCACAATGTATTGCACCACACTTTTACAAACGTAAAAGACCATGATGAAGATATTGATGCTGGAAGAATTATTCGCTTTTCTCTACATTCTAAGTGGTTGAAAATTCACAAACTTCAAAAATATTATTCCATTTTCTTATACGGACTACTGACAATAAACTGGGCAATTACCACAGACATTAAGCAAATGCACCGCTACTTAAAACGCAAGTTATCGTATGGTACATTTCCAAACCCTGCAACAGAGTGGACAAAGCTCGTCATCTCTAAGCTCGTATATTATGCACTTTGGATTGTATTGCCTTTATCTGTATTAGACGTTTCTTGGTGGAAAGTATTCATTGGATTTTTTATCATGCATTATACTGCGGGTATGATTTTAAGCATGGTTTTTCAATTGGCACATATTGTACCGAATACAGAAATGCCACTTCCAGATAAAGAAGGAAATTTAGAACACACTTGGGCAGTCCATCAATTATATACCACCTCTAACTTTGCTCCTAGCAATCGATTGGTAAATTTCTATACTGGTGGCTTAAATCACCAAGTTGAACATCATATTTTTCCACATATTTCTCATGTGCATTATGATAAATTAGCTAAAATTGTCAAAGAAACAGCCAGAGAGTTTAACTTGCCTTACAATGAATATGATACGATGCGTACCGCCATTATAGAACATTTTAGACATCTAGGCGTGTTAGGACAACAACCTAAATTAGCATAACAACAACAACCAAAAGTAAAATGACACATCCATTATCGGACAGAATTAACAGCTTACCAGTTTCTCAAACGCTAGCTATGGCTGCCAAAGCGAGAGAATTAAAAGCAGCTGGAAAAGACATTATTAGTTTAAGTTTGGGAGAACCAGACTTTAATACTCCAGAATTCATTAAAGACGCTGCAATCGAAGCCATCAATCAAAACTACAGTTCGTACTCTCCTGTGGATGGCTATGTAGAATTGAAAGAAGCAATTTGCACAAAATTTGAACGTGATAATAACTTAAAATACGAAGCAAATCAAATTGTAGTTTCTACTGGAGCAAAACAATCTATTGCTAATGTAGCACAAGTTTTACTAAACCCAGGGGACGAAGTTTTACTCCCCGCTCCGTATTGGGTTAGTTATTCTGCCATTGCTATTTTAAGTGAGGCAAAATTTGTAGAAATTCCTTCTTCTATTGATGACAATTTTAAAATCACTCCTGAACAACTAGCAGCAGCGATTACACCAAAAACAAAAATGGTCTTCTTCAACTCACCAAACAATCCAAGTGGATCGATGTACAGTGAAGAAGAATATAGAGCATTGGCAGCAGTTCTGGAAAAGCACCCTAGAATTTATGTTTTATCAGATGAAATTTATGAACATATAAACTATGGATCAAAAATATTCAGTTTTGCCGCTATTGAAAGTATGTATGACAGAACCATTACCGTAAATGGCTTGGCAAAAGCATTTGCTATGACCGGTTGGAGAATCGGATATATTGGAGCACCGCAGTGGATTGCCAAGGCCTGCACAAAAATGCAAGGTCAAGTGACTTCTGGTGCAAATTGTATTGCACAAAGAGCAGCAATTACCGCAGTTTTAGCGCCGGTCTCTAAAATCCAGTTTATGGTAGATGAATTTAGAGTGCGTAGAGATATTGTCGTTGGTTTGTTAAGAGAAATAGACGGATTTAAAGTAAATCTTCCAGAAGGCGCATTCTATGTATTTCCAGATATTTCTGCATTCTTCGGAAAAACAATTGATAATATGAAAATTGAAAATGCAAACGATTTTTCTTTATTTCTTTTAGAAAAAGCGAATGTTGCCACCGTAACAGGAGATGCTTTTGGTGCACCAAATTGCATTCGAATGTCTTATGCAGCCTCTGAAATACAATTGCGCGAAGCAATCAAAAGAATAAAAAATGCGTTGAGTTAAAAGGAACTTCATAGCTACTGAAAAATCCATCTTTGTAAGATGGATTTTTTTATGTTTAGCACCTTAGTACTTTATACATGCACTCAAAAAGGTAAACTTGACACTACTCCTTCTCTGCTATTTTCTTTACATAGTCTGTAATAATTACAATCTGCGTAGGTCCAACCTTACCTTCTATAAACTTAGCGTTTTCATGATCTAAAGAAATTCTTCTAACGGCAGTTCCCTGCTTGGCAACCAAGCTAGATCCTTTTACTTTCAAATCTTTAATTAAAACTACAGAATCTCCAGCCTCTAAAATTACCCCATTTGCATCCCTGTGAATTATCTTTTCACTCTCATCTAAATGATCCCCAGACTCCTTCGCAAAGCGCAAGTCGTCATCTTCAAGGTACAGCATCTCTAATAAATCTTTAGGCCAACCCTCATTCCTTAAGCGAGATAGCATTCTCCATACCACCACTTTTACAGCTCTAAACTCGCTCCACATGGCATCATTCAAACAGCGCCAATGATTTACATCCATATCGGACAAACCGTCTATTTGATTTCTACAATTTTCACAAGCCAACAAGCTGCCATCAAAGCCACTTCCGCCAACAGTTGAAGTAGGTTTTACTTCATAAATTGATAAATTATTTTTTGAAGTACACAATTCACATTGGTTTCCACTTCTATTTTCTGCATCTTGTTGTAAACTCATGGGATTATTTTAGTTGAACAAAAGTACATTTTTTAATTAATGTGCTTGTTTTTATTGGCTTAAATTAAAAAAGAAGCCGCAGAACTTTGATTATAAAAATCTAAAATAGATATATTTACATTCAATTTTTTTTATATAAAATATGAATCCAGAAAAAACAGTTTCTGAAGCGATCCTTTATAGGCGTTCAGTAAGAATTTATGATGCAGCAAAACCAATTGACAAGAATATTGTCAAACAATGCATTGAACAAGCTGCTTTGGCTCCAAACAGCAGCAATATGCAACTCTGGGAATTCTATCACATTACTTCTAAAGACACTATTGCTCAAATTGCTCCTTTTTGTTTCAATCAAAATGCAGCAAAAACAGCTCAGCAATTGGTCGTTTTTATTACTAGAAAAGATTTATGGAAACAACGCGCAAAAGCAAACTTGAGTTTTATGGATTCAAATTTTGGTAAAAACACTTCAAAAAAGGAACAATCAAGTAGAGAAAAAGTAGCCAGAAACTACTATGGGAAAATAATTCCTTTTGCTTATGCAGACTTTCTGGGTGTTTTTGGTTTCTTTAAATATCTGATGATGCAAGCAATAGGAATTTTTAAACCGGTATATCGACAAGTTAAAAATAATGATATGCGCATTGTAGCGCATAAAACTTGTGGTCTGGCTGCACAGAATTTTATGATTTCTATGGCTGCAAAAGACTATGATACTTGCCCCATGGAAGGTTCTGATACACTGCGCATAAAAAAACTACTACAATTACCTTTCGGAGCGGAAATAAATATGATTGTTTCTTGTGGAATTAGAACAGAAAAAGGCATCTATGGCGAACGATTTAGAATTCCTTTTGAGGAAGTATATACCGAAATTTAGTCAGGAAATACGCCCCTTATTTTAAAAACTAAAGTAGCAGGTACTTTACTTTTTTGATTTCAAAACTAAAATATTTTTACTTTTAAGAATTGCTGCTTGATTTAATTTCATGGGAACAAATTCTCCCTTTAAATATTTCTGTGCTTGATCTTTATAGTGCGGACTAAAAACACGTCCGGATTGCCCTGTGGGTATAATTGCCAAACTATTATCTACATCAGAAAAATCCACTACTCTTCTCGTTGAAGGACCTGCCAATACCTTATAGTACCCCGTAGAGTCGATATTATAAATTTGATTATTGATTACTTGATCTCCACCAGAAGTTACAAAAGGCCCCACATTTAAAAATTTTCTCAGCAAAGAAGATTCACCTAAAGGATGCTTGTGTTCTACGGAAATTACACGTTCCCACTTCCAGTCTTCTACATTTGCTCCTAATTGGCCTTCTAAAAAAGAAAAAGCTTTTTTAAAGGATTTGGCAACAATCTCTTTTTTAGTTTCTACCTTATCTTTTGTTGAAATATCGTCCCACCAAACTGATTGCTCTCGTTTTACTTGAACAGGTAGTACCTTCTCGATTAGCGGAGTGTTTGCGAATTGATGAAAACCTTCCCCCATTTCATCTGCAAATGTGTTTTTCTGAAACTCATAAACCCATCTGCTATAAACAACAGGTGCGACTTCATTTTTATCAAAATTCCCTTTCCATTTTTCCAAATAGTGCACTGCTATTTTTTCGCTTGGAGAAAGCGCAGATACCTCCAACGTTTTTAGCAAATCTTCAATAATCTCTGGTGCGGATGGTGCCGTTACATCTAGCATCATTTTCGCCACCTCAGGCGCCGTCCAATCATTTTTTGGTCCAACCAAGTCAACAATTCTTCTCGCTCTATCTTCAGACAGATAGTAACCAGGATAGAGCATATTTCTAATTGAATCTGGCTGATTATTTGCAGAATACACGTAATTACTTTTTGGATTAATTGCCTGTGGATTTTCTTCAAAATCTAAGTATTCTAAAATTTCATCTTCACCAGAAGCCCCCTTCAAAAAAGTCTTTGTATACAACGGACGATTATGAGTATATAGTTTTCCCGATGCGAACCAAGCAATGTTATTCTTTGCATCTCCATACATCATGTTTAAACCCGGGGCGTGCAATCTACTGGCGCCCTCTTTAAAAGCAGTCAGACTCTTCGCATGGGACATTGTATAGGCTACATCTAATATCTGATTCTCTAATTTCGTATAAATCCATTGCATTGAAATTGGCTTTTCAGTTGCTAAAGGGTCAATGATTCCATTCATTAAAGGCCCGTGCTTACTTACCTTGATAGTATATACAGAATCTTTTTCACCCTTCACTTTTAAGCGTTTTTCAACAAAATTATATGCTAAATACCCGTCTTTAAACTTATATTCATTCTCGTTTTCTGGATTATTCTCTTCAATATAAAAATCAATATCATCATTTTCTAACATGGTTACACCAAACGCATAGTCTTTATTATGACCTAACAAAGGAAAAGGAAGCAACGCCAGATGAAAACCATACATTTCATAGTCTGGTGTTTTTATATGCGCCTGATACCAAACCGAGGGTTGTGAATATCCAATATGCGGATCATTCGCGAATATTACTTTTCCATTTTTAGTCTTATCAGCCCCAAGAACCCACGAATTACTCCCTATAAAAGGGGAGATTGGTAAAACATCCATTAACCGATGCATTGCTTTAGAAAAGGCAGCGGTTATCTCTGGGTTTTTCTCATTCTTGATCAATGTTAAGTTTTCGTGTTCAGTAGCGGTCAACTCATCTAAATAGGCACTGCCCAGTTTTTCTTTTATTTCATTCAACATTGGATCCGTCTTATGTGCTACTGCAAAACTAAAAGCCATATAACCAAAAACATTATAAATATCTTTTAACGTATATTTTTCTTTTTCGAGACCGATTAAAGTAAATTCTAATGGTGTTTTTCCTTTTTCTATGTATTGATTGATACCGTCTAAATAAGCCATTGCCATGCTATATGAAGCAGTATTTTTGTCTAAATTTCGCATTGTGACTGTAGACATTTCTTCGATTCCTAAGCCAGAAAAAAGCTTATCGGTTGGAATGAGCTCCTTCCCAAACATTTCTGACAACCTTCCTGCAGCAATCCTCCTAATTAATTCCATTTGCCACAATCTATCCTGCGCATGCACATATCCTAAAGCAACATATGCATCTTTCTGATTTTGTGCATTGATATGTGGAACTCCGATAGAATCAAAATAAATGGTTACATCGCTATCTGTATTTTCTATGACAATTTTTCCATCATACTGTGGATTCAGGGTGGTTGCGTAGCACCAAAGGGCAGCAAGAAGAAGTAAAACAAAACCTATTAAAAATAGGATTCCTTTTTTAAAAATTTTCATGGAAATCTGTTTAAGAAACTCAAAGGTAATAGATTTATATTGTATTTTTGTTGACGTTAATAAATTCTACTTCATGAGAAAAATTCAAATGGTAGACCTCCAAGGTCAATACGCAAAAATTAAAGAATCTGTGAATGCTTCTATAACAAAAGTTCTAGATACCTCCGCATACATAAACGGACCTTTAGTCCATGAATTTCAAGCAGACTTAGAAAAGTATTTAGATGTAAAGCATGTGATTCCGTGTGCAAACGGTACCGATGCTTTGCAAATTGCAATGATGGGATTAGGCCTAGAACAGGGCGATGAAGTAATTACCGCAGATTTCACCTTTGCCGCAACCGTAGAAGTTATTGCACTCCTAAAGTTAACACCTGTATTAGTAGATGTTGAAACAGATACCTTTAACATAAATCTTGAAGCATTAAAAAAAGCAATCACACCAAAGACCAAAGCAATTGTGCCTGTTCATTTATTTGGACAAGTAGCAAATATGGAAGCGGTTATGGAAATTGCCAAAGAACATGACTTGTTTGTGATTGAGGACAATGCTCAAGCGATTGGTGCAAATTACACCTTTAAGGACGGCACAAAACAAAAAGCAGGTACTATAGGAAATGTAGGTACCACTTCCTTTTTTCCTTCTAAAAACTTAGGTTGCTACGGAGATGGAGGAGCCATTTTTACAAATGATGATGCACTCGCCCACACGATTAGGGGTATTGTAAATCACGGAATGTATACGCGTTATTACCACGACGTTGTTGGCGTGAATTCTAGACTGGATTCTATTCAAGCAGGGGTTTTACAAGCCAAATTACCAAAATTAGATCTCTATTGTAATGCTCGCAGAGATGCGGCACGTTTTTATAACAAAGCTTTTTCTAACAATTCTAATATTAGCACACCCGCTGCAAAATCAAACGCAACAGACAGCTGCGGTCAAATTTGCGATGTTTGTGACTGCCATGTTTTTCACCAATATACCTTGCAAATCAAAAATGGTAAAAGAGACGAACTACACCAGCATTTATTAGCACAAGGAATTCCAAATGCGATCTATTACCCAGTTTCTCTGCATGCACAGAAAGCATATAAAGATGCACGCTATAAAGAAAATGATTTCCCAGTAACCAATGAATTGATAAAAACAGTGATTTCATTACCGATGCATACAGAACTTGATACTGAACAATTAACGTTTATTACCAATACCATTAATAACTTCATCAACTAAAAGCTATGAAAAATATTTTAGTAACTGGTGGTTTAGGCTTTATTGGTTCTCATACTGTTGTTGAATTACAAAACGAAGGTTTTGAGGTTGTTATTATAGACGACTTGTCAAACACTTCTCTTAGTGTTTTGGACAGTATTACAGAGATTACAGGTAAAAAACCTGCATATCACAATGTAGATTTAAAAGTTAAAAAAGAGGTACATCACTTTTTTGAAAACAATCTGGTAGACGGTATTATTCATTTTGCTGCTTTTAAAGCGGTGGGAGAAAGCGTACAAAATCCTTTAGATTATTACGAAAATAACGTGGGAAGTCTCGTCTATATTTTACAAGAAGTAAGAAATCGCAAACTAGATCATATTATATTTTCCTCGTCCTGCACCGTTTATGGCCAAGCAGATGAGTTGCCTATTACTGAAAATGCAACGATTAAAAAAGCGGAGTCCACCTACGGAAACACAAAGCAAATTGGAGAAGAAATTCTTCAAGAAAGTTGTAAGGCACACCAACTAAATGCAATCGCTTTGCGTTATTTCAACCCAGTTGGTGCGCACGAAAGTATAAAAATTGGCGAATTGCCTATAGGGGTTCCTCAAAATTTAATTCCTTTCGTAACCCAAACTGCCGCCGGTCTTAGAAAAGAACTATCGGTATTTGGAGATGACTATCCGACTCCAGATGGGACGGCAATAAGAGATTACATTCACGTAGTAGATTTGGCAAAGGCACACATTGCCGCATTAAAAAGACTACTCCAGAAAAAAAATAAAAAGAATTTCGAGGTTTTTAACGTAGGTTCTGGAAAAGGAAGCTCTGTTTTAGAAGTTATAAAAGCTTTTGAAAAAGCCTCAGGACAAAAATTAAACTATAAAATTGTGGGCAGAAGAACCGGCGACATTACCTCTGCTTACGCAGATACCACAATTGCGAATAGAGAATTAAACTGGAAGACAGAAAAATCCTTGGAAGAGGCTTTGGCAGCAGCTTGGAATTGGCAACTGCAGCAATAAAAGTCTTACCATATCTAAAAAATAGTAGAAAACACATTTTTTTTTAAGTTTCGTAATTATTTCTGAAATCTCATTTTAGACATAAAAACCCCTTTTTCTACTATTTTTTAACTATTTACGGCTTTTTTTTAATGTTTTATTCAATATATGGTCCGTTTTAGGTTTTTATATGACAAGAAAAGTTATCTAAAATTGGCATATCAACAATCTAAGCACCACATAATTTACAGATTTGTATTTCTAAGTCCATTTTTGGGGTTTTAACAGTTATAATTTCGGAGCACTCCAGATACCCTGTAACTTTGTAGTCTAACTAATGCTTCTGGAAACCAATGAAACTGATAAAAATTAGAAGAACAAC
>JAOKTT010000029.1 GCA_028336245.1 Polaribacter sp.
TTGCAAAACAGATTGTAGATAAATTTGTTAAAAACACTAAAAAAGAAGTTTCCATCGATTATATTCAGAAAGAAGTCTCTAAGTATTTTGACATGGATGTTGCTACCTTGCAGTCAAAAACTCGGAAGCGTCACATTGTTCAAGCAAGACAATTGGCAATGTTTTTTGCAAAAAGGTTGACCAAAACATCTTTAGCAAGCATTGGCAATCAAATTGGGCAAAGAGACCATGCAACGGTATTACACGCTTGTAAAACTGTTGATAATTTAACAGAAACAGACAAGCAGTTTAGAAAGTATGTAGACGATTTAACCAAAAAGTTAACGTTCTAAGATCCTTTAGTCTTAATATATAACGAATGATTGGTAAACTCTATTTAATTCCAACAACTTTAGGAGATACAGAACCTTTAGAGGTCATGCCAATATCGGTAAAAAAGGTCATAGAGCAAATTGACTATTATATTGTCGAAAATGAAAAAACGGCAAGAAAATTTATTAAAAAAATTTCACCTAAAAAACCTCAGCCTTCATTACAAATAATGTCTTTGGATAAGTATGCAAAAGAAATAGAAACAAGAAGGTATCTAGATGTTTGCAAAGAAGGTATTAATGTAGGTTTGTTATCGGAAGCGGGCGTTCCAGCAGTGGCAGATCCAGGAGCGAGTATTGTGAAATTAGCGCATGAAAACAATATTAAAGTGGTTCCTTTGGTAGGACCAAGTTCTATTTTAATGGCGATGATGAGTTCTGGTATGAACGGTCAGAATTTTGCGTTTAATGGTTATTTGCCCATTGATAAAGACGAAAGAAAGAAGACTGTTAAAGACTTAGAAAAACTTTCAAAAGAAAAAAATCAAGCACAGATTTTTATTGAAACTCCCTATAGAAATGAGAAAATGTTTGCTGATTTAAAAGCAGCATTGTCACCATCTACAAGACTTTGCGTTGCAGCAGATATTACCTTACCATCAGAATTTATCAAAACACTTTCAGTACAAGATTGGAAGTATCAAGCAGTAGACCTGCACAAGAAGCCTGCAATTTTCATTATTCAAAAAGAGTAAATAACTTTGGAAGAAGCCTCGTTTAACGGATGTCTTTTTAATAGCATACTGTTAAAAAAAACATTCCTACTTTCGCAAAATATCATAGTAATTTAAAGAAAATTCAGGAACTAAACTTTAGCCAATCTGTCTGCTATAATATTGGATAGATCATAATTAGCAAATTTTTTCAGATAGGATGCGATGCTTGAACCGTAGGCATCAGAAAAATGCTGAGATCCATTACTTCGTAGGAATTTTTTTACATTTCCTGCACCGCTCAAATGTGCAGCTGCCAAGATTCCTGATTCTGTAATCATAATACCGTTTATTTTTTTCCCCTCAGAGCGTCGGATATCTTTTCTTAAAATCCACTTGTTTACTTTGCACAAGGCAACAAACGCTTTCTCCTGTAAGATTGGAGTTTTTAAAAAATGCTGCGTATCATAAATGTCAAAGCGCTCTAGAGTAGTCTTTCCAAACTGATATTTTCCTAAATAGCCTAAAGTATTTACAATCGCATATTTCCCCTGAGATTCTTTAAAAGCCAAAGCTTCCTTAAACGCAACAAAATCTCTTTCCAAATAAAAAATGGTATTGCTAATTGATTTGGGGAAATTTAAATTATTTAGCACAAGAATTGCAGACTCCGAACTTTTTCTACTATCAACAGAAGTTGCATTGATACATAATAACACGACACTAAGTAAAAGTATTTTATTTTTGATAAAAATTGACTTTCTGTTTTGCGCTTGCAAAGCTACGACACAATTTTAAAGCAATTGATTATCAGTATGTTAAATTTTCATAAAAATACAAATAATGAGGTGTAATTTCAGTATTTGTATCTATTTATGGTAGCCTGGAGAATATTTTTATGATATCATCAACAGAAGTAGCATTTATAGCGGTTCTATTGATAAGTTTATTTTTCTTAAAAAATTGCGAATATAAAAACAGAACTGTATTTAAAATACTCGTATTGAATGATTTATGTTATTTTACTTTATGGATGGCTTTCTACGCTGAGGTTGTCAAATGTTAAAGTAAGCGAGTTCGCACGGATTTCTTTTGTATATATGTCTACAATAGCGAAAAGTGATTCGCATCATTGCTAACATAAATGTGTGCTATCTGTTAATTCTCAGTTTGTTCATCCAATTGTGGTATTTGATAGCATTTTTATTGTGTTGTACAAGTGATTTTGCAAAGACATGATAGCCTAATTTATCAACATTTGCACACATATATAAATAGTTGTGCTCCTGTGCGTTTAAAACGCCATCAATGGAAGAAATATCTGGCATTGCAATAAGTGAAGGTGGCAAGCCCTTATGAATATAAGTATTGTAGGGTGAGTCAATCTCTAAGTCTACCGTTAGCACTCTTTTCACTACATAATCTTGCCCTTTCTTTTCTTTAAGACAGTAGATAACAGTAGGATCTGCTTGTAATGGCCAGCCTCTTTTAAGTCTGTTTAAATACAACCCGGCTACAATAGGGCGCTCGGTACTTTGAGCGGTTTCCTTTTGAACTATGGAAGCTAAGGTAATTACTTCCTCCTTGGTAAGATTTATTTTTTTAGCCTTTTTAATTCTACTTTGGTTCCAAAATTGCTGGTAGGATGCAAACATTTTTTGTTTGAATTTTTCAGGACTAATGGTCCAGTAAAACTCATAGGTATTTGGAATGAAAATTTGAAGTATTGATTTTATTGTGAAGTTATTTTCACTTAAAAAATGCTCCTCTTTAAAAGATAAGAGCAAAGCGGTAGAGTCTGCTGCTATTTGGCTAGCAATTCTACCAGCTAACTTTTCAAGGGAATCTTGGTTGTTAAAAGACAATTTGAAAGGAGTTTGTCTACCACTGCGAAACATATTTACAAGGTCATTATTAGACATCCCCTGTTTTAAAACATACCTTCCTGCCTTTGGGTTTGTAAAGTTTTTTTTTGCAGCAACCCAGAGAAACGTTTTGGGGCTATTCGTTATTTTTCCTATCCGATTTGAAACTTCGACTAAGCTAGTTTCAGTAGGAACAAAAAGCACCTGTTCTTTTGGTACCGCAGGACCAAATATTTTTTGATAATAATTATAGACAACAAGGGTCATAACTATGAATATCGTTGCGAACAGATAGTTTCTTTTTTTTTTCAATTATAAATATTTTAAAGCGTAAAGTTACTATTTTATCAATTGAAACAAAAGTTCATCTTTGAATTTTCCATTGGAAAAAATCCAATCTTTTTTAACCCCTACTTCCTTAAAATCATGCTTTTCAAATAAGGCGATACTTTTTGTGTTGTCCGAGGTAATGTTGGCATACAATTGATGCACATTTAAATGTAAAAAAGCATAGGGCAACAGTAAAGCAAGAGCATCTGAAGCAAAGCCGTTTTGTTGAAATTCAGCAGCAATTAAAATACCAATACCAACTCTTTTGTGTTGGGGATTGAAATCAAATAAGTCAATTAGGCCGATGGGTTGTTTTGAGTTGCAATCTTCAATTACTAGTCGCAATTGCTTGACCTCATAAATATCTAAATGAGCATTTTTTAAATATTTTTTTAAAAGATATTTTGAGAAAGGAGCTTGCGTATTGCTTACCTCCCAATCTGTCTCATTATTTTCTACGGCGTATAGAAATTCTAAATCTTCAGGTTCTAATGCCCTCAAACTAATTTTTTTTCCTGTGAGATTTTCCATTAAACTTCTATTTTTCCTTTGTATACAAAAGTAGCAGGGCCTTTTAAAAACACGGATGTATAGGACCCCTCTTTTTCTATAAAAGAGACCTCTAAAATGCCTCCTTCTACAGGTAAGGAAATGCAGCTACTGTTTGTTTTTTTTATTTTGTGCATGGCAATTGCGACTGCGGTGACTCCAGTTCCGCAAGCTAAAGTTTCATTTTCCACTCCTTTTTCATACGTGCGAACCTGAAATGTACTTTCGTTCATTTGTTGAACAAAATTCACATTACTACCAGGATCCTCGTACGTATCCCTAATTTTTTTTCCTTCTTTAAAAACATCATATTCTGCCAGGTCAGACACGAGCTCCACGTGGTGTTGTGTGCCTGTATTTAGGAATATAGCGTTCTCTTGAATTGCTATATTAGCAACGTCTATCATTTTTAAAGAAACAAGACCATTTTCTGTTTCAGCAAAATGCACTCCATCGACAGCTATGAAATTAGTTTTATTTTTAATTATTTTAAGATAGTGTGCAAATGAAACGGCACATCTTGCTCCGTTTCCACAGAAAGTTTGACTTCCATCTGCATTAAAATAAATCATTTTAAAGTCATGCTCTAGATCGTTCTCTATTAAAATAACTCCATCTGCACCAATACCAAAATGCCGGTTACAAAGTTTTGAGATCAAATCGATATTACCTTTCTTGAAGTTCTTTGACCGATTGTCTACCATCACAAAATCATTCCCACATCCGTGATATTTATAAAAATTCAAATTCATGATGCAAATATAAGAATTTCAACAACAAATAATGGGTGTTAAAAAGTGGTTAAAGTCTGTTAAAAACAAGTTAAACGTATTTTTTCATGCTGTTAAAATTATATATTTACAACAAAAAACTTCTAAAAATGAAAAAAATAATTTCTTTTCTTCTAATGGCAATTTTGGGGGGTATACTCACATTGGGTGGTTACAAGTTGTTCTTTAATACGCCGATAGGTTGGCAAAGTACCGATAATAGTATTCCGCAGATAGTGGAGACAGTCTATAGTCCTTCAGATAAAACTCTAAACGCTGCAGAGATGACTACCGATTTTACAGTAGCAGCAGAAAAGACAATACACGCAGTGGTGCATGTTAAAAACACCGCCATTCGAACACAGATAAATAGAAGGGACTTATTTTTTGGATTGGGGAATGGGGAAAGAAAATATGAGCAAGTTGGTACTGGTAGTGGCGTTATTATTTCTGCAGACGGATATGTTGTAACCAACAATCATGTAATTGATGGTGCTACTGACTTAGAAATTACCCTTAACAATAAGAAAAAGTATCAGGCGAAATTAATAGGAAGAGATGTTGCCAATGATATTGCTTTATTAAAAATTGAAGCAGATACAAAGTTGAGCTACATTCCCTTCGCAAATTCAGATGCAATAAAGATTGGCGAATGGGTGTTAGCTGTAGGAAATCCTTACAACTTAACATCTACAGTAACTGCAGGGATCGTCTCCGCCAAAGGAAGAGATTTAGAAGGGAACAGAAATATAGAATCTTTTATTCAAACAGACGCTGCTGTAAACCCTGGAAATAGTGGGGGAGCCTTGGTGAATGCTCGCGGAGAATTAATTGGAATAAACACTGCTATTTCTTCGAAAACAGGTTCTTTTATTGGATATTCATTCGCGGTACCAAGTAATATCGCAAAAAAAATAATTAACGATATTTTGGAATTTGGTATTGTTCAAGAAGCGATTTTGGGAATTACTGTAGACCCCAATTACCAGGGTGATGGTGTAAAGGTGGTCGGTGTTATAAGGCAAACCGATAATTTAGGAGTGGAGGAATTAAAATCTGGCGATATTATTAAAAAAATTAATGAAATAAAAATCTCAAAATTTTCTGAATTAAAAGGTCAGCTAACAGCAAAGAGACCCGGAGATTCCGTAAAAGTAACTATAGAAAGGGCTTCTAAAGTATTCGTAAAAACCATGATACTAACTAAAAAAGCAGTCCCAATTTTATCCACTGCTTTAGGGTGGGAATTAAAAGACTTATCAATGGATGAAATAAAAAATAGGAAAATTAAAGCGGGTGTAAAAATAGTGAGGGACCGTAAATATGGTTTGCAAAACTATGTAATCACTAAAATAAACGGTCAGGAAGTTAAAAATGCGCAAGAAACGGCCAAACGTTTAAACAATCTTTACACTTCAAGCTATGCAAATAATATTATAGAGTTGTTGAATATAGAGGGTGAAAGAGAAAGAATACGCTTTTAAGAGTTGTACAAGACTTCTTAAATCCTGATTTGTTGTCAGGATTTTTTTATTTACAAACTTTATACGCAATCGATTTCGTATTGTTAAAAAAAGAGATACTTTTGCCGAAAATTTAATTAGTAGATTAGAATTATGTCAACAAAACTAGATTACAACGAAGAAGTTTTATCTCAGGCCCAAACAAGAAGAGCAACTATAGAATTTATTAATATCGTCAATGATTTGTGGTATGATAAATCGATAGAACTGGTACTTTTTAGAAATCCTTTGGTAGATAAAAGAGCCAGCGAAGTATTAAATTTAATTGCATATGCAAAGGAGTTTGTTAGCAAGCCAATTTCAATTCAAGATGCTTTAGATATTGCGAAAGCAATTCAGCAGTTAGATTTACCTTCTTCAAAATTAGACATTGGTAAATTAGCGTACGAATGCTATTTAGGTTCAAAAAATAGTGGCGATAAAGTTGCATTTGTGCAACAAAAATTAAAAAATGCTATCGTAGCAAAAGATATTCGACCCAAAGATGTTGTTTTATATGGCTTCGGGAGAATCGGACGCCTGTTGGCAAGAGAGTTAATGGTTAAAATGGGTAAAGGTTCTCAACTAAGATTAAGAGCAATTGTAACGCGTGGAGAAATAAATTATACTGTTTTAGAAAAAAGAGCTTCTCTTTTAAGTATCGATTCTGTACACGGTGATTTTCTTGGTACGGTAGAAATAGATGCAGAAAACAATGCATTGATAATTAATGGAACCACCATTCATATGATCTCTGCAAACAACCCAGAGGATATCAACTATACTAAATATGGAATTAATGATGCTTTAGTTATTGATAATACCGGAGCTTTTAGAGATAAAGAGGCACTAAGTCGCCATTTAAAAGGTGAGGGTGTGGCTAAAGTATTAATAACAGCACCAGCAAAAGGAGTGGCTAATATTGTACACGGTGTAAACCACAAACAGCACAATCCTGATAGTGTAGATATTTTTTCAGCAGCATCTTGCACCACCAATGCAATCACTCCCATTTTAAAAGTTTTAGAAGATAATTACGGAATTAAAAAAGGACACTTAGAGACAATTCACGCATATACAAACGATCAGAATTTAGTTGATAATATGCATAGCAAATACAGAAGAGGAAGAGCCGCTGCTTTAAATATGGTCATTACAGAGACAGGTGCAGGAGCAGCGGTGGCAAAAGCGATACCTGCTTTGGAAGGAAAGCTAACTTCCAATGCAATTCGAGTGCCGGTTCCCAATGGTTCATTGGCAATTTTAAGTTTGCAGTTGCGTACAAAAGTGACCAAAGTGCGCGTAAACTCATTGATTAAAAAGTATGCTTTAGAGGGTGACTTAGTAGAGCAAATTAAGTATTCTATGGACAATGAGTTGGTTTCTTCAGATATTGTTGGAATCACTGCACCGTCAATTTTTGACAGTAAAGCAACGATTGCTGACGAAGAAACTATTGTAATTTATGTTTGGTATGATAACGAATATGGGTATTCACATCAAGTAATTCGCTTGGCAAAGCACATTGCAAAAGTTCGGAGATATACGTATTATTAGTAAAACTTGATGCTATAATATTTTTAATAAATACGTTTAAATTTTGGAGCTTAAGAGAATTTGGAGGTTTCTAAAAGATCCCTATAAAATCTTAGTATTCAAATGTTTTTAAACTTAAAACTCGATACAGCAATTGTATCGGGGTTTATTTTGGACTTATTCTTTATAAATAGCTGTGCTCTAAAAGTTATAGTTCTTCAAAGAAATCAATTTTACAATCCAGTGCTTCATTTATAAATTCTTTTTTACTCATCCAATAATTAGAGGTCGTAAACCGATAGCCATTTTCATTTTCTTGAAGTTCCCAAAGAACATCGTTTGCTTCTTCAAATTTTTCTTTTCCATTCAGCTGCCCCCCAAACAAACGAATTATAATATTGTGACTGTCCAAATTTTTTGCAAAACATTTAAGTACAATTTCCTTGGTAATTTCTACGTCAGTATTTAATAAAGGCGTGATTTCAAAATCTACAAGGGTTGCTTCTGTATTTAAAAACTTCCCGTTATAAGCTTTGTATAGCAGCTGATTGATCATGTAAAGTTCTTGATGCAACTCAATTTTAGGATACTCTTCAGAAATTCGATCCAATAACATTTCATGAGAAAGTTGATCGATTTGTCCTTCATTTAAATGTTCAGATAGTTTATAATCCAAAAGGATTGTGGCAGCTTCATTTGTCTCATAATCAGCAATTGCCATGCAGAGTAATCCTTGTAATTCTTCTAAATCACTACCTTCTGCGTTGGGGAAATTAAACCGTGTTAAAAGTGCTTTAAAATCTGCTACACTCCAAGAATTTGGAAGTTCATTAACTGTAGAAATTTTATGTATTTTTATAGCGTATTTCATTTTTTTATTTCATTTTTGAATGCAAAGATAAAATACATTTTTTTAAGCTTTAAAAAAAGGTTTTCTATAGAAACATTATGAGTCCAGCGCAAACAATTCAATTACTGAGAGACGAGTTAAATACACATAATTATAATTATTATGTTTTAGACAATGCAACAATTTCTGATTTTGATTTTGATATCAAGCTAAAAGAGTTGGAGCAGTTGGAAAAAGAAAACCCGTTGCTCTTCGATGCAAATTCACCAACACAAAGAGTAGGGGGCACCGTAACTAGGAACTTTAAGACCTTAGTTCACAAGAACAGAATGTACTCTTTAGACAATTCATATTCTAAAGAAGATTTGTTGGAGTGGGAAAAAAGAGTTGAAAAAGTTTTAGGAAGCACCGCCTTAGAGTACACTTGTGAGTTGAAATTTGATGGCGCTTCTATTAATTTAACTTATGAAAACGGACAATTTGTAAAAGCAGTAACACGCGGAGATGGTTTTCAGGGAGATGAGGTAACGAACAATATAAAAACAATTCGTTCCATTCCCTTGAGCTTAAAGTCGAGTTTTGTGCATGATTTCGAGATGCGTGGAGAGATTATTTTACCATTAGATGGTTTTAAGAAAATGAATGCAGAGCGTCTGGCAAATGGAGAAGAGGAATACAGAAACCCTAGGAATACTGCAAGTGGTAGTCTAAAATTACAAGACAGTTCAGAGGTCGCAAAAAGACCTTTGGATTGTTTGTTATACCAAATTGTAACATCAGAAAGAAAATATAAAACACATTTCGAGAGTTTAGAAAATGCGAGGCAGGTTGGTTTTAAAGTGCCAAAATCGATAAAGTTGGTGAAATCTATAGATCAAGTTTTTGATTTTGTAAACTACTGGGACGAGCAGCGACACAAGTTGCCTTATGAAACGGACGGAATTGTAATAAAAGTAAATGACTTGCAGCAGCAAGAGGAATTGGGGTATACTGCAAAAGCACCAAGGTGGGCAATTGCCTATAAGTTTAAAGCAGCACAAGTTACTACGGTGTTAAATGAGATTACATATCAAGTGGGCAGAACTGGAGCCATTACGCCTGTAGCAAATTTAGAGCCTGTTCAATTGGCGGGAACTACGGTAAAGCGCGCTTCCTTGCACAATGCAGATCAAATTGAAAAATTAGATATTAGAGAAAAAGATACGGTCTTCGTAGAAAAAGGAGGGGAAATTATTCCTAAAATTACTGGCGTAGATTTCACAAAGCGCGCAATAGATTCGAAGCCAACAAAATATACGCATACGTGCCCGGAGTGTGATACTATGCTAGTGAGAACAGTAGGTGATGCAAAGCATTATTGTCCGAATGAATTTGGCTGTGCACCTCAGATTACTGGGAGGATTCAACATTATATTTCCAGAAAAGCAATGGATATTGATGGTTTAGGTGGAGAGACTGTAGATTTATTGCGTAAAGAGGGATTGATCCAAAATTATGCAGATTTATATGAACTAACTGTGGAGCAGGTGATTCCTTTAGAAAGAATGGCAGAAAAATCTGCTCAAAATATGATTAATGGAATCGAGAAGTCGAAAGAAATTTCATTTGAAAAAGTTTTATTTGCACTTGGAATTCGCTTTGTTGGAGAAACCGTTGCTAAGAAGTTGGCAAAACACTTTAAATCCATAGATAACTTAATGGCAGCAACGCTCGTAGCGCTTATTGATGTGGATGAAATTGGAGATAGAATTGCACAGAGTATCATCGATTTTTCTTCAGATTTAGGAAATATCCAATTGATAAATCGCCTAAAAAGTTATGGTCTTCAATTAGAGGTTTCCGCAGAAATTTTAGAAAACCAAACAGAGGTTTTAAAAGGAGCAGTTTTTGTTGTTTCTGGTGTCTTTTATCAGATGTCTAGAAATGAGCTTAAAAAAGCGATAGAAGATAATGGAGGTAAAGTGAGTGCATCCATCTCAAAAAAAACAAATTTTATAGTTGCTGGCGAAAACATGGGGCCTTCAAAATTAATGAAAGCGCAGGATTTAGGAATTGAAATTATTTCTGAACAAGACTTTATAGATAAAATAAGTTGAAAGAAGAGGTCGCATCATTTTACAATTACACTTTTACGAACCGCAAATCACTTTTCCATTAAACTCTTGAAAAAAATATTATACATATATATATTGTCAATTTCAATGTTTGCTTTTGCGCAAAATAAAGATATAGATTCATTGCCAAAGAATACCGATGAGTATGTTTTTGTGAAACCAGGAGATTCTATAGTAATACACTTAAACGAAATTGCTTTGCTACCAAAGCCCAAATTTAGTTCGAAAGAAGACATTAGGTATTATTTGTGGTTTAGGAAGAAAGTATACAAAGCATATCCATTTGCAAAATTAGCGGCAGAAAGATTGGATAGTTTAAATGCACGTATAGATAGAATCGATTCTAAACTTAAAAAAAGAAAATACACAAAGCTTGTACAGAACTATATCGAAGGCGAATTTACAGATCAAATTAAGAAAATGACGACTACAGAAGGTCGTGTTTTAATCAAGTTGATTCACCGTCAAACGGGTAAAACTGCATTTGACAATATAAGAGGTCTACGAAGTGGATGGAAAGCATTTTGGTATAATACCACAGCGAATGTTTTTAAACTCTCTCTAAAAACAGAATATCAACCTGCAATTATCAATGAAGATTTTTTAATAGAAGATGTTTTGGTGCGTGCATTTCGTGATGACAAGTTAGAGGCTCAAAACTCTAAATTGGATTTCGATTTTATAAAAATTATAGCAGCGAACAAAGCAAAGATAAATGTAGAGGCATATAAATTGATGTTTGCTAAAATTAAGAATAAGCGAAAGAAGAAAATAAAGAAGTAATATTTTTTTGTATGCTGTTATTTGGAACTTCTTTTCATCGTTCTCTTTTATGTGCCATACAAAAGGTATTTCAATTTATAGAAAACAAAGTAAGGGGCAGTTCTTTTTCAAAAAAAGGTAGGCATCGTTAGGAAC
>JAOKTT010000003.1 GCA_028336245.1 Polaribacter sp.
CGGATAAGAAATTAATTAGGAAAGCCTTTGAAATTGCGGTGGATGCACATTCCGAACAACGCAGAAAAACAGGTGAACCTTATATTTTTCATCCCATTGCTGTGGCAAAAATTGTTGCTATGGAAATTGGTTTGGGTGCCACCTCTATTGCAGCGGCGCTGCTGCATGATGTTGTAGAAGATACTGTGTATACTATTGATGATATGGAACAGTTGTTTGGAGAAACAATTGCGCGTATTGTAAGTGGACTTACAAAAATTTCTCGTTTAAACAAAGAGCAGGATGCTTCTATACAAGCGGAGAACTTCAGAAAAATGCTCTTGACGTTAAATGACGATGTGCGTGTTATTTTAATTAAAATTGCAGACAGACTTCACAATATGCAAACGATGGATGCAATGCCAGCTCACAAACAAGTAAAGATTGCTTCAGAAACCTTATATATTTATGCGCCTTTAGCACATCGGTTGGGATTGTATAACATTAAAACAGAATTAGAAGATTTAGGCTTAAAATATACGGAACCAGAAGTGTTTAAAGACATCGTTACCAAAATAAAAGAGAGTAAACAAGAACAACAGAAATATTTAGAGACCTTTGCAGAAACCTTAAAAGAAGGACTTGATAAAGAAAACTTCAACTACAAGGTAAAGGGCCGTTTTAAATCCATCTATTCAATTCGCAGAAAAATGCGAAAACAGAACGTTACTTTTGAGGAGGTATACGATAAATATGCTATCCGAATCATTTATACGCCGACTTCCGATGACGACAAGTTTGATGCTTGGAAGATTTACACGATTGTAACGGATTATTTTAAGCCAAACCCTACTCGATTGCGAGATTGGATCTCTCAGCCAAAAACAACGGGCTATGAGGCGCTGCATATTACAGTAGTAGGACCTGATGCCCAATGGGTAGAAGTACAAATTCGCTCTGCAAGAATGAATGAAATTGCAGAAAAAGGATACGCAGCACATTTTAAATACAAACAGGGGGGTACAAATGAGAGCGGTTTAGAAACTTGGTTAAACAGGTTAAAAGAATCTTTAGAGAATCAGAGTTTGAATGCGGTTGATTTTGTTGAAGAGTTTAAATTAAATTTATATTCTAAAGAAATTTATGTTTTTACACCCAAAGGAGAATTAAAATCATTGCCAAAAGACGCATCCGCTCTAGATTTTGCATTTACGATTCACACAGATGTAGGCTTAAAGTGCAGGGGAGCAAAAGTAAACGGAAAGTTAGTACCGTTGAGTCATACCTTAAAAAGTGGGGATCAAATAGAAGTAATTACCACCACAAATAACAAACCCAATGCAAGATGGTTGGACTTTGTAATAACCGCAAGGGCAAAGACTAAAATAAGGATTGCTTTAAAAGATGAAGAAAAGCTAATTTCTGAGGAAGGGAAAGCTATTTTAACACGAAAATTGCGCCATTTAAAAATTCCTTTTAATGAAAAAACAATTAACGAACTGGTAAGCTTTTTTAAAATAAGAACAAGTTTTGATCTGTTTTTTAGAGTTGGGAACGGTGCTATAGACAATACAAAGTTAAAAGCATTTGTAGCACAGCGGAATAGCACCATTCTTAACTTCTTTAAAACCAAATTAAGACGCGCACCCTCCCATCAACAAGATAGCGTTGATTCTAATGAAATAACAAGTACCTATGATGCTTTGGTTTTCGGAAAGGAGGAAGAAAAATTAGACTACAAACTGTCCCAATGTTGCAATCCAATACCAGGAGACAAAGTTTTTGGTTTTTTAACGATCAACGAAGGCATTAAAATTCATAAAAAAAACTGTCCAAATGCGATTTTATTGCAGTCTAACTATGCGTATCGAATTATGCAGGCAAAATGGATTGATTCCACAAAACAAGACTTTAAAGTAATTATACATATTAGCGGTGCCGACAATAGTGGTATTATCAACAGTCTTACAAAAATTATTTCTGGTAATATTGGAGTATTTATCAACAGTATCAATATTGCTGCAAATGAAGGTGTTTTTGACGGCAAAATAAGCCTTAGTGTAAAGAACAGCGGTCAGTTAGATAAGTTGATGAAAAATATTCGGAAAGTCGATGGTGTTAAAAAAGTAGACCGTGTTAATAGTTTATAAATAACATCTTATAAAAAAAGGAATTTAATCAGAAATAACATTAAATTTGTTTTTCATAAAATTTTAAGAAAATGAGTAATTCTCTTGAAAATCAAGAAATAGTAAAAAAAGTATTTACATCCTATCTCGAGGAAAATAAGCATAGAAAAACACCTGAGCGCTATGCAATTCTTCAGGAGATTTATGATGCCGATGAACATTTTGATATAGAGTCTCTTTACATCAATATGAAAAACAAAAATTATAGAGTTAGTAGAGCAACGCTTTACAATACAATTGAAATTTTGTTGCATTGTAGCTTGGTTCGAAAGCATCAATTTGATGGTCAGTCTATGGCACGATATGAGAAAAGTTACTTTGACAAAAACCATGATCACGTAATTTTCACAGATTCAGGAGAAGTGAAAGAATTCTGTGATCCTAGAATTCAAGTGATAAAGAAAACGATTGAAGAGGTTTTTGACATCGACATTCAAAATCACTCACTTTACTTTTACGGAACAAAAAAGAAACACACTTAAATAACAAACAACACAAACAACACTCCTAAAAAATTGGGAAAACAAATTACACAACTAATGGCGGTAGATTTATTACTTGGATTGCAATGGGGAGACGAAGGAAAAGGCAAAATTGTAGACGTTTTAACCACAAACTATGACATTATTGCACGCTTTCAGGGCGGTCCAAACGCGGGACATACTTTAATTTTTGACGGACACAAACACGTTTTACACACAATTCCTTCCGGAATTTTTCACAAAACAGCGCTAAATGTTGTCGGTAACGGTGTAGTGATAGACCCTGTTATCTTTAAAAAGGAGTTAGAAAATTTAGACAAACACAAAATTGATTATACCTCTAAATTATTAATTTCTAGGAAGGCCCATTTAATTTTACCAACACATAGACTATTAGATGCTGCATCAGAAACTTCTAAAGGAAAAGCAAAAATTGGTTCTACCTTGAAAGGAATTGGTCCTACTTATATGGACAAAACTGGAAGAAATGGAATGCGTGTTGGAGATTTAGAACTAGAAAACTGGAAAGAAAAATACCACGCTCTAACAGCAAAACATTTAGGGATGTTGGACTATTTCAATATTGAAATTGAATACGACCTAGACGAATTGGAAGCAGAATTTGATAGGGGAATCGATAAACTAAGAACCTTACAATTTATTGATAGTGAAGAGTTTCTCAACCAAGCTATTAAAAATAAAAAGACCATTTTAGCAGAAGGCGCACAAGGATCTTTATTGGATATTGATTTTGGAACCTATCCATTTGTTACTTCGTCAAATACTACGGCCGCAGGAGCTTGTACTGGTTTAGGGGTAGCCCCTAACAGAATTGGTGAAGTTTTTGGAATTTTTAAAGCCTATACAACACGTGTAGGATCCGGCCCTTTTCCTACAGAGTTATTTGACAAAGATGGTGAAGATATGGCTAGAATTGGTCATGAATTTGGCGCTACTACAGGAAGAGCAAGAAGATGCGGTTGGCTAGACTTAGTCGCATTAAAATATGCCGTAGATGTCAACGGAGTTACCCAATTAATGATGATGAAAGGTGACGTACTTTCAGGATTTGATACCTTAAAAATATGTACTTCTTACAATTACAAAGGAAAAAAAATTACACATTTACCTTATAACATAGAACCAGAAAATGTTTCTGTAAACTATACGAAATTTAAAGGTTGGGATGAAGATTTAACTAAAATGACATCTGCAGAACAACTACCAAAAAATCTTATGGACTATGTGGCTTTTATTGAAAAAGAAACCGGTGTTCCTGTTTCAATTGTTTCCGTTGGCCCAGACAGAAAACAAACGATTGTAAGATAGTTGAAAAACCTTTTTAATAATAAAAAGCATCTTTTTTAATTCTAAAAGATGCTTTTTTAATTTCAAAACTTTGGCCCACCAGTTAATTTTCTCTTTTCTTTCCTAAGAAGAAATAATCTTTCTGTATTTTTGTTGAAAATAGGAACTTTTGAAAAAAATAATAACAGCTACTTTTCTTTTTATTTATTTTGTAAGTTTTTCGCAATCTAAAAAGATCACCTACGTTGCCGAACAGCAATATGTGGACGAAGAGACCTTTCCTGGAGCAACTGTGTTGATCGGAAATGTAAAAATGATTCATGATGGAGCAATATTAACTTGTAAACAAGCACTTTTTTATCAAAAGAAAAATTTTTTTAAAGCGCTACAAAATGTAGTTATAAAACAAGGTGATACCATAACACAAACAAGTGATTACTTAGATTATGACGCCAATTCACAGCAAGTATTATCTTGGGGAAATGTAGTTTTAAAAGATCCTGAAATGACGCTAACTTCAGATACTTTGCAATTCGACCGACTGAATCAAAAGTTATACTACCAAAGTTTTGCAACGATTAAGGACAAAACAAATACATTAAAAAGTAAAAATGGGAATTATTATCTTGAAACAAAAAAGTTCACAGCGACCACGCGTGTTACTGTCGTAAACCCCGAACACCATTTGGAATCCAGTCATTTGGACTATTACACCAATTCTGGTTTAGCCTATCTATACGGCCCTTCCACGATTACCAATACGCAAAATGAAAATAGAATCTATTGTGAACGGGGATTCTATAATACAAAAACTGACATTTCCTATTTTGTAAAAGAAGCAAAATTATATTTAAAAGAAAGAACGGTTGAAGGTGATAGTTTGTATTATGATAAAAAAAGAGGCTTTGCTTCCGCTACCAATAATATTCAGGTAATTGACACCTTAAAGAATTTTGTTACGCGGGGAAATTATGCCGAAATATTTGAAGAAAAAGATTCACTTTTCATTATCAAAAGAGCCGTTGCTATTTCTATTGTAGAAAAAGACTCTACCTTTATTCACGGAGACACGCTAGTAGTTACAGGTATTCCCGAAGAACGAATCGTACGGTCTTATCACAATGTAAAAATTTATAAATCTGACTTGCAGGGAAAATGTGACTCTTTGCATACGAATCAACAAAGTGGTGTTACAAAAATGTTTAGAAATCCTATTTTATGGTCAGATGGTAACCAAATTACTGGAGATACCATTCACTTAATTTCAGACATTAACACTGAACAATTAGACTCTTTAAAAGTACTTAATAATGCTTTTATCGTGTCCAAAGACTCACTAGTTACAAATGAATATAACCAAATAAAAGGAAGGAATATGTTTGGTAAATTTACAGCAAATAAACTAGATATACTTTTAGTCAAAGGAAATGCAGAATCTATTTATTACAATAGAAGTGAAGAAACAGGTGATATAGAAACCATTACCAAAGAAATTTCTAGTAATATAGAATTTACATTGGAAAAAGGACAAATTATTTCCATGAAGTACTTGAAATCCTCTGACGGAAAAACACATCCACCTTCCCAATTTCCCGAAAGTGAAACAAAATTAAACGGATTTGTTTGGAGAGCTAAAGAACAACCCATGACGAAAAATGATATTTTCACGAAGAATAAAGGAAAAGATCCTTCTGAAAATAAAGAAAAAAAAAGCAGGACATCTTTGCTTAGAATCGATACTAAAAAAACAACAAAGAAAATATAAGTTTGCGATGAAAGATGATTTCTTTAAATACCAAGCACAAACTTCTCCACATCCATTAGCTATAGAAATTTCTCATGCTAAGGGAAGCTATATACATGACACGTCTGGGAAAGCATACTTAGATTTTGTTGCGGGTGTTTCTGCGAATAGTTTGGGACATAATCATCCAAAAGTTTCGGAAGCTATTAAAAAGCAATTAGACCGCTATGCCCATGTCATGGTGTATGGTGAGTTTATTCAAAAACCACAAGTAGAACTTTGCAAATTATTAGCCAAAAATTCTCCTGAAAATTTAAACTCTGTATACATTACAAATTCAGGAACAGAAGCCACAGAGGGTGCTCTAAAACTCGCTAAGAGAGTTACAAATAGATCAGAAATTATTGCTGCAAAAAACTCATATCATGGAAATACCATGGGTGCTATGAGTGTTTCTGGAGTAGAACAACAAAACCAAGCGTTTAGACCACTAATTCCGGGCACTATATTTATCGCTTTTAATTGTGACTTTTGCTTGAACAAAATCACGAAAAAAACAGCCGCTGTAATTTTAGAAACGATACAGGGAGGCGCGGGATTTATCGAACCTAGAGACAATTTTTTACAAAAGGTAAAACAGAAATGCGATGAAACTGGCGCGCTTTTAATTCTAGATGAAATTCAAACTGGAATTGGAAGAACGGGTACTTTCTGGGGATTTGAAAATTACAATGTAATTCCGGATATTATAATTACAGGGAAAGGTTTGGGCGGTGGAATGCCGATTGGCGCTTTTATTTCCTCCTTTGAAATGATGGCATTGTTAAAAGACAATCCTAAGTTGGGACATATTTCTACTTTTGCAGGACACCCAGTTATTGCGGCCGCCGGATATGCAACCGTAACGGAAATTCTGGATCAAAACTTACTTGCCGAAAGCTTGCGAAAAGAACAAATTATTAGGGCATATTTAACACACCCAGCAATTCAAGAAATTCGAGGAAAAGGTTTAATGCTTGCGGCAATTGTTGATACCCCCGCACTGGCGACTCAAATTATACACGCTTGTTTAGACAATGGACTCATTCTATTTTTTCTTTTATTTGAGGGAAGAGCCATGCGAATTTCACCTCCATTGACCATTTCTGACGATGAGCTGATACAAGGTTGTAAAATCATTGTAAAAAGTATCTGTCAAGTATTAAAATAAATGTATTTCAACGGTCTTAAAATATTCTACCATTCCATAAAAGGCAACACATTCATTAACGTATTTTTAATAATAGATTTGGATCGGGACAGTTCTGCTTATAAAATTCAAAATCGCAGGCAGCTGAAACCCCTGGATAGTCTCCGAAATTCTCTGCAAGGTCTCTAATTAATTGAAAATGCAAATGAGGAGCATAATCTCCATTTACTGTTGCTTTCCCTAAATAACCTAGCGTACTTCCTTGCGTAAATAGGTCACCAATTTTAATTGTAGCAATTGATGCTTCTGACAAATGACCGTATAATGAAAAGAAGGTTTCTTCTCTAATGGTATGTTTTAAAATAATCGTGGGACCATAATCACCGTGATTTTTATTATTTTTATAACTGTGGACTTCTCCTGCAAGCACCGCCAATACTTTTGTACCTGCAGCGCACCAAAAGTCGATTCCTAAATGAATATTTCTTTTGTTATGTGCTGTTACATTTTTAAAATAAGTACTGCGATCATATAAATTTCTTTTTTCAAGATACCCTCCATATGCAACTTGATTATTTTGCTCGCTCAGATATAAATTGATATATTTTTCCCAAGCTCCTGAATCTGCAACGTTAAAATCTAATGCAATACTATTACTTTTCGAAATATCTATTGGAATATAAGAGTCCAAAGAAATAACAGCGTCTATCACTGGAAGCGATGTTGCCGAAATCTGGTTTAAAAACTGACTAAATACATTCATATTTATTCTGTGTAAAACAATAAAACTCTCGAATTTACTCGAGAGTTTTATTGCGAAACCCCGATCTATTAGGCGTTTTCTTTCTTTATCAAATTTAAAGCGGATCCTTCGTTATACCATTCAATTTGTCCTGCATTATACGTGTGATTAGCAAGCACAATATCTTTAGAGCCATCTGCGTGCACAACCTCTAATGTTAAAGGTTTACCTGGTGTGAAATTCTGCAAATCTACAAAGTTGAACGTGTCATCTTCTTGAATTAAGTCATAATCTGTTTCATTGGCAAACGTCAAGCCTAACATTCCTTGTTTTTTTAAGTTTGTTTCATGAATACGTGCAAAAGATTTCACCAATACTGCGGCAACTCCTAAGTGTCTTGGTTCCATGGCAGCGTGCTCTCTAGAAGAGCCTTCTCCATAATTATGATCTCCGATTACAATTGTTTTTATCCCTGCAGCTTTGTAAACTCTTGCCGTATCTGGCACGCCTCCAAAGTCTCCCGTAATCTGATTTTTAACAAAATTTGTTTTCATTCCGAAAGCATTGACAGCTCCAATCAAACAATTGTTAGAAATATTATCTAAATGCCCACGAAAACGCAACCATGGCCCTGCCATAGAAATATGATCCGTAGTACATTTCCCATGTGCTTTAATCAATAATTTTATCCCTCTTAAATCGTTACCTAAAGGAGTAAATGGTGTTAATAATTCTAATCTTTCCGAATCAGTATTCACCACAACATTTACATGACTTCCGTCTGCATCTGGCGCTAAATATCCATCGTCTTTTACCTCAAAACCTTTGGGTGGTAATTCCCATCCTGTTGGTTCATCCAACATTACTTCTTCTCCATTTTCGTTAATCAATGCATCGGTCATTGGATTAAAGTCTAAACGACCAGCAATAGTTACTGCAGCAACCATCTCTGGCGAAGCAACAAATGCGTGTGTATTTGGATTTCCATCTGCACGTTTGGCAAAGTTTCTGTTAAATGAGTGGATGATACTATTTTTAGGTGCATTTTTAGGATCATCGTACCTCGCCCATTGTCCGATACATGGACCACAAGCATTGGTGAAAATCTTTGCATCTAATTTTTCAAAAACTGCTAAAATTCCATCTCTATCTGCAGTATATCTTACTTTTTCAGAACCTGGATTGATTCCTAAATGTGCTTTTGTTTTTAAACCTTTATCAATTGCCTGCTGCGCAATAGAGGCTGCTCTCGATAAGTCTTCGTAAGAAGAGTTTGTACAAGAACCGATCAATCCCCATTCCACTTGCAATGGCCAATCGTTTTTTGTTGCGGCTTCTCCCATATCAGTTCCTACTTTTGTAGATAAATCTGGTGTGAAGGGTCCATTTAACAATGGACCTAATTTTGATAAATCAATTTCGATAACTTCATCAAAATAAGCGGCGGGATTTGCATATACTTCTGCATCTCCAGTTAAATAATCTTTTACCTCATTCGCAGCATCTGCAACATCACTTCTATCGGTTGCACGCAAATAGCGTTCCATAGATTCGTCATATCCAAATGTAGAGGTTGTCGCTCCTATCTCCGCACCCATATTACAAATAGTACCTTTACCAGTACAAGACATGCCAATGGCTCCTTCTCCGAAATATTCTACAATCGCTCCTGTTCCTCCTTTTGCGGAAACAATACCTGCTACTTTTAAAATTACATCTTTAGGTGCTGTCCAACCAGATAACTTTCCTGTTAACTTTACACCAATTAATTTGGGAAATTTTAATTCCCAAGCCATTCCTGCCATAACATCGACAGCATCTGCTCCACCAACACCAATAGCTACCATTCCTAACCCCCCAGCATTCACAGTATGTGAATCTGTTCCAATCATCATTCCACCGGGAAATGCATAATTTTCTAATACTACTTGATGAATAATCCCTGCTCCTGGCTTCCAAAATCCTAAACCATATTTATTAGATACTGATTCTAAAAAATTAAAAACTTCGTTACTTGTATTTAACGCAGATTGTAAATCTGAACTTGCACCATTTTTAGCTTGAATTAAGTGATCACAGTGCGTTGTCGTAGGAACTGCAACTTTTGTTTTTCCAGCTTGCATAAATTGCAATAAAGCCATTTGTGCAGTGGCATCCTGCAGTGCAATTCTATCTGGAGCAAAATTAACATAGTCCGAACCTCTTACAAAGGCTTTTGTAGGATTGCCATCCCAAAGGTGGCTGTACAATATCTTTTCTGCTAAAGTCAAAGGTTTTCCCGTTATTTCACGTGCTGCATCTACGCGTTCTACAACGTTTGCGTACACTTTTTTGATCATCTCAATATCAAAGGCCATATTCTAATTAAATTTATGATTATCAGTAAGACAAAATTACATTTTTTCCTTGAATTTTAAACAATAAATAATAGATAGCTATCATTAATGAATAAAGAAAATTTATTTGTATAAAAATTACATATTTTCTAATTAAAGACTATAAAATTTACAATAATATTAAAAAAAGCAGGCTAATAAGCCGAATCCTGTCCCTTTAAAAAAGGTTCTTATCATTTATCTCGTTCTAAAATTACTCTTAGAATCTATCTGCCTACCCTTTAGAATCGAGCGAGTAGCTCTCAAACTCTAATTTACATGGCATTGCACCTCATAGAGTTTACCTGGTTTCACTACAGCCGAACTGTACTTGCTTTCTGTTGCACTGGTCCTCAACTTACGTTGGACGGATGTTATCCGCTATGATACTCTATGGTGTCCGGACTTTCCTACATGCTAAAAAGCATGACGATAAGATAAGCCTGCTTTTTTTTATATTGTCATTATAAAAGTAGTTCATTTTCATAAAAAACCCACTCAATAAATTGAGTGGGAAAATTGCTATGAAAAAGAAAAAGTGTTGATGATAAATCAACAACACAACAAATATATACTTATTATCTTATAAAAAACAACTTTTTTTGTAAAATATGCATTTAAAAGTACTTATTTTTTTAAAATCTTCCCTTATGAAAACATATCCTTTACTTTTTCAAAAAAAGACTTGTCAGATTTATTAGGAGCAGGTCTAAAATTTTGATGATCCGACATCTCCTCGAAAAAGTGCTTTTGCTTTTTATCAAGCTCTTGAGGCGTCCAAACATTGATATGAATTAGAAAGTCTCCTGTTCCATACCTCTCGATACTTGGCAAACCCTTTCCTTTTAATCTTAATATTTTACCTGATTGTGATCCCCCGTCAATTTTAATTTTCACTTTCCCAGAAACAGTATCTACTTCTTTACTTGTTCCAAGAACTGCTTCAGAAAAGTTGATATACAAATCATAATGAATATTTGTGCCTTCTCGTTTTAAAGTTTCGTGGGGAATTTCTTCAATTAATACAAGAAGATCTCCAGCGATTGAATTCTTACCCGGGGCTTCATTTCCTTTTCCTCCTACTTTCAACTGCACACCCTCTGTAACTCCTGCAGGAATGCTAATAGAAACCGTTTCTTCTTTAATGAGCAAACCTTGAGCATCTGCATCATTAGGCTTATTACTTATGATCTCACCAGCACCAGAACAAGTTCCACAAGTAGCAGCTGTTTGCATTCTACCTAATATTGTATTGGTAATACGCATTTGCTGGCCAGAACCATCACAGGTGGTGCATTTTTTATAAGAAACACCTTCCGCTTGCATTTTACGTCTCACTTTTACCTTTTTCTCTGCACCCTTAGCGATTTCTTCTAAAGTAAGCTTTACACGAATACGCATATTACTTCCTTTAACACGCGCTTGACGTTGGCCGCCGCCAAATCCACTAAAACCGCCGCCACCGCCGCTGCCAAAAATATCACCAAACTGACTAAAGATATCATCCATATCCATACCGCCGCCACCGAAGCCACCTCTGCCGCCGCCTTGCGGACCGTCTAAACCTGCATGACCATATTGATCATATCTTGCTTTTTTATTGTCGTCACTTAAAATTTCGTAGGCTTCTGCAGCTTTTTTAAAATTTTCTTCAGCAGTTTTATCATCTGGGTTTTTATCAGGATGATATTTAATCGCCATTTTTCTGTACCCTTTCTTAATTTCTGCTTGAGAAGCAGATTTTGAAATATCTAATGTTTCGTAAAAATCTTGTTTTGCCATTTTTTACAATTGAAAATCAAAAATTGAAAGATTAAAAAAATCACCAATTCTTAATTTGTAATTTATAATTTTTTTATTATTGCCCAATCACTACTTTAGGATACCGCACTACTTTCTCTCCTAATTTGTAACCCTGTTCCACACAATCGATGATTTTTCCTTTTAAATCTTCGGAAGGTGCAGGTATTTGGGTAATTGCCTCATGAATTTCAGCGTCAAAAATATCTCCAGCTTTTGTTTCCACTTTTGATAATCCTTTCGTCTCTAAAGTCTTATAAAATTTTTGATAAATCAATAAAACACCTTCTCTTAATTCTGCTGCTACTTTATTTTCCTTGTCTTCCTCTGTATGTGTAAGCGCACGTTCAAAATCATCCACTATTGGCAGTAAAGATGTCATTAGTTCTTGTCCTGCAGTTTTAAACAACTCTATTCTCTCTTTTGTTGTTCTTTTTTTATAATTCTCAAATTCTGCAAACAGTCGTAAAAACTTATCTTTTTCAGCTTGAATTAATTCCTCAGAGGTGGGTTCTTCTTGCACCACTTCCGCTTCAATATCCTGATTTTCTTCAGCTTGAATTATTTCTTGTTCGTTTACTATCGCTTCTTCTTTTATGTTGTCTTTCTTACTCATTACTTGATCATCGTTAAATTGTCTACTTTAAATAGTCAAAAATGTTGCCAACAAAAAAATAGTGTCAAACTGACACTATTTTTGTTTTATAAATAGGAACTAGATTAGTCTTCTATTCTTTCTATTTTAGCTCCAATAGACTTTAATCTTGCTTCGATATTTTCGTAGCCTCTGTCTATTTGTTCAATATTGTTTATAATGGATGTTCCTTTTGCAGATAATGCAGCAATTAATAATGAAATTCCTGCTCTAATATCGGGAGAGGTCATCTTCGTCGCTTTTAATGAACTCTCAAAGTCAAGACCAATAACTGTGGCTCTATGTGGATCGCACAAAATAACTTTTGCGCCCATATCTATTAACTTATCCACAAAAAACAACCTGCTTTCAAACATTTTTTGATGAATTAAAACTGTTCCCTTTGCTTGTGTAGCAATTACCAAAACAATACTCAATAGATCTGGAGTAAACCCTGGCCAAGGAGCATCTGCAACCGTTAGTACCGACCCATCGATATAATTCTGAATTTCGTAAGATTCTTGCGCAGGAATATAGATATCATCTCCTATCTTTTCTAATTTGATTCCTAATTTTCGAAACACATTTGGAATTTGTCCTAAATTTTCCCAGCTCACATTTTTAATTGTCAACTCAGAACGTGTCATCACAGCAACCCCAATCCAAGAACCAATTTCAATCATATCTGGCAACACTGTATGTTCGCAACCAGCTAAAGAAGTTACCCCTTCAATTACTAATAAATTAGAACCAACTCCTGATATTTTTGCCCCCATGGTATTCAGCATTTTTGATAGTTGCTGAATATAAGGCTCGCAAGCCGCATTGTAAATTTTTGTAGTGCCCGTTGCTAATACAGCTGCCATTAAAATATTGGCAGTTCCTGTTACGGAAGCCTCGTCCAATAGCATTTCTACACCGTGCAACTCCGATGCTTCTACTCCGTAAAAAGATTCTTCTTTATTATATCTAAACGTCGCACCCAATCTTATAAAACCTTCAAAATGGGTATCTAAGCGTCTTCTTCCTATTTTATCTCCTCCTGGACGTGGAATATATCCTTTTCCAAAACGTGCTAATAAGGGCCCTACAATCATAATAGATCCTCGCAAAGAGCTTCCATCTCTTTTAAATTCTGCAGACTCCAAATAACTTAAATTAACTGCATCTGCTTGAAAAGAATACGAATTTTTCCTAAGCTTTTGAACCTTAACGCCTAGCTCTCCAAGAATAAAAATAAGTTTATTTACGTCAATTATATCTGGAACATTTTTTACAACTACTTTTTCTGAAGTTAACAAAACAGCACAAAAAATTTGTAAAACCTCATTCTTAGCTCCTTGTGGAGTAATTGTTCCTTTTAATTTATGACCGCCTTCAATTTTAAATGATGCCATAGAATCTTATCTTTTTCTGTTTTTATGTTGATTATTGTGCTGCGGCTTCTTGTGCACCGTTTTGGAACTATTCTGTCCTTGGGAGTTTCTTTTTCTTAGCAAACTGCTACTTTCAGAAAGTGCTTCCTTGGTTTCTCTTAAGTCAATTTTTGCATCTGATAAATCAAATAAATGCTTAAAAATAACCGCATCGTCAACGGTATCCTTATTCCAGTTTAAATAACATTTTTTCATGTGGTTTGCAATGGTAAAAACCAACGCATCTTTCTTGTCTCCATCCTCCCAACTTAAAGCAATGTCAATCATTGTTTGAATATTATTACCATAATATCGATATCTTGATGCTGATTTTGGATATGGCAAGCCCTCTGGCTTTTCTTGTAACTCCTCTTTTGATGGCTGTGGATATGGAGATGCAACATCTAATTTAAAGTCTGCCATGATAAACAACTGATCCCAAAGTTTGTGCTTAAAATCAGGCACATCCCGCAAATGTGGCTGTAAATTTCCCATCACATCTACGATTGCTTTGGCCATTTTATCTTGCTCCTCTTTTGTTTCTAAAGCCAAACAATGGTCTACTAATTTTTGTATGTGCCTACCGTATTCTGGTATGATCATCAATGGTCTGTCTGAATTATATTCTAAATCGAATGTCATTTATTTATTTTTGAAGTCTTCTTGCTCCGCAAGAATTAAATACTTTGCTACTGAAGTTATTTCGGATTGCAAAATAACAATTTATTTTTAGTTTTTTTTAGCCAATCACTTTTAATTTAGCGAATTGCAAGAGTAATTTCTTTTTTCCTGCAGTTGCAAATTGAATTTCTGCTTTTTTATCGGGTCCTTTTCCTTCCACACCAAGCACAGTTCCCGTACCAAAACGATTGTGTTCTACAATATTTCCTATAATAATATCACCATCAAAAAGATTCATTTTTGGCGTCAATTGAGAGACCTTTTTTAAATTTACAGGAAGAGTATCCTCTTTCTTTTTAGCCAAGTTTCGTTCCATCTTTTTCCGCTGAATGGGTTTCTGGAAACGAATTCCTTTCGGAGCATCCTCAAATATACTTTTATCTACAAAACGGTTTACAGCAGGCTCTGGGGCCTTTGGAGTGAGATAATGTAGGTATTGATCTTCTATTTCTTCTAAGAATCTACTCGGTTCTGCATCTACTAACTTTCCCCATCGGTAGCGAGTTTGTGCATAGGTTAAATAGGCTGCCTTCTCTGCGCGTGTCAAGGCTACATAAAACAACCTGCGCTCTTCCTCCAGCTCGCTTCTTGTACTCATACTCATTGCAGAAGGAAATAAGTTTTCTTCCAATCCTACCACATACACATACAAATACTCCAAACCCTTAGATTGGTGAATGGTCATTAACGAAACCGTTGGCTCATCATCATTTTTTTCAGAATCAAAATCAGTTGCCAAAGCCACATCCTCTAAAAATGAAGTTAGGGAAGCGTCTTCTCCCTGTTCTATTTTATCTGTAATAAAATCTTTAATTCCATTTAATAATTCTTGTATATTCTCAACTTTACTCACAGCTTCTGGAGTGCCATCTTTTTCTAAATCTTTAATAAACTTCGCCTCTTTTACAACGGTTTCTGCAATTTCAAAAGCATTTTTCGTCTGCGACTCTATCTGCAAACGCAGCATCATATTCATAAAATTCTGAAGCTTATTTTTAGTTCCAGCATTTATTTTAAGATCAATCTTATCGATGTATTTTAAAACATCAAAAATTGATTTCTTATAGTGATTTGCTACAATAGTTAATTTGTCTATCGTTGTTGCACCAATACCTCTTGCCGGATAATTGATAATTCTTTTCAACGCTTCCTCATCATTCGGGTTAATCAATATCCGCAAGTAAGACAATATATCCTTGATTTCTTTCCGTTGATAAAAAGAGATACCTCCATAAATCTTATAATCAATTCCTTTTTTACGCAACGCATCTTCAATAGCTCTAGATTGCGAATTTGTTCTGTATAAGACACAAAAACTATCCGAACTTAATTGATGGTTCATTTGATTTTCCCAAATCGATTGGGCTACAAACCTTCCTTCCTCCCCGTCAGAAATCGTTCGCATTACATTAATCGCTTCTCCAGCATCGTTAGAAGTCCAAACTTCTTTGTCTAACTTGGTTTTATTCTTCGCAATGATCGAGTTTGCCGCATTTACAATATTGCTTGTAGATCTATAGTTTTGCTCCAGCTTAAACGTTTTTACATCTGGATAATCCTTCTGAAAGTTTAATATATTCTGAATATTTGCCCCTCTAAAGCTATAAATACTTTGAGAATCATCTCCTACTACGCAAATATTTCCAAATTTATCTGCTAAAGCTCGGACAATAATATACTGCGAGTGGTTGGTATCTTGATACTCATCTACCATAATATATCTAAAACGATTTTGATACTTTGCCAAGGTTTCAGGAAAGCGTGCCAGTAATTCATTTGTTCTTAGCAACAAATCATCAAAATCCATAGCACCTGCTTTAAAACACCGTGCTACATACTCCTTATAAATTTCCCCTACTTTAGGTCTACTTGCGTGCATGTCTGCCTCCTGCATATCCGCACTATTAAAATAAGCTCGCACCGTAACCAAACTATTTTTAAAAGAAGAAATTCTCCCTAGAATTTGTTTCGGCTTGTAGCGCTCCTTATCCAAGCCCATCTCTTTTATAATGGTACTTATCAACCGCACAGAATCTTGCGTGTCGTATATTGTGAAATTGGTTGGGAAACCTAATTTATCTGCTTCTGACCTTAAAATACGGGCAAAAACCGAGTGAAAGGTTCCCATCCATAAGTTTTTTGCTTCCCCATCACCAACGACCGTAGCAATTCTTTTTTTCATCTCTTTTGCCGCTTTGTTTGTAAATGTGAGCGATAAAATATTGAAAGAATCTACACCTTCCTTCATCAAATGTGCTATGCGATACGTTAATACACGTGTTTTACCAGAACCTGCACCAGCAATAATAATCATCGGCCCATCTTTCTGCAAAACTGCTTGCTTTTGGGCATCATTTAAAGAATCTAAGTAACTGTTCAATCCGTTTTATTTTGAAGTATATAAAGGCACAATTTAACCAAAGTATTTGTTTTTTCACAGGAAGCCGGAGCTTTTTTATTCACAACTTATGCGCAATTATTTTTCTCTAAAAAAGCAATAACTTCTTCTTTTTTATGGAAAATAATAGCAAGAATCCTATCTTCGGCCTTCAATACATGTATGTAAATTATGGAAGATAAAATTTTAGAAAGTATTGGGTATCTTTTGCCCTCAATAGTAACGGGACTGGTAGCATATTTCATGTTTTCGGGCTTTAAAAAACATAGCCTAACAGAAAAAAGAATGGAAGTCCGCGCTGCACAGAAAAAGGAAGCTCTTCCCATAAAACTAAAAGCTTGTGAGCGCTTATTATTGTTTTGCGAACGTATAAACCCCGTGAAAATGTTAGTGCGTATTCCGCCAATTTCTGCAAATACAGAAGATTACTTACAGTTATTAATAGCTAATATAACGCAAGAGTTTGAGCACAACTTCGTGCAGCAAATCTATGTATCTGAAGCTACTTGGACTGCTATTATGGCCTCAAAAAATGCGATTACTAATAAATTAAGACAAGGAGCAGAAAAGGCTACATCTGCAAATGATTTACGTGAAAATATTTTAATAGATTACGCTAAGACACTTCCACCATCAGCAACAGCAGTTGCCTTTATAAAAAAAGAAGTCCGTGATATGCTATAGCAAAAAAAGCCTTCTTTTGAAAAGAAGGCTTTTTTTAGTATAGAAGGATGCAACATCTGGAAGCAACTAGAATTGTAATCGCAGTCCTATTTTATAATTTCTACCTCTTGTTTCATATCCAAAAACATCATCATAATCTTCATTTAGAAGGTTTGTAGCAGCTGCAAAAAGAGTAACTGTTCCTTCTAAAACGGTATAGTTTGCCATAAAGTCTAATACTTGATACTGCTCTAAAACCACATCCTCTCCAACAGTGCCAAAAGAACCATACCTATCAAAAATTGTTCTCTCCCCTACATTTCTATGGGTAAAGTTAAAAAAAGCATTCTCAAAGGGAATTACGTCAATTCCTGTTACCAATTTATTTGCAGGTATATAATCATTAAAATCTTCTAAAACATCCCTATTTATGTGCGTGTATGAAGCATGCACCGTTAAAAAAGAGCTTGGTACCACTTTCGTTTGCACTTCAATACCCTTAGCATCCGATGAGCTATTACCGTATGAATATGTTGTATTGTCATAAATAATGGCATTTACCTCTTTTCTATTGAAATAAACTACAGCTGCAGACAACCAGTTTTTGTAGCTAGCGTCTACACCAACTTCAAAAGTTGCGTTTGTTTCTGGCTTCAAATCGATGTTTCCAGAATATCCATCATACAACTGGTATAAACTTGGTGCAATAAACGCAGTACTATAAGAGGTTAGTAATTTTACAGCAGCATTGTCGTCCTTTACAACAGAATACGCGAGGTTTCCGTCATATACAAACTGATTTCCATACACATTGTGTATATTTAAACGACCACCAATGTTTGCGCTTAATCCATACTTAGATATATACACAAGGCTTGCATACGTATCTATGGTATTAAAATTAGCATTTTCTTTATCTATGGTTCCAAATGGCGTTACACTCTGGTTGCTGTGCTCCTGGTAATTTACACCCGTAATTAATTGAAATTGCTTTGAAAATTCATATTTATTCACCAAGTCTAAAAAAAGACTTCTTCCCTCAAACTGATAGTTATCTAAGGTATTTGAAAAAGAATTGAACTGATTTAAATCTCTTTTTACAGAATTTACAGAAGCTAATAAATACAATTGTCCTTTTGCATAGCTATAGCTAGGCTTCACTCCAACTCTCAATTGTTTTTGGTTTCCTGTATTCACTTCACTGTCAGAAAATGCGCCTCCATCGAAATCATAATCAATTACATCATAATTTAAAAAAGTGTCAACCGATATTTTTTCGTTGAGTTGATATCCCAACTTTAACAGGCCATTTTTACTGTAAAAAGCATCCGCTTCAAATTCAGTATTTGTTGTGCTTTTTGCGGCTGACATTCCGTCTACCCCTGTTAAACTAAAGGAGCCTAAAAAAGTAAAGGCCCCAATAGCTCCGCTAATTGTAGCATTCTGATTTCTATCAGCAAGCATGTATCCATAAGAATTTGCGGTATTATTTGTCCCTAAACTTGTTTCAAAAGAACCCGAAATACGGTCTTTAGAAGCTTTCTTTAAAATGATATTAATAACTGCTGTTGCAGCACCCGAACCATATAAAGTTGAAGAGGCCCCTTTTAATATCTCAATACTTTCTATTTGGTGCACTGCAATTAAACGCAAATCAAATTCTTGATTTATGGCTGCTTGATCGGTTACCGGAACTCCGTCGATCAGCACTAAAACCTGTCTACTTCTTCCACCTCTAATGTTAATACTCCTTGGCTCTGATGCATTTGCATTCACACCTTTCACATCAATACCAGCTATTGTATTTAATATTTCAATAACCGTTTTACCGGCATTTTGTTGTAATTGCTTTTGCGTAATTTTATAAATTACCTTTCCAGTATTTTCTTTTTTAAGACTGAACTTTGTTGCGGTAACCACTACTTCTTGCAAGGTTTCTACTTTTGCTCTTTCTTGTGCAAAAAGTATTGTGTTGAAAAAGCTACATGCCAAAACACCAAAAATAATACATTGTTTTTTCATTTTTAATAAATTTGATTTACAATAAATCAGGTGAATTTCGTGTACGAACAAAGTATAGCACATAAACCTCTATCCCGAAAGTTTTTAACTCGTGATTTCTGGCAGGTTTCCTGACTTGCGTCTTGTAACAAACCTTCCCAACAATACATTGTCAGTGGTAAAAGAATAGTTACAAGCTTAATAGCTTACAGTTGCGGGAACAGCTCTGGAGTCTAACCAGATTCCCTTTTAATTTGAGATCGCGGTATAGCGATATCAAAACCAAAATCAAGACAAATGTACTTTATAAATTGAGATTAACGAACATTTTTGTACACTTGTATTAAATTCTTTTTGATGCCTAAAAATTATCCGATTTTATTGTTTTTTATATTTCTGATGCTGGTATTTTCTTGCAAACAGGAAGCTCAGAAGGAATCACAAAACTCGGACTCAAAAAGTGAAATTTACCATGCCAAAGGTTTTGATATTCTAAGTACAAAAGGCATTAAAAAACTTCAAATAAAAGCAGCCTATCAAAATGTTAAAACAGTTTTCGAATATGAAGTTCTAGCACAGAGGGATGTTTTAGACAGCACACCCGCTCATAATAATGGGATACTTTTGGTGCCTATTAAAAGCATCGTGGTAACTTCCACGACACACATTCCAATGTTAGAACTATTGCAGGAAGAAACTGCTATTGTTGGTTTCCCATATGCCCAATATATCTCTTCAGAAAAAACAAGTGCTTTGGTAGCAAACGGAAAAATTAAAGAAATCGGAAAAGAAGGGGCATTGAATACCGAAATTTTATTGGACTTACAACCCCAATTAGTCGTGGGCTACAGTGTTTCTTCCGTAGACAAATCCTTAACCATGATTCAAAAAGCTGGAATTCCAGTTGTTTATAACGGAGATTGGTTGGAAGCAACCCCTCTGGGAAGAGCCGAATGGATAAAATTTTTCGGACTCCTGTTTGGTAAAGAAAAACAAGCGGATAGTATTTTTAAAGAAATTGAAAAGAGTTATTTAGCTGCAAAAAACAGTGCGCTTGCGGCCACAAAAAAACCAACTATTTTATCGGGAGCTATTATGAGCAAAGGTATCTGGAACCTGCCTGCAGGGGAGAGCTTTGTTGCGCAGTTTTTAAAAGATGCAAACCTTGACTATATTTGGGAAAACACAAAAGGAAAAGGAAGTTTATCTTTAAGCTTTGAAAGTGTTTTTGACAAAGGCAAGAATGCGGATTTTTGGATTGCACCTGGTTATTTTACTTCCAAAAAACAATTGTTACAAAGCAATCAAATTTATGCAGAGTTTACAGCCTTTAAAAATGACAAAATTTACACTCCAAAATTAAAAAAAGGAAAAACTGGAGGCGTATTGTATTACGAACTGGCCCCTACAAGACCAGATCTCGTTTTAAAAGATATAATTAAAATTACACAACCTGATTTATTGCCAAATTACGAGTTGATTTTCTTTGAGAAAATGGAATAAACCACTCCTTTAGAATTCCGTTTTGCTTGAATATTATAAAACTAAGCTAAAATTTCAAAAAACTAGGCAAAGGTGGTGGAGCTATAAAGTGAAGTACCTTTTTTAGCTAAATTCTCCCAAATCCAAAAAATTATATTTTACATTGATGCATACTATCGAATTACAAATAAAATATCTATTCTAAATTGTTTTATTTTAAAAGCGTGATTTAAAGAACAGATTTGCATTATTTTAAAAGAACTAGTTTTAGTATTTAGTAAAAAAAAAGATTAGTTTTTTTATATATTTGCTGGAAACGCTATCCAATAGATATGAAAAATATACTTCTTTTCTTATGCTCTTTTTTTATTTTTATTTCATGTAATAAAGCGGATGTTATTATTGATACTGTAGAAGAAAATGAGCTTACTCTTTTGGAAGTTGCCAGTAATTATGTAAACAAAGCAAGCTGGATAGAGAACAGTGAAATGAAATCTCGTAATGGAAACACTATGGGCTATGGTGTTTATTTAAACCCTAACTCTAAAAAATTAGCCATATTTCTTGACGGCGGTGGTGCTTGCTTTAATGGATTCACATGCAACAACAATAGAGACAGTTATTCTAAAGACGATTTTCTGAATAGAATAGCCTCAGAAAATGCCCTTATAATTAACCGAAATTCTGATAAAAATCAATTCAAAGACTGGAACTTTGTATTTGTTCCCTATGCTACTGGAGACGTGCACTCAGGTAGTAATGTATCTGCTAACGTACCCAATGCGGGGCCAGGAAATCAAAAAATGGTTGGATACAATAATTTCACCCTAGTTCTGAAGGATTTAAAAAGCTATTTTGAAACCAATGGAGGAATTACTGAAATTGTTTTTATGGGCTCAAGTGCCGGTGGATTTGGGGCAATATCAAATACACTGCAATTGGCAGACATATTAGCAAAAAACATCCCTACCACTGTTATTGTAGATGCTGGTCAGATTTTTATGGACGAAATATTACTCACATCGTGTTTAGCTAATGAATGGGAAACATTATGGAACTTTAATTCATTCTTACCAGAAGATTTAGACCAAACTGTTCAAAAAACATACAACTACAATATTCAAAAAATTTATGAGTATTTGTCTGTAAAATTACCTGATTTTAACTTTGGTTTTTTAAGCTATTATAAAGATGCCACGAATCGTGGGTTTTATAGTTTTGGTCAGGATGAATGTGCTTATTTTCCTTCGCGATTAGTTAGCGGGGAAGCTTTTAAAAAAGGGCTTCTTGATTTAAAAACAACTGTTTTAGATGATCTTGAAAATTGGAAGGTTTTTTATGCGAATGGCGAAAGTCATACTTTTTTGAGTGATGAGAATCTTGATCAAACTGTAAATAACATAAGTCTTAATGATTGGATGGCACAACTACGTGCAGGAAATGCTTTGAATGTAGCAGAATAGGAAGCTTTGGTTTTTTTAGTATCTCCATTTTTTTTAAGAACTGTTTCCTTATAGAGGTAACTAAAACCAACAGGTACGCTAACAGACTTAATACCAATACCTTATTTTAGTTTTTCTAAAGCGTTCTCTCGCAAATATAAAAACAAAGGAAAGGTAAATGCCACAGCAACTAAAAAAGTAAATGGAATTAACAACCACCAATATTTTATTTTTAAACGCAACGATTCTGGAATCATAAAGGCGAAAAAAGTAAGTACCACAACTGTTAAATCCGCTCCAAAAGATTTGCCTGCAAAATTAACTTGAGCATCTTTAAAGAAACCCGCCAAAGAAGGGTTTTCTACCGTTTGAAAATATTGAATATTGTAATACCAAGTATAGGTAATTCCTAAAACTGCTAATGCTAAAAATAGGTGTTTTCGTTTCATTTTTTTTAAATCAGTAGTGGCTGCACTATTTTACTTTGAAAGGTATTTGCCAACCATAATTAGGTAGCAATTATCTCCGTTAAAACAATTTCGTTTGATTTTCATCATCCCTTCTTTTCTCCTCAGCCTTCTTTTTAGTGATTGCTCTTTGCAAAGCAATGGCCGCTTTATCTGCAGCGGAGCGCTCTTCTAAATCCGATGCATCAATAGCACTTTCAGCAATTTTAACAGATCTTTTTTCTTCCACAACCTCTTCATAAATGACAGCTACTGACTCCAAAGAAATTTCTTCTGTTTCTTTAAAAGGCAAGGACTCTAACAAGTTTACCTGTTTTATTTTCTCTGTCGCCAATTGATTTCCTTGCGCCTTAATTCCTTTTACCGAAATAAATTTCTCGAAATCAACTTTCTCATTCGCCAAACTGCGCTTCGTATAGAACACTTCTGCTATCGGTCTGTAATCCGTAGCCACAATCTCTAATTGCGATTTCGGATGCTCAGATATAAAAATCTCTTCTTTTCCTGGAGTTTCTATTAAAAAACGTTTCACATAGTATCGTTCTTTCTCTCCATCAAAATAAATTACAGAAATCGGTTTATTTGCTTTCCACTTTTCTAAAACAATCAGATCATTCTCAAAATGCATAGCTAAATTTGGCTTTACCGCCTTTGCTTTTCCGCTTTGCGTAATGATTAATAACTTATCTTCTGCTCTAAACTCACCTAACAACTCTCCTCTTTCATCAACATTTAAGCGCTGTACAGCGTCGTCAAACCAAATTTTACGTGGTTTTAACGTAGATACCCCTTCTGATTTAAAATCTACTGTCTTTATCGTATACTTTGTAATCGTATTTCCTTTTACCGCTCTACCTTTTACTGCTAAATCTGTAAAATCAATATCCCATTTCAATTTTTTCAAACCAGCAACAGCGCGCAAATTGATGGTGACCGCTTCCGCTTCGCCATTTAAATTTGCAGTAAAATAATGCACTAAAGAGCCTTTATTTCCATTTGTAAGGTCATACTCTTTATCCCGTGTCACCGAGGTTACATTAAAACGTTTCATATAGGAAGCACCTTTTACACCATCCCGATACATAAAGTTATACACTGTTCTTCTATCTTTTTTCTTGAAGACCGCAACATGTATGATATCTTTTCCTACAAAGGTTTTTGCATCTGCCTTAGTCACTGTCATTTTACCATCCTTTCTAAAGATAATAATATCATCGATGTCAGAACAATCTGTTACAAACTCATCTCTTTTCAAAGAGGTTCCAATAAATCCTTCTGCCCTATTCACATAAAGTTTGACATTGTTCATGGCTACTTTCGAAGCAACAATATCGTCGAAAATCCTGATTTCAGTTTTCCGCTCTTTTCCTTTGCCATACGTATCTTTCAAACGTTTGAAATACGCAATTGAAAACTCAATTAAACGCGATAAATGTTCTTTAACAACTGCTATTTTATCTTCTAAACCTTCGATAAATTGCTTGGCTTTGTCAATGTCGAATTTTGATATTTTCTTAATCCTAATTTCTGTCAATCGTGCAATATCTTCCTCCGTAATTGCACGTTTTAGATGTTTAATATGCGGCTGTAAACCCAAGTCAATCGCTTTGATTACGCCTTCCCAAGTTTCTTCTTCTTCAATATCGCGATAAATTCTATTTTCTATAAAAATCCGTTCTAATGAAGAAAAGTGCCATTGCTCTTCCAATTCATTTAACTGAATTTCCAATTCTTTTTTCAGCAGCTCAACCGTTAGGTCTGTAGAATGTCTTAATATTTCAGAAACCCCAACGAAAACAGGCTTATTATCTTCAATAGTGCAAGAGAGTGGAGAAATAGAATTTTCACAACTGGTAAATGCATACAAGGCATCAATGGTTTTATCCGGAGAAACATTTGGGGGTAAATGCACTAATATTTCTACTTCTGCTGCAGTATTGTCCTCAATTTTTTTAATCTTTATTTTTCCTTTTTCGTTGGCTTTGATAATACTGTCAATTAAGGTAGTTGTTGTGGTTCCAAAAGGAATTTCATTGATTACCAATGTCTTTTTATCTAATTGTGTAATCCTCGCACGAACCCGCACTTTTCCTCCTCGAACCCCATCATTATAATTTGTAAAATCTGCAATTCCCCCCGTAATAAAATCAGGTAAAATTTTAAAACTGCGTCCTTTTAAATATTTTATAGACGCATCGATCAACTCTATAAAATTATGGGGTAATATCTTTGTGGACAGTCCAACTGCAATTCCTTCGGCTCCTTGTGCTAATAAAAGTGGAAATTTTACAGGTAAATCAATGGGTTCTTTTCTTCTTCCGTCATAGGATTGTTTCCAGGCAGTTGTTTTTGGGTTGAATACCACGTCTAGTGCAAACTTGGACAAACGGGCTTCTATATAACGAGAGGCTGCGGCGCGATCTCCAGTTAAAATATTCCCCCAGTTTCCTTGCATGTCTATCAGCAACTCCTTCTGTCCAATTTGTACCATCGCATCCGCGATAGAAGCATCTCCATGCGGATGGTATTGCATCGTATGTCCTACAATATTGGCAACTTTATTATAACGGCCGTCATCCAAGTCTTTCATAGAATGCATAATTCTACGTTGCACTGGCTTTAACCCATCTTCTAAAGAAGGAACCGCTCTTTCTAAAATCACATAAGAAGCATAGTCTAAAAACCACTCCTTGTACATTCCTGTAACCTTCGTAATGGTCTCCACAGCATCCGTCTGATTGTGAAGCATGTCTGATTGTGCATTTTGACCGCTCAACTCCTCTTCGTGTTCGTTTTCGTTTATTTCTTCACTCATAGTCTATACTTCGTCTTCAATAGTATCCAACTCTACCTTTAAATTTTCAATGATAAACTTTTGTCTATCAGGAGTATTTTTCCCCATATAAAATTCTAGCATCTGCTCAATAGACATCTCTTTGTCTAACATCACTGGATCTAATCGAATATCATCTCCAATAAAATGAACAAATTCATTGGGAGAAATCTCTCCCAAACCTTTGAATCTGGTGATCTCTGGTTTGCCTTTTAATTTCGCAATTGCCTCGTGCTTCTCTTCCTGTGAATAGCAGTAAAAGGTTTGCTTTTTATTTCGGACTCTAAACAAAGGTGTTTCTAAAATATATAAATGCCCTTCTTTGATCAGTTCTGGAAAAAACTGCAAGAAAAAAGTGATTAATAACAAACGAATATGCATTCCATCCACATCGGCGTCCGTCGCAATTACAATATTGTTATACCGCAAATCTCCAATACCCTCTTCTATATTCAACGCGGCTTGTAGCAAATTAAACTCCTCATTTTCGTACACAATTTTCTTACTCAATCCGTAAGAATTTAGCGGTTTTCCTTTCAAACTAAAAACGGCTTGCGTGTTTACGTTTCTCGATTTTGTGATCGACCCAGAAGCAGAGTCTCCCTCTGTAATAAATAAGGTAGTTTCTAAATAGTTTTCCTTTTTAATATCTCCTAAATGTATCCTACAATCTCTTAGCTTCTTGTTGTGTAAACTTGATTTTTTTGCACGGTCTTTTGCTAACTTTCGAATCCCCGAAAGCTCCTTACGTTCTTTTTCCGCTTGCATTATTTTCCGCTGTAGCATGTCTGCCACTGCTGGGTTTTTATGCAGGTAATTATCCAATTTAGTCTTTAAAAAATCGTTAATATAAGTTCTAACCGTTGGTAGTTTCCCTCCCATATCTGTAGACCCTAACTTTGTTTTTGTCTGACTTTCAAAAACAGGCTCCATTACCTTTATGGCGATAGCCGAAATAATAGATTTACGAATATCTGAAGCTTCAAAATTCTTTCCATAAAATTCCCGAATAGTTCTTACAATCGCTTCTCTAAATGCCGTTTGATGCGTCCCTCCTTGTGTCGTATACTGCCCGTTCACAAAAGAATGATATTCCTCTGAATATTGTGTTTTACTATGTGTAATCGCCACCTCAATATCATCTCCTTTGAGATGAATGATAGGGTATAACATGTCATCTTGATTGTTATTGTCCTCCAGTAAATCTTTCAATCCATTTTCTGAAAAAAACTTTTCTCCATTAAAAATGATGGTCAAACCTGGATTTAAATAGACATAATACTTCAACATTTTTGCTACATATTCATTTCTGAATTTGTATTTCTTGAAAATTTCTTCGTCCGGAATAAATGATACTTTCGTCCCTTTCCTGCGAGAACTTTCCTCTAAAAAATCTTGTTGCTCTAAGTTTCCTCGACTGAATTCTGCAGAAGCAGATTTTCCATCTCTAGAAGACTCCACTCTAAAGAAAGAAGAGAGTGCATTAACAGCTTTGGTTCCTACACCATTTAAACCTACGGACTTCTTAAAAGCTTTGGAATCGTATTTCCCGCCCGTATTCATTTTTGAAACTACATCTACAACTTTTCCTAAGGGAATTCCACGACCAAAATCACGAATGGTTACTTTACTTCCTTGTATCGATATTTCGATATTTTTTCCTGCTCCCATTACATACTCGTCAATAGAGTTGTCTAAGACTTCTTTGACTAAAATATAAATTCCGTCATCTGCAGAAGAACCATCTCCTAATTTACCAATATACATTCCCGGACGCATTCTAATATGCTCTTTCCAGTCTAATGACCTGATATTATCTTCTGTATATTTTGTTTCTTGACTCATGAAATATGGGACTGTTATTAGGTTTGAAGCCATGCTAAAGTACCAATAAACGGACAAAAATAAAATACCTATCAAAATTAGTTATTAACAGGATTTCAACTATTTTTTTGTGTTACCTTAGTATAAAAATCACAAAATAAAACAATATGTTATATTTTTAAACAAATAAGAGAAAGCAACACATTTAAAGTACTTTTGACAAAAATAAATCAGTATACCTTTGGAAAGAACACAACTTTTAGAAATCGCAAACAAATATGGAAGTCCCGTATATGTGTATGATACAGATAAAATTGAAACACAATACAACCGATTAACGAATGCTTTTAGTACGGTTAAGAATTTAAAATTAAATTATGCTGTAAAAGCACTTTCAAATATTAATATTTTAAAGTTTTTGCAGAACATTGGCGCAGGTTTAGATACTGTTTCTATTCAAGAGGTGCAATTGGGATTAACAACAGGTATCGATCCTAAAAAAATAATATTTACACCAAACGGAGTTTCTTTAACAGAGATTGAGGCAGTTGCAAAATTAGGCGTACAAATTAATATTGACAACCTTTCTATTTTGGAGTTGTTCGGACAAAAACATCCAGAGATTCCTGTCTGTGTGCGTATAAACCCACACATTATGGCAGGTGGAAATTCGAAAATTTCTGTAGGACACATCGACTCTAAATTTGGAATTTCCATTCACCAAGTACCACATATAAAAAGGGTCGTTGAAAATACTGGTATGAATATCAACGGAATTCACATGCATACAGGATCGGATATTTTAGATATTGACACCTTTTTACGTGCGACAGAAATCTTATTTGACGTAGCAAAACAGTTTGAAAACATAGATTTTATTGACTTTGGAAGTGGTTTTAAAGTACCTTACAAGGAAGGGGATATTTCTACAGATATTGAGCAGTTAGGATTGCAATTGTCAGAGAGATTCAATGATTTTTGTGTTGAATATGGAAAAGAAATTACGTTAATGTTTGAACCTGGAAAATTTCTAGTTTCTGAAGCTGGTGTTTTTCTTGCGAAAGTAAATGTAGTAAAACAGACCACCTCAACGGTCTTTGCGCATGTAGATTCTGGCTTTAACCATTTGGTAAGACCCATGATGTATGATTCCTACCACCGCATCACGAACATTTCAAATACAGAAGGAAGGGATCGCTACTACTCTGTGGTTGGATATATTTGTGAAACAGACACCTTTGGTTCGAATCGAAGAATTTCTGAAATTTCTGAAGAAGACGTTTTGTGCTTCCACAATGCCGGAGCTTATTGTTTTTCTATGGCATCAAACTACAACTCTAGATACCTACCAGCAGAGGTAATGGTGCACCAAGGAAAGGATTACTTAATTAGAAAGCGACAAACAATTCAAGATATTTTACACAATCAAGAAATTGTTGACTTTTCAAAAGTAAAAAAAAAACAGCGAAGAAGCAATTCCTGCGTAAAAAGAATAAACTAAATTTAGCCACGCGTTCACAAGTATTAATGTTGTGAGTTCGTGGTTTTTTTTATTTAAAATTTTTCAATGCAAATTAGACGTTCCACTTTTAAAGACATTCCTGATATCATGGTGATCATTGCAGACGCCAAGAACCATTTAGCAGCTCAAAAAATTGAACAATGGCAAAATGAATATCCAAATGTAGCACAAGTTGAAAATGACATTAAAAATGGAGAAAGTTATGTGCTTGTAAATAAACAAAGTAAGGTCATTGCTACGGCTATGTTTACCACGCGAAAAGAACCCACCTACAAAGTAATTGAAGGAGAATGGAAGGTGAATGAAAATCAAGTGTATGGCGTCATTCATCGGATGGCTATCAAGGCAAGCTTCCGAAAGTTAGGACTAGCAGCCCAGTTATTTAAAGCATTTCATCAACAATTAAACAAACAAAAGATCCAAAGCTTAAAAATTGATACGCATAAAGAGAATGTGGGCATGCAGTCCCTTATCAAAAAACTAGGCTATCAATATTGTGGTGTTATTTATACCAATTACGGCGATAAAAGAATGGCTTTTGAAAAAGTACTTTAGAAAATCTAAATTGGCTGACTCTAATCTAAGAATTAATAGAAACTATGAAAGTAATTGTTTGTGAGGAATTCGGACTTCCATCGACGCTAAAATATAAAGAAGTAGCTCCCCTGAAACCTAAAAAAGACGAGGTTTTAGTTGCCGTAAGAGCGTGTAGTGTAAATTTTCCAGACACTTTAATTATTCAAGGTCTATATCAATTTAAACCCAAATTACCCTTTATCCCTGGAAGTGATATTGCGGGGATTGTAAAAGATATAGGAGATAATGTGACCACGCTTAAAGTTGGAGATGCTGTTTTTGGTTTTGCAATGAATGGCGGTTTTGCAGAGGAAGTTATCGTACAATCAAATGCCATATTTCCAAAGCCTGAAAATATGGGCTTTCCAATTGCTGCTTCCTTCTTAATGGCCTATGGCACTTCATACCATGCACTTAAAGACCGCGCCAAATTACAAAAAGGAGAAACCTTAGTTGTTCTAGGAGCCTCTGGAGGCGTTGGTTTAGCAGCGGTTCAATTGGGTAAAATGATGGGAGCAAAAGTAATCGCTGCGGCGTCTACAGATGAAAAACTAGCACTTTGTAAACAATATGGCGCGGATCTAACGATCAATTATGGGAAAGAAGATTTAAAAAAAAGAATTAAGGAACTCACAGACGGAAAAGGTGCGGATGTCATTTATGATCCTGTTGGTGGTCCCCATTCAGAGCAAGCTTTAAGAGCAACTGCCTGGGAAGGAAGATTGCTTGTAGTAGGTTTTGCAGCTGGTACAATTCCTGAAATTTCCCTGAACTTAGCCCTATTGAAAGGCTGTCAAATTGTGGGTGTTTTCTGGGGGAATTTTGCCATGCAATTTCCGAAAAAGAACTATCAGAATACCATGGAACTTATGCATTGGTTCTCTCAAGGAAAATTAAAACCACACATTCATCAGATATTTTCTCTAAAAGAAACACCCAAAGCATTAGAAGAAATGATGCAGCGAAAAGTAAAAGGTAAAATTGTAATTCAAAACCAGTAACATATTCTTAGTTTTAAAGAAGTGTACGCTTTCTTTTCAAAAAAAAGACCATAGCAATCCGTTTTCGTTATTTTGTCAATACCACATAAAAAACATCAATGCTCCACTATATAACTCAGCAAACACAACTCCCTTCAAAATCTGTAGAAAACACCATTTCGCTATTAAATGAAGACGCTACAATTCCTTTTATCTCAAGATACAGAAAAGAAAGAACTGGAAATTTAGATGAAGTTCAAATTGGTGAAATTGTAAAGTTTAAAGAAGTTTTTGAAGCCTTAGAAAAACGAAAAAAAACAATTCTAAAAGCCTTAGAAGAGCAGTTGGTTTTAACCGACGAATTAACACAAAAAATAAACCTTTCTAGAGATTTAGTTTCTTTAGAAGACCTGTATTTACCCTACAAGAAAAAACGAAAAACAAAGGCTGAAACTGCACGTTTACAAGGACTAGAACCCTTGGCTAAAATGATCATGAGTCAGCGTATTAATGATTTAGAATACACCGCGTCAAAATATATTTCCAACGAAGTTGAAACTATCGAATGTGCTTTGGAAGGCGCTCGTTTTATAATGGCCGAATGGATTAATGAACGCACAGATATTCGGAATACTATTCGCCATCAGTTAGAGCGTTTTGGAACCATTTCATCTAAAGTAATAAAGACAAAAGTTGATACTGAGAAAGCACAAAAATTTAAGGATTATTTTGATTGGCAAGAATCTTTAAAAAGAATTCCATCGCATCGTTTTTTAGCCATTTTAAGAGCAGAAAATGAAGGCTTTATTCGTGTAAAAATAGCAATCGATGCGGAGAGCGCCCTTCAAAAAATGGAAGATCGAATAGTGCGTTCTCAAAACGACTGTGCAGCTCAAATTCAACTAGCAATAAAAGATGCTTTTAAACGCCTTTTATTTCCGTCGTTGTCAAATGAAGCACTATCAATAGCAAAGGAAAAAGCAGATGAAGCTGCAATTATTGTATTTACTAAAAATCTAAAGCAACTACTTTTAGGCGCTCCTCTTGGTGAAAAAAGAATTCTTGCGATTGATCCAGGATTTAAATCTGGATGTAAAATTGTATGTTTAAATGAACAAGGAGATTTAATACACAATGAAACTATTTTTCCGCATGCACCTCAAAATCAAACCATAGAAGCTATTAAAAAAATTAATTCATTAGTAGAAGCTCATAAAATTGAAGCCATCGCCATAGGTAACGGAACTGCATCAAGAGAAACGGAACAATTAATTAAAAAAAATCAGTTTAAAAATAGCTTGGAAGTTTTTGTGGTGAGTGAAGCCGGAGCATCTATCTATTCTGTATCAAAAATTGCAAGAGACGAATTTCCCAATTACGATGTAACTGTCCGTGGATCTGTTTCTATTGGAAGAAGATTACAAGATCCGCTGGCTGAATTAGTGAAAATTGATGCAAAATCGATTGGCGTTGGACAATATCAGCACGATGTAGATCAAACCAAACTAAAAAAATCTTTAGATACCGTTGTAGAAAGTTGTGTAAATACCATTGGTGTAAATATAAATACTGCAAGTGAATCCTTATTAAGTTACGTTTCTGGAATTGGTCCAAAAATTGCAGAAAACATTGTAAATTATAGAAATGAAAATGGTTCATTCAACTCTAGAACATCCATAAAAAAAGTTCCTCGTTTAGGAGGAAAAGCTTTTGAACAAGCTGCTGGTTTTTTACGAATTAAAAATGGAAAGAATCCTTTAGATAATTCTGGTGTGCATCCCGAAAGCTACGAATTGGTTGACAAAATGGCCAAAGATTTAAAGAAAAATATTTCTGAGTTCATTGGAAATAAAGAAATTCTACAAACAATCTTTTTGGAAAAATACACCACTGAAACCATTGGTTTTCCCACACTTCAAGACATTATTAAAGAATTAGAAAAACCTGGTGTAGATCCAAGAGCAAAAGCAAAAGTATTTTCTTTTGATGCGAGTATTAAAACAATTGCAGATTTAAAAATTGGTCAAATGGTACCTGGAATTGTAAATAATATTACCAATTTTGGTTGTTTTGTTGATATTGGAACCAAAGAAAGTGGATTGATTCATGTTTCTAATTTATCCGATACTTTTGTAAAAGATATAAATTCAATTGTCACTTTACAACAACAAATTATTGTAAAAGTTTTGGAAGTAGATGTCGTTAGAAAACGAATTCAATTAGCGCTCATAAAATAGTTATTGAACTTATGAACTTTACAGTAAAAATCTTAAATATTTTCTTATTTTCGACCATCAAAAAGAACCAATGAAAGTCTGTATTGCCGAAAAGCCAAGTGTCGCCAGAGAAATTGCTTCCATACTGGGAGCCAACACAAAACGTGATGGTTACTACGAAGGCAATGGCTATGCGGTAACCTATACATTCGGACATTTGTGTACTCTTTTAGAACCCAAAGATTACAAACCGCATTGGAAAAGTTGGGATTTGAACAACCTTCCCATGTTGCCAGAACGTTTTGACACAAAAGTTACAGGTGATGCTGGTATTAAAAAACAATTTAATATTGTAAAATCTTTGTTCGAGAAAGCATCTGTTGTAATCAATTGCGGAGATGCGGGAACAGAGGGAGAATTGATTCAACGTTGGGTAATTAACCAATGTAATTATAAAGGAGAAGTGCAACGTTTGTGGATTTCTTCATTGACAGAAGAGGCCATTAAAGAAGGTTTTAAAAACTTAAAACCATCAGTCAATTACGATAATTTGTATTATGCAGGGTATTCTCGTGCCATTGGTGATTGGCTTTTGGGTTTAAATGCAACCCGTTTATACACTGTAAAATTCGGCGGTTACAAACAAGTTTTATCTGTGGGTAGAGTGCAAACTCCTACCCTAGCTATGATTGTAAATCGGTTTAAAGAAATTAACGATTTTAAACCACAACCCTATTGGGAACTGCAAACAACGTATAGAAATACGCTGTTTAATTATGAGGAAGGACGTTTTCTAAAACAAGAAGATGGGCAGGTTTTAGCGAATAAAGTAAAAGAATCTGATTTTGAAATCACTGCTGTTACCAAAAAGAAAGGAAAGGAATACGCCCCAAAACTTTTTGATTTAACAGGTTTGCAAGTATATTGTAATAACAAATTTGGTTTCTCTGCAGATGAAACCTTAAAAATGGTTCAGAAGTTATATGAGATGAAAGTAGTTACCTATCCTAGAGTTGATACTACTTTTCTACCAAATGATGTATATCCAAAAATAGCAGGGATTTTATCAAAACTTACAAATTATAGCCAACTTACACAACCGCTTCTAGAAAGTAAAATAAAAAAATCGAAACGTATTTTTGACGATAACAAAGTTACCGATCACCACGCGATAATTCCGACTGGTATTCAAGGGAACCTGCAATACAATCAGCAACAAGTATACGATATTATAACGCGAAGGTTCATTGGTGCTTTTTATCCAGATTCAGATGTTTCTAATACCGCTGTCATTGGAAAAGCTGCTGATGTTCCTTTTAAAACAACTGGGAAAGAAATTATAACCAAGGGTTGGCGCGTTGCTTTTGAGACTGAAGAAAGTAAAATTAAAAAAGAATTAAACGAACAAGTAACCTTACCTTCCTTTGTAAAAGGTGAAAAAGGAGCACATGAACCTTCCTTTTTAGAGAAGGAAACAAAACCGCCAAGAAATTTTACAGAAGCAAGTTTACTGCGTGCAATGGAAACTGCTGGACGGCAAGTTGACGATGATGAAATGCGCGAACTCATGAAAGAAAACGGCATTGGAAGACCCTCTACCAGAGCGAGTATTATTGAAACCTTATTTCGAAGAAAATATATTGAGCGTAAAAAGAAATTAGTAGTACCAACCCAAACTGGAATTGATTTAATTAATATTATTGACAATGAATTATTAAAATCTGCTGAATTAACTGGGCGCTGGGAAAAGCGATTGAAAGAAATTGAAAGAGGCGAATTTAATGCAGGAGCTTTCATTAATAACATGAAGAAAATGGTAGACGAATTAGTCGTTGAAGTCCGTTCTAATACTTCAAAAAAAAGAATTTCTTCAGTCATTGCTCGTGAAGTAAAGCAAGCTGTTCACCCAAAAGCGCAAACAGATATAAAAAGAAAGAAACAAGTTGTAGGAAAAACCTGTCCGAAATGTAAAAAAGGAACCTTATTAAAAGGTTCTTCTGCTTATGGTTGCTCTGAATATAAAAATAACTGCCATGTAAAGATTCCTTTTGAGATTTACGGAAAGAAAGTCTCTGAAAATCAGTTGATACGATTGCTTGACAAAGGCTTTACAACCAACTTAAAAGGTTTTAAAACAGCTACTGAATCTGTAGAAGGCTTGATACGTTTTGATGCGGATTTTAACTTAAAGTTAGAAGTTAAAAGTACAGCGCAACCTTTAGCACAATCAAGAAATCAAGAACCCGAAAAGATCAGGTGTCCAAAATGTAAAAAAGGAACTGTACTGAAAGGAAAAACAGGCTATGGTTGTTCACATTATACTACAGGCTGTGATTTCGTTTTCACCTTTGAAGCTATTAAAAAAATAGCAAATGGTGCCCCATTGACAAAGGAATTAGTGTTGGAAATTATCAAAAAATAATTTATTTACAAGGATGTACCTTTTTGTTTCAAACAAACTAGTTCCTAAGAATTTCGTGTTTTAGATATTATTATCTTACATTGGATGCTTTTAAAACGCAGTCATTCATGGATTTTACAAACCCTCTCATATATGGTGTTCCCTGCTTTCTTGGTCTTATTTTAGTAGAGTTGGCTTATAGCAAGCATCATAAAAAGTCAGAAAAAAAAGCACTTTATAAATGGAAAGATTTCGCTGCGAGTATGACTATGGGCTTTGGTTCTGCAATTTTAGCACCTTTGACAAAAACAATTGCTGCCATCGTTCTTTTTAATTTTGTTTATGAGTTCTTCAACCCACTAGTTGACGGAATTCGAATGAATATTATGGGATATGAATCTTTTGGGTATGCCTGGTATATATGGCTTTTATGTCAATTCTTAGACGACTTTAGCTATTATTGGTTTCATCGTCAAAACCACAACATCCGTTTTCTTTGGGCGGCTCATGTAGTACACCATTCTTCTAGTAACTTTAATTTAGGAACCGCGGTAAGAAATGGCTGGTTTACTGTATTGTACAAACCTTTTTTTTACATGTGGATTCCCGCACTTGGTTTTCCTCCAGAAATGTTAGTCGTTTGTCTCGGAATTGAGGCTTTATGGCAATTTCAATTGCATACCGTATATGTTCCAAAACTAGGGTTTATTGAAAAGATAATGAATACACATACCATGCACCAAGTGCACCATGCGCAGAACTCAGAATACATGGATAAAAATCATGGAGGCTTTTTAAATATTTTTGATCGGATATTTGGAACTTGGAAGGAGCTTGATGAAAATATTGAAATAAAATATGGAGTCACCCATGCTCCGGATTCCTATCATCCAATCACTATTTTAACCCATGAATATAAAGATATTTGGAGGGATATGAAAAAATCCACAAACTGGTATCACAAATTCATGTACGTTTTTGCAGCTCCGGGATGGAGTCATGACGGAAGTACACAAACCATCAAGCAGCAAAGAAAAAGCAACTACTAATCAATCATGTTTTTTAAGTAAAAATTTTCTACCTTTTCTCTTGCCCAAGGAGTTGTTCTTAAAAACTTTAAACTCGATTTATACGTAGGGTTGTTTTTAAATGCATTGATATTTAAAGCATCTCCTAACTCTTCCCAGCCATATTCCCGAAATAATTGTTCTAACATCGTAGCTAATTTTATACCGTGTAAAGGATTGTTTACTTGTTCTTCACTCATGATGCCGACGAATTTGCAATTGTTAAAATTTTATCTGAATCTAGAAATACTTCGTGGGTTTTACTGCGTGCCACTATTTTCATACATTTTGCTATTTTTCCTGGATGAATGCTGCGGTATTTTTTATAGTCTCCGATAAGAAAAGGATTTAATATTCCCATGGCGATTTTACCAATCTTTTCACCTAACCGATACTCATTTCGTTGGCCATCAATCAAAGAAGGTCTTAAAATAAAAGTATGGTGCACATTTTGTGCGAGCACGTCGCATTCCATCTGTCCTTTTGTTTTACTATAAAAGAGGTTGCTCTTACTGTTTGCCCCCATAGAGGACAAGACAATAAAAGTATCGATACCATTACTTTTAGCAAGCATTGCTGCGCTTACAGGAATCCCATAATCGATGGCTTTGTATGTTATTTTATCTGGCGTTTTTAATGCCGTAGTGCCGATACAACAAAAAACCTCGTCTCCGATAAATTGTTCTTTATACAGCTCTAACTGCATTAAATCGACAAGATATTCTTCTACTTTCAGGGACGTTGACGCTACCGAACTTCGCGAAAATAATTTAATTTTATCATAACTACTGTCAGCAATTAACTGTTCTAAAAGGATACCTCCTGTCAAACCTGTTGCCCCTAAAATAATTGCTATTTTACCCATTATTTATCTAAATTTGGTAAAACAAATTCATTTAAAACAGATTCCTTAGCCATCATATCTTCAATTGCTTTTACCGTTCTTGGTGCCTCCCCAGACAAGTTAATAGGTGTGGTTTTAGTTACTAAAATATCATCTTCAATACGGATTCCGATACTCCACCACTTTTCATCGCAGGCACTTCCAATTGGAATATAAATACCAGGTTCCATCGTTACCACCATATTCTCTTCAAAAGCACCATAATTTCCCGGATCATGCACATCTAAACCAATGTGATGCGAAGTACCATGCGGAAAATACGGGTGCTTTTCATCCAAGGTTTTTATAATTCCTAAAGCCAATAAACCTGCATTAATTACTTTCCTTGCTGCTTGGTTTGGTGCTGCCATACTTTCTCCAATAGTGTATAAAGCAATTCCAGCTTCTTGGGCATCATACACTAAATTATAAATCTCTTTTTGCTCGGTTGTAAACTTTCCATTTGCAGGAATAGTTCGTGTAACATCAGCAGTGTAGCCTCTGTATTCTGCCCCTAAATCCATTAAAACAAGTTCATCCCCTACCTTGGTTTTATTATTCTCAATATAATGAAGAATACACCCGTTATTTCCTGCACCTACAATAGAAGGATACCCTTCATATTCCGCACCGTATTTTTTATAGACGAATTCGTGTATTCCTTGCAACTCGGTTTCTGACATATGTGGCTTCATGGCCTTCATAACTTCTATCTGTCCTACAGCGGATATACGCACTGCTTTCGTTAACAAAACCATCTCCTCTGCCGTCTTTACTTCTCTTAACGTTGCCATGTTTTTAGATAAAAAACTAATATCAACGTTTGTTTTCGCTTCCAATTTTAAAATTATTTTTTGCTGCAGCTCTTTCTTTAGTTTGGTATCTGTAGCTTCTTTGAATTGCATCAAATCTTCATCAGCACTTAATGTAGGGTCGTATGCTAACGCTCTGCCTATTATTTGTGCAACATTTGCTGTGTTTTCTATGGATGTAGACTTTACCAATTCATAAATTTGTTTTTTCATCGGTGATAAAACGTTTTTTATATTGTATCCCGAATTTTGTTTAAAAGAATGCACCAAGTCATATACCTCTGCGCTGTTCTTTGAAGAATTCCTGTAATCATCCTCAAATTTTTCAATAAAAATTCTATCGAACTTTTTTAAATCGATATTTGTATTTACAAAGTCTTCTGCATTTAGCGCCATCTCAAAGCCTAAAGTTGTTTTTGCCCCTTCGATACCTAGGCGCTTACCATTCCACTGCTCTGCTCTTGCATCCCGCTTTTGAACATATAAAATCTCGTTGTAAGAAATTTCCTTATCGCCCATTTGAAACTCAGAAAATAAAACTAAGACTGCGTTTGGTTCTCGATATCCTGTAAGGTAATAAAAGTTAGGGTCTTGATGAAAAACATAATCTACATCATTTGCTCTGTTTCGAACTGAATTTGCAAAGACAATAGCCACTGAATTTGGTGGCATTTTTTCACGCAACGCAGCACGTCTCGCTTTATGAAACTCTTTTGACAAGAAATCTGTTGGTGTCTGTCCAAAAAAAGAAGTAGAAAAAATTAAAATTGAAACAAATATAAATTTAAAAAATTGCATAATAACTGATTTATGTATTCCTGTTCCAAATGTAGTATTAATTCTTTTTAACTTAAAAATATTAACAGAATATTAGTGCTTGGTAATTGCGAATTTTTCAATAATTTAGCCTCAAATTTAAGAAATCTACCCATGAAAAATATTGCATTACATTCAATTCACGAAAAATTAGGCGCAAAAATGGTTCCATTTGCAGGGTACAATATGCCTGTTCAGTATGAAGGCGTTACTGCAGAGCATTTAACGGTGCGAGCTGCTGTTGGTGTTTTTGATGTAAGTCATATGGGAGAGTTCTTCGTTAGCGGAAAAAATGCATTGGCTCTCCTACAAAAAGTAACTTCAAATGATGCTTCTAAGTTAGAAATTGGGGATGCGCAATACAGTTGTTTTCCCGATAATAAAAACGGAATTGTAGATGATTTACTTTGTTATAAAATTGAAGAGAATGAATACTTATTAGTAGTAAATGCCTCTAATATTGGAAAAGATTGGAACTGGATTTCTAAACATAATGAAGATTTTAAAGCCGATTTAAAAGACCTTTCTGAAGACTATTCTTTATTGGCTATTCAGGGTCCTAAAGCTGTGGAAGCAATGCAATCATTATCTTCTTTAGATTTGGCTGCCATTCCTTTTTACAAGTTTAAAATCAGTGATTTTGCAGGTGTAGAAGATGTGATTATTTCTGCAACGGGTTATACCGGTTCTGGTGGATTTGAAATTTACTGTAAAAATGAGGATGCGGAACAAATCTGGAATAAGGTTTTTGAAGCTGGAGCGGCTTTCGGAATTAAACCTATTGGTCTAGCTGCAAGAGACACCTTGCGTTTAGAGATGGGCTATTGCTTGTATGGAAATGATATTGACGACACAACGTCACCTATTGAAGCTGGTTTGGGTTGGATTACTAAATTCACCAAAGACTTTATAAATGCGAAAGCATTGGCCAAAGAAAAAGAACAAAAGCCAGAAAGAAAATTGGTTGCTTTTGAATTAGACGTCAGAGGAATTCCAAGACATGGTTATGATATTGTTGATGGAGACGGAAAAGTAATTGGGGTCGTTACTTCTGGAACTATGAGTCCATCCTTGCAAAAAGGAATTGGAATGGGATATGTCCCTCGAATTTCAGTAAAAGCCGGTACTCAAATATTTATTCAAGTTCGTAAAAAAGCAATTCCTGCAACCATTATAAAATTACCTTTTTACAAAGGATAAACTAAAAATATGCGAAGCCTCACCTATTTTTGAGGTTTTTACATTAAAAAAAAACTATGAATTGTCTATTAACCGGAGGTGGCGGAATTGTTGGAAGTCATATTATTTTTGAATGGTTGCACAAAGCCATTATTGACAAAACCGTGCAGCATCTTTTTGTGGTTATCAGAGATAATGAAAAATCTGCGCAACAACGTTTAATAAGTATTTTACAAGACGCATCTCGTCCTGCTTTTTTAAATGAGTTTACTTTAGACGCATGTTTAGAAAAAATCACTGTAATTTCTAGTGATTTGTCTACCATTAAAAAAGAAGCCTTACAAGCATACGACTTCGATACTGTTATACATTGCGCAGGATCTACGAGCTTATTACACACCATTGATTCTAAGGAAAAAGTGCACACGCAAAACTACTTGGTAACCAAGCAGTTTTTAGAACAGTTGCCAAAAGCAGTTACTCGTTTTATATATATCAGTACCGCCTATTCTTTTGGTATTCAAGACGAAAAAGTATCGGATGCCATCGAAGACTATGCCGTTACTGATTTTAGAAATCCTTATGAACAGTCGAAGTACGAGAGTGAATTGTATGTAAAAGAAACTTGTAAATCTAAAAAAATAAGGTCACAGATTTTAAGACCCAGTATTATTTGCGGTCGTTTGATAGACGCACCTTTTTATGAAACTCCAAAATTTGATGTGTTCTATTCTTGGGCGATATTTTTAGATAAATACGCAAATAAATCTAAAGAAAAATTTAGAATTTGGATCGATAAAGAAAGTGGGTTAAATATTATTCCTGTAGATTTTGTTTCAAAAGCAATTCTGTATGCATTCTTAAACCCAACAATAAAAGAGTTAAATATTGTAAACCCAGAACAGATATTGCACAAAAATTATGTGGGTGATGTTTTAGAATCTTTTAATGTGAATTCTTATGAATATGTAGCTGAAAGACCAAAGAATCTAAATGACTTTGAGCAATTGTATTACAAAAGTATTGGAAACCTTTTTGAGAAATATATATCCGTCCCTGATTTACAATTCGAGTCTGGCCTTATTTCAAAATTAATAAATACTTTGGAATTAAAAAATACTTTAGGTGTGCACGAGAATTTTATGAACTTGATTCATTTTTCAGTAGAAAAAAAATTTAGAAAAAGCTATTAATCGCTGTAGAAAGTTAAATACAATACATATCCATTGGATTCATTAACTCAAATAATTTTAGGCGCGGCAGTTGGAGAAGCTGTCTTAGGGAAAAAAATTGGTAATAAAGCCATGTTATATGGAGCTATTGCTGGTACAATTCCTGATTTAGATGTCCTGACGTCCTTTTTTACAGATACCGTAAGCGCCTTAGAAATTCACAGAGGTTTTACACATTCTATTTTTTTTTCTGTACTATTTGCACCTGTTTTTGCATATATAGTGACTCGGTTTGAAGCCTATAAAAATCTAAAAGATTGGGCTTGGCTGTTCTTTTGGACTTTTATTACACATCCTATTTTAGATACGCAAACAACTTGGGGAACACAACTTTTTTGGCCTTTAGACATTCGATTGGCGTTTAAAAATATATTTGTTGTAGATCCGCTGTACACCCTTCCTTTTTTAATATTTCTAATTTTAGCGATGCGTCAAAAAAAAGCAACTAAAAAAAGACGTTTCTATAATAACTTAGGATTGATTATTAGCAGTTCTTATTTAGTATTAACCCTAATTTTAAAAGGATTTGCATATCAAAAATTTACAAAAGCACTTGAGGTCCAAGGTATAAATTATAAGCATATAAATACAAAACCAACGCCATTAAACACCATTTTATGGAGTGCTAACGTGGCAACTGAAAACTCTTACTTCATTGGATATGCATCATTTCTAGATAACAATCCGATTCAATTTTCAGAATATCCAAAAAATCACGAATTATTGGGCGATTTAGCGAAACATCCAAAAATAAAAAGAATGATTGCTATTTCTAAAGGTTGGTATACCATCAACAAAAAAGACGAGCAGTTGTATTTTAATGATTTGCGTTTCGGTGCTTTAAGCACGCAACCCAATGCAAGTAATTTTGTTTTTAAATATAAGATTCAGGAAGCTTCTAACGGCACGCTGTCTTTTATTGAGGAAGCAAAAGAAAAAGGTGACGGAAAAAAATTGCTCTTAGATTTATGGACCCGCATAAAAGGAAATTAAATAAATACTTTCTTATCGTCTTCTTGTCAAAAACACTGCAATTTGTATAATATTATATACCCTATTAAAACTGGTGCACATAGCCCTGAAAAGCCAACAAAAACTTATAAAACCCCCAATGAAAATTCATTGGGGGTTTTATAGTCTACTTTCTAAACGTGTTTCGAGTAATAATAGCTTTTAATTTTTGTTTTAATCCCTGGCCGGCATCATAAATGATTTGTTCGTTTGTAGGAAAAGAAACCATACGCAATCTAATTAAATCGATGTACGCCGATTCTAAGGCTCTTTTGTCACCTTTAAAGTTCGCATACGCGTGCTGAAAAGTAAACTCACTTGTTATTGGATGCGTTTGTATCGTTTGCTTTGAATTTAGGTTTACATACGCCACTTGTGCTGTTACTTTTGCTGATTTAAATTGTGTAAACTGGTATAATTCACAACGGACACTTACAAACTTATCTACCTTGATTTTATCCCCTTCTTCATCTAAAACTTGATCCCCATTTTCATCCAAAAGATATTCAAAGCCGTCTTTCACCTCTTTTTCTTTGATAATTTCTTTTTCTCTTACTTGTTCTGGCGAAACCTCAATTTTTCTCAAGTTTAATTCCAAACCAAAATCGTACGTTATTTTTGCATCCTTCGCACCATGATAAACCGTCCATAATTCATTTAAACCATAGGTGTCAAAATTTAATAAATCTTCTTCTAATCTTTCAGGAAGTACCTGCTGTGTTTCATTTTTCATAGAAACCAACACAAAGTCTAATCCTCTTTCACGCGCAATATCTATTAAATTACGAACATCTTTAAAGTTAGGATTTACCTTTTCGATATAATCTAAATCGTTATACGCAGCTCTGTAGTCAAATTTATTATTTGCATCGAACAGTTTTATTGCTTTTGAATATAAATACGCTGACAGTTGGTTTTTATTTGAAATAATTTCATCATCATAATTAGTAAACTGAAACACAGCATCTCTTTTTTCTGCTAAAATAAATAATGGCAATAATGGTTTTAAGGTTTCTTGCCTTCTTTTCAAATTCTCATATAAAACAAAAACAGTTTCTATTTTTTCCGGGTTGTTCTCTTTTTTTAAAAAATTGATACGTGCTAAATCTTTCGCAGTTGCTTTTATGAAAGCCTCTTCTAAAAGTAAAATATAAGGCTGATTCCTTTTTTTAGTTTTATTTCTTTTTAGGTTGTCAATCGCAGTATTAATTGCGCTGTCGTAATTTCCATTACTAATAGCCTCTTGTGTATTTTTGACACTACTACAAGAAGTTATCAAAAAGATAAATGCTGTAAAAAGTATATTTTTTTTCATAATTAGTCTTGTTATTGAATGTTATAAATAGGTATTCAACTTTAACTCTTTCCTTTTCACTAGCTAAAGATACTTTTTTATAAATAAAAAATCCCGATAATTTCTCATCGGGATTATTATAGTTTATTTTCAAAGAGAGTTACACGTTAAAACGAAAGTGCATTACATCACCATCTTTTACAACGTAGTCCTTTCCTTCTACTCTCATTTTTCCAGCCTCTTTTACCTTGGCCTCAGATCCAAAAGTCACATAATCCTCATAGGCAATGGTTTCTGCTCTAATAAAACCTTTTTCAAAATCCGTATGAATAACTCCTGCTGCCTGCGGTGCAGTAGATCCGATAGGAATTGTCCAAGCTCTTACTTCTTTAACACCTGCTGTAAAATACGTTTGTAAATTTAATAATTTGTATGCAGAACGCACCAATCTCGCAACACCTGCCTCTTCTAAGCCGATATCTGCTAAAAACATTTGACGCTCTTCATAATCGTCTAATTCTGTAATATCTGCTTCTGTACCCACTGCCAAAACAATTACTTCCGCATTTTCATCTTTTACAGCTGCTCTTATTTTTTCTACGTAGTCATTTCCTGAAACGGCAGCACCTTCATCAACATTACAAACATATAATACTGGCTTCGCGGTAATAAATTGCAAAGATTGCACAAACTCTTGCTCTTTTTCGTTGAAAGACAAAGCTCTTACAGAGATTCCTTTTAGTAAGGTTTCTTCAATTTTTAATAAAACAACCAATTCTGCTTGGGCATCTTTGTTTCCTGTTTTTGCGGTTCTTTTTACACGTTCCAATCTCTTTTCTACAGTTTCTAAATCTTTTAACTGCAGCTCAATATCAATTGTTTCTTTATCTCTTACAGGATCTACAGATTCATCTACATGAATAATATTATCGTTGTCAAAACAACGAATTACATGTAAAATAGCATCTGTTTCTCTAATATTTGCCAAAAACTGATTTCCTAATCCTTCTCCCTTACTTGCTCCTTTTACCAAACCAGCAATATCTACAATCTCGACAGTTGCAGGCATTACACGTTCTGGATTTACCAATTCTTCTAATTTTTCAATTCTTTTATCGGGTACATTTACAACCCCAATATTTGGTTCTATCGTACAAAAAGGAAAGTTGGCACTTTGCGCTTTTGCATTTGACAAACAATTAAATAAAGTCGATTTTCCTACGTTTGGTAATCCTACAATTCCAGCTTTCATTTCTTTAGATTTTCGAGTGCAAATATATATTTTTATTCATAAAAAAACCTCGAATAAATTCGAGGTTTTCTTCTTAGTTCTCAGACGCTTAATTAGTACGTCTTATTCATTGTGTAAGAAGCGTTGTTTTTCTAACAAAACTTCTTCTGTTTCCACATTATCATCATCTGGCACACAACAATCTACAGGACAAACTGCAGCACATTGTGGCTCATCATGAAATCCTTTGCACTCCGTACATTTATCTGGCACAATGTAATAAATTTCATCTGAAACGGGTTCTTGCGTTTCGTCGGCGTTTACAGCTTTACCATTTGGCAATACCGCTTTTCCTTTTAAATCTGTTCCTTCTGAATATTTCCAATCATCTGCTCCCTCATAAATTGCTGTGTTTGGACATTCTGGTTCACATGCCCCACAATTTATACATTCATCTGTTATTATAATTGCCATAACTTTCTTTTCTGTTTTGTACCTTTGCAATTGCAAAAATAACACCAAAAATAGTCACAACCAAAATAAATGAATAGTATTCAAAATAGAATCAATGCTTTTGTAAAGTTAGGAACTTTTTTAAGTCAGTTTTCTCAAAACAAAATTGAGAAAGAAGCAGGCATAGATCACAATGATTTATTTTTTGAGGGTTTTAAACATCAGATGAAAATAGCCCAAGAAAAAAATTCTTGGTTTACAAAAGATAATATCTTATTTGCAATACAGAGTTGGTCTGCGGCACTCACAAAAAATAATTTAGAAGCTTGGACCTCTAAAAACAAATTTCCAATAAAAACGCCCAAAACAATTGCTATTGTTATGGCAGGAAATATTCCTTTGGTTGGTTTTCATGATTTCTTATCTGTTTTAATTTCGGGACATTCCGTGCTGATTAAGCAGTCTTCTAACGACAAACATTTGCTGCCTTTTTTAGCGAAGTATATCGAATATGTTGAGGAAAGTTTGAAAGGAAACATCACTTTTACGGAACAGAAATTAGAGAATTTTGACGCTGTAATTGCTACTGGAAGTGATAATACGGCTCGTTATTTTGAATATTATTTTAAGAATAAGCCAAATATCATACGGAAAAGCAGAAATTCTGTAGCGGTGATTACGGGAAAAGAAACAGAAGAAGACTTACAAAAATTATCTGATGATGTTTTTACCTATTTCGGACTAGGTTGTAGATCTGTGTCTAAGTTATATGTCCCAAAAGACTATGATTTTAACAATTTCTTTAATGGGATGTTTGTCAAAAAAGACATCATCAACAATGCTAAATATGCCAACAATTACGATTATAACAAGGCTGTCTATTTAATGAGTTTGTTTGATTTGTTAGAAAATGGTTTTCTAATGATTAAAGAAGATCCAAGTTATGCCTCTCCCATTGCAACTATTTTTTATGAATATTATGAAAATGAAATTGATTTAAAAATAAAATTACACCAAGACAAAGAAAAAATTCAATGTATAGTTGCCAAAGACTTTATAGAAAATGAAGTTCCTTTTGGTGCTACCCAACATCCAAAATTAGAAGACTATGCAGATGGTGTGAATACCTTGGAATTTTTATCTAAACTATCCTAAAAATGAAGAAACATAATTTTAGTGCAGGACCTTGTATTCTGCCGCAAGAAGTTTTACAAAAAGCAGCAGCAGCGGTGCTTAATTTTAACGACGGTGATTTATCTCTAATTGAAATATCTCACAGAAGCAAATCGTTTGTTACAGTGATGGAGACGGCAAGGTCGCTCGCTTTAGAATTGTTAGGTTTAGAAAACAAAGGTTACCAGGCCTTATTTTTACATGGCGGAGCGAGTTTAGAATTTTTAATGGTTGCTTACAACCTTTTAAATAAAAAAGCGGCATATCTAAATACGGGAACTTGGTCGGACAATGCTATCAAGGAAGCAAAAGCTTTTGGTGAAGTGCTGGAAGTAGGTTCTTCAAAAGACAAAAATTTCAATTATATCCCAAAAGGATATTCCATACCTGAAGAGGTAGATTATTTTCATTGCACCAGTAACAATACGATTGCAGGAACACAGATGAAATCATTTCCAGAAAGCAATGTTTCTTTAATTTGTGATATGAGTTCAGATATTTTTTCCCGACAATTAGACTTCGAGAAATTTGATTTGATCTATGCAGGAGCGCAAAAAAACATGGGTCCGGCAGGAACTACCTTGGTAATTGTCAAAGAAGAGATTTTGGGAAAAGGAACAAGACACATTCCTACAATGTTGAATTATCAAGCTCATATTGCGAAAGAAAGCATGGCAAATACACCTTCTGTATTTGCCATATATGTGTCTATGTTGAATTTACAATGGTTGAAAGATATCGGAGGAATTCCGTTTATAGAAGAAGTCAATAACAAGAAAGCAGCACTTTTATATGCAGAAATTGATAGAAACCCTTTATTCAAAGGGATGGTCGCTAAAGAAGACAGAAGTACCATGAATGCTACTTTTAACTTGACAGATGCTTCCTTAACAACAACATTTGATACCTTATGGAAAGCAGCAGGAATCAACGGTCTAAATGGACATAGAAGTGTTGGTGGCTATCGCGCAAGCATGTACAATGCACTTCCATTGCATAGTGTGCAAGTTTTAGTAGATGTAATGCAAACCTTAGAAAACGAACACGCCTAAACGCAGTAGTAAATGGACTCCAATAAAAAATGTTTTTTAAACTTTTAAGGTTTAAAATTAAAACAAACAAAACATAAAAACTTCTTTCTTTAGTAAGAATTAGAGACATACAGACAAATGAAAATATTAGCAAACGACGGAATTTCTCAAAGCGGAATTGATACTTTAGAAAAAAAAGGATTTGAAGTAATAATAACAAAAGTTGCTCAAAATCAGTTAGAAAAATATATCAATGAACATACTATTGATGCTCTTTTAGTAAAAAGTACAACCCAGGTTGGGCAAGAACTAATAGACGCCTGTCCGAGTATTAAATTAATTGGATGCGGGGACGGTAGTCTCGACAATATTGATGTTTCCTATGCAGAAGACCAAGGTTTACATGTAATAAATGCTCCTGAAACTGCCGCAAATGCTGTTGCTGAATTGGTTTTTGCACACTTATTTGGATTGGTGAGATTCTTGCATGCTTCAAATAGAGAGATGCCTTTAGAAGGAGATTCTCGTTTTAAAGAATTAAAAAAAGCCTTTAGTGAAGGCATCGAATTAAGAGGCAAAACTATTGGTTTAATTGGTTTTGGAAGTATTGGTCAAGCAGTAGCTAAAATTGGTTTGGGCTTAGGAATGAATGTAATTGCAACAGATAAAAAGGTTACAAGTGCACCCATTACAGTTGATTTTTTTAATGGCCAAAAAGTAACCATCAATATTGAAACCATTTCACAAGATGTCGTTTTAAAGGAAGCTGATTTTATTTCTTTGCATGTACCTATGCAAGAGGGCTATCTAATTAAAGAAGATGATATTAAAAAAATGAAAGATGGCGTGGGAATTATAAATACTGCTGGTGGTGGAATTTTACATGAAGTAGACCTTGTAAAAGCCATTGAAAGTGGTAAAGTACAGTTTGCTGGCTTGGACGTGTTTGAAACAGAGCCAACACCTGCAGTTCAATTGTTAATGAATCCAGAAATATCTTTAACACCGCATATTGGCGGCGCTACAAAAGAGACCGAAGAAAGAAATGGAATCGCATTAGCACAACAAATTATTCAGCTTTTACGCTAATATATGGCCATTGTAAAACCTTTTAAAGCAGTGCGAGCAACCGGAGATAAGGTAGCCCAAGTTTCGTCTAAAGCATACGGTGTTTATACTCCAGAAATGCTGAGTTCTAAATTGGCACGCAATCCATATTCTTTTTTACATGTGACCACTCCTGCGCACAAAGACCCAAAAAAAGAACGCAGTGAAAAAGTACGTTTTAAACTAGTACAAAAACAATATGCAGAATTTAAAGAGCAAAACGTTTTTACACAAGATAAAACACCAGCTTTCTATATTTATAAAAAAACAACGGCTACAACATCTTTTTGTGGAATAATTGCTGCTAGTGCTGTTGAAGACTGTTTGAATAACAATATAAAAAAACACGAAGGAACCCTTAGAAAAAGAGAGTTATTATTTGAAAACTACCTAAGAAATACGGGATTTACTGCAGAACCTGTATTATTATCATACCCTGACAATGCTAAAATTGTCGATATTCTTAAAAAATATTCGCAATACAAAGCAAACTATGAATTTACTACCGCAAATAAAGACATGCATGTTCTTTGGGTGGTAGCCGATGCATCTGATATTAAAAAAATAACAAATGCATTTCAAGAAATTGACACCTTATATATTGCAGACGGCCACCACCGGTCATCCGCTTCCTGTTTATTAGCGGAACGTTTAAAAAAAGAAAACCCGCAGCATACAGGAACCGAAGCATATAACTTTTTCATGAGTTATTTAGTAGCAGAGAGTGAATTGAGCATGTACGAGTTCAATCGCTTCATAAAAGATCTAAATGGCCACACAGCACAAGAATTCTTAGTTACATTAGAGTCTTTTTTTACTATTAAAAATTACGGTACAGAATTTTATAAACCGTCAAAAAAGCATAATTTTAGCATGTATTTAGAAGGCGAATTTTATGCATTGACTTTAAAAAAAGCGATCTATCCTTTTACAGATGTGCTTAGTAAATTAGATGCTCAAATTCTTTACAATACTGTTTTAAAACCACTATTAGGCATCAATGATATTAGAGATGATTCTAAAATCGTATATTCTCAAAACAAATCGAATGGTCTAGAACTAAAGACAAAAGTAGATACAGGTGCTTTTAAAGTTTCTTTCGGGATGTACTCAACCAATATAAAAGAACTCAAAGAAATTGTAGATGCAGGCTTGTTAATGCCCCCAAAAACGACCTATATAGAGCCGAAACTAAGAAGTGCTTTGACTATTTATGAGTTTTAACACTGTTTGCTCTTTTGAGCTTGAAGTAGCTTTTAATAAAAAAAACGAAATGGAAATACAAAAAAATATACAAGAGATAATAAAATCAATTCCAGAAAATGTAACGCTAGTTGCTGTTTCTAAAACCAAACCTATTTCCGATCTTCAAGAAGCCTATAATGGTGGCCAGCGCATTTTTGGTGAAAATAAAATACAGGAAATGGCTGCTAAGTTTGAGGCACTCCCTAAAGATATTCAATGGCACATGATTGGTCATTTACAAAGTAATAAAATAAAGTACATGGCCCACTTCGTAAATTTAATTCATGGAATAGACAAATTTAAAACCTTGAAAGAAATTAACAAACAAGCAAAAAAACACAATCGAATTATTTCGTGTCTACTGCAAGCAAAAATAGCGCAAGAGGAAACAAAATTCGGGCTGTCTTTTGACGAAATAGATCAGATCTTGCAAAGTCAAGAGTTTAAAGAACTAGAAAATATAAAAATTGTTGGTTTTATGGGAATGGCATCATTTACTGACAACCAAGAACAATTGAACGAAGAATTCGCATCTTTAAATAGGTTTTATCAACTAACTAAAACAAAAACAGGTACTTCTAACTGCGAACTAGAAACGCTTTCTATGGGAATGAGTGGAGACTATAACCTGGCCATAAAAAATGGCAGCTCTATGATACGACTAGGGAGTTCAATTTTTGGTAATAGAAATTATAGTTCGTAAATTTACATTCTAAGAAATAATAATTTGTACGCAATATTAGACATTGAAACTACCGGGGGGAAATTTAATGAAGAAGGCATTACAGAAATTGCCATTTATAAATTTGATGGCCATACGATTGTAGACCAATTTATTAGTTTGGTAAACCCAGAAAAAGAAATTCAACAATTTGTTGTGGGGCTCACAGGCATCAATAATAAAATGCTCCAAAATGCTCCTAAGTTTTACGAGATAGCCAAAAGAGTTATCGAAATAACAAAAGACTGCACTTTAGTTGCGCACAATACCACTTTTGATTATCGGATTTTAAGTACAGAGTTTGACCGATTGGGTTATGACTTCAACAGAAATACGTTATGCACTGTAGAGCTGAGCAAGCAATTAATTTTAGACCAACCTTCGTATAGTCTCGGTAAACTTACAAAGGCATTAGGCATCCCAATGACAGATAGGCATCGTGCTTCTGGTGATGCTTTAGCTACCGTGCAGCTTTTCAAACTACTTTTAGAAAAAGACAGCACAAAAACAATCATACAAGAATACGTAAAATACTATGATCAGCGCATTGAAAAAGATAGACTTCAGAAATTAATAGCCTCAGTACCTATGGATATAGGACTGTTTTACGTGCATGATAAAAATGGAAAAATACTGTTTTTAGGGCGCGGAAAAAATGTAAAGTCGGAAGTAAATAAATTATTTTTGAAAGAAACAAAAAGAGCTTTAAAAATTCAAGAGAGAGCGACTTCTATTACCTATGAAAAAACAGGAAATGAACTCTTTACCCGCTTAAAATACTATTTACAGTTAGAAAGACTTGCTCCAAAATATAACATTAAGAAGAAAAGAAAGCCTTTATTGTATGACTTTAACAATGATGATTTCATTATTTTAGACAAAGGCAGAGAAACAGAAGAGCATGCGCTAATACTTGTCGAAAATAATCAAATTTTTGGGTATGGGTATACAAGTTTAGCACACCAAGAAAATAACATCGACATTCTAAAATCAGTACTTACTCCGGTCGAAGACAAGGAATTAGCTAAAATAATTGTTAAAAATTATTTAAACAGTTATACGGTTCAAAAAATTGTACGTCTCTAACTTTACCTCGAATTAAAGATTTATATTCAATATTTATAAAAAACAAGAAACTTAACTAATATTAGACCAAATTTTAGATGATTTTGTCATTTGAATAAAAGCTTTTTTTATTAAAATATTTTCTTCTTTCGCTAAATTTTCATCCACTTGTAATAAGGAAATAGCAGTATTCCTGGCCACTACTAAAATTTTAGAATCTTTTACTACATCGGCAATTTTAAGATCTAAAACACCACTCTGTTGTGTTCCCATAATATTTCCAGGACCTCGCAACTTCAAGTCCACCTCTGCAATTTTAAAACCATCAGTAGTGTCAACCATTGTTTTCAGACGCGTCTTTGCCTCTGGTGATAATTTAAAACTGGACAAAAGAATACAATAACTTTGATCAGCTCCTCGTCCAACCCGACCTCTTAATTGATGCAATTGTGAGAGTCCAAAACGTTCTGAACTTTCAATGATCATAACACTGGCATTGGGCACGTTTACACCTACCTCAATAACCGTTGTGGCCACCATAATTTGCGTTACACCCTTTACAAATCGCTCCATTTCAAACGCTTTGTCTGCGGGTTTCATCTTACCGTGCACAATACTAATTTGATATTTTGGCAATGGAAATTCTCTGGATACACTCTCGTAGCCATCCATTAAATCTTTATAATCCATTACTGCAGACTCTTCGATTAATGGGTACACCAAATAGACTTGTCTTCCTTTATCAATTTCATCTTTCATGAATTTAAAAACAGCCAAACGATTGCTATCAAAACGATGCACTGTCTTTACTTCTTTTCTTCCAGGAGGCAATTCATCAATAACAGAAATATCCAAATCACCATACACAGACATCGCCAAGGTCCTGGGAATTGGGGTTGCCGTCATCACTAAAATATGTGGAGGTAATTCATTTTTAGCCCATAACTTTGCGCGTTGCTTTACCCCAAATCGGTGCTGCTCGTCAATAATAGCGATGCCTAAGTTTTTAAATTGCACTTTATCCTCCAATAAGGCGTGCGTACCAATCAATATATTTAAAGTACCCTCTTCTAAACCTGCATGAATCTCTCTTCTTTTTTTAGTTCTAACAGAGCCTGTTAACATAGCAACCTTGAGACCCATACCCGCAACCAATTCTGAAACTGCAATAAAATGCTGATTTGCTAATATTTCTGTAGGTGCCATAATAGTTGCCTGAAAACCATTATCGATGGCTAAAAGCATGGCTAAAATAGCTACAATCGTTTTTCCTGACCCTACATCTCCCTGCAGCAAACGGTTCATATGTGCTCCAGATGCCACATCCTTTCGAACTTCTTTCAAAACTCTTTTTTGCGCATTTGTCAAATCAAATGGCAATCTATTTGTATAAAAATCATTGAAAATAGTCCCTACTTTTTCGAAGACTTCCCCTTTTATTTTCGTTTTATTGAGGAGCTTCTTTCGCAATAACTGCAACTGAATAAAAAATAATTCTTCAAATTTTAATCGATTTTCTGCTTTTGTGAGGTGTTCTTGACTTTTTGGAAAATGTGCATTTAGAAGTGCTTCTCGTTTGGACATAAACTTAAAATCCTCCAAAATCTCTCGCGATAAATTTTCTTGAATACTATCATAAAACTGTTCCAACAAACGCTGTACGTAGGTCCCCATAATTCTATTAGAAACCCCTGCATTTATTAACCTTTCTGTGGCGTGATAAACCGGCTGCATCTTAGTCTGCAACTTTTTTTTATGAGCACTAAACAATTCTAATTCTGGATGTGGAATGCTAAAACTCCCATTGTAGTGATTGAGTTTCCCATAGACCACATAGGGCTCATTTACTTTCAAAGAGTCTTTGAGCCATTTTTGTCCTTTAAACCAGACCAATTCAATGCTTCCCGTAGCGTCTTGAAAGGTAGCTACTAAACGACTGCCTCTTTTTTGTGCTATTGAATTTACTCGTGTAATACGCCCTACAATTTGCACTTCTGAAGAATTTGGCTGCAAATCTTTTATGGCATGAAATGTAGTTTTGTCAATGTAGCGAAAAGGAAAGAAATTAAGCAGATCATTGCAGGTCTTCAAGCCCAGTTCCGTGTACAAAAGCGCTGCTCTTTGTACACTAATTCCCTCGATATATGTAATTGGATAATTTAAATTCAACTTCAATTTTTCTATGATTCAAAAATAATGAAATCAGATTAAAAAAAGAATTAAATTGATATTTATTGTGCTTTAGAAAAGGAAGTCTCCATACTTTTCAATTCGCAACAAGCGTTGCTCGCGCTATTACTAGTAAAAAATTACATCTTGCTTTCTTGAAAACAAAAAATAAAGCAGATATCATACTTTAGAACTTTGCAATTTGCTTAATATCCTTCTTTTAAAAAGAGCTTTTATACATGTGTATGTGAAAGGTTTTTCTAAACAACTTTTAAATTGCACACCTCCTACTTATATGTATATTTGCAATCCATAAGAAGATAAAATGAGATTACACAGGAATTTAACTTTTGCAGTAATAGACAGCATTAGAGATATATTTAACGAAGGTGTTTATGCTGACAAAGCAGTAGAAAAGGCTTTAAAACGTGACAAACGTTGGGGAGCTAGAGACCGTAAATTTGTTGCTGAAACAATTTATGATATTGTTCGCTGGAACCGCTTGTATGCTGAAATTGCAGAAGTGAAAGCACCCTATGATAGAGACAATATTTGGAGGTTGTTTTCTGTGTGGTGTATCTTAAGAGGAATCGCTTTACCAGATTGGAATCAAGTTGGTGATGTACCAGAAAGAAAAATTAAAGGTCGTTTTGATGAACTTTCTAGAACCAGAAAATACAGAGAATCGATTCCAGATTGGATGGATGAAATGTGTGTTAAAGAGTTGGGAGAAGAAATTTGGACCAAAGAAATTGCTGCTTTAAACGTGCAAGCAAATGTAATTTTAAGAACGAACACCTTAAATATTTCTAAAGAAATACTGCAAAAGAAATTAAAAGCTGAAGATATAAATACGGAATTTGTTCCGAATCACACAGATGCTTTAATTTTACCAGAAAGAGCAAATGTTTTCAAAAGCGAAGCTTTTCACAACGGATTTTTTGAAGTTCAAGATGCCTCATCTCAGTTAGTAGCGGCGTATTTAGACGTAAAACCTGGCATGAAAGTAATTGATACCTGTGCCGGCGCTGGAGGTAAAACTTTACATTTAGCTGCTTTAATGGAGAATAAAGGACAAATTATTGCCATGGATATTTACGAAAGTAAACTCCGTAAGTTAAAGGTTCGAGCGAAAAGAAACAAAGCACATAACATTGATTTGCGTGTGATTGATTCTACAAAGCCAATTAAAAAATTACACGGCAAAGCAGATCGAATTTTAATAGACGCTCCTTGCTCTGGCTTAGGTGTTATTCGCAGAAATCCAGACTCAAAATGGAAGCTACAACCTGAGTTTATAGAAAATATTAAAAAAATACAACAGGAAATTTTACAGCAATATGCTGCCATGTTAAAGCCCGGTGGGAAAATGGTATACGCAACTTGTTCTGTGTTGCCCTCTGAGAACCAAGAACAAGTTAAGACTTTTTTAACATCAGAAGCTGGAAAAGAGTTTATATTTGTTTCGGACAAAAAAGTTTTAGCACATGTCTCCGGTTTTGATGGCTTCTATATGGCACTGTTAGAAAAGAAAAAATAATTATATACCACTATATTTTAATAGTGATTGCAGAGAAGAAGATTAATAATTTAAAATATTAAATATATGCTTAAAAAATTACTTTCGTTTTATTGCCTTTTATGTATCTCTTTTCTTACTTTTTCTCAAGAACAGTATTACAATAATGTAGATTTAACATTAGCTGGACTTCAATTAAAAGATGCTTTAGCTACCAAAATAATATCAACGCACACAAATTTCTTATCTTATTCTGATGTTTGGGTTGCCTGTAAAAATACAGATATAAACCCTGAAAATTCTAATGAAGTAGTTTTAGTTTATGGCTGGGAAGAAGGGCGTGATCAAGACGATTCAAATGATAGAACTAGAGATATCACACGGCAAGATAATGGAAGTAATGGTAATTTTGTATGGAATCGAGAACATGTTTATCCAAAATCTCTTGGTGAACCAAATCTTGAAACTTCAGGTCCTGGTGCAGATGCGCATCATTTAAGATCTGCTGATAGAACAACAAATACATCTAGGAGTAATAAAAAGTTTGCGGAAGGTTCTGGAAACTCCGGAAGTGTTTCTAACGGTTGGTACCCTGGTGACGAATGGAAAGGAGATGTTGCTAGAATGATGATGTATATGTATCTACGTTATGGCGATAGATGTGCACCAAATAATGTTGGTGATGGCAGCACTGATATGACTGAGGACAATATGATTGATTTATTTTTAGATTGGAACGTACAAGATCCTGTAACACAATTTGAAAAAGACAGAAATACGTATCATGAAAATACATCGAACTCTTCAGGACAAGGAAATAGAAATCCGTTTATAGACAACCCATACTTAGCAACAAGGATTTGGGGTGGAGATTCTGCAGAGGATGTATGGGGCATTTATACAAGTAGTGATAGTGAAGCACCTACTCAACCAACCAATGTTATAGCTAATAACCAAACCACTACTACTATTGATTTAAACTGGTCTGCCTCTGACGATAATGTAGAAGTAACTGGATATAATGTCTATGTAGATGATGTTTTAACGGCACAAAGTTCAAATGTTAGTTTTCAATTAACTAGCCTCACACCAAACACATCATATGCTATACAAATAGAAGCGCTCGATTTAATTAACAATAAATCTGAAAAGAGTACTGTTATAAATACGAGCACTACTAATGACACGACTGCGCCGAATGTACCAGCAAATATTACCGCAAGTAATATTTCAGGAACAGCATTCAAAATAAATTGGACTACTACAACAGACGATACGGCTGTTACTGCTTATAAGGTATTCGTTGATGGTTCTTTGATAGGAAGTACACCAGACCTCTCCTATACTTTGACGGGTTTAATATTTTCTACAAGCTATCAAATAAGTCTTTCTGCCAAAGATGATGCCGGTAATGAATCTGAACAAAGTGATGCAGTAACTATAACCACCACTGATGGGCAATCTAATGGTATTAACGAATTATTTATATCTGAATATGCAGAGCCAGAAGTAAATGGTAGTAATAAAGCCATAGAAATTGTAAACCTAACCGCTTCAACGGTTAATTTATCAGAGTATTCTATTCAAAAACAATCTAATGGAGGTTCTTGGGTATCTAATTATCCTTTAGGAAACTTTAACATAGTTACGGGTGATGTGTTTGTGATTGTGAATGCAGACACAGATGATAGCATACTTTTAGACGCAGCTGATTTGTTTGGTCCGCCAACCGATAGCGCCGCTCCTTACGCATATGGCTCTCCTTTAAACTTTAATGGGAATGACCCAATCGGTTTGTTTAAAAATGGTGTATTAATAGATATTATTGGTATAGCAGGTGATTCTAGTAAACATATTGAAGATGTGACTTACAGAAGAAAAGGTACTATTTCTGCTCCTAACACTACGTTTACTGCAAATGAATGGGAGCTTTTAGACGGAAATACTTTTGATGATTTTGGTAGTCATACCTCAACTTTAAGTACCAATACAATTTCTTTTGAATCTTTTAAAATGTTTCCAAATCCAGTAAATGGGGACAAAATCTATTTTAATACTTCGGTTGATTCGAGGGTAAGTATTTACACTGTTCTAGGAAAATTAGTACAATCCTCAAAGGTCACAAAAACTAAAAATAGCATAGACATTTCTCAATTCGCTAAGGGAATTTATCTAGTGAAAATTAATTCTGGGAAACAATTTATTTCTAAAAAACTAATTAAAAATTAATATTATACATTCACAAAATTATTCAAAACTGAATTATTTTTAACACTAAAAAAATGAGAATAAAATTACTACTACTATCCTTACTACTCACCTTTGCTATTTCTGCACAAGAGCAGTATTATACTGGTGTTGATTTAACTGCAGAGGGTGCAGAATTAAAAGAAAATTTAGCAGCAAAAACAATAGGTGCACATACAACCTTTTTAAGTTATACGCCCGGGGTTTGGGAGTCCTCTAAAATAACAGATGTAAACCCAGAGAATAGTTCAGAGGTTTTATTAATTTATGGTTACTCTGCGTCTGGTACTACTGCCAGAACAAGTGGCATCAATAATAGTGGAGGTAATCAAGGGGAATGGAATCGAGAGCACACCTATGCAAAATCGTTAGGAAATCCAAATTTAGGATCTTCGGGTCCTGGTGCTGATGCACATCATTTGCGTCCTTCAGATGTGCAATACAATGGCCAAAGAGGTAACTTAAAATTCGCGGACGGTGCTGGTAATTCTGGCAGTGTTTCTGGTGGATGGTATCCTGGTGATGAATGGAAAGGAGACATCGCTCGGATGATGATGTACATGTATATTCGGTATGGAAACCAATGCCAACCAAATAACGTTGGTATTGGAAGCAACGCTGCTACTGGTGACTTTATGATTGATTTATTTTTAGATTGGAATGTAGAAGACCCTGTTTCTGATTTTGAAAGACAAAAAAATACCCACCACGATTCTAACCAAAACTATGCGCAAGGAAATAGAAATCCATTTATAGACAATGCCTATTTAGCTACTAGAATTTGGGGAGGAGCCCCTGCAGAAGATTCATGGGGAATTTATACGTCTAATGATAATGAAGCACCCACAGTGCCTACAAGCGTTGTTCTTAGTAATGCAACCACTTCTAGTATAAATGTTTCGTGGACTGCCGCTACAGATAATGAAGCCGTAACAAAATACGAAATATATGCCAACGGAACGTTAAACGGAGAAACAGCAAGCACTAATTATACGGCAACCGGCTTCAACTCAAATACATCCTATGCAATAACTGTGTTGGCGAAAGATCTTGCAGGTAATGCATCTGCCCAATCTGCGCCTGCGAACGGCACCACCACTACCGATACCACAGCGCCGTCAGTTCCTAGCAACGTAAATATTACTTTTATTACCGGAACCAGCTTTCAAGTGAATTGGACTGCTTCCACAGATAATACGGCAGTGACAAGTTATGATGTTTATATTGATGGTGCTTTCAATGGTGCTGCTACAGGAACAAATTATACGGTCTCAGGTCTTACTATTTCAACCGATTATAGTGTGCGAGTTTTAGCAAAAGATTCGGCAAATAACCAATCAGCGCAGTCAACAGCAGTTACTGCAACTACTACCAACGGGGTAAATAGTGTTGTAGAATTGTTTTTCTCAGAATATGTTGAAGGTGTTGGGAATAACAAGGCTTTAGAAATTGTAAATTTAACGGACAACCCTATTAATTTATCAGGGTACAGTATAAAAAAGCAATCGAATGGCGCGGGTGGTTGGATCAATGCACTGCCGTTAAATGGAACCATTGACGTAAATGATGTTTTTGTCATGATTCATTTTCAGGCGGATGATGCTACTTTAGTTGCAGAAGCTGATTTAGTAGCACCAGAGGGTTCAAACTATGGAGCACCGGTTAACTTCAACGGAAACGATGCTGTAGGTTTATTTAAAGATGATGTTTTAATTGATATCATTGGTGTTTTGGGCGAGACTGCTAAAAATTTCGAGAGTATGACCTTGAGAAGAAAATTAACAATCACCACTCCAAACACCACTTATATTGCTTCTGAATGGGATCAATACGCTTTTAATACATTTGAAGGCATTGGAACCTACAATGCAACTGCCGGTTTAAATTCTTCTGTTTTTAATTCTTTTAAAATATATCCCAACCCTACCTATGGAAATACAGTATATTTTAAGGTGGGTGCAAAAACAAAGATAAAAGCCTACAATGTACTAGGTAAATTGGTGCAAACGGCAATCATAGATGGAAATAACAAGAGTATGGACATTACAACATTAGACAAAGGAATCTATATCTTACGGGTCCAAACGGCAAATGAATTTATAACTCAGAAATTAATTAAAAGATAATGCTCTTTTAATTCATAACAAAAAAACGATTCAATTGAATCGTTTTTTTTGTTTAAAACCTCGTGAATAACTCAAAAATTTCAAAGAAATAATTCATCAAAATTAAATTGAAAAAAAGTAAATTTGCTTTTTACACCAATGTCCAAACACAACACAATAATGATTCATTTCTTTGGAAATAAAGACAGTAAAGTATATGCTGTTCAAACAACAAAAGAACTAACTGCAAAGACAGTTTCTAAATTAACTTGGTTATTTGCCAATCAACCTAAAATAGAAGCAGCAGCTATTGATGCTTTTTTTGTAGGCCCAAGAGCAGCAATGATTACTCCTTGGAGCACAAATGCAGTTGAAATTACTCAGAATATGGCAATTTCTGGTATCCTAAGAATTGAGGAATTCACAGTAGTTTCTGAAGATTTTACAGATTTTGACCCTATGATTTCTGAGAAATTCACCCGTTTACATCAAGAATCATTTACAGTAGCCGTTCTGCCAGAAGCGATTTTAGATATCGAAGATATTGCAGCTTATAATGCCCAAGAAGGTTTGTCTTTAAGCACAGATGAAGTTGAATATTTAGAAAGTGTTGCAACAAAAATTGGAAGAAAATTAACAGATTCTGAAGTATTTGGCTTTAGTCAAGTAAATTCAGAACACTGTAGACATAAAATATTTAACGGAACTTTTGTTATTGATGGCGAAGAACAACCTACTTCCCTATTCAAAATGATCAAAGAAACAGCAAAACAATTTCCAAATGATATTGTTTCTGCTTATAAAGACAATGTTGCATTTATAAAAGGACCTAAAGTAGCACAGTTTGCTCCTAAAACAGCAGATAAACCAGATTTTTATCAAACGGAAGACTTTGAATCTGTAATTTCTATCAAAGCAGAAACACATAATTTCCCGACTACTGTTGAGCCTTTTAACGGAGCAGCAACGGGTTCAGGAGGAGAAATTAGAGATCGACTTGCTGGCGGAAAAGGTTCTTTACCTCTGGCAGGAACAGCCGTGTATATGACTTCATATTCTCGTTTAGAAGAAAAAAGATATTGGGAGCATAAATTTGAAGCAAGAGATTGGTTGTACCAAACCCCAAAGGATATTTTAATTAAAGCATCTAACGGAGCATCTGACTTTGGAAACAAATTTGGACAACCTTTAATTACGGGCTCTGTTTTAACTTTTGAACACGAAGAAAATGCTGCTTCAAGTACTACAAAACCTAGAAAATTAGGCTATGATAAAGTCATCATGCAAGCTGGTGGAATTGGGTATGGAAAAGCAGATCAAGCAATCAAAGAAACCCCTAAAGAAGGAGATAAAATTGTAATTCTTGGTGGAGACAATTATAGAATAGGAATGGGCGGCGCTGCAGTTTCATCGTCAGATACTGGAGAGTTGGCCTCAGGAATTGAGTTAAACGCGGTACAACGTTCCAATCCAGAAATGCAAAAACGTGCTGCGAATGCAATTCGTGGAATGGTAGAAAGTGAAGAAAACTTTATTGTTTCTATTCATGATCATGGTGCTGGTGGACATTTGAATTGTTTATCAGAATTGGTAGAAGATACTGGTGGTAAAATCGATTTAGATACCTTACCTGTTGGAGATCCTACTTTATCAGGAAAAGAAATTATCGGTAACGAATCTCAAGAAAGAATGGGCTTGGTTATTGCAGAAAAAAATATCGATACCTTACAAAAAATTGCAGATCGAGAACGGTCTCCAATGTACACGGTTGGAGAGGTTACAGGAGATAAAAGATTTACTTTTAAATCTAAAAAGAAAGGGGATACACCAATGGATTTTGCTTTAGAAGACATGTTTGGTGCTTCACCTAAAACGGTATTAACAGATATAACTGTTGAAAGAAAATACAAGAATCCAAGATATAAAGCAAAGAATTTAGAAATCTATTTAAAACAAGTGCTACAATTAGAGGCAGTTGCTTGTAAAGATTGGTTAACAAACAAAGTAGACAGATGTGTGGGGGGTAAAGTTGCCAAACAACAGTGTGTTGGTCCGTTGCAGATTCCGTTAAATAACGTTGGCGTGATGGCCTTGGATTACAACGGAAAAGAAGGCGTTGCAACTGCTATTGGCCATGCTCCTATTTCTGGGTTGATTGATCCTGAAGCTGGAAGTAGAAATGCAATAACAGAAGCGCTTACAAATCTTATGTGGGCACCTTTGAAAGACAAATTAAAAAGTGTTTCATTGTCTGCAAATTGGATGTGGCCTTGTAAAAATGAAGGTGAAGATGCACGTTTATATAAAGCTGTTAAAGCAGTATCAGAATTTTCTATCGATTTAGGAATCAATGTTCCTACTGGGAAAGATTCGTTGTCAATGAAGCAAAAATATGCGGATAGCGAAGTAATTTCTCCAGGAACTGTAATTATTTCTGCTGCTGGAAATTGTAATGAAATCACGAAAGTAGTAGAGCCTCTTTTACAAATTGATGGTGGAAACATCTACTATATTAACATTTCCCAAGACGCGTATAAATTAGGTGGAAGTTCATTCAATCAAACTTTAAATGCACTTGGTAATGAAGCGCCTGATGTAACCAATGCTTCTTATTTGAAGAAAACGTTTAATACCATTCAACAATTAATAAAAGAAGATAAAATTAAAGCAGGACATGATATTGCATCTGGCGGTTTTATTACTACTTTGTTAGAAATGTGCTTTGCAGATGTAAACTTAGGAGCAGATTTTAATATTTCTGAATTGAATGAAGAAGATACTATTAAAGTACTGTTTTCTGAAAATGCAGGAATCGTTTTTCAAGCAGATGCGTCTGTAGAGACCGCCTTTGAAGAGATGGGAATTACTGTTTTTAACATCGGAACTGCAAATAATTCCGGAAAAGTAACTATTAAAAATAACGAAGAAACGTTCTCTTTTGATGTCGCTGAAATGAGAGATGTTTGGTATAAAACTTCTTTTTTACTAGATAGTAAACAAACTGCAAATGGTTTGGCACAAGACCGTTTTGACAATTACAAAAAGCAGCCTTTAACCTATAAGTTCCCGGCTAATTTTACAGGCAAACTACCTATCATTGGAAACGTTGGTGAAAAGCCAAAAGCGGCAATTATCAGAGAGAAAGGTTCAAATTCTGAACGTGAGATGGCAAATGCAATGTATTTAGCTGGTTTTGACGTGAAAGATGTACACATGACCGATTTAATTTCGGGTCGTGAAACTTTAGAAGACATTCAGTTTATTGGTGCTGTTGGTGGTTTTTCAAACTCAGATGTCTTAGGTTCTGCGAAAGGTTGGGCAGGCGCATTTTTATACAATGCAAAAGCAAAGAAAGCCTTAAAAAACTTCTTTAAAAGAGAAGATACTTTGTCTGTAGGAATCTGTAACGGTGCTCAATTATGGATGGAGTTGGACTTGATTAACCCAAAGCATAAAGTACATGGTAAATTAGTTCATAATGATTCTCAAAAACATGAAAGCTCTTTTACCTCCGTAAAAATTCAAGAAAATAATTCTGTAATGTTATCTTCATTGGCAGGAACGGAATTGGGAGTTTGGATTTCTCACGGAGAAGGAAAGTTCAACTTACCAGAAGCTGAGGAAAATTACAATATCGTTGCAAAATACGGCTACGAAGGATATCCAAATAATCCGAATGGTTCTGATTATAACACGGCAATGATGAGTGATGCAACTGGAAGACATTTGGTAACGATGCCACATATAGAACGTTCTACTTTTCAGTGGAATTGGGCGAATTATCCTACAGGAAGAAAGGATGATGTTTCTCCTTGGCTGGAAGCATTTATAAATGCGAAAGAATGGATAGACACCTGCAATCAATAAACATATTAAATCTTAGAAAAAAGGATTAACTCGATAGTTAATGCTTTTTGAGTATATTGTGGTGAACAAAATTCATTTTAATGACCAAAAAACCAACACGGCTTTTTGATTTCCCCCAATATCAATTGCAGGAATACCCACAGGAAAAATGTTTCGTTTACAAAGAAAATAATATTTGGAAAAATATTTCTACCCAGAAATATATAGATCAAGCAAACCTTGCAAGTAGAGCTCTTTTAAAACTCGGAATTCAACCGAACGATAAGATTGCTGTAATTACTGTAAACAATAGCTATACATGGCATGTTTTAGACATCGGTATTTTACAGATTGGTGCCCAGAACGTGCCTTTATACGCCACACTTTCAAGTAAAGATTACGCCTATATCCTAACCCACTCTGATGCACAGTATTGCTTTGTTTCTGATGACGATCTATTAGAAAAAGTAAATGCTGTCAAGGAGCAAACAAATCTTAAAAAAGTCTTTTCTTTTAAAGAGTTCGCGGGAGATGATAGCTGGAATTCCTTTCTTAAACTTGGCGAAGACTGCACCCTACAATCAAAAGTTGAACAGCGAAAACGAGAAGTAAAAGAAGCAGACTTAGCAACAATAATTTATACTTCCGGGACTACAGGTACTCCAAAAGGTGTGATGCTCTCGCATAGAAATTTAGTTCAAAATATCTTTATGACCGCTGATCAATTAGATTTAACAAGCCATAAAAAAAGAATCATCAGTTATCTACCAATTTGCCATATTTTCGAGAGAGCTTCTTCTTATCATTCCCAATACAGAGGCTTCGAGATTTATTTTGCGGAAAGTATTGAAAAATTAGGTGATAATATAAGAGAGGTAAAACCTCACTTTTTAACAGTTGTTCCAAGACTTTTAGAAAAAATATTCGATAAAATTATAGACAAAGGAAGTCTTCTCACTGGAGTAAAAAAAACATTATTTTTTTGGGCTGTAAATTTAGGAGAACACTACAAGCCCTATGAACAAAATAGTGTTTGGTACCACTTTAAATTGAAAATAGCACGCAAACTTATTTTCTCTAAATGGCGGGAAGCCTTGGGTGGAGATTTGGAGTTTATGCTTTCAGGAAGTGCACCACTACAGCAGCGATTAATTCGAGTTTTTTCAGCAGCTGGAATACAAATTTTTGAAGGATATGGTATGACAGAATCTGCTCCTGGAGGTACTTTAAACGACTTAAGAAATAATGGTTTAAAGATAGGAACTGTCGGCAAAGCTCTGAATAGAATAGAAATTAAAATAGCGCCAGATGGTGAGATCTTAATGAAAGGACCCAATATTATGATGGGTTATTATAAAAATGAAGCACTCACCAATCAAACCATTGTGGATGGATATTTACATACGGGAGATATTGGAGCATTAGATGCGGAAGGGTTCCTTACTATTACCGATCGAAAAAAAGAGATCTTTAAAACTTCTGGGGGTAAATATATTGCGCCTGCTGCCCTCGAAAGTGAATTTAAACAATCCCGGTTTATAGCGCAGATCATGGTGATTGGTGAAGGGGAGAAAATGCCTGCTGCACTGCTGCAATTAAATTTCGATTTTGTTTATGAATGGGCAAAAAGACACCAACACAGTATTAAAGATATTACTACAGATGAAAAACTAATACAGAGAATTCAAAAAGAGTTTGACTTCTACAACCAGCAATTCGGAAAATGGGAACAACTTAAAAAATTCGAAATTACTCCCGACGAATGGACGATTGATGGAGGGCACCTTACCCCGACACTGAAAATGCGAAGGAAAATTATTAAAGAAAAATATAAAAATCTGCATCAGAAAATATATAATTCTTAATTAAGAAGCAATTTATTAAGTATTTGCGAATACCGTGTAAATTTCATATTTTGCAGTTCTAGAAAACAAGAACTTTATGGCAATAGAAATTACACGCATATTTGATTTCCCTTATTATCAGCTTGAAAAATATAATCTTAAAAAAGCATTTACTACAAAATATAATGGAGAGTGGATTTCTACTTCTACACAAGAATATATAGACAAAGCGAATGCAATTAGCAGAGGTCTGTTAAAATTAGGCGTACAACCCAATGATAAAATAGCACTAATATCTACGACCAATAGAACGGAATGGAATATTTGTGATATTGGAATTTTACAAACAGGTGCACAAAGTGTGCCCATCTACCCGACCATCTCCAAAGAAGACTATGCCTATGTCTTAAACCATTCAGAAGCAGTTTATTGCTTTGCATCTGATCGTGACATCGTAGAAAAACTGAATCAAATTAAAGGAGACACTAGTGTAAAAGAAATATTTACTTTTGACGATATTATCGATGAAAAGAGTTGGAAAGACATTTTAGAAACAGGGAAAGACGCAGACAATCAAGTTGAAGTAGAAGCTCGGAAAAAGGAAGTGAATGCTGAAGATTTAGCCACGTTAATTTATACATCTGGTACTACAGGGAGACCAAAGGGAGTAATGTTGTCACATGCGAATATCGTCTCCAATGTGCTTGCAAGTGAAAGATACGTGCCGCTGGCAAATGGAAAAGATAAGGCCTTAAGTTTTTTACCTGTATGTCATATTTTCGAGCGGATGATTTTGTATTTATATCAATATTGTGGCACAGAGATTTACTTTGCGGAAGGACTTGAACAACTTACTGATAATGCGCAAGATATAAAGCCAAATGTAATGACGGCTGTTCCGCGTTTGTATGAGAAGATTTATGATAAAATAATTTTAAAGGGAGAAACCTTAACTGGTATAAAAAAGATATTATTTTTCTGGGCTGTAAACCTCGGTTTGCGCTATGAACCTTATGGTGCAAACGGTTGGTGGTATGAAAAGCAACTAAGTATCGCAAGAAAACTCATTTTTTCTAAATGGCAGGCTGCCCTAGGGGGAGAACTTAAACTAATGGTTTCTGGAGCTTCTGCCTTACAACAAAGACTGACAAGAATTTTTACAGCGGCAGGAATGCCGATTATGGAAGGCTATGGTTTGACGGAGACTTCTCCTGTTACCTCTGTGAGTTTTATGGAAGAAAATGGAGTAAGAGGCTTTAGAATTGGAACTGTAGGTAGAGTAATCAGTGATGTAGAGGTTAAAATTGCTGAAAACGGTGAAATTTTAATAAAAGGTCCTAACATAATGCAAGGATATTATAAAGATCCTGAAAAAACGGCCGAAGTAATTAAAAATGGATATTTTCATTCTGGCGATAAGGGAGAGATCGATGCTGATGGCTTTCTGAAAATTACAGGACGCACTAAAGAAATGTTTAAAACTTCCGGAGGAAAATACATCGTACCACCTTTATTAGAAGGAGCGTTAAAACAATCCTTATTCATAGAGCAAATTATGGTGATTGGTGAAGGAGAGAAAATGCCGGCAGCACTGATTCAACCAAATTTTGAATTTATAAAAGATTGGATTCTTAAAAAAGGATACAAAATTGGTACAACAAATGAAGAAATTATAAATTCTGAAGTAGTCATTAACAGAATTCAATTAGAAGTAGACAAAGGAAATACTCATTTTGGAAATTGGGAACGCATCAAGCGTTTTGAGTTAACTCCCGACGTCTGGTCGATAGATAGTGGACACCTAACTCCAACCATGAAAATGAAACGAGAAGTCATTAAAAACACATACACAGATTTATATGATAAAATCTATTTAAAATAATAATTCAAAATCTGGTTTCAAAATTGAAATCAGATTTTTTTTTAACTAAAAACTAAGAGTTCTCGCATTGATGGAATGCTCAAAAAAAATTAACTTTGTTTGAAATTATTTTAATCATCAGGACCTTACAGCCACGATGTTTCGTTGAATAAAACAATACAAAAATGAGCTTTTTAAATGCAGAATGGAGAAAACTAGCGGTGGCAAATTATGTCATTGATCCAAAAGTATTGGAGAAATATGTTCCTCCTGGAACAGAATTAGACTTTTGGGAAGGAAAATGCTATGTTAGTTTGATTGGGTTTATGTTTATGAACACCAAAATATTAGGCATTAAAATTCCATTTCATATTAATTTTGAAGAAGTAAATCTTCGATTTTATGTGAGGCGATTTGAGAATAATACATGGAAACGCGCGGCGGTCTTTATCAAAGAAATTGTACCAAAGCCTGCACTAACCATCGTTGCAAACACTTTGTATAACGAGCACTATGAGACCTTACCCATGCGTCACCAATGGGAGGAAAATAGCGAAAATAGAGTAGTAACCTACGAATGGAAAAAAAAGAGATCCTGGCAATCTTTTAAAGTAACTGCTGCACTAACCGCTACTGAAATAGCAGTAAATAGCGAAACTGAATTTATCACAGAGCACTACTGGGGTTATGCCAAAGTAAACGGTCATGTGACGAATGAATATGAAGTAACACACCCAAGATGGAAGGAATATAAGGTGGAAAGCGCTGAGATCAAAGTAGATTTTGAAATGGTATACGGTGCTGGGTTTGAATTTTTAAATCATTTATCACCCGCTTCCGTAATGCTTGCGGAAGGTTCTGAAATTACTGTGGAAGGTAAAAAGACACTGAAAATTAAATAGTCTGATCTGTATTTATATGGAAGGACAGCGAACGCTTTCAACATTCTTTTAATTCGTGGATAAAACCTATCAAAGCTTCAAAAATAGGGACACTATTAATACAACTCCACCACAATTTCATTTCTACGGAAAAACAGCTCGTAAGGAGGATTGTATCCTAATACTGAAAAATTAGTAGTGTATTTAATATTGTTCTTATCTAACAATTTAATTAAAAGCTCTTTATATTTTTTAATTTTCGCATCACTTGCCCACCCACTAAAAGTAATTGCCGCCATTTTCTTTTCGGGAACTTCTAAAAATTTAATATTTATATTGTTTGGTTTTGGTAGGTTTTTCTTTGTAAACCCCTGAGGTACTAAAAACGACATGGTCATTTTATCCTCTAAGGTCATGGCAACAGGAGAAGTCATAGACATGCGTTCTTGTCTGCCATTCTTTCCAAAAATATACCCTCCTAAAATAGAAAATCCTTTCCCTGAGGCTTGTTTGTACTTATCTGTATCTAATTTTACCGCTGTAAATAAGCTTGCTTCGTATTTTCTAATTTCAAAACCTTCATAGGATGTTAAGACATCGTATTGGTATCCCTCTATATTGGAACTACTCTTATAAAAATAGATTTGTGCTCCTAAAAAAAGAAAGAGAAGCGCTCCTATGATAATTAAAAATGTTTTCATATTTTTTTTTGATTTGATGAAAAGAAACGTTCTTTAAATGCAATGCTGTTTATAGATTAATGCAAAATTTTAAAAAGCAATTCCTTAAGAATATCCTCATTGGTTTGATTTGCACCCACACCTTTGCTTTTAACATCCGCATCTCTTAAAAATGCAATTACTTGCGCTACCTTTCGCATGGGGTAATTTCTAGCCGCTACAAAATATTCATCTACAAAATAGGGATTAACACCCAAGTTCCTGGCAACAGCACTTTTGGATTTATCTTTCAAACCGTGGAATAGCAGCAACTGTGTAAAGTATCCATTCAAAAGAGAAATCGTCATTATCAATGGATTGTTCTTCGGGTTTTCTCCAAAATATTTTATAATCCTATTTGCTTTCACAATTTGCTTCTCCCCGACAGCTTTTCTTAGTTCGAAATTATTAAAATCTTTAGAGATCCCTATATTCTCTTCAATATGAGTATCACTGATAATTGTTTCCTCTGATAATACCAGCATTAGCTTGACTAATTCGTTAGAAATCTTGCTTAAATCAGTGCCTAAAAATTCTACCAGCATTAAAGACGCTTTCGGCTCAATTTTATAATTATTTTCACTTAATACTTTCCGAATCCAATCTGAAACTTGATTTTCATACAGTTTTTTACTTTCAAATATACACCCTGTTTTCGCAATTACTTTGTGTAATTTTTTACGTTTGTCTAATTTTTTATACTTATAATTTAATACTAAAACAGTAGTTGGCTGCGGATTTTCAGCATAGGAAAGGAGCTTCTCGATGTTTCTGCTTAAATCTTGCGCTTCCTTAATTATTAATACCTGTCTTTCTGCCATCATTGGATAGCGCTTAGCAGCCCCAACAATATCCTCTATTGTTACATCTCGACCATACATTACTTGCTGATTAAATCCTTTTTCTGAGTCCGCTAAAACATGCGCTTCTATGTAATCAGAAATCTTATCTATATAGAAAGGCTCCTCGCCCATTAAAAAATAAATGGGCTTTATATTTCCATTTTTTATATCTGCAACAATGTTCCTTATCTCGTTCATTTTCTTATCTCTTCTATTTCTCCCGTGAATTGACGAATGTAATTGCTCTTTTTTTACTCAACTCTTTTTTTAAAACATCCTTATGCAAGCCTTTTGGATGCTCTCCTGTTCTTTATTTAGGAATTTAAAATAAAGTTACAATAATAGTGCGCGTTTCTTTTTTGTAAATCATTTTTATTTGTGATATTCGTTCCAATGAAAATGCAAAAACTGAACCTGCCCGACTATAAATTTAAACTCAAAAGTAACGAAAATAAGACGCTTATTTTTGATAATTTGAGAAAAAAATATATGGTCTTGACTCCAGAAGAATGGGTTCGCCAGCATTTCGTTCAATTTTTAATTGAAGAAAAGAACTACCCTCCATCTTTAATCGCAATAGAGAAACAAGTGCTGGTCAATAATTTAAAAAAAAGAAGTGATATTTTAGTGTTTAATAAAGAAGGCAATCCAGATATCATTGTAGAATGCAAAGCGCCAAAAATTAAAATAACTCAGGCAACCTTTGATCAAATCGCACGCTATAATTCAACGTTAAATGCAAATTTCTTAGTGGTCACCAACGGTTTGAATCATTTTTACTGTAAAATGGATTTTGAAAATGAAACGTATGTTTTTTTAAAGGAAATTCCTAATTACAAGCAAATTTAAACGGGGTGTTCTCATGTCTCAAAAATCACTTTTCAGCCTTATATAATTAAGAAAACTTTATCTAAATTCTCATTATTAAACTGTAAATTCACCTCTTGAAAACAGCAATTGTCATATTAAATTGGAACGGACAGAAACTCTTAGAAGAGTTTTTACCCGCTATCCTTAATTTTAGTGTAGATTTAGCCACTATTTATATAGCTGACAATGCTTCTACAGATACTTCTATCCAATATGTGAGCACCTATTACCCGTCTGTAAATATCATAGAAAACAAGAGTAATGGAGGATATGCAAAAGGCTATAATGATGCTTTAATACATATTGAAGCAGATATTTATTGTCTATTAAATTCTGACGTGGAAGTGACAAAAGACTGGCTTACACCTGTTTTATCTGTCTTTGAAAAAGAGCAGCAAACTGCAATTATACAACCCAAATTACTCGATTTAAAAGATAAAAACAGGTTTGAATATGCAGGTGCTGGTGGTGGATTTTTAGACTTATATGGGTACCCTTATTGCAGAGGCCGCGTTTTTAACGATTTAGAAATTGACAAAGGACAGTTTAATGATGTTACTGAGATTTTCTGGGCTTCTGGTGCCTGTCTATTCATTCGTTCTAAAGTATACCATGAGATAGGTGGTTTCGATGAGGATTACTTTGCGCATCAAGAGGAAATAGACCTCTGTTGGCGAGCACAAAATGTTGGTTATAAAGTAAAATATGTTGGTAGTTCCACTGTTTTTCATTTGGGTGGAGCAACTTTACACGAAAGCAATCCACAAAAAACCTATTTAAATTTTAGAAACAGTTTATTAAATGTGGTGAAAAATGTTCCAGCAAAATGGTTTTTGTTTGTCATTTTCTCTCGTTTAATTCTCGACGGTATTGCAGGTATAAAATTCCTATTTGAGTTCCGACCGATACATACATTTGCTGTTTTAAAAGCCCACATCAGTTTTTATAAAAATTTTTATAAATTTTTGAGGAAACGAAAAAAACTTCAAAAAAAACACCACTATAATATGCATACAAGTATTGTATGGCAATATTTTATCTTGGGTAGAAAAAAGTTTGGTGCACTGAAGTAGCACTCGCTATCTGTTTGCTTGGCCACCCTTGCTAATTTTAATACTTATAAAATATCCAAACTTCCTTTCCCTTCTCGAATTATCTTTGGAACCTCTGTTAAATCAATCACCGTGGATGCTTCATTACCTCCATAACCACCGTCGATAACAACATCCACACTATTTTGCCATTTTTCAAAGATCAATTCAGGATCTGTAGTGTATTCTAGCACATCATCCTCATCTCGTATAGAAGTTGAAACCATGGGGTTTCCTAATTCTGCAACGAGTGTTCTTATAATATTGTTGTCAGGAATTCTAATTCCTACTGTTTTTTTCTTTTTAAATACTTTTGGTAAGTTTGCACTTCCTGGCAGGACAAAAGTATAAGGTCCTGGTAAAGCTCTTTTAAGAATTTTAAAGGTAGCGGAGTCTAGTTGCTTCACATAATCTGAAAGGTGACTTAAATCATTGCAAATAAGAGAGAAATTTGATTTTTCTAGTTTCACGCCTTTCAGCTGTGCCATTTTTTCCAATGCTTTTGATTTAGTAAGGTCACATCCAAGACCATATACTGTATCTGTCGGATAAATAACCAAACCCCCAGCTTGCAATACCTTTACAACTTTCGCTATTTCTTTTGGGTTGGGGTTTTCATTGTATAGTTTTATAAACGTTGCCATGCTATAAAAATACAAAAAACTCAGCTTGTGTTAAAACTGAGTTCTCTAATTATGAAAATAGCTTGTGTTTAAGTTTTCTCGACCAACCTAAATCCTTCACCATGAATGTTTAAAATTTCTACTTTATCATCTACTTTTAGGTATTTACGCAATTTCGCAATATAGACGTCCATACTTCTTGAAGTAAAGTAATTATCATCTCTCCATATTTTTGTCAATGCCAATTCTCTTGGCATTAAATCATTTTTATGAATTGCCAACATGCGTAATAATTTACTCTCTTTTGGAGAAAGCTTAATAGGTTCGCTATCTTCCCCCACGGATAAATGTCTTAATTTAGAATTGAAAAAGAAGCTGCCTACTGTAAACTCAAACTGTTCACTTTCAGGAGTACTGTCCGCTCCTTTACGCTGCAATATTGCTTTAATTTTATACAACAATACTTCAGAATCAAAAGGTTTGTTTAAATAATCATCTGCACCCACTGCATAACCTTTTAAAACATCCTCTTTTAATGTTTTTGCTGTTAAAAAGATAATTGGAATTTCTTTGTTCGTAGCTCTAATGTCTCCTGCCAAAGAAAAGCCATCTTTTCTAGGCATCATTACATCTAAAATACACAAATCATAATCACTGTTTTTAAACATGATTAACCCCTCTATGCCATCTTTTGCGTGTGTTACATTGTAATCATTTAAAGCTAAATAGTCTTTTAAAACGGTCCCAAAATTTGGATCGTCTTCTACTAATAAAATTTTTTTGCTGCCCATTTTTTCTTCTTTTTAAATTAAAGGTAATTTTACCGTAAATATACTTCCTTTTCCTTTTTCACTCTCAATCATAACGTTTCCGTGATGTTTCTCTATTATCTCTTTTACATACGCCAAGCCTAAACCATGCCCTTTCACATCATGAATATTTCCTTTTTGTTCTCTATAGAACTTAGTAAAGGCTTGCTTTTGGACGACTTTACTCATTCCTATCCCCGTATCTTTTATTTTAAATATGAAAAATTTAGTTGTGCTTGCCGTGTAGATATCTATTACAGGAGGGCCTTCAGAATACTTTATCGCATTTTCTAACATGTTTACAATAACATTAGTAAGGTGAAATTGGTTTCCTGACAACTCTGACTCTATTGCTTCAAAATGTCTTGCTACGGTTCCTTTGCGATCTTCCACTAATAAACTTACATGCGAAATAGCATCTTCAATCGTGTCGTGTATATCGATAGTTTCTGTACTTAAATCAATTTGATTTTTCTCCAATCTAGAAATCCTTAATACGTTTTCCACCTGGGAATGCATTCTTTTGTTTTCTTGTCGAATCATCTCTATGTATCTCAAAACCTTTTGATCATCCCCAAGAATTTTTGGGTTTTTAATAGAATCTAAAGCCAAATTTATCGTTGCAATTGGAGTTTTAAACTCATGGGTCATATTGTTTATAAAGTCTGTTTTAATCTCTGCTATCTTTTTCTGTCGAATCAGCTGATATAGAGAACTAGAAAACGCGACAATAATAATAAAAATAAAAAATAATGATAAAAGTAAAATACTTGAAATTCCAGATAGTATGTGCTCATTCTCATTCGGAAAAGTAACATGTAAATTATAACTTACGTTTCCTTGTCCATCATAAAAAAGAGGATACTTAAAGCTTTCCTTTGTATTTATTGTATAATATCCAGATTTTAATTTTGTTGCCAATCCGTCTATACTGTAAACTCCATATTTAAAATCTAATCGAATATTTCTTTTAGCTAGCTGCTCTTTGATCGTTCTATTTAATTCATTGTTACTAATCCTTTCATGAATTAGTTTTCTTCGATTCACATCATTCAATAGATCTACTGCCTGAAGTTTGTCAAAATCTGAATAAGATTTAATAAAAGAATACCTCACCTCTGCTAATTTCGGAAAATAAGAATCTACATTTTTTATCAGAGAAGATTTGAAAAAGTCTTTTTTTCCGGTAACTCTTTTATAAATAATAGAGTCATTATTCAAGAAGTCTGTTGGCAGCTTAAAGTTCTCTTCTAAAAAAGTACCCCCGAAGGTTATTTTTTCTTTTGTTGTAGTATCTATTTGCTGGATTAAATAACTTTTCAACTCTGCCTTGTCTGCTAGCCCTTTTTTAGCAATTAAATTTTCTATTTTCTTCTGAAACTCTGCTTGTTCCCGCTCATTAATTCGCTCTGCAGCGGCACCTAGAGACTTTTGGATGTCATTTTTAAATTGTGCCTTTTTACTCTCTACAGCGTTATTAATCCAATACAACTGCACTGCAATAATTCCAATTAAGGAAATACTCATTAGCACCACAATAAGAATGAACATTTTTTTGCGCATGTCCAAATTTACTACTTTAAGAAGTTGTAATTATTGATTTTTAAATAAATTAAGAGAATTAATGAAAGTTTAAGGATTAATTAACAGTTTAAAACAATTTTACGAAATGGCATCCCGTTTTTTTGTTAAAATATTATGAATATGATGAACCACTATTTCTGTTCTCTCAAGCGTAGTATTGTAGATCACATAATTAGACAATAGTATTTTTTTATCCGCTCTCCATTGTGCATTTATTCGGGCTAATACCGCTTTTTTTGTTGTCTTATCCCTCATAAGAATCCTCCGTACCTGCTCCTCAAAAGGAACATAGACGGTAATTAAAAAATCAAATTTATGGGTGCTCCTACTTTCAAATAAGATTGCACTTTCGTAGATGATATACCTTTTAGCTGTATTTTTAAGAACAAAACGCTCAAAATCTTTATACACCGCAGGATGGACAATACTATTTAAAAGGTCTAATTTCTCTTTATTATTAAATACAATACGGGCTATATACTCCTTGTTTAATTGATTTCCCAAGAATGTTTCTTCACCAAACGCTTGTATCAGTTCCATTTGAACAACTTCACAAGAATTCATTATTCGTTTTGCTTCCACGTCAGCAATATAAACTGCCACCGTGTTAAATTGTTGAAAGAGCTTTGCCACTGTTGTCTTTCCACTACCAATTCCGCCCGTTAAACCAACTATCATTTTAGTTCTGAATTAAAAAGTCTATTTTATTGGGTATTATTTTATAACTTTTAATTTCTGATGGTTTGTGCACTAACTTAGGAATTAAATAGCCCAAATTACTCTCTTTGGAGACGCTGTAGTCGCATACGATCTGAAATGAGTTTTCACTTAAATTATTGAAATTAGACAAGCCAACAATAAAAGTAACTTGAATTTTTTTTGATAAGGTGTTAATTCTCAAACCATCCGGAATATTAATTATTTTATATTGCACCTCAAATGTACCCTCTGTAAATTTTTCTATTTTTCCTGAAATTGTTATTTCTTTCACATCAAATTTTAAATTATTAATTCCCTCCGGTACTTTAATGCTTGCTTTTTTTATAAAGTCCATTTTAACATCTTCCAATGAAATCTGTAAAAGATCAATACTCGTTACCGATGCAATATAATTTCCTGGCCCTGAAACTAAAATACTATCCGGTACTACTTTAATCTTTTCCGAAAGATCGTATCCTACATGGTATTTTATTTTTAAATTTGGTTTTAATGCGAGTTTCTTAGTTACTAAACTTTCAACATTTAAAAAAAGAGTGTCCCTTATAATATCTTGCAAAACAAGACCAGAAGGCAATTGTTTTTGAATCTGTTGTTTTTGAGGTTTTACCAACAAAAAATGTGTCGTTCCAGATTTTTTAAGCAACCGACTCCCACTTATCTCAATTTCTTTTGTAAAAAGTCTTGTTTTTAATATTTTAAAACCATTTGCTTTCAACACAATTTCTAATTCCTTTTCAGGAATCCCCTGCAACAATTTGTTTTGTGCGATTTCCACATAGGATATTGGAAAATTAACACTAATTGTGTATTCCTTAGAAAGCGTTATCAAAAGCCAAATAAGAATAGAAGCCAATAAAAAGCTGATAAATGTTTTTGGTACTTTTTTTTTAAGTTTCAATAGCGGTTTTTATATCCTGCAATTTACATAAAAGCGAACAAATAAAAAAGTGAGTACTGCCACAAAGACAATACTCACTTTTTGCAGGATATAATAAAAGAATTATTTTTTTACTGGCACAGCATATCTTTGGCTTAGCTCCATAGAAATTACAGAACTGTCAAATTTAATTTTCCCTGCTCCTGTCTCTATTGTAATCGTATTATCCGAAGTGTTTACTTCTGTTATTTTCCCATGGATACCACTAGAAGTTACCACCTTAGCACCGGTCTTAATTTCAGATTGAAATGCTTTTTCTTTCTTTTGGCGCTTCATTTGAGGCCGTATCATAAAAAAGTATAAAACTAAAATCATTGCTGCAAAAGGGAGCATACTTGCTAAACTTCCTGAATCGAATTGTAAAAAAATTGTATAGAACATCTTTATATTTTTGCTTTTGGTGTTACGGAACCTCTCAATGTTAGTACTTCTCTACCAGAAGCCGTATTTGTAGTTAAAGTAACTGTTTTCATTTGTCTATTTGGCTTCCCTGAAGTATTGAACTTTACTGCAACTTCTCCAGTTTCTCCTGGTTTAATTGGTGCTTTTGGCCAAACAGGAACTGTACAACCACAAGAACCTTTTGCATCTGTGATGACCAAATCTATTGCACCTGAATTTGTTACGTTAAAGACCGTCTCAACTATCTCTCCTTCAGCTACAACACCAAAATCGTATTCCCTTTTATCTAAAGAAATAGAAGCTACTCCCTTTTGAATCTCTGCATCTCTAGACTTAGCGTTGTCTAAATTTTCCTTGTTAACTTTTGCTGATGCACTTCCGTTTCCACAAGAGATCATAAATGTTGTTGCGATTAGTAAAGCAACTACTACTGTTATTTTTTTCATTTTAAATGTATTTTAGTGTAAAAATAATAAATTAAATAAGTCCTCTTCCAATTTTAACAATTTTTTTATTGGCAATAAACTCTTTGGATATTTTATCCAATACGCCGTTTATAAAAAAACTACTCTTTGAAGTTGAATAATCTTTAGAAATTTCTATGTATTCATTTATAGTGACTTTTATAGGAATAGACGGAAAATTAAGGAACTCTGTGATTGCCATTTTAATTAAAATCATGTCTATTCCGGCAATTCTATCGGACTCCCAATTGGGTGTTTTTTCAGCAATAGCTCGCTCATATTCCGCTTGTTTCAAAATTGTTTTTCTAAATAACTTCGAAACAAAGTCCTCATCATCCTTGTCCTTATATAAAGATCCTAATACAAATAATCCGTTAGCCTTTTGCTTACTTAATGTTTTAACAACCCAAGTATTTACAAAAGGAATATCATCCACCCATGAAATCATATTGTCTTCATAATACTCTGCTAATTTCTCATTTGGAGCAATAATTTCCTTAAAAAAATCAACTACAAAGTTTTTATCTAATTTAAAAGAATTCTCTTCATCAGCTAAATACTTTTCATACAAACTACTTTTAAGGAGTTCTTCAAAAATAATTTTTACATATTCATCATTTTCTTCCCAATTAAACAACTTATTCAACTCAACATATCCCTCAAGACTAATGCTCTGTGAAATGTTATGAATAACCTTATTGTTTATAAATTTTATGTTTGGATTTAAATCTGAAGCGCTGGCAAGAATTTTATTTTTAGAAAGCGCCATCTTTTTTGCCGCTAATTTCTGAACAGCTACTAATAGCTGAATATTTAATACGTAGAGATCAAACATTTTTAAGACACTGTGCTTTACGAACTTCTCTTCCTTCATGATATCATCATTATGAGATTGTAGCATCGCATATACAGATTGCATAACTTTTACTCTAATATGTCTTCTGTTAATCATTTTCTAAAGAACTTTTATTAAATAAAACAAACGGATTTGGTTTCATTGGCAAAAATATATTAATTTATGTTTAAATACGCATCAATATTAAATTCTTTTAACATTTTATTTTGATGATTACACAGCGCTTTAGAAGCGGATACATTATATATAAAAATGTATCTTCGTTGCTCAGATAAAAAATTGATTTTTGTATTTTTTAATAAAAATAAATTCTGAAAATTATAGTTATATTCTTTAAAATATTAAATCTACATTGAAAGCTTTAAAATACCTAAATAAATATTTTATCAAATACAAGTGGCGTTTATTAATTGGGCTCTTCATAACCGTACTGTCTAAATTATTAGCGCTAAAAGTTCCGCAAATTGTTGGAGATTCTTTAAATATTGTTGAAAATTATGAAAGCGGAAAAATAACCGATTTGAAAGCAGTAGAACAGGAACTTTTGCTAAATGTCCTCCTATTAATTGGAGTATCCGTATTGGCTGGTTTTTTTACTTTCCTTATGCGCCAAACGATTATTGTAACTTCCCGATTAATTGAATTTGATCTAAAAAATGAAATTTACCAACAATATCAGCGATTATCTCTTAATTTTTACAAGAAAAATAGAACGGGAGATTTAATGAATAGAATCTCTGAAGATGTTTCTAAAGTAAGAATGTATGTAGGTCCAGCAATTATGTATAGCATGAATATGATTGTGCTTTTAGTCGTTGGGTTTACACAAATGATCCGTATTGATGTAAAACTTACAATGTATACTTTATTACCCTTTCCGCTATTATCGATTGCTATTTTTTCCTTGAGTAAAATCATTCATAAAAGAAGTAGTGTTGTGCAGGAATACTTGTCAAAATTAACCACCTTTAATCAGGAGTTCTTTTCTGGGATTAGTGTGGTAAAATCCTATGGAATAGAAAAATCTATTATTAAAGATTTTGACAAAATTTCTGAAAAAAGCAAAGAAAAAAACATACACCTCCAGCAGGCAAACGCCTTGTTTTTTCCACTGATGGTTTTTTTAATAGGGATTAGTAATATCATTGTAATTTATATTGGTGGACAGCAGTATATAAATAACGAAATTCAAATAGGGACGATTATTGAATTTATGTTATATGTAAATATTCTAACATGGCCGGTAGCAGTTGTCGGGTGGGTAACTTCCATGATACAGCAGGCAGAAGCTTCTCAATTGCGGATAAATGAGTTTTTACAACACCAACCAGAAATTCAGAACCATTCTATAACTACGATTACATTGCAAGGAAAAGTAGACTTCAAAAATGTAACTTTCACCTATGATGACACAAATATTACCGCCTTAAAAAAGGTTACCTTTTGCGCTGAAGCAGGAGAAACCGTCGCTATTTTAGGAAAAACAGGAGCTGGAAAATCTACAATTATAGAGCTTATAGCGCGCTTATATGACGCAAAAGAAGGCAGCATTCTTATGGATGGAAACCCTATTGAAACCATCAATTTAAATGATTTGAGAAATCAAATTGGTTTTGTTCCTCAAGATCCTTTTCTGTTCTCTGAAAGCATAAGTAGCAATATAAAATTTGGCAAGGAAGATGCTACAGAAGAAGAAATTATGCAAGCAGCAAAAGATGCAGTAGTTCATGAAAATATTATTGATTTTCCAAAGGGATATGAAACCGTTTTAGGAGAGCGTGGTGTAACGCTTTCAGGAGGCCAAAAGCAGCGTGTTTCAATCGCCAGAGCAATTATTAAAAATCCAAAAATATTAATTTTTGACGATTGTTTGTCTGCTGTTGATACAGAAACGGAAGAGCGTATCTTGTCCAACCTGAATAAATTTTCTAAAAACAAAACCACCTTTATTATCAGTCACCGTGTTTCATCTGCTAAAAATGCAGATAAAATCATTGTTTTAGAAAAAGGAGAAATAATTCAGCAAGGGTCTCATAAACAGCTCATAAACACATCAGGATACTACAAAGAGTTGCATGACCAGCAACTTTTAGAAAAAGAAAATTAAGCTTTAACATTGCTACGTAAAATATTTTGTTAGATTTGTTAGAGAAATAAACGATTTATACAATCACTATAATAAAGAACATGGCAGAGAGAGTTGAACAAGAAGAAATTTTTTCACAAGTATTAAGAGCAGGAAGAAGAACCTATTTTTTTGACGTAAGAGCGACAAAAGCAGACGATTATTATTTAACTGTCACGGAAAGTAAAAAATTCACCCATGATGATGGCACCTTCCATTACCAAAAGCATAAGATTTATTTATACAAGGAAGATTTTACAGACTTTCACGAAATGCTAAAAAAAGCGACGGATTATATCATCAATGAAAAAGGAGATGAAGTAATTAGCGAGCGTCACCAAAAAGATTTTAAGAAAGAAGAAATAGATACAACTTCAACAGAAGAGGAAACACCCAACGCTTCTGACTTTACAGATATTTCTTTTGATGATATTTAACCGTTAGCATCCTTTCTTATTAGAAGGATATGCACAAGTAAGTACAAAACAAGATCCTTTGTTAACAGCTGTAATTTCTAAAATACCGCTTTAATTCAAATTTACACAAAACCTAAAAACCATAAATTTACTATTTATGGTTTTTTTATATGCTGACACCGTTTGACAAGCTCAAGAAGACGAACAGAAACTAACTGAAAAAATATTTGAAAGTAAAAAATTGGAAGTCTACGAATTTTAAGCAGCACCGCTTTACAAAATAGTCTATTAGTATTTCCAAATAACTTCTAAGGGCAGCACAAACTTAGTTCTAATTGCATAAAAAAATATTTAATTACAAGACACACTTCATTGTTTTTGATTTAGAAATGGTCTCCTCCCACTCTTTCTCGGCATTGCTATCCTCTGTAATTCCACCACCGATAAAAAGAGACGCACTGTAATTATCATTAATTTTCATGCAACGTAAATTTACAAAAAGGACCGTTTTTGGCGTTGATGATTTTTCGTATTGAACATTCAATTCCCCTAAAAAACCTGTATAAAAACGTCTCTCATATACTTCGTTTTTTAAAATAAAGCTCCGTGAAGCTTCTCTTGGTAGCCCGCAAACGGCAGGTGTTGGATGCAAAACACCAATCAATTCTTTTAAACTTGCCGAATGTTTTAAACTGCCAGAAACCTTAGTTCTTAAATGCAATAAATTCCCCGCTTTTACGGTTTCCGTTTTATCTACCTCTAAAGCAGTAGCAACCTGCTCCAACTGTTTTTCAATATAAGTAGTAACTAACTGTTGCTCTGCTAATTCTTTAGATTTCCAAGTTGCTTTTTTATGCTCAGTATGCAACTGCGTTCCTGCTAAAGACATGGTTGTGAATGAGGTGTTTTCTATACTCAATAGTGTTTCTGGAGTTGCCCCTAGCCACAAACCAACCTTAGGATGGAACCAAGCGTACACAAAAGCATTTTTATAGGTTCTTAATAATTTTTTATAAACTTCTATTAAGTTAAAGTCTGGAACCTTTAAAAGCTCTTCTCTGGAAATTACAACTTTTTTTAAATGTCCCAATCGTATTTGCTCAATTGCTTTTTCCACTATTTTTAGATACTCTTCTTTACCTGTATTGTCAGTATTAAAAACAACCTCTTTTTCTTTATACACATCCGCGGTCCACTCCTCTGAAATTATAAGTGCCCGTTCCACTGGAAATATAATTGCTTTTTCTGTACTACTAAAAGGAGCAAAAACAAAACCTACCTCTTCAAAATTAGAAACAAATCGAAGATCTGTTTCATGCATTAAAAAAGAAAAAATACTATTATCATTGGGTTTTCTATAAATAACGAAAGGTAATTTATTATCAAAATGAGTACTAATGCTGTCTAATAAGTTAGTCAAAATCTAAAATTATTTTTTGATACTATTTAAAACGATGTTGGTCATTTTTGCAATCGAAATTAAATGATCTTCTTCATCTACAATCCGAACTTCCCATAAGTGTGTTGTTCTCCCTTTATGAAGATTCCTTGCGGTTGCAAAAACCATTCCCTCTCGCTTGCTCTTAATATGGTTTATGGAAAGCTGAATTCCATTTATAAACTGTGTTTTGTTGTCTATAAAAAAATT
>JAOKTT010000030.1 GCA_028336245.1 Polaribacter sp.
TAAAAGAGCCACTTCCAACTAAAATTGCTTATGAAAACCATGAAGAGTGTTTAGAGAATATTGGTAAAATATTGTTTAAAGATGTAGAAGGAGATATTTTTATGAACGGTAAAGGATTGGCTGGAGAAATAATAAGCTTAGCTACTCATTCAGGAACTCATGTTGATGCCCCTTATCATTATTCTCCAACCTGTAATGGTAAGCCTTCTAGAACTATAGATGAATTGCCTCTAGAATGGTTTTTTAATAATGGTGTGGTTTTGGATTTTACTGATAAACCAGACGGATATTTAATAGAGCCTGAAGATTTAATAGAGAAATTAGCTGCTATTAATTATAAGTTAAAACCTTTTGATATTGTGCTTATAAGATGTGATGCAGATAAAAGAATACATGATGATGATTATGTTAAAATTCATGTTGGAGCTTCAGCAAAAGCAACACACTGGCTAATTGATCAAGGCATAAAAGTAGTGGGTACAGATGGATGGGGTTGGGATATACCTTTACATATTCAAGTTGAGAAATATAAAAAAGATCCAAAACCCGGAATTATTTGGGAAGCACATTACGTAGGTATTGAAAAAGAATACTGCCAAATAGAAAAACTGGCTAATTTGGATAAACTTCCTCCCTATGGCTTTAAAGTATCTTGTTTTCCAACCAAAATAGAAAAAGCAAGTGCAGGTTGGACTAGGGCTGTTGCTATAATAGATTAAAAATTTATTATTATAATGGAAAATTTATAATTTTAGTTTATGGGAGATAAGATTAAAATACCAACTTTAAAAATTACAGAGGTTAGCACTTATCACGATTCAATTGTAAATCCTTTACAGTTTATTTCCAATGTTAAGTATAAGGATTATCATATCAATAGTCTTGAAATAATTAAAGACAAAGCTAATTTTAAAGTAAGACCTCATAGAAAAACTGTACATGATTTTTTGTTTTTAACAAAAGGAAGCGCAAAAAGAAGCAAAGGTTTAAATAATATAGATTTTAAGGGGTCTGTAGTATTTTTTCTTCCAGCTTATCAAATAACAGAGCACTCTAAAATGAGTCTGGATGCAGAAGGGTTTTTTTGTCATTTTGATGAAAGTCTATTTGATTTTTTACCTAAAAGCTATCTGAGTAACAGATATTCGTTTTTTAAATTACAATCTAATCCTGTAATTCAGTTATCCAAAGAAACAACCCAAAGTTGTGAGTCTATACTAAACCGAATGCTTAAACTCTATAAAACAGGTGAGAAGACAAGGAGGAATCTAATTGCGTTTTACTTATTAACTTTTTTTGAAGAAGTTTTTAAAGAGGTTGATAATGTTCCTAAGAAAAGTAAAAATTCTTTTTTCAGAATAACAGAATCATATAAACAAGCTTTAACGGAACATATATATGAATATAAGCAAATATCTGATTATGCTAATTTATTAAACGTAACTCCTAATTATTTAAATAAGTGTATTAAGGCTAGCGTTAATAAAACTGCTCAAGAATTATTGAAAGAAATGTTGGCTTTAGAAGCTAAATCTCTTATAAAATATTCTGATTTAGATATATCAGAGATAGCTGTAAAATTGTGTGACCAAACTCCTAGCAACTTCGCTCGTTTTTTTAAAAAACAAACAGGTTTAACACCTAAGGAATATTCTAAAATGGATTGATTTAGAATATTTTATGCCTTTTTTTGATTAACAGTACTTGTTAATATATTTTAACTTTGAGGTATGTATTATTGTCATAATGTTATTTATTGAAATAAAATATGATATATATCACAAAAATTAATATAAACTAAGTAATTATGAAAACAATTTTTAAGCTAGGTTTTACTGTATTTTGTCTTTTTTTGAACATTCTGATGTACGCTCAAGAAGGTAATATTTCAGGAGAAATTAACGATGCAAGTGGTCCAATTCCTGGGGCTTCAGTTTTAATTACAGCTACTGGTCAAGGAGCTGAAACAGATTATGATGGGAAATTTACAATTAAGGGGTTAAAAAATGGAAAGTATCAATTAACCATATCTTATATTGGTTATTCAAAACAAACTATTTCAGTCACTGTTCCTCAAACCAAACCCTTAAAGATTACTTTGGTTGAAGACGCGTCACAATTAGATGAAATTGTAGTCACTGGTGTTTTTGATGCTAGAAGTAAAATGGATGCCTCTGTGGCTTTAACTACAATAGGTGCTAAACAATTAGCTAGAGTTGCTCCAACAAGTTCTGCAGATCTTTTAAAAAATATCCCAGGTGTATATGTAAATCAAGCACGTGGTGAAATTTGGAATTCAGTCTATTCAAGAGGTTTATCTGCTAATTCTATTGATAATCTTAATGGATATCGTTATGTTTCATTACAAGAAGATGGTCTTCCTGTAACTAATGTAGAGTTATTTCCAGATTTATTTCTTAGAGCAGATGCAATGACAAAACGTGTAGAAGCTGTAAGAGGTGGTACTGCCTCAATTCTTGGAGCTAACGCCCCTGGTGGAATTTTTAATTATGTTTCTAAAACTGGAGGTGATGAATTTACTGGTGAAGTTCGCGCAAAGTATGGACTAGAAGGTAATGGACAAAATCCTTACTATAGAGCTGATTTTAATATTGGTGGACCAATGAGTAAAGGATGGACATATAATTTAGGTGGATTTTTCCGTCAATCAGATGGTGCACGTTCAAGAGGTTATCCTATTAATAAAGGAGGTCAAATAAGAGCTAACTTTGTTAAAAAGTATAAAACAGGTTCATTCCAATTAAATTTAAAATATTTGAATGACAAGAACGATAGAATGGCATTCATTCCTTCAACAAACTGGAAAAACCCTCAGATTGCAGATGGGTTCACAAAATATGATTCATATGGGTTATATGATTTTTCGATAGAAATTCCTTTTAATGATGAAGGAACAAGAACATTCAATTCAACTGATTTATTACATAGTATAGATAAATCAATTGGTTTTAATTGGAAACAAGATCTGGGTAACGGTTTTTCATTAAAAAACGATTTTAAATATTCGCGAAAAGACGATGAAAGAAATGGTACTGCAGTTATATCACCAATAAGTGTATTACAGCCTATGTTTTATGGTATTCCTGGAGGATTAATCGGAGGTCCGAATCCAGCAAGAACTGGAACATATATTTTTACTGACCCTACCACAGGAATAGATTTTGGAAGTGTTGATTTCGGATGGGGACGAGGGCCACAAATAAGTCTAACACCTGGTTTTAATCAAAATTTTCCAGGTAATGATGTTCAAGGCAGTTCATTATTGTTTATGCCAATGTTTTATCAAGATATTGATAGAAATGAAATTGCAAATCAATTAATTTTAAGTAAAAAAACCGAGAAAAGTAGTTTCAATTTAGGAAGTTTTTTCAGTAGATCTAAACTAGATATTACGAACTATAGTAAAGGTATGGGATTAAGTGGAGGTTTAATTCAAGATCGCCCTGTACCAGCACAAATAAGATTAGAAGCAAATAATGGAAATACATATCAGGTTACAAGTCCTGAAGGGTTTATGAATGTTGGTTGGTCGGGTTCAGATGATGGCGAGACAACACAAGGTCTTTTTGCACTATTCTTTGGGCACAATTGGAAAATTACGCCAAAGCTTACTCTTGATTATGGACTTCGTTATGAAAACATAAGCTCTAAAGGTTTTAATTCTATAGCAGAACCGAACCCACGTCAAGGTGATGCAAGTTTTGGTGGGCGTGATGGTGATCCTTTGACTCTTTGGGATAACGGAGGTGGTACTGCAGGAGCTCCAATAAATTATGACTATAATTTAAATAGTTTTTCATACACTGCAGGTCTTAACTATAAATTTAGCGATAAAAAAGCAATTTATGCGAGGTTTGCTCGTGGAAATAAAGCTCCATCTACTTTCTTTTATCTAGATTTAAATAGCGATTTCTTAGTTGAAAATACACCTGCTTTATTAGAAGAAATAACTCAATTCGAAATTGGTTATAAATTAAATACTGACAATTTGAAATTAGTTGCTACTCCCTTCTATAGTCATCTAAATAATGTACCTAATATACAGACTTTCTCTAATGAGGATGGCACACGTTATTCACCATTGTTTCAATTTGCTGAATACACCACTTTTGGTATTGAATTTGAAACAACTTACAAGATTACTGACAAATGGTTAGTACGCACGAATGCGGTCTTTCAAAACTCAAAAGCTGACAAATATACTGCTTGGGATGAAGGAGAAGATGGCCCTACAGACGATTCTATTGTAGATTATTCTGGAAACGAAGCTGATAATGCCGCAAATGTCATTTTCAACATTAATCCTATCTACAATGGCGAAAAGTTCTACGCCTCATTGAATTTTAGTTATATGGGTGATAGACAAGCAAATGTTCCTAATTCTTTTGTACTACCAGCTTTTGGAAATACTGATTTAGCTTTTGGTTATGATTTTTCTAAAAAGTTTGGTTTACAGATGAACATTAATAACGTATTTGATAAATATGGAATTATGGGATGGCAAGGCCCAGGTGGGTTTCCAGCTGCTTTGAATAGAGACGGATTTTCTCCGGATTATATAGCTAATAACCCTAACGCGACATTCTCAACACAAGGTAGTATGCCAAGAGCTTATTTCTTGACTGCGACGTATAGATTCTAATCTATTATTTTAGCTTCATAGGAGGTATTATAAACTTAGGATACAAGATTTTCAAAATTTAGTATCCTAAGTTGTTTAAAATAGATACGTAAAATTAATCATTCATAGATGAAATCAAGAAATAATTTAAAATTTAAAAATATTATTATGAGAATAATGGTTTTGGTATTGATGAGCTTTATTTTCTCGAGTTGCAAAAAAGGCAACACTGAAAAGAAAGAATTTGAACAAACGGAAAACAAACCAAACATAGTCTTAATATTGGCTGATGATATGGGCTTTTCTGATTTAGGTAATTATGGTTCAGAAATAAATACACCTAGCCTTGACCGTCTAGCATCTGAAGGCACAAGAATATCACGTTTTTATACGAATACCATTTGTGCCCCTTCTCGAACAAGTTTGCTTACAGGTCAATATCCACACAAAGCTGGTATCGGTTTTTTTAATGAAGATTTTGGTGTGCCAGGTTATGAAGGATATCTTAATAAAGAATCTTTGACCTTAGGGGAAGTATTTAAAAATGGAGGCTATGCAACATACATGACCGGTAAATGGCATGTAGGAGATGAAAAGTCACATAGGCCTTTACAACGTGGTTTCGATAATTTCTTTGGATTTTTAGATGGTGGTGCTAGTTATTTTGATACCAAACCCTTGCTAAAAGGTCCACCTTCAACAGCATACTTATATGAGGGTAATGAAGTCTATAACATAGATAAGGAAGATTTTTACCTAACGGATGAATTAACCAGCAGAGCAATTGATTTTGTAAAAGATACGCCCGAAGAAAAACCATTCTTTCTCTATATGGCCTATAATTCACCACATTGGCCTTTACATGCAAAACCTGAGGATATTGCGAAGTACAAAGGCAAATATGATGCGGGTTGGGATGAGTTACGTAAACTCCGTTTTGAAAACATTAAAAAATTAGGACTTGCTAATGAAGACTGGAATATTTTTAAAGATAAATTATTACCACCATGGGATAGTTTAAGTAAAGATGAAAAAAGCAAATGGACTTTAAAAATGGAAGTTTATGCTGCGATGGTTGATAATTTGGATCAAAATATTGGTAAACTTTTAAATTACTTAGGTACTTCTGGTCAATTAGATAATACCGTGGTCATTTTTCTTTCTGATAACGGAGCAGAAAATATGGATGTTGGTAAAATGCCTTTTACTGTTAAACGAAATGAAGGACCCATTGGTACAGCTGGTTCAATGGAGGCTTACACAAAAAACTGGGCTCAAGTTTCAAATAGTCCACTAAGAAGCTACAAATCTTCTCCCTATGAAGGCGGAGTAGCTACTCCGTTCATTATTCGATACCCAGGTCAAAAAGAAAAGGGCAACATTTTAAAGGGGGGAACACACGTAATCGATATTATGCCAACCTTATTAAATATTGCAGAAATTGATTATCCAGAGACTTATAATGGTACGAAATCAAATGCGCTTCCTGGTGAAAGCTTCTTGCCTTTATTGAACGGTAAAGATTGGAACAGAGAAAAGGCGATTTGCTTTGAATGGTTTGGTGACCGTGCCGTTTGGATGGGCGATTTAAAAGGAGTTTCTCTTTATCCCGGAAATACATGGGAATTATATGACTTAGCCACAGATAGAACCGAAACAAAAGACATTGCATCGTCACAACCAGAAACCATTGCAAAAATGGATGCTATTTATAACTCATGGGCAAATACCAATGGCGTTATAGCATGGTCAGAAGAGATGGGCAAAAAAACACAATTTAGAAAATCACCACATTAAAAAACATAAAAAATGAAAAAACTCTTCTCGTATGAAAATGGAATAGTGAGCTTAATGGCATTGACCTTTGGTGTATTATTCTTCGATCGATTAGCACTTAACTATTTAGTACCTTATGTAGCTAAAGATTTAAGTCTTAATAACACTCAGATAGGCTTATTAGCTGCTGGGTTATCTTTAGCTTGGGCATTTTCTAGCTATTTTACAACAGCTTGGTCAGAGTCTAGAAACAAAAACAAGATCACCTTCATTGTAGCAATTTTCATTTTTTCTATTTGCTCTTTTGGATCTGGTTTGGCAATTGGTTTTGGGACATTATTAGCAGCCCGTTTAATTATGGGTTTGGCGGAAGGTCCGGTTATTCCTTTGGCTCAGATATTTGTAGAACGGGAATCTTCTCCAAGCAGGCTAGGTATTAATGTTGGTATTGTGCAGGCTGTGGGAGGAGCTCTGTTCGGTTCTATTTTGGCTCCGGTCATATTAATACAAATAGCTGAAAATATGGGTTGGCGAACGGCATTTTATATTGCCGGTGTACCAGGGCTTTTCATGGGGGTGTTAGCAGCTATTTATCTTAAAAAATCTACAACAGAAAGTAGAGGTGTCAAAGAAAAAAATGGGTTTAACATCAAAGAATTATGGCAGTATAATAATATTAAATGGGGTACTCCACTAGCTTGTTGTGTCTTCGGTTGGTGGTTTGCTACCATACCTTTTATTACCAAATACTTTACTGATGTACAAGGAATGTCTGCTGGTGATATGCAAAAGACCATGGGTCTATTAGGTGTTGCGATGCTTATTTCATCTTTGTTTTTTCCTGGAATCTCAGATAAAATAGGTAGAAAAAAAGCTTTATTAATCGCTTTGTGTTTAGGAATTTTTTATCCCTTTGCAGTCTACTTCTTAAACGGCACAGGTATTCATTTGCCAGCCATGTTTATTACCTATGCCATGGTGGGGACTATTCCCCTCGTTGCAGCCATAGTGCCTTCAGAAGCAGTCCCAAATCGTTTAAAAGCAAAAGCTGTTGGCTTTGTTACAGCGGTTGCCGAAGTCATTGGAGGTGTTTTAATCCCTGCAATTGCAGGTGGACTATCTGATGTCATAAACGAGTCTGCATTTCTTTGGGTAGCTGCAGTATTGGCGGTGCTATCCTTATTTTTCTTATCAAAATTAGAAGAATCAAAAGGAAGAGAAATTATTCAATAAAATTAAAAAAGCTAACAATATGAGCGCAATAACTAACGAAAATAAAAAAACAGATAAAGTGGAATTTCCTTTAAACGTTTGGTATGTAGCAGCTTTAGCAAAAGAAATTACAGATAAACCGTTGGCTAGAATATTGTTAAATAATCCAATTGTCTTATATAGGACCAAAGATGGTAAGGTAAATGCCCTTGAAGACCGTTGTTGTCATAGACACTTACCCTTGTCAATGGGAATGGTTGAGGACAAAGGCTTACGTTGTGGCTATCATGGCTTATTGTTTGACGAGGATGGCAAAGTCATTGAAGTACCAGGACAGGATCAAATTCCGCCAAAAGCTTGTGTAAAAAAATACCATCTTAAGCAGCAAGATGCAATCGTGTGGATTTGGTTTGGAACTAAGGATAATGAGACGCCTACTGAAGAGCCTCCCAAATATAATTTTCATACCGACCCCAATTATGTATTTGATGGCGATGTTTATAAATACCAAGCACCTTATCAATTAATTCACGATAATTTATTAGACCTTAGTCATTTAGGATATGTACACGTTCATACCATAGGCGGTGATGCTCACACCCATATGAATGCAAAATTGGTTTCGGAAACCAGAGGTGAAAGTGTTTTTATAAAGCGCTATCTACCGAATTCTACCCCGCCACCCACCTATACCGCTGCATACCCCTTTAAAGGAAAGGTAGACCGATGGCAAGAACTAGAATTTTATCCTTCACATATTCGCATTTGGACTGGTGCTGTTGATGTAAATACAGATTCATTAGATGATCCAAATAGAAAAGGTTTTCACATGCGTGGATTACATGGCCTTACACCGGAAACATCAGAAACCGCTCACTACTTTTGGACGATTGCTACAAATCCTGAAAATAATGTTGAAGAAATCAAGAAAAAGGTAGTAGAACAAACAAGGTTTACTTTTGATGAAGATAAGGTAGTTGTTGAAGAACAGTTTAAAAACATGAAAAAATTTGGCGAACAGCCTACTTTTGATATTCATGTAGACGTAGGTCCAAACAGAGCCCGCAGACTTGTTAAAAAACTGGTTAGGGCAAGCAATAAATAATATGATTAAAGATTGATCAATTTTGACTTTAATTAAACCAAATTTTAGTACTCAAGAATATGGATAAAAAAGCCAATAAATACAAATTAAAACTTGAGCTTTTAGAATTGCTGAGACCAGATGACAAAGTCTATGAGCCTATTGAACTAGAGTTTGGTAATCATGACAATATTTTCGAGATTATTAAACGCATGAAAAAACGAAATCGTTTTAAAACAGAACAAGATTCAATAGAATTTGCAATTGGATTGAAACTTTTTAGTGAAGTTATGTTAAAGAATAAAGACAATCCACTATTTGAAGATTTTAGACCAGCTTTTCGTGAATTAATGAAAAAAATAAAGTCAAGTTAATAATTTATGCAGCTAGATCAAAGTTTTAAAAAAGTTTTAGAAGATTATGATAAACGCTTGAATGACGAAAATCAGTTAATGAAATCATTATCTGGAGTAGATGCTATGAAACGTCGAGATGAGTTTTTACTTCCTGTTGGTGAAGATGCCGCTGTTTTCATGAATACTTTGATAAAATCAGCTAAATCTAAAAGCATTTTAGAGATAGGGACTTCCTATGGGTATTCAACACTTTGGTTAGCAGAGGCAGCAAGAAAAAATGACGGTATTGTAATTACGTTAGAGGCGGATGAAACCAAAGTAACATATGCTAAACATAAATTGAATGAAGCGGGTCTTTCTGAATATGTTGATTTTAGAGTGGGTGATGCATTAAAGCTTATTAAAGATGCCAAAGAGTCTTTTGATTTTGTTTTAGTTGATGTTTGGAAAGAATTATACCTGCCTTGCTTTGAATTGTTTTATCCGAAATTAAAAAATAAGGCTTGGGTAGTTGCAGATAATATGATATTCCCGCCACAATCAATTGAAGAAACAAAACGCTATCAAAACCGAATACGTAATACAGGAAGTTTCTCTTCCGTATTACTGCCCATTGGAAGCGGAATGGAATTGAGTCAATACGATCAAATAAAATAGGTTTTATGAAGAGGTTTACTTATGGATAAGCATTTAATATGTAAATGGTAATATAGTTAAACATAATTCAGACCTAATACGTAAAATTGGTCTTAAGTACTATACCAGTCATCTTCTTGTATTAAGTAGGTTTTAGTTTAAAATGAATGATTTAAACCTAATAAACCTAATAAAAAATATAAATATAATTGATTTTGAATAGCTTCTCCCTCTTAATGATTCAGAATTTGAGTGAGTATAAAGTAAATTTGTAATAGTTAAAAAGAATATAAATTTTTATAAAATGGCAAAGAACCCACATTATTTTTCGCAATTAGCGCACATTGAAGTGCTTACTGAGAACTTAGATACATCTGTCGAATTTTTCAGGGATGTCGTAGGAATGGATGAAACAGGAAGAACAGAAACTTCAGTATATCTTCGCGCATGGGGTGATTACTTTCATCATACCTTAAAATTAACCCAAAGTGAAACATCAGGTTTAGGTCACTTAGGATGGCGTGCTGATAGTCCTGAAGCCTTAGAAGAAGCAGTAGCATATTTAGATAGTATTGGAGCAGGTTTAGGCTGGGAAGAACCAGATTTAGGTCATGGAAAAGCATATCGTTTTAAATCTCCGGAAGGACATATTCACGAAGTTTTTTGGGATGTAGAATGGCTTCGAGAAGAAGGCGAAAGAGGCAGTATATACGCAGATCGTTATTCAAGTAACCGTTTGAAAGGTGCTAACCCAAGAAGATTTGATCATGTTACCTATATGGTTTCTAAAGGTGCCTATCCTGCAGAAAAAGAATTCTGGAAAGGCTTAGGTTTAAAAAACCCTGATGAGATTCGTATTGAAGATCATATTCCACCTATTGGAGGCCTACATACCATTGCCAATCTATCGCATGACATCGCAATTTTTACAGATCCTAATATTGAGCCTAATCAGGCAGTATTAAACCATATTTGTTGGAATGTAGATAGCAGAGAAGAAGTTCTATTAGCTTTAGATTACTTTCTTGAAAAAGGGCATAAAAGTGTCATGGGAGCACCAACAAGACATAAAGCAGATGAAGGTTTCTTTATCTACATACGTGACCCTGGAAGTGGTGTTTTATTTGAATTCTATGCCTGTGCTAGATTGGTATTTGCACCAGACCATTTAGATGTACACTATTTAAAAGACAATCCTAATGATGCATGGGGCTCTGTGAATCCGTTTGCAGAAATGGCAAAAGGAAAAAAACTAGGCCTATCAGAGGATGGTACAGTAAAGCCTGTTGATATTTAGATCGTATAGCGGTTATTGTATAAATAAAATAAAATTGAATAAAAATAGATAGATGGAATCATTACTATATTTGGTAAAATAAATTTCTGATATCAAAAATAAAAATA
>JAOKTT010000031.1 GCA_028336245.1 Polaribacter sp.
ACTATTTTAAATTCGGAAACAAATACTCTGCCAAAATTATCAGTTTCACAAGGTTTTTCTTTGAACGATGGACAGTTTGAATTCTCAGCAGTTGGTGAAGAGAGTGCAGCTTCAGGAACATATCTTAGACAACAAAATTTAATTATTTTACACCATCAAAAGCCGAAAGAAGAATTAAGATACTTTAATATTGTTTCTATTGATACTCTCCATTTAGTATTATCTGAAGGAGCAGTGACCTATCGTTTTTCACTACAAGAAGCTTCAAAATTATTGCCAATAGAAAGTACAGTGAATGCAAAGGACGCTGCGATATTAACCCCAGAGTCTTTAGAAAACAAACTAGTAATTACTACTGATAGGACAGAAATTGTACCCAGTACAAATTTTACGTTTACAAGTTTTTGGAGAGGTGTTTTAGGAATGTTTTCATTAATCGTAATTGCATTTTTATTTAGTGCAAATAGAAAAGCAATTAACTGGAAAAGAGTTGCTGTTGGCTTGTCTCTTCAAATAGTAATTGCCATAGGGGTTTTGAAAGTATCTTTCATTCAAGGCGCATTTGAATTGGTTGGAAAGCTTTTTATAGAAATTTTAGAATATACGAAAGCAGGGAGCTCCTTTTTGTTTGCGGGTTTAATTTCGGATATGGATTCTTTTGGGTATATTTTTGCTTTTCAAGTGCTCCCCACTATTATTTTCTTTTCAGCATTAACTTCTTTATTATTTTATTTAGGTGTTATCCAATGGATAGTTAAGATTTTGGCGATTGGTCTTTCTAAATTTTTAGGCATTTCTGGCATGGAAAGCTTGTCTGTTGCAGGAAATATTTTTTTAGGGCAAACAGAAGCACCTTTGTTAATTAAGGCTTATTTAGAAAAAATGAATAAATCTGAAATGCTATTGGTAATGATTGGTGGAATGGCAACTGTTGCAGGTGCTGTTTTAGCGGCTTACATAGGATTTTTAGGGGGTGGTGATAAAGAGTTGGAATTAGTTTTTGCGAAGCATTTATTAGCAGCGTCTGTAATGGCAGCTCCTGGAGCGATTGTAATCTCTAAAATTTTATATCCCCAGACAGAAGAGGTGAATACAGATGTTACCGTTTCTCAAGAAAAAATAGGTTCTAATATTTTAGATGCGATTGCTAATGGTACCACAGAGGGTTTGCGTTTAGCAGTAAATGTTGGGGCAATGTTGTTAGTTTTTGTAGCAGTAATTGCCATGTTAAATGGAGGATTAGACTTGATTGGAAGTTTGACACATTTAAATGAGGTAATTGCATCCAACACGGCATATGATAAACTGTCCATAGAATTCATTTTAGGATATGCTTTTGCTCCATTAATGTGGCTGATAGGTGTTCCAACTACTGATATGACCCTTATGGGACAACTGTTGGGAATTAAGTTAGCAGCCAGTGAATTTATTGGTTATATTCAGCTTGCAGAATTAAAGGATGTGACAAATGCAACACACTTGGCGTATAACAAATCAATTATAATGGCTACATATATGCTTTGTGGTTTCGCTAATTTTGCTTCTATCGGTATTCAAATAGGCGGAATCGGATCTTTAGCGCCAGGACAACGGAAAACATTATCGGAGTTTGGAATGAAAGCGCTAATTGGAGGTACAGTGGCGTCTTTAATGTCAGCTACCATTGCAGGTATGATTATTGGATAGGAAAAGTTGTTTTTCAAATCGTTAATAACTTTACAATATTATTTAAAAAGCTTCGCCTAAAGTGCTCGAAGCTTTTTTATTTTTACGGGTATCCCCAAAGTTTATAGAAACAATCAATTAAACATTAGAATGAAGCAATATCACGATTTAGTAAAACATGTTCTAGAAAACGGAAATGAAAAAGGAGATCGGACAGGAACCGGAACAAAAAGTGTTTTTGGTTATCAAATGCGTTTTGATCTTAGCGCTGGTTTTCCAATGATAACAACTAAGAAGTTGCATTTAAAGTCAATTATTTATGAGCTCCTTTGGTTTATCAAAGGAGATACAAATATTAAATACCTACAGGACAATGGTGTGAAAATATGGAATTCCTGGGCAGATGAAAATGGAGATTTAGGACCGGTTTATGGGCATCAATGGCGGAATTGGAATAGTGACGATATTGATCAGTTAAAAGAGGTAATAACCACGCTAAAAACGAATCCAAATTCAAGAAGGATGATGGTTGCCGCTTGGAATCCATCAGTAATGCCAGATACCTCAGTAAGTTTTTCAGAGAACGTAGCAAATGGTAAAGCTGCATTGCCTCCATGTCATGCTTTTTTTCAATTTTATGTGGCGGATGGAAAGTTGTCTTGTCAGTTATATCAAAGAAGTGCAGATATTTTTTTAGGAGTACCTTTTAACATTGCAAGTTATGCGTTGTTTACCATGATGATGGCACAAGTCTGTGGTTATGAGGTAGGAGAGTTTATTCACACTTTTGGAGATGCCCATATTTACAACAACCATACCGCACAATTAGAGTTGCAGTTGTCTCGAGAGATTAAGCCTTTGCCGACAATGAAAGTGAACCCTGCAGTAAACGATATTGAAGATTTCACCTTTGACGATTTTGAATTAGTGGATTACAATCCACATCCTCATATTAAAGGAAAAGTAGCAGTTTAGGATTCGAATCTTAAAAAATAGAATGGTGTTTTTTGACTAATTTTCACTATGTTTATTGAGAAATTGGAAGCTTTTTAATTTTTTCATAAAAATGACTTAAAAAAATTAAATAGGTATTCATTCTTTTTTTGTTTAAAATACATGTATTATATGATTACAGTAATTGCTGCAGTTGCAGAAAATAACGCCATCGGAAAGAATAACGACTTAATCTGGAGTTTATCGGCAGATTTAAAAAGATTTAAAAAGGTAACCACAGGTCATTATATTTTAATGGGTAGAAACACTTTTGAATCCATAGGAAGACCCTTGCCGAATAGAACAACTATCATTATCACTAGAAACAAAAATTATTTCAAAGAAGGTTGTTTAATAGCTAGTAGTTTGGAGAAAGCTATCAAATTGGCAAAAGAGGAGAAAGAAATATTTATTATTGGAGGAGCTCAAATTTATAAAGAAACAATGGCAAAAAACTTGGCAGACCGGCTAGATGTTACTTTGGTGCATGAAGCCTTTGATGCCGATGTCTATTTTCCTAAAATAGATGCCAAGGTTTGGAAAGAAACAAAAAGAGAGGCATTTAAAGCGGATGAAAAAAATGAGTTTGACTACAGTTTTATTTCGTATCATAAAATTTAAGTAATATGCTACTAGATTAGATGCTGTTTTAACTTCTTTTGTTTCTTTTAAACAGGGATTAAGGTCCGTGGTCTTGTAGTCTGCCTTTACCGTCTTTTCTAATTCAGCTTTAAGTCCTAAGGTTTTTATAAATTAAAAGGATTACTATTATGTACAAATACTGATAGCATTCTTTTAGGAGTCCTCCCTAATTTTAGGTTTAACATTAAAGCGATGAAGAAAAGATGTTCTTGGGTTTCAGAAAGTCAGTTATATATCGATTATCATGACAAAGAATGGGGAGAACCCGTTTTTGACGATGAAACGCTTTTTGAGTTTTTAGTTTTAGAAACTTTTCAAGCAGGTTTAAGCTGGAGCACTATTTTAAATAAAAGAGCGCAGTTTAGAATAGCTTTTGATAATTTTGATTGTCAAAAAATAGCAAAATATACAGAGTATAAATTTCATCTTTTAATGCAAGACACAGGCATTGTCAGAAATAATTTAAAGATAAGAAGTGCCACAACAAATGCCCAATGTTTTATAGCAGTGCAAAAAGATTACGGATCTTTCTCTAAATTTATTTGGTCCTATGTGGAGGGAAAACCAATTATTAATGAATTTGAGAATAGCGCTGCTATTCCAGTAACCACAGTATTGTCAGAAATTATTTCTAAAGATTTAAAAAAGAAAGGTTTTAAATTTGTAGGAGCTACCATCATGTACGCTTACATGCAGGCAATTGGGATGGTGAAAGACCACACTACAGACTGTTTTAAATTTCAGAAGAAATGAAAATAACAGCAGTACCAATCCAAGATCTAAAGGCTATTTTTTATATTTTCAGTAGGAGAATTGGCATTTTTATATTCTTTGTGTGCATCCTGTTTTTTGACAGTATTTATTTTTCAGAACATATTTTAAATTCCCAAACACCTATAAATGTACTCATGGGTATTGGTTTTTTAGGGATGTATTATAGGGCAGCTCCAAGACTAAAAGAGCTTATGATATATGCCGTAATTATTGGGTTTGCAGGTGAATATTTATTTTCTAGAGTTTTGGAGATGTATACCTACAGATTACAAAATGTTCCATTATATGTTCCTTTTGGTCATGCGGCTTTGTACGGTCGCATATTTATGTTTAGCAAAGCATCTGCAGTTCGAAAACATCATACAGCAGTTGAAGAATTATTGACAATTGGTATTCTTTTATTAGCTGCAATATATTTGGTGTTTTTTAAAGATGTCTTTGGCTTTGTAATGACTGCCTTGGTATTTCTGATACTATGGAAAAGACCTAAAGATCGGGTATTCTTTCTCTCTATGTATGTCTTAGTTGCCATCTTAGAAATTGGAGGAACGGCTTTTGGCGCTTGGAGTTGGCCTCGAACAGGTTTTGGGGTTTTTGACTTCTTATCTAGTAATAATCCTCCAAGTGGAATTAGCTTATTTTATTTCTTATTAGATATTGGCTGTTTTTTTTGTTATACACAAAGGCACAAGCAAACGTGGCGAAGAGTAAAGCATATAAAAAGGTTAGCGAGAAAATAAGAACTGCTTAGTTTCCAAATAGCAATCGGATCGCGACAAAAACAGAAACAATTAAACCACCATAGAAAAGTACTTTTACACCTGCTTTTTTATAGTACCGTTGATGATTTGGAATGTCTTTTCTGTAGCTATAAATCATTAAAGCAATGAACGCAGTAATAAAGAAAATCATGAATATAATTCTACCTGTCGTGAAATAAGCACCTAAAAACATATTTTATTTTTTATAAATTGTGGATGATAGATTTTGTTGAAATTAGTATATAATTTTTAATATCTTGTAAATCTAAAATTTTTTTACAAAATTACAAATTAAATGAAGAATGTCATCGTTTTTGGAGCAACTTCTGGTATTGGAAAAGCACTCACAGAATTACTGTTGAAGGAGGGCTGTAATGTTGCGATTACTGGCAGGAGAATAGCCGCATTAGAAGCAATTCAACAACAGTATCCAAAACAGGTATTGATAAAACAGAACGACATTCAAAATGTGATAGAGGTAGAAAAGGTTTTTCATGAAATTGTAGCAGTATTTGGAACAGTAGATTTGGTAATACAGTCTTCAGGTGTTGGCTTTATAAATTCAAAACTTCATTGGGAGAAACAAGAGCAAACCATAAATACGAATGTGTTAGGCTGCACAAAATTATATATTTTGGCTTATAATTTATTTAAAGAGCAGCAGTATGGTCATTTAGTGGGGATTTCATCTATTGCCGCCATTCGCGGAAATCGATCGGCACCTGATTACTTTGCATCAAAAGCGTATCAGAAAGCATATTTGGAAAGCTTGTACATAAAAACAAAATCAATCAAGTCTCAGCAAGTTTTTATTACGGATATAAGACCAGGATTTATAGACACTGCAATGGCTTTAGGCTCGGTGCTTTTTTGGATGGTTCCTTTAGAGAAAGCGACAAAACAAATTTACAACGCTATCAAAAAGAAAAAAAGAGTGGCATATATTTCTAAACGATGGCAACTTATTGCCTGTGTTTTAAAATGGATTCCTGCCTGGGTTTTAAGGAAAATAGTCTAACGATAAAATAGATAATAATGAAAAATAAAATAGCTGCAGTTACAGAATTTCATACTGCTTTTAAATTAAACATGAATTCAAGTCCAATTGCAAGTATTGGAAAAGAGCGTAATACGTTACGTTTTAATTTAATGAAGGAGGAAAATGAAGAGTATTTAGAGGCCGCAGAAAACAACGATTTGGTGGAGGTTGCGGATGCTTTAGGTGACATGCTGTACATTTTATGCGGAACGATCATAGAGCACGGCATGCAAGACAAAATTGAAGCTGTATTTAATGAAATTCAAAGAAGTAATATGAGTAAGTTAGGGGCAAAGGGAAAACCAATTTATAGGGAAGACGGAAAAGTCTTGAAAGGACCAAATTATTTCAAGCCAAATATTATAGAAATTTTAGAAAAATAATTTCAGAAATATATGGTTTTTTATACAGCTTAATTTTAATCAAATTGAGTTAGGTTTTCTCGAACATAGTTTAGGGTAAGCTGTATGATATTATCCTCACATTTATAAAATTCGGTATCTAAAGCATCCCACAAATCAATATTAGAGTCTTTTTTCATTAATATTTCTTGTCGGACTCTTAAGTTCTTGGGAACTGGTATTTCCGGAAATAGATGGATTGCTTCCGTAAGAATATCGATTGTTTTTCCTGCTTTTATTTCCATATATGCGTGAAAAACTTCGTGCGAAAACTGACCAGAAGAGCTGAAAAAGAATTGAATAAAACCACCATTTGTAACATTGTGCTCCAAAACGTCTATATAAATAAAAGTTTTTTCATAGTTGTTTAGATTGCTAAAGTCATCCGTTTTGGGAATTTTTTTTCCAATGATTTCACCAATCCTTGTAATTTTTTCGGTATCATTATTTAATAGAAGTGCAATTTCTGTAGAGGTCATTTTCGAATAATTAGTAAAATTAAATATATCTTTTTAAATCTTAAAACAAGCAATATTTCATTGAATTTTATATGTTTTAGTAAGAAATATTTCTTTATTTTAATACAGAAAACTCAATATTAGAATCCGTGAAAACAGTATGCGTTTGGGTTTTAAAGTCTTCTTCAGTTGCTTCAAATATATTGTCTACATAGGTTTGTGGATTTAAATCTATTAAAGGAAACCAGGTGCTTTGCACTTGCACTTGTATTTTATGACCTTTTTTAAATGTATGAAAAACATCCTGTAATTTGATGTCAACGGCTGTTTTTGAGTTGGGTATAAAAGGTTCTGGAAATTCAAAACTATTTCTAAACCGACCTCGTAAAACTTCACTTCTCACCATTAAGTGGTAGTTGCTCATTTTTAAATGATTTTGAAGCTTATCATTATCTTCTTTTAGATCTGACGGATGTACATCAATAACTTTTACAACCCAATCTGCAGCAGTGCCTGTAGTAGCAACTTTTAATTTTGCTAAAATAGCTCCAGCCAATGTATAATTTTCTTTTAAAACTGTTGTTTCAAAAACTAAAACGTCAGGTCTTCTTGCCGCAAAACGCTGATCATCTGTCATGTATTTTCTTGGCGTAAAAACTGTTTTAATATCTTCAGAATAGGGAACGGGGTGTTTTAGGTCGCTGATAAAGGTTATTGGTTGGGATGTTTGTTGTGTCGAAACTAGTTTTTGATCTTTAGATAAAAACCAGCTTTCTTTTACTACATTTTTAGGGGGCCATGCGTCATAGGATTTCCATTTTTTCTTTCCAGAGTCAAAAACATAGGCTTCGGGCAATCCTGTATTTTTGTCTCCTTTGCCTTTTAAGAAATGATTGAAAAACTTTGTTTCAATTTCCGATTGAAATTTTAAGGAAATAGAATCACCAAAATAATAGTTTCCAACATAATTTTTCACGCCATTCCTCGCCCATTTTCCGTGATCCCAAGGTCCGAAAACTAAGATATTGTAATTTTCTTCCCCATGTTTTTCAATCGCTTTATAAGTTTCTAGAGGCCCGTATAAATCTTCCGCATCAAACCACCCACCAACAATCATGGTCGCTACAGAAGCCGGGACTTTTTTTAGGTGCTGAATAATCCCCTTACTTTTCCAAACACTGTCATAATTTGGATGTTCCACAATTTCTTTCCAAAAGAAATCATCAATCCGCTCTTTGTTTTCCGCTGTTTTTATGTCAAGTTTATCATATTGAAAATATGAATTTAAGTTTTTTAAAGGACCGTTGTCTAAAAAGAATTGGTACTGGTCGCTTGTATTCATTTTGGGAAAGGAATACCAAGCACTATCAGTTGGTGTATCTTTATAGGTTCCAAATAAAGAGATCGCTCTAAAGTAGCTTAATAAAAAGGCTCCATTATGATGAAAATCATCAAAGAAAAAATCACCAATACATGCCTGTGGAGATGCTGCTTTTAATGCAGGATGGGCGTCAATGGCTGAAATAGTGGCATAATGACCTGGATACGATATTCCCCAAGTGCCTACATTTCCATTATTATTTTCAAGATTATTCACCAACCAATCGATGGTATCATAGGTGTCAGAAACTTCATCCGTTTCAGTTGCAGTCTTATTTGGAAGATAAGCGCGCATATTATCATATACACCTTCGCTCATCCAGCGTCCGCGAACATCTTGATACACCACAATATTACCTTCTTTCATTAAATGAACATTAGGTCCGATTTTGGTTTTCATTTTTTGTGCTCCATAGGGAGCAGCGCTATATGGTGTTCTTTGCAATAAAATGGGGTATGTTTTCCTTTGATCTTTAGGAGTATAAATTGTAGTGTGTAGTTTTACACCATCCCTCATCGTAATATTCACTTCTTTTTTCGTGTAATTATCAAACACATAAGTTGCCATTTCCTCATTTTTAATAGTACAAGAAGTAAAAATAAAAACTTGTATGAGTGTTAATAAGAAACCTTTTTTCATAATTTAATATCTAAATTTATACCTATAAAATTACAAAAGAAATAATAGTTGATGACACATCTTTTGTTAAAATGAAGAAAGAGGTTTTAAAAAAACAAACGAAGCTACCTGGGTGTATTTTTCTTTATTCTTTAGAAAAACCATAGAAACGAGCCTACTTGATAGATTTTCTCCCTATTTTTGCAAAACATGGAAGATATTAAAAGACATCAATTAACCGATTGGTTACCAACGACAAACAAGGAAGTGAAAATTCGTGGTTGGGAAGCATTAGATGTTATTTTATTTAGTGGAGATGCGTATGTGGATCATCCGGCTTTTGGGCCTGCCGTAATTGGACGTATTTTAGAAAGTTATGGCTTGCGAGTGGCTATTGTGCCGCAACCAAGTGTAACGGACAATCTTCAAGATTTTGAAAAGTTAGGAAAGCCTCGCTTATTTTTTGGTGCTACCGGTGGTTGTATGGATCCGATGGTGAGTAATTATACCGCCAGTAAAAAGAGAAGAGATAAAGATGCTTATACGCCGAATGGAGATAAAGGGTTTCGTCCGGATTATGCAACGTCTGTTTATTCAAAAATTTTAAAAGAAAAATTTCCAGATGTTCCAGTGCTAATTGGAGGTATTGAAGCCTCTTTAAGACGTGTAACACATTACGATTACTGGTCAGATAAATTATTGCCAACCATATTAGAAACGTCGAAAGCGGACATGCTTGTTTATGGAATGGGGGAACAGCCTTTGCGAGAAATTGTAGAATTATTACAAAAAGGGGTGCCTTTTTCAAACTTAAAAAACATCAAGCAAACAGCCGTTTTAATAGATCAAAAGGTAGAAAAAATTCCAGTAGTAAAAGATTGGGAAGATGTGACTATTAACTCTCATGATGCGTGTTTAAAAGATAAAAAAACCTTTGCTTCAAACTTCAAGGTCATTGAACAGGAGTCCAATAAATTAAAAGCACGAAGAATTATACAGGAAGTAGCAGGAAGAACTTTAGTAATCAACCCGCCTTTTCCTACGATGACAGAGAAAGAAATTGACGGTTCTTTTGATTTGCCTTTTACACGATTACCGCATCCAAAATATGACAAGCGTGGTCCAATTCCGGCGTTTGAGATGATAAAGTTTTCTATTAATATTCACCGTGGATGTTTTGGTGGTTGCAGTTTTTGTACAATTTCTGCACACCAAGGAAAATTTATTGCGAGTAGAAGTCAGGAATCTGTTCTGAAAGAAATAGATAAGGTAGCAAATATGCCAGATTTTAAAGGTTATTTGTCAGATATTGGTGGTCCTTCCGCAAATATGTATCAAATGAAAGGAAAAGTGCAGTCTATTTGTGACAAGTGTATTGCTCCAAGTTGTATTTCGCCGGTTATTTGTTCAAACTTAGACACTTCACATAAACCACTAACAGAGTTGTATCAGGCAGTTGATAAACATCCTAAAATTAAAAAATCTTTTATTGGAAGTGGAATTAGACATGACATGTTGGTTCCTGAATTTAACAAAAATGCAGATCCAAAGGAGCTGGATGCGTATACTGAGGAAGTAATGACA
>JAOKTT010000032.1 GCA_028336245.1 Polaribacter sp.
AATTGAGGACAAGGTTTGACCTAAACAAACCATCATTGGTAAAAAGATGCATGCTGTAATAAGTACTGTAATTTTTTTCATGATTATAATTAAATTTGTTTCAGAATGCAAAATTAGAAGTTGTTTAGTTATTTGTTTTTTATTTTAAACACAAATAACTGTCATAAAATACATTTTGAAATTTCAAAACTTGTAAAATGAAGTATATTTGTTTTTTGATTAAATAAATGACGCTTTCACTTTATTTTTTTGTTATATTGTTTTTGTTCATCATGACTTACCGCTTGATGCGTTCAAGGACTGCTCACAACAAAATCTATTTGTCTTTTTTCATAGGGCATGTCACGCTGAATTTTTTGATATGTTTTTTAGGACTTCTGTTGTTCATGAAACTAGTTGTGTTTCCAGGAATGATGCCTATTTTACTTAAACAGTTAAGCTTGATATTGCTATTACTGTTTTCAAAAGCTATTTTTTTAAAGACACCTCCAAAAGTGCCAAAAGGAATTATCTTTATTTTTTTAACAAGTCTTGCGCTTTTTGTTTGTAATTTCTTGGGGTATCGGTTTTTGCCGCCAGTGCCTTTAATAATAAACCCTGGTAATAATACGAGTTCGCTTACCATCCTGTATAGAGATGCCGCCGTTTTCACTTATTTTTCCAGCGTAATTATAGGGGTCTTGTTAGCGTATGATTTACGGGCTGCAATGAAGCGCTTTAAGGAGCAAACAAATCAATCAAAGGCTTTTGTAAGGTATTTAACCTTCTACGTTTCAATTATACTATTTAACCTCTTATTTTTAATTAGTTCACAAAATTATTTTAATAAGCATATTAGTGCTGCAACGCTCACGACTTTAAGTCGAATGCTATTAATGGTTGAGTTTTTATTTCCTTTTATAATTTCTGGCTTTTTAATTAGCATTACAAAACTTAATTTCTCTAAGCTGGTGGGTTCTGGTTTAGCTCAGGAAAATGAAGCCTTAAACCACTTAACACAAGTAATAACGTCTCAAAAATTATTTTTAGAACCCGATTTTTCATTAGCAAAAATGCAGTTCCACTCAAACGTAAGTGCTGACACTATTAGAAATGCTATCAAAGCATCCCATTTCAAGAACTTTAAAGCATTTTTAAATCACCATCGTATAACGCATGCTGTGGAACTTATTGATGTTGGTTATTTAAACAAGCACACTATAAATTCGCTTTCTGTTGATTCAGGATTTAAATCACCTGTCACATTTTTTAGGGCCTTTAAATATCAAAAAAAACAAACGCCTTTAGCCTATAGCACTCAGAAAGGGTAAGGGTTTACTTTGAGTAGTGCTTGTATTTAAGACAGAACAAAGTTTGAAAACAAAAAAACCGAAACGAACGTTTCGGATTTTTTGTTTTTTGGATTCAGGGATCATAATCCTCCGTATTTTATGCACAAAAAAAAACCACTGCAATGGAGTGGGTTTTTTTGATTTCAAGATGTAATAATTGAATAAGCTTTTTATTCTTTAATTAAACGTTTGGGCTACTACTTTTTGTCCTAATAGGTTAATCGCCTCTTTGGGCTGGTATTAATCTGGACAAGAATCGGCATCCCAGTCAGGATGTTTTGACGTATCAGTTGCCCAAATACTATTTGCACTATCTTACATCAAACGCCTAAGATTAATTGGGTGAATAGCCGAAGCGTATGCAGCAAACTACAAAAACATTGTTGCGCTGTTTTTGAACCAATATCTAAAATTAGTGGAATCCTTATTCTAAATAAACCTCTTTGATTCGTCGATCATTTTTGTTTTGCCTAAACCTTAAAACAGGACTTTTGGACTTCGCATACATCATTAGAATTTCATCTATACGTGCTAAGGAGAGTCTTAACTTTTTAACGCGAGATTCATACGATAAATTAGGCTCAAAGAAATATAAAATTGAGGGAAAGTCTACAGCCCTTGGGTATTCTTTTAATAGCTGTTCCAAAATACTAAAATCTTCAGCGCTCAACTCCTTTTGTATTTTATTTGAATTTGTTAAAATAAGGCTATAGTTACTTTTAGTCTTTGTTTTTAAATAAACCGCAAGGAAAATCACCAATAATAAGATTAGAAAAACAAAGTAGCGTCCGTATTGCGTCTCGATCTTATATAACTGATCTTCATTTACAGCACTCCCCAATAATTCTGAGGGGGTCAGGAAAATAAACCGAGAGGCTTTAGAATGATGTATCCGTTTTGAAAACATAAAAAGATTAGTTGTGGGATTGAAATCAAAAAACTCAATTTTATCTAAAAGAAGTGCATTCACATTGGTAAATTCTTTGAAAACATTGTTATTAGTATCACACCAAAACACCCTCCCATTAAAGATCATAAGAGTTCCTCCATCGTAGGAGCCCTTTACTGTGGAGGTTGAGAAAATTTCCTTAGGAATACCTTTATTTAATCTCCCGAGGTACGTCCAAAAATGAGTCTTCAAATCTAATTTCCAAACATCCTCCAAAAAATTAAAATTCAATTCAAGTTGCTCATTAACCCGTTTGTTCGTTCCACCTGTTACATATAAAAACGAATCCTTTACTTGACCCATTAAGCCTTGTCTCGGAGAAGGGAATTTTGAATTTGGATGGAAAAAAAACTCACTCCATTCCTGATTTAGTGTATTAAAAAAAGTAAGGTTAGCGTTCTCGTTAAACAAGCCATAACCCCCATAAGAAAATATTTTATTTTCAAAAGAAAAGTCATAAGACCTATACTTGTTTCGATGTTCAAAAGACTGATCGAGACGCTCAAAAGAACGGTCTTTAAACTTGTATAAAACACCTCCACCTTTGGATAATAAAATGGTTTCGTTGGGGCGATTAATCGCATTAAAATTAAAATGAGGCCATTCTATCTGATGTGCCCATTTTTCGTAAGATTTTCCGTTTTTAGTAACATATACAGAATCCGAATCAACGGTGTAAAAAAGTTCTTTGGCGTGAAAACTAAAAAAAGAGTCCTTGGAAAATTCCGGAAAAGAACCACTAAAAATAGTTAAAAAAAATAGTTGTACTACGAGCATTATAAATACAGGATATGTAGTGTAATGTACTAAAAAAATTAAAAATACAACTAATCCAACTTACCTTTATGGAATTCCTTAGGTTTTTGGTGATGGGCGAGCTGAGGAAAAATTTTATTACAAAACAATTAAAATTAAAGAGAATGAGAAATTTACTATTTTTTTATGTGGCACTTATTTCCCCTTTATTTTTATTTAGTCAAATACTAACGGTCAATTCTGGATCCTCTGTTTCTATCGCTTCAGGGAGCTCTATTGCCCTTGATGGTCTTGATATTGCTCCTTCCGATAGTTATAATATTATTGGTATTCAAGAAGTTTCTCGGTCAAATATTGCTGTTACTGCGGGGGACCGAAGCTCGGTGTTGCCCGTATACAACTGCTCTACTTTACTTTCTGGGTTTATTGGTACAGTTCGCTTCGACTACACTGAGGGAGAGCTCAACAATATTACGGAAAGTGATCTTGTTCTTTATTTGCAGGGCGATGACGATCGTTGGACTTCTTTCATTGGAACGGTAGATGAAAGTGCCAACACCATTAGCTACACTTTTAACGATGCTGTTTCTTTTAAAGCTGTTACCGCTTCTTTTGGTGATGCGAACCTTACTGTTGAAGATGTCAGTCCTATCGAAAGTAATATCATAGTATATCCTAACCCAACAGCAGACTTTATCTTTATTCGCACAGATGCTATTTTCCAGGCTGAACTCTTTGATTTAATGGGCAGAAAAGTAAAAGTAACAAAACAAAAAAAAATCGATTTAAATGGTATGGGAAGCCAAACATTTATCCTTAAAGTTACAACTAAACCAAACAATATTATAACATCTTTTAAAATTATAAAACAATGAAAAATCTATTATTAACGCTTGCTTTAGGAATTTTTTTTATGCCCTTCGGTATGGCGCAAAGTACTACCTTAAATGACTTTATCTCTAACAATCCAGATATAGATCATTTTCATTCAATAGGCAATCATCATTATTTTATAAAAGATGCGCTAATGACATGGACTGATGCTAAAAATTATGGTGATGAAATTGGTGTTTCTATGTATATAATTAATGATTCAAATGAAGAGAACGAAGTTTATAGCAATCTTCCTTTGAGCGGTAATAATGACTTTGGTTACTATATTGGTTTATATCAAGATACTAATGACCCAAATTACGCGGAACCTGAAGGTGGTTGGAAATGGGTTGATGGAACTATACTAGCATACTCAAACTGGTTACCAAACGAACCAAATAATTCTAATGGCGGCGAGGAATATGTGCATTTTGATTGGAATTCTACTGGAAGTAAATGGAATGATGTAATTAATATTGATTACAACAAACCCATATATGAATTTGTTTCATCTTCTTCGGCTCCAGGTATTTTGCTAAATGGCACCGTTAGCGTCCAAAATAATCAAATTAAAAACTTACAAGACCCCACAGATGACAAAGATGCGGTGACATTTGGCATTCTTTTATCCAAAATTACAGCGCTCCAAGATCAAATAGATGCATTACAAGCAGCAACTGATTCTGGTTCCGTGTCTGACCAAAATGGAAATAGATATCCATATCTTACATACGGAGACCAAGAATGGACCGTTATTAACGGCGCCATGGAAACTTATAGAGATGGTACGGAAATACCCCAAGTGTCAGATGCAACACAATGGGAGAATCTAACTACAGGTGCTTGGTGTTATTACGGTAACGATCCTTCAAAAGGAAAGTTATACAATTGGTACGCATTAGTTGGTATTCATGATGCTGCCTCTTTGTCTGATGCATCGCTAAGAAAAGAATTTGCACCTGAGGGTTGGCATGTACCCGCAGATACCGAGTGGACAACATTACAAAACTATCTTATAGCTAATGGATATAATTACGATGGAAGCACTACAGAAAATAAAATAGGCAAAGCAATGGCTTCTGCCTCCGGCTGGACTTCCATAAACAATGAAGGAGCTATAGGAAATTCAAATCCCAACAACAGTAGTGGTTTTAATGCACTTCCAGGAGGTTCTATTTTGGGTACTTTTTTCTCGGGTTATGGATCGGAAGCTCGTTTTTGGACATTAACTTATTTTGGTAATAATAGATTGTATCACAAACGTATGGATTATAGGAATTTGGGAATTGGCACACATAATGAGGGTGCAACTTTGGGTTGCTCAGTAAGGTTTGTAAGAAATTAATTTATTAATCTTTGACCTTAAAAAGGAGCTACCTCTTACAAACCGTTCCTTTTTAAGCCAATGCCGTATGCCACTTGTAATTTTGTTTTTTGACCGATGTCTCCTTGGAAATGTTTATCACTAAGAGCAGTATAAATGCAGGATATAGAGATGTACTAAAAAAAAACTAATCCAAGTTATATTTACGAACTGACTTAAAAAATTTTAATATGAAAAAAATAATGGTATTACTCAGCATTTTTATCTTCTCTTGCTCAAGCGACCAGAGTGATGTAGAGGGAAATGTTCAAGACTTTGAAGCACCTATTATTACATTATTAGGTGAAAATCCACAGATTTTATATATAAATGAAATATTTGAGGATTTAGGCGCAATTGCAAATGATAATATGGATGGAGACATCTCAAATTCTATTGTAGTTTCAAATAATGTTAACGTAACTCAATCGGGTACTTACAATGTTATATATAATGTAATTGATTCTTCTAATAACTCTGCAGTAGCTAAAAGAACTGTAGAGGTTATTGATCCTATTGTTGGCACTTGGACACTTACCAAAGAAGAGTGGATTGCAGATGGTACTTGGCCAGCAGGACAAGCAAGGGGCTGCTTTATGACCAATGATGCAGGATCACCTGACCAATTGATAGTTACTGAAAATAATGCGACTAAAAATGTCTGGGAGTGTTTTCAAGATGGCAGCTTGGCTGTAGATTTAACCGTATATGGACCAGTGAGCTGGACCAATTTAGGCGAAAATCTGTACAGTTTTGATGGCGAAAATGTTGAAATAACTTTTATTGACAATAATGAAATGCAAATGCCATTTGATGGTGGACAAATTCTTCAAACTTGGAATCGAAATTAAAAAAATAACTCAATTGAAAAAGGAGATTTAATTTTAGTAAAAAAACCTCAACATACTTAAAATTTAAGAGTTGAGGTTTTTATTCTTAAAATTAAACCTTAAAATTATCCGCAACAGTCTTCTTTATTTTTCTATTCAATGACTTTAAAGCGTTGCAACTGGAGTGCTCTAGTACAATAATAACTAAATCATCTACTAAGTACTTTTGAAACGCTTTAGCAGCTCGATAGCTCATTTATACTGAATTCCCATTTTATCGAAGGATAATATACCGCATAAAAAAAGGAGTACCAATTCCAATGAATTAATTCTCCGATTTAGGGACCAAAAGGGATTATTTCATGATCCCTGAAAGCTCCGCTTTGAAAATAGCTCAAACAAAAAAAACGCGCAAGCAAGCTTGGCGTTTTTTCTTAATTGCACTATTTATTTGTGACCCAAACTTTTGAAAGTTCGAACTTTATAATTGGAATATCAATGATATAAACACCAAAAATTTTAAGCTAAGTTTATACACCATAACCTAATTGTTTTTTGATAATTTATCTTCATATTCAGATGGGGTATAACCAGTAATATTCTTAAAAATCTTATAAAAATTAGATGGAGAGTTAAACCCACATTTTTTTGCGATATAATCTAATTTTAGGCGATCTTCAGATTCTAAATACTTGATAGCCTCTTGAACTCTAATTTCATTTTTCAATTTCATAAAACTTAATCCATTATACTTTAAATATAACCTAATGTGATATTTATTCTCGTTAATTTCATTAGCAAAAACATCAAAATTGGTGTCAGGGTGTATTAATAAATCTCGATTCTTCTTCATGTTATTTATTTTTGCTTCAATATTTATATAAGTGCTTTTAGGGATTAAATTTTTATCAACTTCTCTTAAGTAAAAAGGAGAATTTTGAATATAGGAACTCTTAAATTTTTTATAACTAAATAACAGTTCAGGATATTTAATAATTTCAAATATTAGTCCTACGAATAGAATTAAATCTAAATAAATAATTATATCTAGAAATGTGGTTTGGTATACACCACCAACAAGTATTACAATAATGTGAATAAAGTAAATAATAGTTAGTGAGATGAATATTGTTGTAATTTTTTTTAGTGAAATTAATTGAACTTTATTGTGAGGAGGCGTGGTCTTAATTTTTAATTGTATTAATCTTAAACTTATTGTGCAATAGGTAATAAAATGTAACATTCGAAAAACATAATTAAATTTAGGGGAAAAAAACATATTGATATTAATGTGTTCTTGAATTTCTGGATTGGTATATATCTCTTGTACTAAATTTACTTTTTCTGTCCATGGCACTAAGAAATAAGGAATAATCGATATTAAATAAATTAGTGATGGTATGAAGTGAAGTAGATCAATTTTCCTTACTCCATTAATTATTTTTAATTTAATCAAAATAAATAGATAGAAACAGGGACCTATTATTAGATATAAAGGGTTAAAATGATTATATAAAATCGCAGCTATAAAACTTGAATGATTTGAATTTGTAAAGTAATGAGCCATCACATATGTGGATAGACCAAGAATTGTTATGTTAAATAACGATACAGCTTGATTTTTTCTGTTTCTTAAAATCAGAATAAAACTAAACAAAAAGGGAAATATTATAATTAAGTACACATTCCAAAATTAGTCCTTTTTTTTAAAAAACAACTCCTTTTTTTTTAAATAAGACAATTAAAAACTATTAAATCTATGGCAATTTGAATTGTTTAATCATTTTTGCAAAAAAATAAATAAAAAAATGAATAAGTTTACAATTATCCTGTCATTAATTAGCGTTTTCATACATGCACAAGTACCTCAGATTGATAGTTTTTCGCCAGCTGTTGCCGAAGTTGGTGAACAAATTAATATCTACGGTAGTGGGTTTGACACCACACCTAGTAACAACATTGTTTATTTTGGTGGAGTTAAAGCATTGGTAAATACGGCTTCTCAAACTCAACTAACAGTGACAATTCCAGTTGGCGTGTATGCTTCAAGAATTCAACTAACTAATATTGTAACCAATTTAGTAGTAATGTCTGGATCCAGATTTATCCCAAAGTATGACTTATCTTCAGCTTTAGTAGCGGGTTCTTATTCTGACAATTCTTTTACTGTTGGAAGCCTTGAGAGAGATCATGGTGAAACATTTGCTATTTCTGATATTAATGGAGATGGAAATCCAGATATTCTTTTTCAAGATCTTGTTGGTTCAACTCGAAAACTAAACTATTTACTTAACAACACTTCTCAAAATCAGCAGCCTTCATCAACTCAAATCAACTCTGTTGTTGAGATGAGTTCTTGGGCGGGAAGCTCATATGGTGGTGGACCAATAGCTGTTTCAGATTTTAATGCCGATGGAGAATTAGATATTCTTTGTGGTTCTGTTGGATATAATGGCACAAAAATGCTATTAAATATTACAGGAGGAGGTTCACCTGAACAACAAACATACGCTCCTTCATCTTACCAAGCTGGTGTTCGCGCCATTGATTTTGAGAACGACGGTGACATTGACTTAATTTCGACATATTTTCATCCCTCTATTAATTTTTACGAACAAGTTAACAACACTGTTGGAGGTTCTAATACTGTATCTTTTACTGCTACAGTTACAAACTTTACCTCTGGATCAACAGGAACTGCAATTGCAGATCTTGATGGTAATGGATATTCAGACATACTTATTTCGACGGGTTCCAGCTTATTTATTCGGCCACTTTCAGACACGGGTTATTTAACCGAAGTTGTATTATCCTCTGTTAATGGTAATGATATTGCATTGGCTGACTTTGACGGTAACGGATTAGAAGACATAGTTGTTGATTATTCAAACGGAATATACGTTTACAAAAACACCTCAACGCCAGGAGCAGTTAGTTTCACTGGTCCAATCGACATATCGAGTGGTTTGAGTGGAGTTTCTGCTCTTGATATTGTTGATATTAATAATGACAACCTTCCTGATATTATCGCATCTACTTCAAGTCGCATCTACATTTATGAAAATACTTCCACAATTGGATTACATTCATTTAACGCTGGGGTTCAAGTATCAACTAATTCACAATCAGCTTATGATTTGAAAGTGGTTGACATAAATAACGATGGTGTTCCAGAAATAATTACTGGAGGAAGTTCAATTAGAATACAAAATTTTACGGCACAACCAGAAGTGACTATTGTTCAAAATATATCAGCTTTTGAAACATGTCAATCCCTAAGCAGTACATCACAAAATTTTACTGTTTCAGGCGAAAACCTAACAGCAGACATAAGCATAAATGCCCCTTCAGGATATGAAGTATCGACAGATAATTCAACCTTTAGCCCTTCATTAACATTGTCACAATCCTCTGGAACAGTTGCTGAAACAACTATTTTTGTGCGTTTAACTGGAGCTACTACTGGTGACTTTAACTTAAATATTTCGGTAACAAGCCAAGATGCTACTAGTGTTGATATAGCCTTAACAGGAACTGTTTATGAATCTCCTGTAATTAGTGGAAGTAGTTCAATTGAATACAATACTACAGCAACATTTACAGCGACAACTACACCAAGTGCACCAGCGCCATGGTCCTCATCAAATACATCTGTTGGAACGATAACAGATTCTGGTGAGTTTTCTGCCTTGACTTTGGGCACTACAACC
>JAOKTT010000033.1 GCA_028336245.1 Polaribacter sp.
TTTACTTTTATAATTGTATTGTAACCTTGAGAAATAAGAGAGTAAACGATCATCAAAAAATTGTCTAGGAGCATTACTTAGTTCTAGATTATCCTGAAAACTGTCTGCTTCGGCAACATTTACATTGCTTAATGAATTCCCGTTCGCCCCAAAACCTGTGAGACTTAAGTCATTAATTCCTTGAGATCTATACACAGAGGTTCCTAATAATAATTTAATATCATGTACCTCATTTATATTTTGTTCATATTTTACAAAAGCATCAAATGTGTAATCCTTATAAGTTTGCTCTCCTTCGAACACCCCAGAATTATTTATGCCATCATCTAAAACACCATTGTTAAAGACTTTAGAATTGCCATAAAAAACTTCAGGAGTATATACTTTAGAAGTCACTTTTGCCTCATTAAATTGAATTCTTGACTCTACAGAAAAATGTTTTAGAAAAGAATAGTTCAAACCATAACTTCCTGAAAATTTATTCACCCACGCCTTGTTGTATGAATCTTCTATTTGAGCAAGTGGGTTTATTACCTCAATACCAACACCCGAATTCGGCGCTAAGGTATATTGCACATTTGCGGGTCCAACTCTTGGAGTTAAATTAGCAGGCATGTTCAAAGCATTGAATAAAACAGAACCTAAAGTGTTTTCTGATAATCCTTTTCTATTAGTATTTGTATACACAGAAGAAGAAGTGAATTTCAAGTTTTTGAATAAATCTGTATTAAAATTGAAACGGGCAGTAAGTCTGTTAAAATTAGCTTTAGCCCCACCTACAATACCATCTTGGTCTAAATAAGAAGCTCCAAATGAATAGGTAGACTTTTCAGTACCTTTATTTATGGTAATATCTGTACTCGAGATGAACGCTGTTTGAAAGACTTCGTCTTGCCAATTTGTTCCCTGTCCTAAAGCAGCTATATTCGTGAAAGGAAGTGCTTCGCCGTTTGCAGCATGCGCTTCATTTGCCAGAAGTGCATACTCTGTAGCATTTAAAAGAGGAATCTCCCTTGTTGTACTTTGCAATCCAGAATAACTATTTAACACCACTTTTAAGTCTGTGTTTTTTCTACCCGATTTTGTCGTAATGATAATGACACCATTGGCAGCCAATACTCCATATATCCCGGCAGTAGCATCCTTTAAAATATTAATCGATTCTATGTCAGACGGATTGATGACACTAAGATCCTCTATCCTATTTCCATCTACCAAAATTAAAGGCTGGTTGTCTCCATTTGTTGAAACTCCTCTAATCCGTATACTAGACGCAGCACCCGGTGCACCAGATGTAGTTGTTATATTAACACCCGCAACTTGACCTTGCAAGGCTTGCTCAATTCTAGTTGGTTTTAAATCTTCAATAGTTTGACTGGAAACCACCGAAACAGCACCCGTTGTCTCTTTCTTCTTTTGAGAACCATATCCAATAAGAACAATTTCATCTAAGGACTGCGCTTCAATTTCTAAAGAAACATTTAACACTCCATTTTTAGCGGAAACTTCTTTTTGTTTATACCCTAAATATCTAAAGACTAAAATAGCATTCGGCTGAAGGTTTGCGAATGTGAACAAACCGTCGAAATCTGTTTGCGTTCCATTATTAGATCCTTTAATAATAATGCTTACTCCCGGAAGTACGTCTCCAGAAATTGCATCTTTAACAATCCCAGTTGTCTTAATTGTCTGCGCAGATGCACAAAAACCTATTAATACAAGAAGGAATAATGTAACTTGTTTTCCCATGAAAAAAAAATTTAATTAGTTTATGGTAAATTTAAAGCTAAATAATTGTCAAATACGCAATAAACACCCCTATAAAATATATACATGTTTTATATGAGACAAAAAATAGAAAATTCATAAGTTTTACTGAGGGTAGCTAGGATGTTAAACAACACTCCAAAACTAAATGTTGTGGTAATGTTTAGTTACAACCTTCTTATATTCCAAAACTACAGCTCTAAAATATAATTTGTAAGGTTAGCGTCATGATTTAAAGCCATTTTTTTTCGCAACCTGTATCTTTTTACCTCTACACTTCTGGGAGATATATTTAGTAGCGGCGAAATTTCTTTTGAAGAAAGATTTAAACGCAAGTAAGCGCACAAACGCAAATCATTGGGTGTTAATCCTGGATGCTTCTCCTTGAGTTTGTCTAAAAACTGTCGGTCTGCATTGTTAAATGCCTCTTGAAATAATTTCCAATCGTCTGTATTGTTTAAATTTTTGTCAATAATCTTAACCACCTTAGAAAAATCTTTTTCTGTACTCTCTAAGAGTTCATTTTTTATGGAATTTAAAAACTCGTTCTTTTTAATAATACTCATTGTAGAACTTGCTAATTCTCTGTTTTTACTCTCAATATCGCTTCTTAACTTATCATTATTTAACTTGATGATTTTCTGCGAACTTTCTAGCTCTTTTAACTCTAATTCCTTTTGAGCATTCAACAACAACTTTTCTTGTTTTCTATTGTAATATTTTTTTGACAAAAAGTACCAAGCAAATATTAGTGTTAAAAGAAGAATAACATAAAAGCAAACTGCCATATTTGATAAAAACCATGGCTTTTCAATACTAAATTTAAACTCGGCTACATTCGTAGTTAAGTTTCCCCCGACCATTGACCGCACCTTAAACGTATAGCTTCCAAAAGGTAAGTTTTCAAACAAGGCTGAATTGGAGCTTTCTAAAGCACTCCATTTACTATTATAGCCTTCGAGCTTATGTTGAAATAAAATATTCGAAGTCTTATTAAAATAAGGAACGTTATAAAAAAATTCTAATTTATTGACCTTATTATCATACCGAACTTCTCTATGTACATAACTTTTCTTTCGAGATTCATTCAATTGATAATTAAAAACATGTGTGATATTAATCTCTAAATTATCCGTCAATGCAATCCGATTTAAATCAACCACTAGATACCCTGTTATTGTACCGACCAAATACTTCTCATCTTCTAAATGAATAATACTTTCAAACCCCGCAGGTCCCCTAAACAGTGCTCTCTTAATAGGGATGCTTACTAAGGAAGCCTTATCACTCAATTTCCCTGGTTTTAAAAACCGCAGACCTTCATCGGTAAAAGACCACAAATTATTAGAGTATTCATCTAAAATGAGCTTCCCTGAAACGAAGATATCTTTCGGTATTAACGCACTATAAATTGTATCTAAAACAAATATATTCTTCTCGAAGTCGTATTTGAACACCCCTTTTTTTGAAGCATAAAAAACATCATTTTTATGTTTTAAAATACTTGAGTGAATTCCTTTTTCTACAGAAGTATCCTTTACTGTTTTCAAAACAGTGGTATACAAAGAGTCTATCTCTAATTTATAAACTCCTTTATATTCGTGATTTACGAAAACACTTCCCTCTTTTGCCACTATAAAATACTTAGCAGAGTTCGTAAAACCTTTGATTTTATTTCGAAGACGCCACGCATTATTTTCTTTTTCTAAAATGTATAAACCATCATAAGTTCCCTGAATTATTAAGTTTTTCTCCAAAATTTTAAAATCCCAAGTTCCTTGTGACTTAAAAATTAAGTCCGCTTTTTTATTTTTAACGACAAAAGTACCAGAATCATGTCCACAGAAGAGCGTCCCATCAATTACTCTTAAACTCCAAACTTGACCTTGCGTGCTCTCTAGAAGTTTAAAAGAATCTTTAGACTTGTATTTTTTATAAAATAACCCTTGATTTGTACCTAAATACAAAAAATTTTCAAAAATTATTGCGGTATAAATAGTTCCTAAAAACTCATTTTTATTGATATAGATTGTCAAAGAAGAATCAAAGTTTACGAGATTGATACCATTATCTAAACCAAGCCAAATATTGTTATCTGCATCTTCAAAAACTGCCAATACTGTATTATTACTTAGACCTAAGTTTTGATTTATCTGTGTATCTATCTCTCCGGTGCTCTTTAGAGAAATTAAACCATTAGAAATTGAACCCAAAATAATAGTCCCATCATCCAACACTTCTGCACTGTATATTGTTTTATTCCGCAAATAAGAGTTTGCAGTACTATTCCACTTTTCAAGTATGTTGTTCTCTAAGAAATAAAAACCTTGTTTTTGTGTCAAAAAAAAGACCTTACCCTCTTTAAAAAAAATCTCTGTAAGTTTATTTTTTTTGAAAACAGTATTACTTGAGACTAATACGGGTACTCCATTTTCTATTTTAAACACACCCTTTGACAAATCTTGAAAATAAATTACGTCATTCACCTTAGCAATTTTAGCTAATACACCAGTGCCCTCTATAATTTTTAAAGAATTATTCTTTAGATTGTATAAAAAAATTCGTTGCAACGATTTGAATAAAACCCAACCATCCGATTCTATAATTTCCCAAATCTGTTCATCCTCGAACATTTGAATTGCCTTCTTTTCCACGAGCGATGTATACTCTAAAAAACCATATTTATTTTTTTTCCAAAAACCAAAATCTCTAAAAAAGCCTGTAAATACCAAATCATCAATGCACTTTACAGACCTCATAATGGTTTCATTGGGCGTAGGATACAGTTGCCAATTAGCACCATTGTACTCTAATAAACCTTTATTATTTGCGACATAGATGTTTTTGCTGACTGCCTGTGAGACCGACCAATTTTGATTTCCACCTCCATAATCCTCTGTAGTAAAAATCTCAATAGGTGGTAGTTCTTGGGCATAAAAATCAAACACTGTAGCTATTATTGTTGCTACTATAAATACTGTATGAATATATTTTTTCATTAATGTAAATTGTTTGGTATTTTTAGACACTATAAATCTAATTATCAATTAATTACAATATAAATGGAAAGGTATGTATTGTTTTAACATCCCAATTTAATGTTAAATAATCAAAAAAAAAAATAAATCTTAAAAAGATAATACCTAATTGGTCTAAAATGACAGAATTTAAATTATTTTTATAGGAAATAGCACACGCATGAAATTTATTAGAAAATTAGGAGTTTCCAACTTCATAATGCTCACTTTATGTATTGCAATTATAGTGGTTGCAGAATATTTATTTTTTTCAGGCGATAAACTTCGTGGAATTTTTATTGGTCTTTGGGCTCCAACTTTATTAGGAGTAATGATATACATAAAACTTATACACAATGACCATAGATAAAATCATATTGTGTTTTTCCGTTTTTGTGATTGTCTGTGTAGTTGTATGGGCGTATTTCATAATTAATGAATACAATAAAGTAACTAAAAATTAAAGTCGCTACTCTCACACACCTGGATTCTAAGTACACCTCTTCTGATAAGAAAAAGGCACTCCGCTGAAAGGTACGCGCACCTGACGCCATTTCAGAGTGCACATTACAACCGGAAATTGAATTTATATCATAGAACACAAAATACCCGTCTGCACCCTTACCTCTTAGATAAAAGCTGCGCTTTTAAATACCCAAGTCCATATCCTGCAAACTGTGTATAGACCGCTACAATACTCAAAAGAGCTACTTTTAAATTTCTATTATGAATGAAAGCATCTAAAAAGACAAATAGCAAGTACCATAAAAACACAAAGAGCGCATGCGGATAATCAAAGAAGGCAGCAATAATACTACTATCAAACCCTATAATAAATAAACTAGGAAACCAATAAAAAAGCTTTGCAGTTTCTGGATATTTTTCATTCAAGATTGGCCTTGCGCTTCCAAAACCGTAGGTTTGTGTAAAGAACTCTTGCAGAGAACTCCTGCGCTTATGATAAATAAATGCCTTGTCCAGTAGTTGTGTGTCAAATCCGTTCTCCCAAAGACGAAAAGTTAAATCGATATCTTCTCCATTTTTCATTTTTGAAAAACCTTGTGTCTTTTCAAAGGCTATTTTCGAAAGTCCAAAATTAAAACTTCTTGGTTGAAACTCACCAACAGCTTTCTTTTTACCACGAATCCCTCCAGTTGTTAGAATAGAAGTCATTGCATAATTAATTGCCTTTTGTAACGGAGTAAAACTCGGATGTGCAGTATCTGGGCCACCAAATGCAGCTGTATATTTAGTATCTAATCCTTTTTTTACTTCTGATAAATATTGTTTAGGAACAATAACATCGGAATCTAAAATAATAAAATAATTACCTAAGGCATTCTCCATTCCATAGTTTCGACTTGCTCCTGCGCCAGAATTTTCCTTAAATAAATAGTTTAAATTGAGTTTACTTTTATACTTTTCAACAATGATATCGCTTTTAACTGTAGAGCCATCTTCAATGATAAGCACTTCAAAATAACCAGTAAAGTCTTGCTTTGTAAGACTTTCTAGTAACTCGTCTATTTCATTTGGACGGTTATAAACTGGAATAATTATGGAGAATGATTGTTTCAATATTTAGGACGTTAGGACAGAAAATAAGATGTCATTTCCGTTGATTTCAAAATGAACTTCATCATATTTTTCTTCTTTAAGGTCATCCACTTCTTCCACTGATATGTTATAATCTATTTTAGTTATAGACTTATTTACGGTTTTAGAAAAGTCGGACTCAACTTTATGTTCATCAGATTCTAATTTTAATGTGTCAGCACCGCTAATAAAAGTTAGTGCACTTCCTTTTTTACTTTTAAAGTTGGTAGCACTTACTATAATTGTTTCTAAAATTAAAAAACCTCCTAATTCGTTCACTCTCAAATACAAATCACCATAATCAGATGTTGCAAACTTCTGGAGGCCTGCTTTTTCGATATTCTCTTCAATTTTAAGATCTACCTCTGTTCTCTACATCCGCTTAAAACTTTTAGAGGATGTAAATACTGTATCAATTTTCTTAAAAAAACCCATGTCTTAAATTCAATTTAATTATAAAAATAGCATAAAAAAACTACTCTTCATCAACGAAATTTGCGAGAACTCCATCACTAACACCCATATTAGAAAACCCACCGTCATGAAACAAATTTTGTAAGGTTACTTTCTTGGTCAAGTCTGAAAACATAGAAATGGTATAATCTGCGCACTCTAAAGCAGTTGCATTCCCTAAAGGACTCATTTTTTCTGAATAGGCAATAAAACTGTCAAACCCTTTAACTCCAGTGCCAGCCGTTGTTGGCGTTGGAGACTGAGAAATGGTGTTTACACGCACTTTATAATCTCGACCAAAGAAGTAGCCGAAACTACGTGCTACAGACTCTAAATAGGCTTTGTTGTCTGCCATATCATTATAATCTGGAAAGACTCTTTGGGCAGCCATATAAGTTAAAGCAACAATACTTCCCCATTCATTCATGGCGTTCCTCTTGTATAAAACATTCAACAATTTATGAAAAGAGACCGCAGAAACATCCCAACCTTTTTTTGTAAAGTCGTAATTAGGGTCTGTATACAGCTTTCCTTTTCTAACATTTACTGACATTCCAATTGAATGCAAGACAAAATCAATTTTACCCCCCAAAATCTCCATTGCTCTATTTACAAGCCGCTCTAAGTCTTCTATTGAAGTCGCATCTGCCGGAATTATTTGAGACCCTGTATTTACAGCCAACGTTTCTAATGCTCCCATTCGAATTGAAGCTGGTGCATTCGTTAAAACAAACTCTGCTCCTTCTTGATGTGCACGTTCAGCAGTTTTCCAAGCAATAGAATGCTCGTTTAATGCACCAAATATAATTCCTTTTTTTCCTTTTAATAAATTGTACAAATCCTTAATTTTTATTGGTGATCGTTCTTCTAAGCAATACATCTAAACCCTTTATTGTCTCAATTTCTATAAATCTGTTGTTTCTTAAAAATTTTAAAATTGAAGAGATAGTCGAATTTATCGCCTTAATCTCAAAATTAATTCAACAATTTTTTGGCATGTGTAAGTGCGGTATCAGAAATTTCTTTACCACTTAACATTTCTGCAATCTCAAGGATGCGCTCTTCAGAAGACAACTGTTTTAAGTTTGTGGCAGTAACCCCGTTGACCTCTTCTTTATATACTTTATAATGATTACTTCCTTTCGCTGCAATTTGGGGCAAGTGCGTAATTGCAATAACCTGCATATTGATACCCATCTGTTGCATAATAGCGGCTATTTTATTAGAAACCTCTCCCGAAACACCTGTATCTATTTCATCAAAAATAATGGTTGGTAGTTGCGTGTTTTCTGACAATACTTTCTTAACAGATAGCATGATTCTAGATAATTCTCCACCAGAAGCAACTTTTTTCAACTCCCCAAAACTGCCCCCTTTATTTGCAGAAAATAAAAACTCTAGATGGTCTTTACCATTACTAAAATACGTATTTGTAAGTGTTGCTTTTATAGAAAAACGAGCATTTTCCATTCCTAAATCCGTTAGCAAAAACTCTAATTGCTTGGTTAATTTAGGGATTGTAGCTGTTCTCGCTTTTGATATTTTTTCTGCAACCGCATCTAATTTTATAGAGAGTGTTGAAATTTTCTCTTTTTTATGGTTTAAGTTTCCTTCCGCAGATTCTACCTGCCGAACCTTATCAGATAATTCTTCAAAAACCAGCAATAATTCCTGATTTGAATTTACGTAATGTTTCTTTTGAAGATTATATAACAATTGCAGTCTATCATTAATTTCTTCTACTTTATTCGGATTAAAATCTACATTTTCGTTGGCAGTTTCTAACTCAGAAACAATATCATCCATCTCTATTCTTATAGAAGTAATTCTGTCTGCTAACTCTTGGTATTCCTTTGAAAAAGATGTTATTTTAGAAATTTTAAATTCCAAAGAATTTAATCCGTTTTGAAGTCCAACCTCTTCATTTATAGAGAGCTCTAAACTTTCAGATAAATTGAGTTTTATGTCTTCTATATTATTTAACTTCTCTAACTTTTCTTCTAAACCTGACTGTTCGTCTACTTTAATACCTGCATCATCAAGCTCTGTAAACAAGTGCAAATTGTAATCGTATTGCTGATTTGCTTCTTTCTGGGTAGTTTCTATTGCTAGCAATTCTTTTTTAAGCAAGGATAACTGCCTAAAATCTTTTTTATACGTGGCCAGGAGCTCCCTATTTTTAGCCAATGCATCTAAAATTTCAAATTGAAAACTTGAATCAGACAGTTCTATGGTTTGATGCTGAGAATGCACGTCTATCAGCTTTGTTCTTAATTCATTTAAAACAGTTAAATTAACTGGAGTGTCATTGA
>JAOKTT010000034.1 GCA_028336245.1 Polaribacter sp.
TAGACAGCAATCGATCATGAATAAAAGTATAGTCCAGCAGGCGCTGCACTTTATCTGAAGATATTATTTTCCATCGGTAGTCCTCATTCTCTTCAAATTCGGGAACTTTAAAACCTTTACTCAGCTTTGCAATTGTATAAAACTCTCTTCTTGTAGGATGATGATTAGAACAGGCATTCAAGATCATGTCCCAACAATTTTGAGCAATAATTTCATGAATGATTCCAATACAATCTTCCTGATGAATCATATTTACAAATCCCTTTGGTTGCGGAATTTTCCGCCCATCTTTAAACCAATTAGCAGGATGTCTTTCACCTCCAAACAGCCCAGCAAAACGGAGGATTGTTGTTTCAAAAAAAGTATTTTCTATAAATAAATTTTCAATGGCTGTAAGTGGGTTTTTTAAGACCGTATCTTCCTCTGTCATCACTCGATTCAGACTGCCATACACAGATGTAGAACTAATAAAAATCACTTTCTGTACTGCCGAATTTTGAATTTGAGAAATCAAATTTTCAAAGCCATCTATCTCTTTTGAGGTAATTGCAATAATTAAAATATCTATTTCTAGAAAAGTATCAAACTCCTCAAATTCGGAAATGTTCACCAAATAAGTTTCAATCCCTAAAGCCTCTAAAGCATCAATTTTTTCAGCTGAAGTTGTAGAGCCTTTGACCTTAAAACCGACATCTAAAAACGAAGTTGCCAGCGGAGTTCCCAACCAACCACAACCTAAAATACCAACGTTTCTCATTCCTTAAAACACATTATAGTTGTTTTTATTTATTAACAGGCCGCTTCATCACAGCAGTTGTCATGTTTTATCAACCTACAAGAAAGCACTGCTAATAAAGCACCTAAAATGGGTGCTACTATATACAACCAAAGTCCTGCTATATTTCCAGAAACTATATTTGGTGCGATCGAGCGTGCAGGGTTCATGGAAGCATTGGTGATTGGCCCTGCAAACATTGCTTCTAATAACACTACAGCACCTACTGCCATTCCGGCAACAATTCCCATTTCTTTACTTCCCGTAGAAACATTAATGATCACAACCATTAAGAAAAAGGTCAATAGTAATTCTAAAATGAATGCCCTTCCAACATCCACCGTCGGGATCGTTGCCCCCAAAGTTTCACTCGTTGGAAATAGGTACCACAAAACTAGACTCGCAGCAAAAGCCCCTAAAACCTGCGCAATAATATATTTAGGTACTTCTTTCCAGGAAAACTTTTTAGCAAAAGCAAAACCTATCGTCACTGCTGGATTAAAATGAGCCCCTGAGGTTTCACCAAAAGCATAAATCATTGCCATTACAATCAAACCCCAAGTAATTGCAATTCCTACATGTGTTACCTCACCCCCGGTAACTTCATTTACTGTCATGGCTCCAGTGCCGCAGAAAATCATGGAAAACGTACCTATAAATTCAGAGATGTATCTTTTCATTATTACGATTGTTTTAACTATTTTTTCACGCTCGATTGCAGCTTCGGGAATCTTTTCACAGTTCTACAAAAGACTCCTGATACTAAAAGTAGCAAAGATACATTGCTTTACTTTAAGATATCGTTAACATTTATCGTTTTATGAAAGCTTAAATTTGAATTCAATAATTTAAATTACAATATTATGAAAAGATTAATAGTACCGATACTACTGCTTGTGATTAGTTCAATTACCAATGCACAAATTGAAACACCAGCACCAAGTCCTGCTCAAAAAATAACACAAAAAGTTGGATTAACAGACATTACATTAGAATATTCCAGACCTAGCATGAAAGGGCGAACTATTTTTGGTAGTCTGGCGGAATATGGAGAAATATGGAGAACTGGTGCCAATGCAAATACCAAATTAACGTTCTCTACAGACTTTATAATTGCTGAAAACAGCTTAGCAGAAGGAAGCTATGCCTTGTATACAATTCCTGGTGAGAAAACATGGGAGATTATTTTATATACAGATACAACAAATTGGGGAACTCCCGGAAAATGGGACGAAACAAAAGTAGCGGCACGCGTTGTTGTACCCACTCAGAAATCAGCTATAGATATTGAAACACTCACCATTGGTTTTGATAACTTAACAAACAGTAGTGCTGTTTTAGGGATTATGTGGGAAAACACCTATGTGGGATTAAAATTTGAAACACCTACGGATGAAATGGTTTCAAAGAGTATTCTAAAGGTAATGAACGGACCCACTGCGAATGATATGTTTGGTGCAGCTGTGTTCTACTTGCAAACGGATAAAGACATGGATTCGGCACAAGTATGGATTGACAAAGCGGTAGAAATGACCGCTGATGCTCCTAAATTTTGGTATTTAAGACAGCAATCTCTAATTCATGCAAAAGCAGGAAAAACCAAAACTGCTATTTCTGCTGCAAAGGCATCTTTAAAATATGCTAAAATTGCTAATAATGGTGCTTATATCAAAATGAATACTGCCTCTTTAAAAGAATGGGGAGCATTATAAAACACCATCATTCCTTATTAACACTAAAAAACCTCGAGCTTTTGCTCGAGGTTTTTTAGTGTCAATTCTATCCGGAAACTGCGGAATCCGCGAGTCCTAGTTCTTCCGGTATTGCTTTGTTTCTTCGAAAACAACGTCCAATATTTTTTGATCTGTCTCTTCAAAAGACAAACTTTTACGCCGCATTACAGCGATTACTACTTCGTATACTTTGCTCATCTGGAAGGTTACAAAACCGGCAGCGCCACCCCAACTATAAGAAGGAATGAAGTTTCTTGGAAAACCACCGCCAAAAATATTGGCACTTACGCCAACCACGGTTCCTGTATTGAACATCGTATTGATCGCACATTTAGAATGGTCTCCCATTATTAAACCACAAAACTGCAATCCTGTTTTTGCAAAACGTCCAGTTTCATAATCCCATATTTTTACTGGGGCATAGTTGTTTTTTAAGTTCGAAGTACTTGTTCCCGCTCCTATATTACACCATTCTCCAATCACCGAGTTCCCTAAATAGCCGTCATGGCCTTTGCTAGAGTATCCAAAAATCACAGCATTGCTTACCTCTCCTCCAACTTTACAATAGGGACCGAGTGTTGTATCTTTGTAAATTTTTGCCCCCATTTTAAGAACAGAATGTACTCCCATCGCAAAAGGTCCTCTTACGCTTGCTCCTTCCATGATTTGTGCGTTTTTACCAATATAAATCGGTCCTTCAGCTGCATTTAATGTCGCAAACAAAATTTCTGCTCCCTCCTCAATGAAAATATTTTCTTTATTTATGACCTGCACTCCTGCTGGTATCGGTTCTGAAGTTCTATCTTTAGTTACCAACTCAAAATCCTGCTGAATTGCTTTACCATTGTGTGTAAAGATGTCCCAAGTATTTTTTATGTGAATCAACTCTTCTTTAAATTCAATTTGAGTATAGCTGTCAAAATTCACCTCTTCTTGCTCATTTGTAGTATAAAAAGCAATCACATCTTCCCCTTGAAAAACAGCTTCATTCTTAGATAGCTTTTTCACCAAAGCAACCAAGGCTGTTGTTGGACAAAAGGAAGCATTGATAAGAATATTTTCTTCCAACTCTACCATTGGATGTTTTTCCTCTAAATGCGCTGCGGTAATCGTTGTTGTTGTCAAGCCCAAATATTTCTCCCATTTTTCTCTAATGGTTAAAATACCGATTCTAATATCTGCAACAGGTCTCGTGTACGTAAATGGTAATAGCGCTGTTCTCACACCACTATCAAATAAAATGTAATTCATTTTGTCTTTTTTTGAAGCACACAAATTTACTCTAAATTGCGCATAAAAAAAACCAATTGCTATAAATACAATTGGCTTTCTACTATTAAAAATTGAGGGGATACTTAATTTTTAATAAATTTTTGACTTCCGATCTGGTCTGCTGTAAAAACTTTTAAAATATAAATACCTTTACTTAAAGCATTCACATCCATTTGATTGTTAATACGCGTTACTTTTTTAGAAAGCGCCAATCTACCTAAAGAATCATAAAATTCTACCGTAGCATTTTCAGCTCCAGAAGGCAATTGAATACGTACCTTATCTGATGCCGGATTTGGAAACATTTCAAAGTTTAAACGTCTTGCTTCTGAGGTACTTAAAGCCCCCTCTGCAACTACAGTAATAGTTCCAAACATAGAAGTTGGATGCGGAGAACATTCGTAAGTATTAACACCTACTGTAGTAAATATATGAGAATATACAAATCCTGCAGCATATCTTACTGCATCAACTCCAAATCCAGTTTCTGGTCCAGTTAATTTAAGTAAATTATGAGTTCCAGAGCCTTCCCAAGTCCAAATTACAGTATCACCAACCTCAATGGTGGTATCTAGATTAGCACTATTGAATGACCAACCAAAATTCTGTGTTGTTTGAGCAGATAGCCCAAAAGAAATAAAAGTAAAAAATAAGAGTAATTTTTTAATCATAATTTAGTATTTAATTGCCCCCAATTTTTTAAAGAGGCTTTATTTATAAATGATAAAAATAATTTATTATTTCTATACTTTTACAAAACAAAGTGTTAAATATTTGCATCAAAACAATAAACAGTTTTAACATTTACTGCCGTATTTTAATGCATTCCTACTTTATAAAGACAAGAACTGCAAACGTTTAAAAAAGGTTGCTTCCGCAATAATTTTTTATTTTAAAAATTAGAATTGTATTTTTGGACCTGAGCAGACTACCATTTTTTGTGTTTTTTAAACCAAGTATTACTTATTCTCAGTAGAAGACAGCAAGCAACAACCCCGCTATAATCAAAATAAAATCTGACATATGATTAAAAAATTTAAAAGTATCGAAGCATCTCAATTAACCATTACCGAATTAATGTTGCCGTCCCACTCTAATTTTAGGGGAAAAATCCATGGAGGTCATATTTTAAATTTAATGGATCAAATTGCTTTCGCGTGTGCCTCTAAACACTCCAGTAACTATTGTGTAACTGCATCCGTAAATAAAGTAGACTTTTTAAACCCCATTGACGTTGGGGAATTATTAACCTTAAAAGCTTCCATAAACTATACGGGCAGAACTTCTATGGTAGTTGGTTTGCGCGTAGAATCTGAAAATATTAGAACCGGAGAAACCAAACATTGTAATTCTTCTTATTTTACGATGGTCGCAAAAGATGAGCAGGGAAAAAGTACGCCCATACCTGGAATTGTTTTAACGAATAAAGAGGAGATCAGACGCTATGCAAGGTCCATAACTCGACAAAAAGAAGGCAAGCACAGAACCTCACGTTTTAGTAGCAAAACTTTCGTAATTGAGGACTACTTGCCACTTTTAACAGCAAGTAATGCTAAAATTGAACTCTCAAAGTAAAGCGCTCGAAAGATTCGTAACTCGGCTTTTTTCTATTCTTAAACCTACAAAAAAAAAGTCTTCAATTTCTTGAAGACTCTTTCACTAATTTTACAATACTCTAATTATTTTGGCATTACAACATGATCAATCGCATGTATCAAACCATTTGAAGCTGCTACATCCGCAATAACCACGGTTGCTACATTTCCATTTTCATCTGTTAGAATAACATTTTCTCCGTTCAGAGAAGCTACTAAAGTTCCACCTTGCACCGTTGTGATTGCAAATGTACCTTCATTTGCATTAATTGCTGCAACTACTGCCGCTGCGTCAAATTTTCCTGCGACCACATGGTGAGTTAGTATGCTTGTTAAAGCTCCTTTATTCGCTGGCTCCAATAAACTAGCTACCGTGCCTTCTGGTAACTTCGCAAAAGCAGTATTCGTAGGCGCAAATACGGTAAAAGGCCCAACACTACTTAACGTTTCCACTAAGTTTGCTGCCTTCACTGCCGCCACTAATGTTGAAAAATTCTCATTTCCTGCTGCTACTCCAACAATATTAGGTGCCTGTATTACTGTTACTACTGCTGCAGCCCCTTCTTTTACTTCTTCTGACTTTGAAGTTTTACAAGATGACATTGAAAAAACTCCAATGGCCAACACTGCTAAATATAAATTTCTAGATTTCATAATGTATAGATTATAAGATTAATTACAGTCAAAGGTATTTTATATATCCACCGCTCCGTATTAATTTTGTTTAAAGTATTGTTAAAATTAATAAACAAAAAAAAGAAGGTTCTCCAACTCAAAAAAAACATCCAACTCTATGTTTTAGAATTGGATGTTTTTACTTTAAAATAGCAGGCGCTTGTTTACTTATTCAAATACATTTTACGCCTTGCATACAGATCGTAAAATGCATCATCTTTTAAGCTGTCTATAAACAAAATGCTTTCTCCTGTAGATTTCATTTCTGGTCCTAGTTTCTTATCGACATTTGGAAATTTATTAAAAGAAAAGACTGGTTGCTTAATTGCATAGCCGTCTAACTGTGGATTAAAATTAAAATCTGTTACTTTATTATGACCTAGCATTACTTTTGTTGCATAATTCACATAGGGTTCTTTGTAAGCCTTTGCAATGAAAGGAACAGTTCTAGAAGCTCTTGGATTTGCTTCTATAATATATACAATATCATTTTTAACGGCAAACTGTACATTAATCAAACCAACAGTCTTTAACTCTCTTGCAATGGTATGTGTGTGATCTTTAATCTGCTGCATGACCAAATCACCAATATTAAATACTGGCAACATCGCGTTAGAATCTCCGGAATGAATTCCACAAGGTTCAATGTGCTCCATAATACCAATAATATATACATTTCCGTCAGCATCGCAAATAGCATCTGCTTCAGCCTCTATAGCACCATCTAAATAATGATCTAACAGTAGTTTATTCCCCGGCATTCTGCCTAATAAATCTACAACATGGGCAACCAGTTCTTCTTTATTGATCACAATTTTCATTCCCTGTCCACCTAAAACATAAGAAGGTCTAACTAAAATTGGAAAGTCCAGTTCATCTGCTAAAACTAAAGCTTCGTCTGCAGTTTCCGCAATACCAAATTCTGGATATGGAATATTATTGTTTTTTAATAATGTAGAAAAATTTCCTCTGTCTTCCGCTAAATCGAGTGCTTCGAATGAAGTTCCTATAATTTTAATACCATATTTAGTTAATTTTTCCGCCAATTTTAAAGCCGTCTGTCCTCCTAATTGTACAATAACACCTTCTGGTTTTTCATGACGAATAATGTCATATATGTGTTCCCAGAAAACAGGCTCGAAATACAATTTGTCTGCGGTATCAAAATCTGTAGAAACCGTTTCAGGGTTGCAATTGATCATAATGGTTTCATAACCGCATTCTGCAGCAGCCAATACACCATGCACACAACAGTAATCAAACTCAATTCCTTGTCCAATTCTGTTTGGGCCAGAACCTAAAACTATAATTTTCTTTTTATCAGTTACAATACTCTCATTTGCAATAATAATTTCTCCAGTCGCAGTTTCAATTTCGTTCTCAAAAGTTGAATAGTAATATGGTGTTTTTGCTTTGAATTCTGCAGCACAGGTATCTACTAGTTTAAATACACGCTGTACTTTTAGCTCCTCTCTCTTCGCATATACAGCACTTTCTAAACAACCCAACATGTGGGCTATCTGCCTGTCTCCATATCCTTTTTGTTTTGCCTCTAACAATAAATCTCTTTCGATCGTATCTATAGAATATGTCGCAATTTCTTTTTGAAGTTGAAACAATTCTTCATATTGTTTTAAATACCACATATCAATTTTTGTGATACTGTGAATTTGACTTAGTGGTATTCCAATTGCAATGGCGTCGTAGATCGCAAAAACGCGGTCCCAACTTGCATTGGTTAACTTCTCAATAATTTGATTGTAATCGGTATATACCTTTCCGTCCGCACCCAAACCATTTCTCTTTATTTCTAGAGACTGTGTTGCTTTGTGCAATGCTTCTTGGAAACAACGTCCAATTCCCATCACCTCGCCAACAGACTTCATTTGCAATCCTAAAGTTCTATCTGAACCTTCGAATTTATCAAAATTCCAACGCGGTATCTTTACAATCACATAATCTAAAGTAGGCTCAAATAGCGCAGAAGTAGATTTAGTAATTCCATTTTGTAATTCATCCAGGGAATATCCAATGGCCAGTTTAGTCGCTACCTTTGCAATAGGGTATCCCGTAGCTTTTGACGCCAAGGCGGATGAACGCGAAACTCTTGGGTTAATCTCAATCGCTATAATATCCTCCTTCTCGTCTGGTGAAACTGCAAACTGCACATTACAACCTCCTTCAAAGTCACCAATAGAACGCATCATATGGATGGCCATGTCTCGCATTTTCTGATAGGTTTTGTCAGAAAGTGTCATCGCAGGTGCTACTGTTATAGAGTCTCCAGTATGAATTCCCATAGGATCCATATTTTCAATAGAACAGATAATGACTACATTATCATTTTTATCACGCAGTAACTCTAACTCATATTCTTTCCACCCCATCATCGCTTTGTCAATCATCACCTCGTGAATTGGTGATGCCTCCAAACCGTAACTTAATAAGTTGTCAAAATCTTCTTCCTTATAAACAATAGAAGCTCCTGCGCCCCCTAAGGTGTAGGAGGACCTAATTACCAAAGGAAAACCAAATTCTTGTGCAATTTCTTTTCCTTTTAAGAAAGAGGTTGCTGTTGCCTGAGGTGCCATTGGCACTCCAATTTTCAACATTAATTCTCTAAACTGCTCTCTATCTTCCGTAACGTTGATGGCGGCGATGTCTACTCCAATTAATTTTACGTCAAAATCTTTCCAAATGCCCTTATCATCCGCTTCAATACAAAGGTTCAATGCCGTCTGCCCACCCATTGTTGGCAAAACAGCATCGATTTGAGGGTGTTCTTTTAAAATTTGAATAATTGATTTTGTTGTTAAGGGCAACAAATAGATATGATCCGCCATTGACGGATCTGTCATAATTGTTGCTGGATTAGAATTGATTAAAATAGTTTCAATTCCGTCTTCACGTAAAGATCGTAAAGATTGCGAACCAGAATAATCAAATTCACATGCTTGGCCTATCACAATAGGACCCGATCCAATAATTAATACAGATTTGAGATCTTTTCT
>JAOKTT010000035.1 GCA_028336245.1 Polaribacter sp.
TTTTAAAGAGCCTACTAAAGTAAGCTGGGTCATTAAAGTTTAAAAAATAAGCAATCTCTGAAACTGAATAAGAAGTATTTAATAAATATTTTTTAGCTTCAATAATTATGAAGCCTTGAACAACTTTTAAAGCAGACTCTCCAACAACAGCATTACAAACTCTATTAAGATGCATTTGCGTTATATTCAATTTTTTTGCATATTGCTCAATGGTTAGGGGGCTTTGTAATGATTGCTTAACTAAGTTTTGAAATTTCCTAAAATGTACTAATGTTTTATTAGGTACATTTAATTCAACATATTCATTTTCGTAACCTTTTCTATACAACTTTAAAAAAAGTAATTGAAAATAAGATTGAAGGCTAAATTGTTTTTCAACACGATCTTCTAAAATTTCATTCTTTAATTTATGGATTAAATCTGTGAAATCGTGAAAAGATTTAATGTCATTAACATAAACAAATTGGTTTAGCTTATTTAATTTTATATGCAACTGCGCATTGTTTTTTAAAATACTTTCAAAGTAATTATCAGAAAACGTTAACACATCTCCTCTTATATTAGAATCAAAACTAAAACCATGCATAATAGATGCAGGAATATTAATAACACATGGACTAGTGATCACTATTTTATTTTTCCCAGAAACCAAAATACCTTTTCCAGAACGTATTATAAACATCTGAAATAATTCTGAATGCACGTGCTGACTTATTTCCCATTTATATATTTTGCTTCGCTTTTCTAAGGGTTCAAAATGAATAAAATCTGGCATAAAGGAAGCTTGGTTATCCCCATAAGGTCCTTTAAATTGTAATATAGGCTTCATAACATGTTAATATATTACATAATTATTTTTAAAATAAAAAAAATAATTAAACTTTAATTTACTGTAAATTAACTACTTGATTCTATTAAATAACAAAAATAAGTAAATTATATTTTATATTATGTTTATTTTGTACAATTATAAAATTATTTAATCCAATACTGGCTTTGTTTATTTAGATATTTTTGATTCAAACAGAATAAGTATCATGGGTAAATTAATTTATAACCAATTTGATATGGAATTACAACCTCCATATAAAGCTCCAGATTATAAATCTACTATTCTAAGAGCTCCAAGTAAACCATTAATTATTACAAAAAAAAACCTATCTGAATTATCGGGTCCTGTTTTTAAAGATTTTAAACTGGGAATCTTAGATCATGACTTAACTAAAAATGCTATAAAATACGGTGATCCTATTGGAGAGCGTATTGTGGTTAGTGGTAAAGTAACAAATGAATTGGGACAACCTATTCCAAACACTTTAATAGAAATATGGCAAGCCAATGCTGCTGGTAAATATATACACAAGGTAGATCAACATGATGCGCCATTAGATCCAAATTTTTTAGGAGCTGGTAGATGTATGACAGATGCAAATGGTAATTACAAATTTTATACCATTAAACCTGGCGCATATCCATGGGGCAATCACCACAACGCTTGGAGACCAAATCATATTCATTTTTCACTATTTGGTGGCGACATTTCGAGCCGACTGATTACTCAAATGTATTTTCCAAAAGACCCATTATTTGAATTTGACCCCATTTATAATGCCATTCCTAAAAGAGGAAGAGAATTGTTAGTTTCAAGTTTAGACCTTTCAATAACGGAACCAGAATATGCTTTAGGATATCGATTTGATATTGTATTAAGAGGTCATAACGAAACACCATTTGAAAACAAATAACAATGACTACAACTAATAAAATATCACCACAAACGCCTTCTCAAACAATAGGCCCTTATTTTGCTTACGGATTAACACCAGAGCAATATGGGTATAATTTTAAAAGTTGGGTTGACAATAAAATGGTTGACCCTTCAAAAAATTTAAATACCATAACCATTTACGGCAAAGTTTATGACGGCAAAGGAAACGCTATAAATGATGCTATGATTGAATTATGGCAAAATGATGGGGAAACTAAACTGTTTGGCAGATATGGTACTGGTAGCGATGAAAGCAATCATTTTTCGTTTTTAACCATAAAGCCTAACTCGGTTGATGGACAAGCACCTTATATAAACGTTATTGTTTATATGCGTGGTCAATTATTACATTCATATACACGTATTTATTTTTCTGATGAAGAACTAAACAATAGCGATATTACTCTAAAATCAATCCCTAAAGAAAGACAACACACAATAATTGCTAATAAAACAAGTGATGGTTATGAGTTTAATATTTACATGCAGGGCTTAAAAGAAACTGTCTTTTTTCAAATTTAATGGTCAATATTTATGTCTTTATACTCTGAAACATTTTATTCTAATGAAATAAATCAGCTATTCTCTGATAGATCTGTAATAACCAATATGCTAACTGCGGAAGCCACACTCGCTAAAGCTCAAGCAGCATTAGGCTTAATACCTAGTGAAGCAGTCGAAATTATTGGATTTAGTTGTAACGTTGATTACATAGATATTGATACATTAAAAGCTGACATAAAATTGGGCGGCAATGCCGCTATCCCATTAGTAAAGCAACTAACAAAAGCTGTAAAGAGTTCAGATTTTGAAGCTTCAAAATATGTGCATTTTGGTGCCACAAGTCAAGATATAATTGATACTTCTTCTGTCCTTATAATAAAACAAGTCATTATTTGGATAGAAAACAAATTAGCCGTTCTTGAGAAAAGCTTGTTAAATATAACTAAAGAACATAAAGCCACTATTACTATAGGGCGCACCCTACTTCAGCAAGCACGACCTATAACTTTCGGATTAAAAACTGCGCGTTGGTTAGAAAGTATAACCCGATCTAAAATTAGGATACAAAAAGTTAAAACTGATGTTCTGCAAATACAATTAAGTGGAGCTGTTGGTAGCGGTAATAGCAACATTACAGACGAAGTTCAAATAAAATTTGCCGAATATTTAAATTTAAAAAACACTTCTCCATGGCAGTCGCAAAGAGATCATTTAAATGAATTTGCCAGTATTCTGGGGGTTTTAAGTGGTTCTTTAGGTAAAATTTCGAAAGACATATCTTTAATGATGCAAACAGAAGTTGCAGAAGTATTTGAAGGTGCTCAAGAAGGCAAAGGAGAGTCTAGCTCCATGCCACATAAAAGAAACCCTGTAACATGCGCACTTATATTAAGTAATAGTGCCAGAACACCTGGATTAGTTTCTACAATGCTATCGAGTATGCTACAAGAACATGAGCGGTCTGCAGGTTATTGGCATGCCGAATGGGAAACATTAACTCAATTAATAGGTTTAACATGCGGTTCTCTTGAAAAAAGTATTGATTTAATTGAAAATTTAGAAGTAGACACAAAACGTATGCTTCAAAATATAGAACTAACAAACGGCCTTATTTATGCAGAAAAAGTAGCCTTTGAACTATCAAACACAATAGGCAAAATGCAAGCACATGAAGCCATAAAAAAAGCATGTAAACGCACTATTGATGAAGGAAAACATTTAAAACAAATAATCAGAGAGACACACCCTGAAATAGATAATATAGACGCACTATTTCAACCTGAAAATGCTATTGGGAATAGTATAAAATGGGTTGAAAAAATTACAAATAAGTATTCTTAAATTCTATTAAAAACTAAATAAAATGCCTAAAAACACCACTACATTCACTATGAATGAATCTTTCCCGATGAATGCTTGGTATGCAGTAGCGTGGGATGTAGAATTAAAACATGAGTTATTACCAAGAACTATTTGCAATACGCTTCAATATTTATTTGTTTTGTAATGAACATGTTAGATGGTGCGGATGTGTTTGTAATTGACACCGCCTATAGGAGTAATATTTAATATAAAATCTGAAAATGAAAACAAATTATAAAATTCAAGGCACACCCAATAGTCCAGTACTCATGTTCTCTAATTCTCTGGGAGCAGACTTAAAAATGTGGGATGAACTTGTACCATATTTACTCCCTTATTTTAGGGTTTTACAATATGATACTCGTGGACATGGAGAAAGTGAATTAACCGAGGGACATTATACCATTGCTATGCTTGGTCAAGATGTAATAGAGCTTCTTGACATGCTTCATATTGACAAAGTCTATTTCTGCGGATTATCAATGGGAGGATTAATAGGACAGTACTTAGGTATTAATCATCCTGAACGTTTGCATAAACTAATCATCAGTAATACCGATTCTAAAATTGGAACGGCAGATCGATGGAACGAACGTATTAAGACCATTAACGATCAGGGGATGCAAGCCATTGTTGACAGTACTATGGAAAAATGGTTTACAGAGAGTTATCATAAAACGAATCCATCCCGCGTTGCGGAAATGAAAGAGATATTTTTAGCGAATAGTAAAGTAGGCTATTCAGCTTGTTGTGCCGCCATTGGTGCTGCTGATTTTAGATCAGATATTAAAAAAATCTCTTTAGATACCTTAATTATTACAGGCGATGAAGATGCTGTTACTAAAGTAACTCAGGCAGAAGTTATGCAAAAAGAAATTGCGGGTGCAAAACTAAAAGTATTTCACGCTAGACATTTACCTAGCACTGAATTGCCCGAATCCTATTCAGATGTTCTAATTGATTTTATAATAGGTAATAAAACGTTTGACAGAGGTATGCATGTTAGACGAACGGTTTTAGGAAATCCGCACGTTGATAAATCTACTTTAAATAAAAATGAATTCAATAGTGATTTTCAAGAATTCATTTCAAACTACGCATGGGGCGAAATTTGGACACGACCAGGGCTAAATAAACATAATAGAAGCTTAATAACATTAGCCATGTTAATTCCTCTAAACAGAAAACCTGAATTTAAAATGCATATTAAAGCCGCTTTTAACAATGGTGTTACTAAAGATGAAATCAAGGAAGTTATTATGCAATCGGGTATCTATTGTGGGCTTCCCGCTGCCAATGAAGCCATACATACTGCAGAAGAAGTCTTTAATGAAATTGGAATTTAATATTTTCAAATGGAAATAATTAAAACACAAGTTGGTATTATCGGTGCTGGACCTGCTGGATTAGTTTTAGCACATTGGCTAAAAAAACACGGTATAGCATCTGTTATCATAGAACTGCGCTCAAGACCTTATGTTGAAGGCAGAGTAAGAGCAGGATTATTAGAACAAAACACCGTTGATATTATAAAAGAATTAGGATTAAGTAATCGCTTAGAAAAAGAAGGTATTGAGCATGATGGTGTGTATTTAAGTTTTGACGAAGAGCGAATACATATACCTTTTTCAGAATTAACTGACGGTAGAAAAATAACAATTTATGGCCAACAAGAAGTGGTAAAAGATTTAACCGACGCTTGGTTAGAACAGGGAGAACAACTCTATTTTGAAGCTGGCGCCAAAGAGATTGTAGATTTTGATACCGATACCCCAAAAATTCATTTTGAAAAAGGTGGCAAATCTGGTGTCATAGCATGTGATTTTGTTGCTGCTTGTGACGGTTTTCATGGTATAGGAAGAAAAACAATGCCAAAAGATAGTTATAAATCTTATGATATAACCTACCCTTTTAGTTGGTTAGGAATTTTAGCTAATGTTGCACCTTCTACCGATGAATTAATTTATGCGTACCATGAAAATGGATTTGCATTACACAGCCTTCGTTCTGAAACTGTTAGTCGCTTATATTTACAAGTAGCTAATAATGAAAATTTAGATGATTGGCCAGACGACCGTATTTGGGAAGAACTTTCAACGCGATTAGCGACTAAAGGTTGGGAATTAAAATCAGGTCCAATTTTCGACAAAAATATTACACCTATGCGAAGTCACATGATAGACAACCTCCGTTCTGGTAATTTATTTTTAGCAGGAGATGCTGGTCATATTGTGCCTCCTACAGGAGGGAAAGGCTTAAACTTAGCTGTTGCAGATGTTAAACATTTAGTTGATGGTTTTGTAGATTACTACAAAAACAATTCAACAAAACAATTAGATAATTATACTGAAGAAGCACTTAAAAGAATTTGGAGAGCACAAGATTTTTCAAATTTTATGACTACGCTTTTCCATAAACAAGATACACATGGCTCTTACACATACCGTTTACAAAAAGCAAAAGTTGATTATATAAAAATGTCTAAAGCATACAAAACGACCATTGCCGAAAATTATGTAGGCATGCCATTTAAATCATTTGAATAATTGGGAAAAGAAAAATATACTTGTTCCGAGTAGAATTGGTAGACGTGTCTTATACAAAGAGGCTGAAGTTTTGGAGAGATTGGACCATGCTGCATAATTAAAGTATAACAGTATAATCGTTATGTAATGTTACAAACTGCGCACACCTTTGAGCACACCCTAAAAACCAAAAAACCCGTAAATCATTGTTTATAAATGAGTTACGGGATAATTTTGTGGTACCTCCAGGAAGTTTTAGGTTTTACTTCATTTTACGTGTTTTTATATAAGTCAATGAAAATCAACAGTATAATGACTAAGTCATAATAAAATAGTAAAGAGAAATCAAACCAAATAACAAGGATTTAAACCTGCGGAGCAACCTCTCGAGCAACCTGTATTCTTGCCATATATTAGCTTAGATCATTTAATTTAAGAAATATGTATTAGGTTCTAAGGTCAACAAAGTCGGCCATTCGGTTTAGTTTGAAACATTCAAAAAAGTATTTATAAATTTTATTAAATAGTCGCATTTTCAATAATAATAGCATACCCCATACCAACACCCACGCACATAGTAGCTAATGCGTATCTGCTTCCTGTTCGAATTAATTCGTTTGTAGCTGCTTGCACTATTCTTGTTCCAGACATGCCAAGTGGGTGCCCAATAGCAATTGCACCGCCATTTGGATTTATTCTTGGATCGTCATCCTCGAGTCCCAATTGTCTTGTACAAGCTAAAGCTTGTGCAGAAAAAGCTTCGTTAAACTCCATTACATCCATATCACTCAGTTTTAATCCTACTTTTTGTAACGCCTTTTTTGTAGCGTAAACAGGACCAATTCCCATAACTTTAGGTTCAACACCAACAACTGCAGATGAAATAATACGGGCCTTTGGTTTTAAATTATATTTTTTTAAAGCTTCTTCAGATACTACTAACATGGCTGCGGCTCCATCATTTAATCCAGACGAATTTCCAGCAGTTACTGTACCATCTTTTTTAAATACCGTTCTCAGTGTTGCTAGTTTTTCTAAAGATGAATTAGGTTTAATAAATTCATCTTGTTTAACAGTTATAGCGACTCCTTTTCTTTGAGGTATTTCAACAGGGCAAATTTCTTCTGCTAAAATGCCATTTTTTTGAGCTTTACTCGCTTTCATTTGAGAGTTGTATGCAAATAAATCTTGATCTTCTCTACTTATTGAATATAGTTCTGCCAAATTTTCTGCGGTAATTCCCATGGCATCTGTACCGTACATTTCATGGAGTTTTTTGTTTACAAAACGCCATCCAAAACTAGAATCTTCCATTTTTGAATCATTTCCATAAGCCAAAGTAGGTTTTGAAATTACTAATGGTCCACGAGACATGTGTTCTATACCTCCAGAAATAAAAACATGGCCATCATTAGATTTAATAGCTCGGTTAGCATGAATAATTGCAGACATACCAGAAGAACAAAGTCTATTAATTGTTTCTCCTGGAACAGAGTATGGCAGTCCAGCTAGTAATAACGCCATACGAGCTACATTTCGATTGTCTTCTCCTGCTTGGTTGTGGCAACCAAGAATCACATCATCTATAGCATTTTTAGGGATATTAGGATATTTTTCTAATAAAGCTTTTATTGGTATTGCGGCTAAATCATCTGCTCTTACAGGTGCTAATACCCCTCTAAAACTTCCTATAGGGGTTCTTACAGTGTCAATTATATATGCTTCTCTCATTTTTTTTTAATCTAGTTTTTCAATAAATTTGGCTTCTGTTTTTAGTCTCACTTCTTCTAATGAGCTTCCTGGTAATATTTCAATTAGTGTTAATTGACTATCTATAAATTTAAAAACAGCTAATTCTGTAATTAACATATCTACACAATTATAATCTGTTATAGGTAATGTACACTTTTCTACAACTTTAGATGCTCCAGATCGATCTATGTGTCTCAAAGTTATAATTAATTTTTTTGCTCCAGATGCTAAATCCATAGCACCTCCCACACCTAATAATGGTTTGCCTGGCACTGCCCAATTGGCTAAGTTTCCACAGGCATCTACTTCTAAACCACCCATTATTGCAACATCAATATGACCACCACGTATCATTGCAAAACTATCTGCGCTATCAAAATAACTGCTTCCAGGTAATGCAGTCACAGGTACTTTACCTGCATTTACAGGGTAATACATAGCGCCTTTTCCATCAGCTGGTTCTGGACCAACACCTAGCATGCCGTTTTCGGTATGTAAAATAATACCATCTTCAGGTTTTATTAAATTTGCAACTAGTGTTGGTATTCCAATTCCTAAATTTACAACATCCCCTTTATTTAATTCTGCAAAAGCTCTTTTGGCCATATTCATTCGCTTTTCGTCCATAACTTTAGAAGATCCCACGGATGCTGATGTACCTAGGTCTTCTTCAGATAATGTTTTTTGAACTAAATAATCAA
>JAOKTT010000036.1 GCA_028336245.1 Polaribacter sp.
CGAAGAAAAATATCCAAAAGAACTAAAAGCAGCAGAAATTACAGACTTTTTAGCCGATTTAAAATCGAAAGCATTTACAGGTTTACAAGAAAAAGATTTACTTATTACCTCAGACACCATTGTTTGGTTAGAAAACAAAGCCTTAGGAAAACCAAAAGACGCAAAAGAAGCTTTTACGATGTTAAGAGCGCTGTCTGGCAAGAAGCACAAAGTAATTACATCCATTTCCATCAAGAGTCTTTCTTTTCAAAAAATTATAAATGACAGTACCACCGTAAATTTTAAAGAACTTTCTGATGAAGAAATTCAGTATTATATCAACAATTACAAACCTTTTGACAAGGCTGGTGCCTATGGCATTCAAGAATGGATTGGTTTTATTGGGATAGATAGTATTGAAGGAAGTTATTTTAATGTTGTAGGATTGCCAATTCACAAGCTATATGACGAATTAATGAAGCTGCCCTAAAGCCTCTGCGGAAATAAATGGACTTTTGAGAAGACTTTTCGGTTAGATGTTAAAAAGTCTTCCTTCTATTCTGTTTTTTCTTTCCTCAAAGAGAAATAAAAGTTTATTTTTACGAAAATTTTACAACACAACACTTTACAACTTTATAATGAAAAAATACACGTACACAGAAAAAAAAGACACCCGTTCAGGTTTTGGCGATGGCTTAACAGAGTTAGGAAGAACAAACCCAAACGTAGTTGCCTTATGTGCAGATTTAATTGGTTCTCTTAAGATGGATCAATTTATCAAAGAAAATCCAGAGCGCTTTTTCCAGATTGGAATTGCAGAAGCGAACATGATTGGGATCGCTGCCGGCTTAACAATCGGAGGTAAAATTCCGTTTACAGGAACCTTTGCTAATTTCTCAACCGGCAGAGTGTATGATCAAATTCGCCAATCTGTTGCGTATTCTGGGAAAAATGTAAAAATATGTGCTTCGCACGCAGGAGTTACCTTAGGAGAAGATGGCGCAACACATCAAATATTAGAAGACATTGGTTTGATGAAGATGTTACCGGGAATGACTGTTATTAATACCTGTGATTACAACCAAACAAAGGCTGCAACCTTGGCAATTGCAGATTTTGATGGGCCTGTATATTTACGTTTTGGAAGGCCTAAAGTACCGGTGTTTATGCCCGCTAATGAAAAGTTTGAAATTGGAAAAGGAATTCAATTGACAGAAGGTACCGATGTAACAATTGTTGCCACTGGGCACTTAGTATGGGAGTCTCTGCAAGCAGCTGAGCAATTAGAGGCAGAAGGGATTGCTGTAGAAGTTATCAATATTCATACAATTAAGCCTTTAGATGAAGCTATAATTTTAAAATCTGTAGCAAAAACAGGATGCATCGTTACCGCTGAAGAGCATAATAAATTAGGTGGGTTGGGTGAAAGTGTAGCCAGAACCTTAGCTTTAAATACACCTACTCCACAGGAGTTTGTGGCCACCAATGATACTTTTGGAGAATCTGGAACACCAGAGCAGCTGATGGCCAAATATGGTTTGGATGCTGCCGCCGTAGTAAAAGCAGTCAAAAGAGTAATCGCAAGAAAATAAAATATAAAACTATGAAAAACACAATTTTAATCTGCTGTATTGCTTTTGCATGCAGTCAACTAACCACAGCCCAAGTAAGCTTTGGTTTAAAAGGAGGAGTAAACTATAACTCTGAAAGTATTACCAATGCTAGTGCAGATGTTTTCGAAGGCGCTGAGAGTAAAACGGGGTACCATGCAGGTATTTGGTTGCGCTTTAAGGTTCCTGTAGTAGGTTTATATATACGACCAGAATTGGTGTATACAAACCTAAAAAGTGACGTTCTTTACAAACCAACCAATGGAACTACGGCTTATAATACTACTTATAATTTCCAGAAAATTGACATTCCTGTATTGTTGGGTAAAAAGTTTTTTGGTATTGGCAATGTATTTATCGGACCTTCTTTTCAATACATACTTAGTTCAGATTTTAGTGCTGATAGCATTTCTGATATAGATGCAAAAGGTTTTACTGTTGGCTTGCAATTTGGTGGCGGTATCGAATTGGGGAAATTAGGAATTGATGTGCGTTGGGAAAGAGGATTTAATACGATAGAATCTAAATTTATTGATAATAATGAAAATGTTACGTTTGATACCAGAATAGATCAAATTATTTTTGGTTTGTCTTATAAATTATAAGAGAAAAAAGTTAAAAAAAAGGCTCTTGATTTCTCAAGAGCCTTTTTTTTTATTTATAATTTATAAGAAGCGCTTTATATGCCTAAATCGTTGGGTTCAAATAGTCTGGCACCCCAGGCTGACTGTTGTCACTAAAATCATTTTCTAAGTCTCCGTCATCATTGGCGTCTTCCTCTGAGGACGGTCTTCCGTCATTATCATGATCTGTAAATTGAACAAAATCCAACAACTCAACATTAAACATTAAATTTTGATTCACTAGAGAACTTCCATAATTATTTGGATTTAGAGAAGTATAGGACAATCCAGAAGGTATAAATAAAATACCTTTTCCTCCCTCTAAATAGGTTATCGGCCCATTATATGTGTCACCGTTGTCTTCTTTCTTTAAATAACCACCTTTCAAGTTCGTAAATCCAAATGACCAACCTCTTACGGCTAATCGTTCGTATGAAAACCAAGCTCCAGAAGTATTAGCATCAAAAACAGTACTTAGCTCCGAACTGGAAAGTATACTTTGTCCTGAATACTTTGCATAAATAGAATCTGATACTGCAGGGTTTCCCTTGTCATCCGCAGCTTCACCAAAATCTGGGTGTATCGGATTTCCTTCTTTTATATGATATATATATAACGTATAGTCCAAATCATTTCTCTTAGCATCCATGATTGTTAACTTTTCTTGCTCATCAAATAGCGCAATTTCTCCTTCTACTAAAGTTTTTACAGAATCCGTTGCCATGTCATAATAATTATTCTTTAAAAACTTAATAATAGAATCATTATCAGAAATAGCCAAAGCCTCATGATTAATATCAGCAAAGGGGTTTACAAAAGCATTATTATCATCGTCACATGAATAGATTAGGGCCACACCTAACAACAATAGTAAAAAAATATGTTTTATTTTATTCATTTCATCTTAAAATTTAAGGCTGCAATCTACCATTTTTATACCTTTGTAAAAAGACAAACATTATATTTTAACTTTTTTTATGAGAATTGACAAATATTTATGGTGTATCCGTATTTTTAAGACGAGAAGCATCGCAACAACTGCTTGTAAAAAAGGCCAAGTTAAAATGGATGCCAAAAGTGTAAAGCCTTCAAGAGATATTTTTGGAGGAGAATTAATTGTCATTCGAAAAAATCAAATTAACTATCAAATAAAAGTTTTAGCTTTACCAGAAAGCAGAGTGGGTGCTAAATTGGTAGATCAATATAAAAAAGATGTGACGCCAAAGGAGGAATTTGAAAAAATGGAGCTTTTGAAGTATTCCAAAGACTATTACCGAGAAAAAGGTGTGGGCAGACCCACCAAAAAAGACCGAAGAGATATAGACAATTATCAAGAAGATACAACCGAGGACCTATGATTTCAGAAAACCATATTATTTTAAGCAATGCGCAAATAAATCAAAAAATAAAACGAATTGCATACCAAATTTACGAAAGTAATAGTGATGAGAAAGAAGTTGTTATTGCTGGTATTATAGGAAATGGATATGCCTTTTCAAAAAAAATTGCAGAAGTGCTAACCCAGATATCTACTTTAAAAGTTACGCTTTGCGAAGTTGTAATCGACAAGAAAAAACCTTTGTCACCCATCACCACCTCCTTGTCCGCAGAAAATTACACTAACAAACCACTAGTATTAGTAGATGATGTACTCAACTCAGGAACTACCTTAATTTACGGAATCAAACATTTCTTAGCGGTGCCATTAAAGCGTTTTAAAACGGCGGTATTGGTCAATAGAAATCACAAGAAATATCCTGTAAAAGCCGATTTCAAGGGAATCTCCTTATCCACATCTATTAAAGAGCACGTACAAGTAGCCTTTACAGGGACAGAAGCAATTGCTTATTTAATGTAGTGCAATCCTTAATGCTGTTGTAATTTCTATAATAGATTGTCCATCTGTGGGCAAAATTATATTGGCTTGCTCGTAGAAAAACCTTCTCTCAAAAAGATGTTTTGCAACAAACTCCGGTATTTTATCGTCTGCTAAATTTGCAATCAAAGGCCGGCTGCTTTTTTCAGCAGTTAACCTAGCAACTAAAGTAGGAATACTTGCTTTTATATATGCAGATTTTGCACCTGATGCTAGTATTAGCGCCATGTTATCTCCGTAACAAGGAGTACCACCTCCCAAAGAAAGTACAAAGTCAGTATCTGCATTTAAAAGTTCTTTTAAATACCGATTCTCAAGGCCTCGAAAATGAATTTCTCCTTTTACTTTAAAAATGTCTGAAATACTCTGATTTTCTCTCTTGACAATGTATGCATCTAAGTCTATGAAATTCATAAACAGCTTTTTAGAAATTTCTTTACCGATGGTAGATTTTCCAGAAGCCATGTACCCTAAAAGTATAATTTTCATTTATTTGTAAATTTGGACAAATATCGAAAAAAAAATCATTTTTATGCCATTAATTTCAATGATTGCCATTATATTTGCAGCCGCTAAGGTAAAAGATTGACCTGGTAGCTCAGTTGGTAGAGCATCTCCCTTTTAAGGAGAGGGTCCTGGGTTCGAGCCCCAGCCCGGTCACAAAAAAAAGTTAAGCGTAAGCTTAACTTTTTTACTTTAGTATTTAGCGCACGTGGCGAAATTGGTAGACGCGCAGCCTTGAGGGGGCTGTGAATGCAAGTTCATGGAAGTTCGAGTCTTCTCGTGCGCACTTTTTATACAATACAATATTGGACTAATTCACCTATTCAAAACAGCTATTTTAGTATTTCACAGGGCCGTTTTAAAGTTGGAAGTCGATTTCTAGAAGCTTGCCTTTATCAAACTAAAAATTAGACATAAAAAAAGTTTTTAACCAGCTCCTTTGAAAGGTATTGAATTTAATCGCACCAAAGGCTTTTTTTAACAGTTATAAATAAATCCCGGCATATCATAGCTGATTGCATTGCGCAAAGAACATGGGGTCGGTTTTAAAAATAATTAAATTTATAGCATATAAAATATTTGCTATAAAAAACATTCCCTTTAAGCGGATGTGAAATTGCTAAAATTAAAATTGAATTAGCCGCGTTCATCCGCAAAAATACATTTTACAAACAAAAATATTTCTGCACATTGCGTTCAATAATCATGATTTTTTTGCCTTAGTTCCCCTTCTATATAACAGCTCTAGTGCTAACTAAAAATTGACCATTGTTAGTAAACTAAAAACGTGACATTATTGGATCTTTAGTTCTTTTTTGAATTCTACAAGCAAAATTAATGATATTTTCCTTATACAAGTTTTCTTACAACCAAACTTAAGAAACGAAAGGACCTTTGATTTCCAATAAGGTTTATCGCTCTAAAATAAGGACATCCTTTTTAAACGAAATAATAAAAGAGTGCAAACACATCATTCTAAAGCTAAAACGAGGTACTACTTTACTGTCTTGTACGTATCGTCCCATTTTTTTTCAACAGGCTTGTCCTTCAGTTTTCCTAAAGATTTAGCCACAATCATTGAAACGGTAGCATCTCCAGTAACATTGACCGTAGTTCTCATCATATCTAAAGGGCGATCCACTGCAAAAATTAATGCCAATCCGATAGGTAGTAATTCTTCAGGGAAACCTACAGATTCCAATACAATGACCAACATTACCATCCCAGCACTTGGAACCGCGGCAGATCCGATAGAAGCTAATAATGCAGTTAAAACAATTACTAATTGGTTGGAGAACGTTAAGCCTTCTGGCCAAATTACCTGCATGATAAATACCGCCGCAATTGCCTGATATAAACTCGTCCCATCCATATTTATTGTAGCCCCTACCGGTAAAACAAATCCAGAAACTTCTTTGTCCACTCCTAAGTGCTCTTCTACTCTTTCCATAGTTACGGGAAGCGTTGCTGCACTAGAACTCGTAGAAAAAGCCAAAAGTTGTGCGGGACTAATTTGTTTTAAAAACCATAAAGGTGATTTTTTTGTGTACACCTTTACTAAAACGAGATAAAAAGCAATCATTAAAAGTAAGCCCCCAACGACACAAGACGCATAGACTAATAATTTTAAAAGAATTTCAATATCATCAAAAGCAATAATCACATTTGCTAATAATGCAAATACAGCATAGGGTGCGAAAAGCATAATTAGGTCCACCATTTTCATGACCATTTCATTTAAAGAATCAAAAAAATCTACCAATGGTTTTGCTTTTTTCTCTGGAATTAAGAGTAAAGAAATCCCAACGAACAATGCAAAAAAGATAATTTGTAACATGCTTGCATCCACAAAAGACTGAAAAATATTACTAGGGAAAATATCTATTAATGCCTGCAATGGTCCGGCATCTTTTTGAACCGAAGCTTTTACCAACTTATCTGTTACTCCAAGATCTGTTTCATACTTCGCTTTAATTTTCTCGATGGTATCCGCAGACATTCCTGCTCCTGGCTTCACTGTATTTACAATCAATAAACCAATTATAATGGCAATTAGCGTAGTTCCTACATAAATAGAGATGGTTCTAAAACCCATCTTTTTAATTTTGGAAATATCCTTTAAATCTGAAATCCCTTTAATTAAAGAGGCTAATATTAAAGGAACCGCAATTAATTTTAAAAGATTAATAAAAATAGTTCCAAAAGGCTTGATCCAATCGGTTACAAATCCTTTTCCTCCAGCTACAGAATTCATTACAAATCCAAAAGCGATACCAAGTACCATTCCTATTAAAATTTTCCAATGCAGTGCTACTTTCTTCATAAAACTATTTAAAATGTTAAGAAATTGAAAGATATATAAATAATTAAAAACCGACCTGCCTTTGCTGGTATAATCTGCAGTATTTACTAAAAACATTCCTTATGAGTATCAAAACAACTCCTTAGCCACTGATCTTCAATAAAAAATAAATTTAGCGGGGTATTTATTTATAATCGCAAAAGTTAGAAAAAAAGAGATCTATACTTCTTTCTTTTGATAACAAGAGGTATAAATAGCCTCATACACGGGAAGAATACTTTCTAAAGAAAATTGGCGTGTATGGTTTTTAGCATTTTGTTTAAATTTTTCTAAAATTGCATCTTCTTTGGAAATCGCTATCGCATTTTTGGCCATGTCTGCCACATCACCTAAATTACTTAAATATCCGGTGACTCCTTGAATATTCACTTCAGGAAGACCTCCAGTATTTGTTGAGATAACTGCTGTTCCTGCTGCCATCGCTTCGAGCGCAGCCAAACCAAAACTTTCCGTTTGTGAAGGCAATAGAAAAACATCTGTATAGCAGAGAATCTTTGTTACTTCTGTACTATTTCCTAAAAAAAAGACCTCTTCCGTAATATTTAATTCCTTAACTAATTTTTCTGCTTTTACTCTTTCTGGTCCTTCTCCGATCATTAATAATTTAGAGGGAACTTCTTTTCTAACCTCATTAAAAATACGCACTACATCTTCCACTCTTTTTACAGGTCTGAAATTACTGACATGTGTAAAAATTCTTTCATGCGGTTTTGCCAAGGCAAAACGCTTGCATTCTTCTTTGTGTGCGCTGTCGTATTTGTCAACATCTATAAAGTTATAGATGACTTTAATATCGTTTGTAATATTGAATAATTTATTTGTTGTATCCTTTAAATTATTGGATACTGCGGTGACCACATCTGAATTATTAATACTGAATTCGACAGCTGTCTTATAATTAGGATGGCTTCCCACCAAGGTAATATCAGTTCCATGAAGTGTAGTTACCACACGCACGTCCAAGCCTTTTTCTTTTAGCATCTGTTTTGCCATGTACGCTGCATATGCGTGCGGAATTGCATAGTGTGCGTGTATGACGTCTAAATCATGTTTTTTCACAACTTCAACCATTTTACTCGACAATGCTAGCTCATAGGGTTGATACTCAAACAAAGGGTACTCTTCGATTACTACTTGATGAAAATGC
>JAOKTT010000037.1 GCA_028336245.1 Polaribacter sp.
GTTTTTAATTAATTTCATTTTTTGTTTTTTTTGTTTAATATTTAAATTTTAACTGTAATACATAATTTCTTCCCAGATCATCTGCAAAATATCTTAACCTATTTAAGTACGATCTATAATTGGTGTTTAAAATATTTGTAACAGTTAATCCGATGGTTACATTTGTCTTTTGTGTTACTTTAAAAGTTGCATCTGTATTAAAGTTTAGTAAATGATAACTGCTCGGAGTCGCGCTAATATCTAATAAGAGGTTTGAATTGGTGGTTGGTATAAAAACTTCAAAATTATTATTCGGAAATAAATTTTGTTTAAAAACAAAATTACTTTCTAAATTGGCATTAAAGTGATGCCATTTTTTGTTTGTATAACCGACCGTGTTTTGAGTGTTTGCCGCAGGAATATCTATTAAATTCTTGCCATTACTCGCATCTACTCCTCTTATTAAAGATGTTTTATTATTAAAATTAACTTGATTCGTAATTTTTTGTTGCCAATTAATGTCCACTCCAAATAAATTTGCAGTAGTTGACTTATAGGCCCAAACAGGAAATGCACCCCGAATTGTTTGTTCGGTTCCATTGGGTTCTATATAGATGAAATTACGAATATGATTAAAAAATAACGCCACAGATATATTGGTGTTTTCATTTTGAAAATCATAACCAGTAGCTACTCTATTCGCCGTTTCTTGAGCTGCTCTCAAATCACCCAACTCAATTCTTGCAGCAGAGTGGTGCAATCCGTCACTAAATAATTCCGACGGATTTGGAGACCTCTTCGCCAAAGCATAATTAAAATTAAAAGAATTTTCTGAATTGAATCGGTGAAAAAAACCGATAGAAGTAGAAAAATTATGATACATAAATTTAGGGTTTACTAACCATTGTGTGTTAAAATCACCAATGATTAAATCGCTAAAATCAACATCGTAGTTTCTTTCTTTCCATCTACTTTTAAAATAAAACTTCTTTGCGTTGATATAGTTAAGATCATATCGAATCCCAAAATTTAAACGGGTGTTGTCATTTAAATTAAAGTTACCAATGCTAAATAAACCAAAATCATACTTGCTATAATCAGGTATCAATCTTTTGACACCAGTATTTGGATTTGCAAAGTTATTTTGATACGCGCCCACCAATCCTACTTTATAGGTTTGGTTTGATTTGGAATCAAATTCAAAGCTTGTTTTTATAGCATGAGAATTCAAATTTAAATCAATTGCAGGTTTGTTTCTATCATCACCAACCCGTATGTCAAACTCAAACCTTCTATTATTTTGAAAGTCGTATTGTACCGTTAATTTCCCTAATTTTTCGAATCTTTTATAATAGTCTCCTTTTACTAATTGATGCGTTATTTCTTGTCTAGGAGAATTAATAGCGTATGAAAAATCCTGAACAATTAAAGAGGCATCTGAATTTATTGCATTTACCAAGTCTTCGATATTTCCGATATGCGAAGACTTTAAAATTCCAATTTCATTCTTGACATACGTGTAATAAAGATTAAAGCCACTTTCAAATTTCTTTAAACCTGTTTGCACTGAAAATGCTTCAGAATTTAAGCCGGTATTAGTTAAAATATAATTTGGACTCTCAAAATCACCATATTTTTTGAAGGTTGTTTTTGCATTTATATAATACCCTTCTTTTGTTGATTTTGATATGGAGGAATGTAGGCTAAAACCCTGTCCATTTGTTTGTCCAGACACAATACTTTTCCCGTAAAGACTGTCTTTTACAATAATTCTATTTGGTTCTGCAACGATAACACCTCCAATAGCGTCTCCACCATATTCTAATGCATTTGCACCTTTTATAACCGTAATTTTTTCCGCGGTATTAATATCAATATTAGGAGCATGTTCAATTCCCCATTCTTGGTCTTGCAAGCGAACACCATTAGTCATCAAAATAACCCTACTACTATGCAATCCATTAATCATTGGTTTGACAATAGTATTACCAGTATTTATTGCAGAAACACCAGTAATGTTTTTCAATACATCACCTAAGTTCTGACTGCTATATTTATCAATCATATCAGATTTTAAAACAGAAGACTGCATCGTTTTTGTTTTTAGTTCTGAAGCTGACGCAATAAGAACCTCTTTTAGTTCTTCTGTATGGTGCTCTAATGTATACTCTTGAAAAATGTTTTCATCTATATTGACAAAAACCTCTTTCGTTTCGCAAGAAATGTGAGAAATAAGTAGATGAATTTCTCCATTACATAAATTTTTAATTTCAAATTTCCCGGCATCATCTGATGTTGTATATCTATTTAAATTTTTAATATATATAGTAGCTCCAAATATTGAAGAGCCATCGTGATAGTCCGTAATTATACCTTTGAAATTATAGGTGCATTGTTGTGAATAACCTGCTACGGTTATTGAACATAAGAATGCACAAAAAAATATTTTTTGAATCATTTGAATGCTTTAATATTAATAATAAATTAATACTAGCAAGCAGGTGGTCCTCTTAGGCGGTAAGATAAAGGTTGATAATCTAAGATGAAATTATAAGAACCCTCAATAAGAATCGTTTTTTTAATAGATTCTGTTAATGTAAAGGTGTTATTTGGTGGGTAAGGCGTATTTACTTTAAAAAAACGAAAATCGCAATCCGTACTGTCTTCATGCACATGATTTTCAGTTTTAGAATGACATACCTGGTGTGCATGATTTTCTAAGGCATGCATGATTTCAATACCAGAGGGTAAAAAAAATACAATCAGAAATAAAAGGGCGGTATGTTTTTTAAGTAGTGTAATGTTTTCTTTTTTTAAACGAGGCTTACAAGACCGGAAAGTTACAAATATCCTTTGAAATACAATCTATCTTTTCAGAGAGATATGGAATATCATTAAAGTTTGGGAGTACTCAAAAAAAATACCACCAAGAATTTATAATGTTTGAACTTATCTGTGTATCTAAATCTAAAAGAAAGCGCAAGCGCATCCGTTTTTATAGATTTACTCTATTTTAGTAAGTGTACCTTCGGTCAAATATTTACTAAAGCCTATTTTTACCGAAAAGTCGTAAGAGTTCTTGGTAATCTTAGTAATTTGAACATATAAGATATCTCTATCTAATTCTTTTTTAGGAGACTTCATTTTTAAAGAATAGAAAAAGTTATTCTTCCATTCAATATACAGGGTATCTATCTGTTTTATTTTTTTTTCTCCAACGATACTATCGTTAGAAATACTAATGATTTTGTCATATTCCTCAATCTGCAAACTGTCAATTCGAGTGATTTTTGTCGCACCATATCCGTTGCCCGCAGGGATTTCAAAAACACCCGTTTTAAATCGCTCAGGATTTCCTTTTTCTGACGAACAAGACGCGAAGTTAAGTAAAAGAAAACAGGACACAAACGAAAAGAACAGTGGACTTTTTTTTTCTGAAATAAATCTAATTAGCACTTTTCTTATACTTCTTTCTGATCTTTTTTTCATACTATATTCCTGTGTAGTTTGCGGGTGTAATTGCCTTTAATTCTTCTTTTATTTCTAACGAGACCTCCAAAGTATCAATAAAATTAGCAATAGAATTTTGGTTAATTTTCTGATTAGTTCTTGTCAAACCTTTCAAAGCTTCATAAGGGTTTGGATACGCCTCTCTTCTTAAAATTGTCTGAATTGCTTCTGCAACAACTGCCCAATTATTTTCTAAATCTTGTGCAAATTTTTCTTTATTTAAAAGCAATTTATTTAAACCTTTTATTGTAGAAGTAATTGCAATAATTGTATGACCAAAAGGAACGCCTATATTCCGCAATACCGTACTGTCCGTTAAATCGCGCTGCAATCTAGAAATTGGTAGTTTTGCAGATAGGTGCTCGAAAATGGCATTTGCCATTCCCAAATTTCCTTCAGAGTTTTCAAAGTCGATAGGATTTACTTTATGTGGCATTGCAGAAGAGCCCACTTCACCTGCTTTAATCTTTTGCTTAAAGTACTCCATAGAAACATAGGTCCAGAAATCTCTGTCTAAATCTATGATAATATTATTTATTCTCTTTAAGGCATCAAATAAGGCTGCCATATGATCATAATGCTCTATTTGTGTTGTAGGGAAAGAATGGTGTAAGCCTAGTTTTTCTTTTACAAATTTCCCGCCAAAAGCCTTCCAATCAATGGCTGGATAGGCTACTTTATGTGCATTGAAGTTACCAGTTGCCCCTCCAAATTTAGCAGCATCAGGAATGTCACTTAATAAATTGAATTGCGCTTTTAAACGCACTATGAAAACATCGATTTCCTTACCTAAGCGGGTCGGAGACGCAGGTTGACCGTGGGTTCTGGCAAGCATTGGAATGTCTTTCCATTCGGTTGCTAATTCTTGTAATTTTGTGATCAGTTCAAAATAATGAGGAATATAAACTGCATCCATTGCTTCTTTGATAGAAAGTGGAATGGCAGTATTATTAATATCTTGTGAAGTCAATCCAAAATGGATGAATTCTTTATATTTTTGAAGTCCCAGTACATCAAATTTTTCTTTGATAAAATACTCAACAGCTTTAACATCATGGTTTGTAATGCTTTCAATATCCTTGATTTTCTGAGCATCGTCAGTGGAAAAATTAAGATATATACTGCGTAGTTCCTGAAATAAGTGTGCATCAAAATCTGCCAATTGCGCTAGGGGGATTTCGCACAATCCAATAAAATATTCAATTTCTACCTGTACCCGGTACTTTATGAGTGCTTCTTCTGAAAAATAGTTTGCTAATTTATTAATTTTATCCCGGTATCGTCCATCAATAGGAGAGATTGCATTTAATTGTGTTAGGTTCATTTTAGTTGTGTTGTGAGGTGCAAAAATAAGAATTAAAAGACATTTATTAAGGTCTTTATGCATCTTTTTATCGTTTGTTTTTCTTTGTAATTCAGGGTTTATTTGACGATAGGAATTGATCGTTCATTTTATTTAACAGTCAATTAGTTTATATTTGCTTAAATTTATATCTACATGATCTATTTAAAAAAGGTGTTTTTTGTGCTTGTTTTTTTAGTTTGTTATTGTTCATCCGGAGCTATTTTTGGACAAGAAATAAATAGGTTTAATACGAACAATAAACGAATTGGTGTTTGGAAAAAATACCATCCAAATAAAAGAATACGTTATACAGGGCAGTTTGAGAATGGTAAAGAAATAGGGGTATTTAAGTTTTACGATATTACATCTTCAAAGCACCCTGTGATTATTAAAACTTTTTATAACAATTCAGACTCAGTATTTGCTCAATTTTTCACGATTCAAGGTAAAGTTAAAACAGAGGGGTTTCTAAATAATAAAAACAGAGTTGGTGTTTGGAAATATTTCAATCACAATGGTGAAGTAATGTCTAAAGAAAACTATGTAAATGGACTGCTGCATGGTGAACAATTTGTGTATTATCCGGATGGACAAGTAACCGCAGTTTCGAGATATAAAAATGGTTTATTAGAGGGGATTACTAGCAAGTTTTCTAGTAAAAATATTTTGATTGAAGAAATCACGTACGCGAACAATGTGCCGAATGGCTTGGCAAAATATTTTGAGCTTAACGGAAACCTAAAAGAAACTGGATTTTATAAAAATGGAAAAAGAGCGGGGAAATGGGAGTATTATTTAGATGGTGAAATTGCTTCGGAAGAGGCCTTAAAAAAAAATAAAAGAAATATTTATAAAAAACAATAAACCCTCAAGGACTCGCTTGAGGGTTTATATCTAAAATAATTTTTGTGAGACGGTTATTTTAAAAGAACCTTGTCAATTGCGTGAATTACACCATTACTTGCTTGTACATCTACTGCTATAATATTACTTACTCGATCATTTGCATCTGTTAAAGTAGCACCATCAGTTACGTTCGCAGTAATATCTCCTCCTAAGGTAGTAATAATAAAACCATCACTAAGATCAGCTGCTAAAACATTTGCACCAGCAACCGTATGCATTTTTAAAGTTGCATTTAAAGTTGGCTCATCGATATCGTCTAAAGAATCTACATCTAATTCCTCAAGCAAATCTACAAAAGCTTGGTCTGTTGGAGCAAATACTGTGAATGGAGCTGGGTCTGTTCCGTTTGCTGTGGTAAGCGTTCCTATATAATCAAAGGTTAAATCAGGTCTCGTTAAGGCAGTTACTAAAATAGTAAAATTAGGATCTGCTGCTGCAAATGTAACCACTGTCGGTAAACCAATAACGGCATTCACTGCATGTATGGTTCCATTATCCACAGATACATCTGCAGTAGTCACAGTAGATACTCCGTTAATTACAACACCGTCTGTTGTATTTATATACAAACTCATATTATTGCCGTTTGGTGTTGCTGTAGATAAGCTGCTTACGTCATATCCAGTGGTTAAGACAGAGGATACTGTATTTCCACTAACTACGTGATTTAATAAAACTTGTGATAAAATATCGGTTGGGATATCACTTAAAGCATTAAAGTTATTATCAGATAAAAAAGTTGTAAAAGCTGCATTGTTTGGAGCAAATACGGTGAAAGGTCCTTCACCAGATAAAACAACATCTAAGTCACCATCTGCCGCTTGCAAGGCTTCTAAAAGAATGCTATAATCTTCTTTATTGCTTACAAAATCTGCTATTGTGTTGGTGGGCTCAGGTAATACCGGCGGAGTTGGTATCTCATCATCATTACTACAACTAAAAAGAGTAATACATGACACGGTTAAAAAAAATACTGTTTTTACTAAATTTTTGAAAACTTTCATATTGGGGGTTTTGAATTGTCTAACAAATCTAACGTTTTATTAAACAAATCTGATGAAATATGTAACAATCTACTTAGATTTAACAAAAGTTTAATGTTTTTAGAAGTAAACTTCAAGCTGATTCCTATAGTTAAAATTGAATAAATAAAAATCTAATTCGTAAATTTGTATTTCAATTAAAATAAAAATGAAAAGAGTAGTTGTTGGTCTATCTGGGGGCGTAGATTCTAGTGTTACAGCTCATTTATTAAAAAAACAAGGCTATGAAGTTATTGGGCTTTTTATGAAAAATTGGCATGATGATTCCGTTACTATTTCCAATGATTGTCCTTGGTTAGAGGACAGTAACGATGCAATGCTCGTGGCAGAAAAATTGGAAATTCCTTTTCAAGTGGTTGATTTGAGCAATCAATATAAAGAACGTATTGTAGATTATATGTTTGATGAGTACCGAAAAGGAAGAACGCCAAATCCAGACGTGTTATGCAATCGAGAGATAAAGTTTGACGTTTTTATGGACATCGCGCTAAAGTTAGGTGCAGATTATGTTGCAACGGGTCACTATTGCAGAAAAGGAGAAGAAATTATTGATAATAAACCAGTTTATAAATTATTAGCAGGAAAAGACGGAAATAAAGATCAGTCTTATTTCTTATGTCAACTTTCTCAAGTGCAATTAGCAAAAGCAATGTTTCCTATTGGTGCATTAACAAAACCGGAAGTTCGAGAGATTGCGAAACAAGCGAATCTAATTACAGCAGAGAAAAAAGATTCTCAAGGCCTATGCTTCATTGGTAAAGTAAGACTTCCCGAGTTTTTACAGCAAAAATTACAACCTAAAGAGGGAAAAATTATAACGATTCCTTCGGATTTCTATCAGTACACAAAATTAACGCCAAAATTTGAAAATAAAGCAGCAGAACTCGCACATTTGGCAACTAAATTCTCTTACAACCCCAAAGACGGAAAGGTAGTTGGGAAACATCAAGGAGCACATTACTTTACA
>JAOKTT010000038.1 GCA_028336245.1 Polaribacter sp.
TACATTTAAAGAGTACTCACATTTACGCTCAATCAGAGTTGATTGGATTTATCCGCTTATCTGGTCAAGAAGAGAATAATAATTACTCAGGAACTATTTCTTCGGGTGAACGTGTTGAATATTATAATGGCACCTATAATTATGACATTACTCAAGAGGGGACTTCTATCCAAGCAGGTACTTTTTCGGTCAATTTAGATACTGATTTGGATGGTGATTTATACATTACAACGCCTTCAAATACTGTGCTAGATCCATCTCAGTCAAACTACTTGTTCAAAGAATTTGATAATGCTTTTTCAATAGACATTTCTTCATTGACCTTAGCGCCTGGAAATTATAGTTTATCAATAAATAAGACAAATCATAGTTCATATACCTTTTCTTTTTCCATCATTGATTATAATTTAACTTCTAAAGCGTTTACTTCTGAAGATGCTATTGTTTTAACGGGAGTATCTAATTTATCAAATCAAACTAAAAGCTACACTCTTGAGAAGTATATTGTGTATGATGGAACTGATCGTAATATCTGCGTCTCAAACTGTACCCTTTTAAGTAATAATTCATTCACCATACAAAATGATGGTTCTTGGACCATAGATCTTACGTCCTTAGACTTAGATCCTGGTGAATATAAAATTGTTGTAGATTCTCAAGAATTTGTTTTTCAGGTTAGATCTGCTCTTAGCTCTAAAGATACGTCTCAAACAATTACACTAGCCCCTATAAATATTCAAGAACATTCCCCTGAATCATTTCTATTTGAAAGTTTTAACAATTTTACGTATTCAAATAGGTATACCGATTATCACAGGATTGAACTTATTAAACCTAGTGACTGGAATGATATAGCAGTGGTTGGTGAGCCTCTGAATAACTTATCTGAAGTAGAGCGTGAAATTCACGTACCAACCAATAGTCCTTTTATTTATGCGCATGGTACCACACCTAATTATAACGACCCCGCTACTCTTAGATTTGGTAATTATAACTATACGAGGACCGTTTTAGAAGGAAAAGCCACTTACTCACCATTTCTAGGTCAATACACAAGTAAAGTAGGAACAATTACTGGAAGTGGTGCTGGATCACAAGCGGGTAGTTACTATGAATTTTACACACCCATCGATTATTTAGAACCTCATCTGACTATGGGTGATCATTTGTTCAAGGAAATGACCATTAAGTCTATTTTTGATTCTTTTGCCTACAAAGCAGAAGGACATTTAAGAGAAATAGATGAAATCGATAGGGATTTTGAATTCAGGTTATACAGGTATAATTCAAACGGAGCGGAAATTTATGATGCGGTGAAAGTAACTGCAAAGTTAGTACCCCAAAATGATTTTGCATCAATTAAAGTTAGCGGTACTGTTGATACTGGTCGAACATATCAAGATTTTGCAGATAGTTATAATGTTACAGATCCAGTAAGAGATTTTTTAGAAACTGTTACTAATAATGATAATAAATTAGAACTACTTGTAGGTCCAGATTGGCAACAAGACACGGCAGAAAAGGTTACACCCGTGGGAGCCCAAGTTAAAACTTTTAAAATACAGGATTTAGATTATAATTCTGACTATAACTTGGAGCTTTATTTTGAAAATGGTTATTATCCAAACCATACCAAAACTGTAGATGCTGACTCTGGAATTGTTACAATTGAAACATTGCATTATACCATTACTCACCCTATACTTTTTACAGAGAGATATGGAACTTTTAACTATAATTCCGCTAATGATCCAATACATACAATAACCATTCAATTTAAAGATATTAATAAGTTTACACCAGGAGATTCGCGAGTTTCAAATATTTTATTTGTCTTAAAAGAAGTAAATACTGGTGCGTATAATGCTGCAAACTATATACAGTTCAATGGTGCTCGTTATAATCCTATTTTTAAATACAGTTATGAAGTAGATAATATTATATTTCAAGCAACTCCTAATTATACATCAGCCAATACTATTTCTGGATTTCCTCTCAGTAACCCTTTGTTTTCTGTTTCAGACATAGATTTTGTTGATTCAGACTATGTTAAAGATGATTTAAACGACGGAGGTTTTTCTGAACTTATTTTAGATGTTCAGGGAATAACGCCCGGATTAAATGAAAAATTAATCTTTGATGGGGAAGAGTTGAGTATTACTTCAGACCAAACCGGTACGTTGTCAAGTGGTTACTCCTATGTTGTTGATTACGCCACTGACGGTAAGTCAAGTAGTATTACTTTGGATCTTACAAAAGATGTATCTGGTGTAACAAGTGGTAGCACTAATGAGACTACTAAATTACTTTTAGAAAGTATCAATTACAAAATAGAAGGTGATCCATGTTCTTTGTCAGGAGGTGAACGTACAATAACTATAAATAAAATATCTAAGTTATTAAAACCAGGTACAACTCCTAAATATGTTACTCCCGCTACAACTGCTACATTTACAATATCAGAATCTTATCCATATTATCCACCAGATTATACTGTTAATGCGCCTTATACAATTTTTTCTGTAGCAAGCACACATAATGGTTTAGCAAATATTTCAGATTTTACAGATCCTGGTAATTATTCTAATTTTAACCTTACTTTTCTACCATATATAGATGATGCTTCAAATTCTGAAATCCGTTCAACAGATCAATATTCTTTAGATGAAAATACAGTTCGGTTAAGTGACAATCTAGATGTCATACGAGTTAACGACGCTACTGTGATTGGTCAATGGAGTAATGCTGCAACAGGAATAACGATAAGCCTAAACGCAGCAACTACGACTTCAGATTTAGATAATATTATTAATTCAATCACATATGCATCCACCAATTTAGACGGTTCGCAAGAAAAAATAAAAATAGATTGGGAACTATCTGATGGGAGTTCCTCCTACTCGGACTCACGCGTATTTTGCCTCTTATTAGTTGAGAATGATCAAGATGGAGACGGGTATGTTGATTCTAACGATGCTTTCCCCACAGATTCTTCAGAATGGCTAGATACTGATAACGACGGTATTGGTAATAATGCCGATCTTGATGATGATGGTGATGGGACATCTGATACCAAAGAGGTTGAATTAGGAACTGATCCTCTAGTTATATGCGATTTTCCACCTATCATCACGGGTAGTAGACAATGGTCAATTCACTTTCAAAGCGAGGCACAAATAGATTACTTCATGTCTTTAGATTGCGATGGCGATGGCTATACGAATGGTGAAGAATATTACGGTAGATTATATTACTATCCTACAAATGCATCAGGAATTCTTAGTGCTTCTAGTGATACAACCACAAATAATGACTTGTCTTTTCTTCTAGACATATGTGATGTTCCTGGAAATGAACTTAAATCTGACTATACCCCAACAGCAGAATGGGGTGCTTTAGATTGTGATGATGATGGACTTACAAACGCACAAGAAGTTGCAGGCGGAACTTCACCATATATTGCTGATACTGATGGAGATGGGATTAATGATCTGAATGATCAATGTCCAAACTCAAATTCTGGCGCCACGGTAGACTCTAATGGCTGTTCATTAGAAGTTTCTTGGGCAGATAATTATACGATTGACTTTAATGAAACTGAAGGAAACAAACAAGTTACTTTATATGTTGAAGTTTCTGGTAAAAATGTAACTGAACAAAACGTTTTAAGATTTAACAATCCTTCTTCTCGTATAAGCATTGCAGATGGCGGCGATGAAGTATTTGAGTTTTCGAATTATAATTGGAACCTTACAATTCCACCTGGTAATTATTTAGACAGTAAACAACAATTTCCTTTAGTAATTACTTTAAGTGACGATCAAGTTTTAAATCAAGAACTAATAAAGAGCATAGATCTATTTAACTACGATATGTATCAAACTGGATTATGGGTTACTGCTAAAAAAGCGCTAATCAATATTACAGATAATGAAGAGGCTGTGTTTACGGTTACACCTATTTCAGATGTAGCCTATGAAGGTGTTTCTGGGTCTTATAAAGTATCCATAAGTGCTCGTCCTCAAAATAGTGCTGATGTTTATCTTGAAATTGTCTCAGACGACCCCACAGAGGCTGTAATTGTTGAACCTTCAGTGGTGAAATTCAATACATATTACAATAATCAAGGACAACAAATTCCAATCTTGTCTCATACCATTCAAGTGAATGCACCAGATGACAGCGAAATTGATGGGGATAAGACAAGCACACTAAGTTTTACCTTTATTGGTCAACCTAATACTTATGCACAACCAAATGTCCGTTACGCAGAAAAATCAACAACAGCGTCTTTTCAAACTTTGGATATTGGAACCACAAGAATATTTGTTGATAATTTATCTTTTACTATCGCTGAAACAGTTGACAATACTGCTCAAGTAGGCGTATCCCTTTCACATGAACCCACAGGTCAAGTTACGCTCTCTGCAGCAACATCTTCCACTGAATTTACAATTTCTGGAGGACCTTTAACCTTTGATAATTCGAATTGGAATACCATCCAATATTTTACAATCACTGCGGTAGATGATAGTGATATAGATGGAAATACCATAAATCAAATGATTGTTTCAGTTGATTCTGGAATAGGAAATTATGCTGAGGCAAATGTAAAGGTTAAAGTTAGTGACGACGATACTAAGTTAATTTTTGGTGATCTTAAAGATCCAACAACAAACACTATTAACGATATTTATTATGATACAGATAACAGATATCCTATAATACCTGGACCATTTTTTACTGTTGTTTTACCAGCTCAGCCAACCTCGGATGTCATTGTTCAATTTTCTGTCGAAAACTTTAAACCAACATATTCCCCAAATGGATCTGGAGACCCAATACTAGGCGCTATAAACTCTTTAACATTTACGGCCAATAATTGGAATGTTCCACAAACCGTCCAATTATCGCCTTTATCTAACCACCCTCAAAATAGCTGGAGATATTATTATAGCAGTTATAATGGAGTTTCGTCAACTATTAATGTTTCAACAACTTCAGATTCTGATGCCTTGTTTGCGGGTCTGTCGCATGTTCTAAATGTTGGCGTTGCTCCTGAACCTTGGATTTGGGGAGATGTTGACACAGACGGTGATGGAATTCCTGATAATATTGAAATTAAAATGACTGGGCATGCCACAGATGAAATTGACGGTTGTGGAGATTTAGATGGTGACGGTGCAAATAACTATTGCGAGATTAGAACCGAAATAGAATTGTATACTGTTTTACAACGATATGCTTATCGGAATTCAACTGATTTGCTTTGTGATAATTCTATTCCAGCACAAGCCAATCCATGCCCACCCATCCCACTCTTTATCGATTGGTTACCAGATTGGGGTACTAGTTTAAACCAAAGTCATAGGATTTGTGACCCCTATTGTGGAGATCTAACTAGTGAAATTATCCAAAGAAATGGACCTGTTGCTGTGCTTCTTTCAAATGCAGATAATGAAGCCAACTTTGAAATAGGTAACTTGGTTCAGGTTAATTTTAATGGAATTTTAGCTTCTGGGAATATACTGAAAGGCTCAATTATATCAACGCAAGGATCGAATTACAAGACAGATTTCTACACAGAGATAGATCTTACCGAGTGTCAGAAATATGATATTTCCTATTTAACACAAGGTAATTACCCTGTAACTATAAATATCTATGATCAAAACACAAATGAACTTTTAGCTACTAAAGATTTAACATTTAGAGTTTTTGATTACGAAGATAGATTAAATGGTGTGACCAGGCCAGAAAATGCAGATTGTCCAGAAGTTACTCCTGGAGTTACAGTATCTAAAAATAACATTGAGGTTTCTGAATCTGGAACATCAAACTCCTTTACTGTTGTTTTAGACTCAGAAATCACCTCTGACGTTGTTCTTAATCTTTCGGTATCAGATTTGACTGAAGCATCAATTTCTCCTGAAAACCTAACCTTTACTCCAACAGACATGGGCATTCCACAAACTATAACTGTGACTGGTGTAGATGATTTTGATTTTGACGGTGATATTCAAAGTACTATAACAATAGCCATAGATGATTCTAATTCTGATGATACTTATGATGCCATAGATAATGTAGTGATTACTCTAACTACAATAAACGACGAAATTGCTATCCTTACAAAGACCGGCTCAACTACTGAAGCGGCACCAACAACAATAGCAGTCAACGAGAACACAACAAGTGTATATGACTTTGATTCTAATACAGATGTAACATATGCGTTGTCTGGAACAGATGTTAGCTTTTTTAGTATAGATACAGACGGAAATCTTTCATTTGTTACTGCCCCAGATTATGAGTCAGGAACTATTTCTTATAGTATTGGTATAGTAATTACAGATGCTTCTAATACTTCAAAAACTGACCTAATAACAATAAGTATTAATGATGTAGATGAAATAGCACCATTAGCACCAGTTTTTGATGCAAATACTACTACAAATGATCCAACCCCAACGATAACGGGAACAGCTGAGGCTAATGCAACAGTAAACGTGGTTGTTGATGGACAGACGTATATTGCTACTGCAGATGGGGATGGTGTTTGGAGTTTGGATGTAACAACTGCACTTGCAGACGGAGATTATACTGTAAGTGTAACAGCCACCGACGCTGCAGACAATACATCTACGGCTGGAACTGGATCTTTAACAGTAGATACTTCTACGCCGGCTACGCCGACAATAGTAGGTTTAACAACGAATGATACAACGCCGACTGTGACGGGAACTGCTGAGGCTCAAGCCACAGTGGAAGTAGTTGTTGATGGACAGACGTTCACAGCTACTGCAGATGGGGATGGTGATTGGAGTTTGGATGTGACTGCTACACTTTCTGAGGGTGATTATACTGTAAGTGTAACAGCCACAGATGCAGCAGGTAACACATCAATAGCAGGTTTAGGAAATTTAACAGTAGATACTACGGCACCAGTTAAACCTGAAAGTTCATTAGTTTCAACAAAAAAAGTTATTGGTAACGCTGAACCAAATAGTGTCATAACCATTTACGGAACAGATGGTTTTTCAGTTATAGGAACTGGAACAACAAACAACGACGGGATTTATGATATAAATTTAGATATTACCCAAAATGATGGTTC
>JAOKTT010000039.1 GCA_028336245.1 Polaribacter sp.
CATTATTTTTTGCAATACTCTTTATTAGTATTTCTTTCAACGCCCAAGAATTTAAGTTTGAAGAAGAAACCATTGATTATGGTAAAATTGAAAAAGCTTCAAACGGAGAGAGAACTTTTGTATTTACAAACACTGGCGATCAACCATTAATTATTGAAAAAATAAAATCTTCTTGCGGTTGTACTGTCCCTAAAAAAACCATCAGAACCAGTAATGCCAGGAGAAAAAGGTGAAATCAAAGTTTCGTATGACACCAAAAGGGTTGGTGGCTTCTCGAAATCTATTACCATTACTTCCAATGCAAAAAACGCTGTAAAAGTAATTAAAATTAAAGGTTTTGTGAACAAAGAAATTTCTTTAGAAAAAGAAAAAAGTATTCTTTCAGACAATTAGATTTTTTTTTTCAAGCGAAATTTAAAAGTCATTTCAACACCAAATATTTTTTATTTTCATTCGGATCCTCTTATTTCCTTTTTAGCTAAACTCATTTGCAATAGCGTTCAGGCTGAATTCAGATGTTGGTTTATTGTTATTCTAATAATTAATTCTCCATCTTATAAACCTGCTTTGTTGGCACTCGAGTTTTTAACTACTGTTTTGATTTTATACGATCACATTTCGACTGAAAAACAGCTTTTTAGATCGTAATAAGCTATTACTATCATTCTCGTTTATAAAAAAAATAGTTTTACTGACGCCTGTTTCTTAAATAAACAAAAGATCCTTGCCTTTAATTTCGATAGGAATCACTCTTAAATTATGTATCAATTTAAAGGAGATTCGCTGTTTTTTTTTGTTTTTTTTCTTTGAATCGAAATCCACTTTGGGAATGGACAAAAACTATTATCCAAAACACCAATAAGCAAAAGAAAATAAAATTTATTCAAGTTGTTTTTTTCCTTACTTTTAAAATTACAATAATTAAATTATTTTAAATTTATTTTTCATAAAAAACAACTTCTAAACTTTCTTTAATTTAGGCGTTAAAGCAAAATATATTTCGGAAATTTGCAGAGTTAAATTTTTAAAAAAAAAATATGCCTTCAGTATCTAAGAAAGGAATACAAATGCCAGAGTCTCCAATAAGAAAATTGGTCCCTTATGCAGAAGATGCAAAAAAAAGAGGAATCAATGTTTTTCATTTAAATATTGGACAACCAGATATTAAAACACCTCAAGTTGCCTTAGACGCCGTCAAAAACAACACCTTAGAAACTCTTGCATATGCGCGTTCTGAAGGTTCTGAAGAATACAGAGTTAAGTTGGCAAAATATTATGTAAAAAACAACATTCCTGTTACTGCAAATAACCTTGTAATTACCACTGGAGGTTCTGAAGCGTTATTGTTTACCATGGGTAGTATTACAGACCCAGGAGATGAAATTATAATTCCAGAACCTTTTTATGCAAATTACAATGGTTTTTCTACTGCTTCTGGGGTTACCGTTGTTCCGGTAATTTCTAAAATTGAAAATAATTTTGCATTGCCAAAAATTGAAGAGTTCGAAAAATTAATTACTCCGAAGACAAAAGCAATCTTAATCTGCAATCCCGGCAACCCAACAGGCTATTTATATTCTGAAGAAGAAATTGAAAAGTTAAAAAAGATTGTTTTAAAACACGACTTATTTTTAATTGCGGATGAAGTATATCGAGAATTTACTTATGACGGCTTAACACATACTTCTATACTTTCTTTAGACGGTCTAGAGGGTAATGCCATTGTAATTGATTCTGTTTCGAAACGTTACAGCATGTGTGGCGCGAGAATTGGCTGTATTGTTTCTAAAAACGAAGAATTTATTCAAACTGCAATTAAATTTGCACAAGCAAGATTAAGTCCACCAACCTACGCATTAATTGCGAGTGAAGCTGCCTTAGATACACCAGATTCTTATTTTACTGACGTAAAAGAAGAATATGTAGCAAGAAGAAATACGTTGATTTCTGAATTAGAAAAAATTGACGGAGTAACAGTTGCAAATCCTAAAGGTGCTTTTTTACTGCGTTGCTCAATTACCCATAAAAGATTCTGATCATTTTGCGCAATGGCTGTTAGAAGATTTTAACCTTAATAATGAAACGGTGATGGTTGCGCCAGCAAGCGGATTTTACTCAACTCCTGGAGAGGGTAAAAACCAAGTTAGAATTGCGTATGTTTTAAATAAAGCCGATTTAATACGTTCGGTAGAAATTTTAGCAGCAGCCTTAAAACAATATCCTAATTAGTTGAAAATTCAACAAAACATATCACTAAAAAAATACAATACGTTTGGTATTTCTGTAAATGCCAAACGTTTTATTTCTGTGGATTCTGTTTATGAATTGCAACAACTTCTAAAAGTTGAAAAAAATCTTTTCTTAATATCTGGAGGAAGTAATATGTTACTTACAAAAGATATTGAAACCCTAGTTGTTCATATAGATATTAAAGGAATTTCTATTGATAAAGAAGATGAGAAAGCAGTTTACTTGACTGTAAATGCGGGGGAAGATTGGCACGAATTTGTATTATGGTGTATTTCTAATGAGTATGGTGGAATTGAAAATTTATCTTTAATTCCTGGAAATGTAGGCACTTGCCCAATTCAGAATATTGGTGCGTATGGTGTTGAAGTAAAGGATACCATTACCAAAATAGAAGGCCTCGAAGTTGCCTCAGGTAAATTAGTTACCTTTTCTAACAAAGCGTGTAAATTTGGATATCGAAATTCTATTTTTAAAAATTCACATAAAGGAAAAATTATCTTAACCTCTGTTGGTTTTAAATTGACGAAAAAAGAACACCAATTAAATACTTCTTACGGTGCAATTGAAGCTGAATTAATATCAAAGGAAATAACAAAACCGACTTTAAAAAATATTTCTGATGCCATAATCGCTATCAGAAAATCGAAACTTCCAGATCCAAAAGAAATTGGAAATAGCGGCAGTTTTTTTAAAAACCCTGTGATTTCTCAATCCAAATTTTTAGAACTTCAGAAAAAGTATCCAAAAGTTCCAAGTTATAGCGTTTCTAATGCTGATGTTAAAGTTCCTGCTGGTTGGTTAATAGAACAAGCTGGTTTTAAAGGAAAACGTTTTGGAAACTGTGGCGTGCATGAAAAACAAGCACTTGTTTTGGTTAATTATGGCGATGCCTCGGGAAAAGAAATCTATAAACTTGCACAAAAAATTCAAGAATCGATTTTACATACATTTGGTATTTCTTTAGAAATTGAGGTAAATATTATTTAATAAAAAGAGTCTCACTACCACAAGGAATAAAACTTTTTAAAAATTAATTCAAAATTTTATTTATTCTTTTTGTAATGCTTTAACATCAACAACAAGCTGTGCTAGTGAAGCCCTATTAAGACTGTTATAGATGCCTCTTATATGTTTGTTCCTATCAATAAGTACGAAGTTTTCAGTATGCAAAAATTCATGAATTCCTTTTGGTTTCCCTAAATCTTCTTCAACAAAGTAAAACTTTCTTCCCAAGTCATATATTTCTTTTTTGTTACCAGTTACCAAATGCCACTTCTTATCCATGATGCCGTTATCAATGGCATACTTTTTAAGTTTCGGAACTGAATCTATAGTAGGAGTTACAGAATGTGATAAAAATAAAACAGCTGTGTCTTTTTTAAATTCTTCTTGAAGCTTCAACATACGATCTGTCATCATAGGACAAATACCAGGACAGGTTGTAAAAAAGAAATCGGTAATATATATTTTATTTTCAAATGTTCTTTGAGTTACCTTTTCACCATTCTGATTGATCAATTCAAAATTTGGTATTTTATGAAATGAACTTAATTTATCATTTTTAGAATTTATCCATTTAGGCGTAAAAGAAGCATCGTTATAATAAGGCAGCGTATTTACCCTGCTTAAAAATTCTTCTTTCTCTTTATTTTTACAACTGATTATAATTACAATAAGTAGTAAAAAAGATCTATTTAATGTTTTCTGTAATTTTCTCATCTTTCAATTGATAACATAAATTTGCTCTTCGTAAACCAAAAATTCTTCCGTTTTTAGCTTCATAATTCACATAAATTTTACCGTTTAGCAACCAAGCTTGTTGTAATCCATTTTCTTTGCCTTCCTTTAAATTTTTGCGCTTTGCTAATTGTCCATTTTCAAACCAAGTTTGTTGTAAACCACTTTTTGATCCGTTGTTATAAGTAGATTCTGAAGCCAAATTACCATTCTCCCAAAAGACAACTTTCTTTTTATTTAATTTATTTTCTTTATAAAATAACTTTTTCTGAATGTTTCCATTCTCAAAATACTTAAAAGCCACCCCTTCTTTTCTCCCATTAAAATAACCTACTTTCTCTGCTATTTTATTATTTGGATGGTAATCAACTGCGAAACCATTAAAAGGTCTGTTCTTATAAAACCACCTTCCTTTTTCTGGAATTAATTCCAACTGACTCTTATCAACAATACTATTTTGAATACTTTTTATTGCTGTCGGGCTACTTTCAGTAGTTGTTTTGTTACAACTACTTAAAATAAAAGTAAGTGAAAATAAAATCTTAATTAACCGCATTAGGAGATCCTTGATAAGGTCCTGCAAAAACAATGTAACTTGCTGTTGTAGAATACATTTCATTAATAATATGATAATGATACTCTGCTGTTGTTGTATGTCCTGTTGTGCTTGTGTGACCGCCAGAGCTATCTAAATCTGTAGGATATGTTCCTGTAGCATTACATTTTCTGCCATAGATGAAAAATCCATCAGAAATAATACCAATTAAATCATCATCGTCATCAGACCAAGCTCTTGGCTCTAAATGATAATGATATTCTTGTGGCCCAATATGGGCGCCTGTATAGTCTAAAGTTACTGCCGCTTGATCTAAAGCACCGTTTCCTTCTTGGTCATTAAAAATTGCAGCGCCACTAACTGCAATACCAATTGCCCCCAAAGTTGTACTTGATGTGCTACTTGCCAAACTTGGGTTTTGTGACACTGTTAAGCTTGCAGAACCGTCATAGCCAGGAATTCTACTTGGTGTCATATCTGCTTCTGTTGTTGCAGTTGGTGCCACATACTTTGCGTGTCCAACTCCCCAATAAGGTGTTGTATGATTCGGGTTTCCTGTAGCTTCTATGATTACATTAGAACCTTGTAAATAAATAACTGTTTCATCCGAATCAAACGCTGCAAATGCATTGTGTAAAGTTCCTGTAGTCTCTTCTACTTGATCTTCTGTAGAAGATGAGCTACAAGCTATGGTAAGGGTAAATACAATGGTGAATAAGCTAAAAATTTTAATTAATTGATTTTTCATTTTTAAGTTTTATGTTATCTATACTCTTTAGATGCCGCTTTAAAAAAAAACTTGCGCACTTTGACTTTACTTTAACAAAAAAGCCCTTTTAATTACAATTAACGGGGCTTTTTAAATCTTTATGAGAAAATTATCTTGGTGGAGGCATTCCATTCTTACCTCTTGGCGTATGGTTTTCGCCTTTTCTTCTTGGCGGTCTTTCTTTACCTCCTTTTAATGCTTTATTTATAATTGTATCGAAATTACTTTGCTGCTCTTGCGTACAAATATTTCTTACTTTACTAAAGAACCTAAATAACTCAACAACTTTTTTCCCTTCTAAAAGTCCAATTTTTGTTGATAACGAATCTAAATTTAGGTTTTCATTAGCAAAAGAATTGAACATTCGATCTTTTTGTTTTCTTATTTCTTGATCTAAATGCATCATATTTTCTCTATGAGCAGTATCAAAAGACAAAAATTTATCTTTTTGATCATCAGTAAATTGAAGTTCCTGTATTAAGAAGTTTCGTTCTTGTGAATGTCTTTTACTTTCATGTGGTTTTTTAAGCAACATAAAAATTAAAATGCCATTTAATATTATCAATAAAATTAATAAAACAGGAATTAATTTTGATTTCATCATATTTAATTTAAAATAGAATTATCGTCAGATTGCAAGGCATATTCCTGTGCAAAAGCCATAATATTGGTTATAGATGTTTCTTCAATATTAGAAAATGAATAAAAAATAACACTTGCGTTTAATAACAAAATAACTAAAAGGATTACCAACTGAAACTGTGGTGTAAACCAACTAATAATAGGTTGTTTCAAATGCTGTTCAGCTTGTATTCTTTGCAATACCTTGTGCTTAAAAAAGTGATTTACTGGAACTTTTTCTATGGCTTCTAATACTTCAAAAGTAGCTTCAACTTGCCGATCTTGGTATTCTTTATTTTTCATTTCTTTTTATGCTAATAAATAACTACTTTTATTTAGATGCAACAAGTTAAAAAAACTTGCGCCTATGTATCATTTTTATAAAAATTTTCTAATTTTTGTTGCAATGCTTTTTTTGCTCTAAACAGTATTGATTCTACAGATGACAAACTTTTACCCGTTATTTCTACAATTTCTTGGTAGCTTTTTTCATCAATTTTCGCTAAAGTAAAAATAATTCTTTGGCTTTCTGTAAGTGTATCTATTGCTTTAAAAATAAGTGCAGATTTTTCTTGATTTTCTAATAAAATTCCGGGGTGGTTTACCTCTGTAAAATAACTCGTTTTATCTACCGGAATTTCATTCCCAAAAAGAG
>JAOKTT010000004.1 GCA_028336245.1 Polaribacter sp.
AATATCTATTTGGTACTTCTACAATTTCAATAGCTTCGTGTGCCCCTTGATCAATCCAACGCGTAGGTACTTGCGTTTTTCTTGTAACGCCAACTTTTACATTTCCCGAATTTGCCAAATACACAATGTGAGGCTGCAATTGTACTGATTTCTCGTAGGCCAAATCTCGGTCTTCTTGCCCTAAATGTGCCTTACTTAACTCGGGTAGCATGATCCAATCTCCAGCATTTGGTGCCTCAAAAAAACAAGACTTGCAGTAGCCTTGTCTATAAATCTCCTTGTGCGAATGACAGTTTAAACATTCATAGCCTACAAAGTTCAAAGAAATTTTTTTATTTAGTAACTGATTCATATTTAAAAAATCAGTTTGCATGTCTAAATAATATTGAATTTCTGCAGCATTTTCAGTCATCATTTTTTTTAAAACTCCCTGGTACTTCATATAAAAGGTTTTACAGTTTTTAGTTTTCGATTTTAAAGCTATCTTCGTTTCAGTATCTAACAATACAAATTTACGAATTTCCATGGCTTTTCAGATTATCAATTCTATAATTTCTTGGTTTTTAAAAAAACGAAAACATCAAATTGAGTTGTTTTTAAAATACCCTATCGAAGTTCAAAAAGAATTGCTTCTGCAACTTTTACAGACTGCTAAAAATACTGAATTCGGAAAGGAGCATGATTTTGCTACTATCAAAAATCATGCAGATTTTGTTGCCCAGGTTCCCATTCAGAAATATGAAACTTTTGAACCCTTAATTGAACGCTGTAGAAAAGGAGAACAGAACTTATTTTGGCCAGCTCCTATTAAATGGTTTGCGAAATCCAGTGGCACTACCAATGCGAAAAGTAAGTTTATTCCTGTTTCTGAAGATGCCTTAGAATATTGCCATATGAAAGCTGGGAAAGACATGTTGTGTAACTACATTCACAACAATCCAGAAACCCATTTATTTGCAGGGAAAGGCTTGCGTCTAGGCGGGAGTTCAGAAGTCTATGAAGACAATGGCTCTTATGTAGGAGATCTTTCTGCAATTATTATTGAAAACATGCCTTTTTGGGCAGATTATAGTTCTGCTCCTGCGCAAGAAGTAGCCTTAATGAGCGATTGGGAAATTAAAATGGACGCTATTATTGATGAAACTCTCCATGAAAACATCACAAGCTTGGCGGGAGTGCCAAGTTGGATGCTTGTGTTACTAAACAGAGTCCTAGAGCGCACTGGAAAGGACAATATTATAGAAGTTTGGCCGAACCTCGAAGTCTACTTTCATGGAGGTGTGAATTTTAATCCCTACCGAGAGCAATATAAAAAAATGATTCCGAAAGCTGATTTCAAATACTACGAAATCTACAATGCATCTGAAGGTTTTTTTGCAATACAAGACATCAATGGTTCTAAAGAACTACTGCTCATGTTAGATTATGGGATTTTTTATGAGTTTATTCCCATGACCCTTTATAAAGGAGAAAATTCTACCACCATTCCTTTGTCTAAAGTAAAAAAGGATATTGATTATGCTTTAATTATCACTACAAATAGTGGTTTGTGGCGTTATTTAATTGGAGACACCATACGATTTACCTCCTTAGATCCTTACCGAATTAAAATTACAGGACGAACGAAGCATTATATAAATGTTTTTGGTGAAGAACTCAATATCGAAAATGTAGAAGATGCCTTAAAAATTGCTTGTGAAAAAACAGGTGCTGCAATTTTAGATTATACCGTAGGTCCTATCTTTATGGAAGGGAAAGAAAAAGGCGGACACGAATGGATGATTGAATTTAGTAAAATACCAGATACTTTGAAAACCTTTTCTGTATTTTTAGATACTGCTCTAAAGGAGATTAATTCAGATTATGAAGCCAAGCGAAATTTAAACATTACACTAATGCCACCAAAAGTGCACCAGGCAAAAAAAGGATTATTTTACAGTTGGTTAAAGAAAAAAAGTAAATTAGGAGGCCAACACAAAGTACCAAGGTTGTCTAATTCAAGAGCATTTATAGAAGAACTCTTAGCATTGTAATTGTAGTATTAGAAAAGGTACTACTCAGTTTCCTAAAACAGTGCTAAATCTTGCGAGCGACAACATAATCAATCATCGTTTCCAACGATTTTTTATACTCGGAATCTGGGAAGTCTTGCAGTAATGCCAAAGCCTTATGTTTATACCCGTTCATTTTGGCCGTTGCATAGGCAATTCCGCCATGATTCTTAACAAACTCAATTACTTCTTTCACTCGTTTTTTATCTTTATTGTGCTTTTTAATAGAGTTGATCAACCAGGCTTTTTCCTTTTTCGAACAGGTATTCAAGGCGTGAATTAATGGCAACGTCATTTTTTGCTCTTTGATATCGATACCTGTTGGTTTGCCTATTTTGGCCTCGGAGTAATCAAATAAATCATCTTTAATTTGAAAAGCTATACCAATATACTCTCCAAATTTACGCATTTTACGGATGCAGTCTTGATTTGCCCCAACAGAAGCAGCTCCAATTCCGCAACAAGCCGCTATTAATGTTGCCGTTTTTTTTCTGATGATATCAAAATATATAGCCTCTGTAATGTCTAATTTTCTCGCTTTTTCTATCTGTAGTAACTCGCCTTCACTCATTTCACGAACAGCTACAGAAATTAATTTCAATAAATCAAAATCATTATTATCAATAGATAATAATAAGCCTTTAGACAATAGAAAATCGCCTACTAAAACCGCAATTTTATTTTTCCAAAGTGCATTTACAGAAAAAAAACTTCGTCGCATATTGCTATCATCCACAATATCATCATGCACCAAAGTTGCTGTATGAATAAGCTCTACTACCGCAGCACCTCTATATGTTCGCTCATCAAAACCACCATTAGAAACCATTTTTGCGACTAAGAAAACAAACATCGGACGCATTTGTTTTCCTTTTCTACGGACAATATAATAGGTAATTCTATTAAGAAGCGGGACTTTTGAAAGCATGGAATCCTTGAATTTCTCTTCAAAGAGTTCCATCTCATTTTTTATGGGAAGTTTTATAAGTTCTACTGGTTTCATAGAATTACAAAGGTATGGGTATTTTCCAATTTTTAAAAGACGTTATGGTTATATTTATTTAAAAAAAAAGGTTGAACACATTAAAAACAAAGAATAACAATGTAAAAAATACAATTAACATATTCACAAATAAAAGTGTAAATACACCATAATAAACATAATAAAAACACCAAAAAAGTAAATTAATTACAACTAATTTTGGTATTTAGTTAAATTAGTGTAAATTTAATATTAATATTAATCATTTAAATATTTCATACTATGAAAAAAATTACTTTACTTTTTTTTATTTTTAACCCTCACGTTTTCTGTGAGAGCGCAGTTTCCTGAAGATTTTGCTAATGGTTTTCCTGCTGATTGGACCACGTTTATAGGTGTTAATGGACTAGGTACAGCGCAAAACTGGAGTATAGGTGGAACTACAGATCCTTATATGCGATGTGCTGATGAAGATGCAGGTGGTGTCACAGAAGACTGGCTTGTAAGTCCGATTACAAGTATTACAGCTACTAACTCATCATTGAGCTTCTATGAGCAAACATTATATACTGCTGTGCCATATGAGCCAGCAACCATGAGTGTTAGAGTATCTACAACCTCTCAAACCGATATCAGTTCGTTTACTTCGTTAAGCTCATTATCGGCTACAGAAGTATTTAATGGATCAAAGTCAAGAACTGTTGATTTAGCAGCTTATGAAGGTCAGGACATCTATATTGCTTGGGTTTTAGAACAAAATTATGGGGACGGTTGGCTTGTTGACGATTTCTCTTTAAATAACCAAAATGCTACTGCACCAAATGTTGCTGAAAATTTAGCTCCTGCAGACGGTGCAACAGATGTTGCAGTTGCCGCTAGCAATATGGCAGTTGCTATTAGCTGGGACGCGCCTTCTACAGGTGATCCAGCAACAGGATATGAAATTCACTGGGGATCTGTTTCAGGAGCCTTGAACGTTTTAGGAACTACTGCATCAACAGCAATAAATGTTACCGGTACTTCTTACAACACCACAATTTACTGGAAGATTGTTCCAGTAAATGCAGGAGGCGCAGCTACAGGAGCAGTAGAAATGAGTTTTACGACCATGGCAGACCCAAGTTTATCCACTGATAAAAATGCAATTGAAGGGTTTAAATTATTCCCTACAGTTGTGCAAAAGGAATTGAATTATACCTCTACAGATAAGGTTGAAGTAATTACTATATTTAATATCCTAGGACAAAAAGTGTATACAAGTACTCCAGATGCAAAAAATGCATCTGTAGATATTAGTGCATTACAATCTGGCGTATATAGCGTTCAAGTGAAGGTGGCCGGTGCTTCTGGATCTTATAAGATTATTAAGGAATAAAAACTACTTTTTACTTTTTTATAAAACGCAAACCTCACGGTTTGCGTTTTTTTTTACGTTTTTTAGAAAGAAATAAATCCTCTTTTAGAAAATTTGTACCACGCTTGAAAAACACATACTTAAGCCTTAAGATCATAAATACCGCACACTTTTTTTAAAATTATAAAAGAATAGCCACTGGCAAGCATTTTACATTTTTACAAGACTAAAAAAAATCCAAAGGAAGAAATACTGTGTTCTTCTTTGGATTTATTCATTTAAAAACTGAAAAAAGTTAACTCTTATTTGCCAACTGCCCACAAGCGGCATCAATGTCTTTACCTCTACTTCTTCTTACATTCACAGTAATATCATGCATTTCTAAATTAGAGATGTAGTTGTTTATTGCAGAAGAATGTGCTTGCTGAAACGCACCATCATCAATAGGATTGTATTCTATTAAATTAATCTTACAAGGCACTGCCTTACAAAATGCTACCAAAGCCTTTATATCTTCATTTTTATCGTTAATACCATCCCAAACGATGTATTCATAGGTAATTGCTCTTCCTGTTTTTTCATACCAATATATTAAAGATTCTTTCAAATCTTTAAGTGGAAAAGTGGCATTAAAGGGCATTATCGATGTCCTAACTTCATCTATTGCAGAATGCAAAGAAACAGCTAGATTAAATTTCACTTCTTCGTCTGCCATCATTTTAATCATTTTTGGCACGCCAGAAGTAGACACTGTAATTCTTTTTGAAGACATTCCTAGGCCTTCAGGAGAGGTTATCATTTCTATCGATTTCATCATGTTTTTATAATTCATTAAGGGTTCTCCCATGCCCATAAAAACAATGTTTGACAATTTATGATTGAAATACAACCGACTTTGTTTGTCGATAACCACCACCTGGTCATAAATTTCATCTGGATTTAGATTCCGCATTCTTTTTAAGCGAGATGTTGCACAGAATTTACAATCTAAGCTACAACCAACCTGACTAGAAACACAGGCTGTTGTGCGTTTTTCGGTAGGAATTAAAACAGATTCGACAATTAAACCGTCATGCAATTTAATTCCGTTTTTAATAGTTCCATCCTTACTTTTTTGCATGGAATCTACCTTTATATGATTGATCACGAAATTGGCTGCTAACATTTCTCTTGTCTCCTTAGAAATATTTGTCATCGCATCAAATGTATGTAAAGACTTACTCCAAAGCCATTCGTAAACCTGATTCCCACGAAAAGCTTGATCGTTGTTTTCAACAAAGAAAAACCGTAATTCCTCTTTTGTTAATGCCCTGATGTCTTTCTTTTTGTTCAAAATAGAATACTTTAAAGATAAAATGATTTGAATTAAAATCCACTGCAAAAATATGCATAAAAAAACTGACACTTAATTCAAGTGCCAGTTTTAATCTTTGCATTTTTTAATACTTATATAATTAACATAGCATCTCCATATGTAGAGAATTTATATCCCTCTTTAATGGCTACCTTGTAAGCTTCCATAATAAAGTCATATCCTCCAAAAGCAGCTGCCTGCATAAGTAAGGTAGATTTTGGTGGATGAAAATTAGTAATCATAGCATTGGCAATGCTAAACTCATGCGGAGGAAAAAGAAACTTGTTCGTCCAACCTTCAAATGCATTTAATTCTTGTTTCGAAGAAACAGAAGACTCTACAGTTCTCATTACCGTAGTTCCTACCGCGCAAATTCTCCTTTTTTCTTTTTTTGCTTTGTTAATCATTGCAGCTGTTTTCTCAGGAATCACAATCTGCTCAGAATCCATTTTATGTTTTGACAAATCTTCTACTTCTACGGCACTAAAAGTTCCCAAACCAACATGCAGTGTCATTTTTGCAAAATCCACTCCTTTGATTTCCAAACGTTTTAATAGGTGTTTCGAAAAGTGTAAACCCGCACTTGGCGCAGCTACAGCTCCTTCATTTTTAGCAAAAATAGTTTGATATCTTTCTGTATCCAGCGGCTCTACCTCTCTCGCAATCGCTTTTGGCAAGGGTGTCTGTCCAAGTTCTAGCAATTTCGCTCTAAATTCTTCATAAGAACCATCGAATAAAAAACGTAAAGTCCTTCCTCTAGAAGTTGTATTGTCAATAACCTCTGCAACTAAGCTATCATCTTCTCCAAAAAACAACTTGTTTCCAATCCTAATTTTTCTTGCTGGATCTACTAAGACATCCCACAATCTATTTTCTGCATTTAGTTCTCTTAATAAGAACACTTCAATCCTAGCTCCCGTTTTTTCCTTATTTCCAAACATTCTCGCAGGAAAAACCTTGGTATCATTCATCATGAGTACATCTCCCTCGTCAAAATAACTAATTACATCTTTAAATTGCTTGTGTTCTATAGTTCCTGCTGCTTTATTCAATACCATTAAACGAGACTCATCTCGGTGCTCAGCAGGGTAGATTGCTAATAATTCTTCTGGTAATTCAAATTCAAAATGCGATAATTTCATATGTTTATATCTTATAAAAGATGCAAAGATACGATATCGGAATAGGCGTTGTCAAGTGTTTCGCCTTTTAATTTATACTTCTTCTATTTGTAGGCCAACTTGTTGCAGGTCTTCCCAAAATTTTTGGAACGATTTTGTCACAACTTCTGCATTTAAAATCTTTACCGGTACTTTTAATGCTAGCGGCGCAAATGCCATGGCCATCCGATGGTCATTGTATGTTTTAATCGCAATATTTTCCTTGATCTCTGCAGAGCGCTCTAAATGCAAACTTTCATTGGTCACGTGTATGACAGCTCCTAATTTGGTTAATTCGGCTTTCAAAGCTTCTAAACGGTCTGTTTCTTTAATTTTTAAAGTATGTAGTCCAAATAGATTGCAAGAAACTCCTTCAGAAAAACAAGTTACTGCAATTGTTTGAGCAATGTCTGGAGCATTCTTAAGATCTATTTCTAAGGTTTCCAGCCGGGACTTTTGCTCTTTTTTCAAGATGATAAAATCTTCTCCAAAAAAAGTTGTGACTCCAAAATGTGTATATATTTTAGCCAAACATGAGTCTCCTTGCAGGCTGTCTTTTTTGTAGGCTGACAATTTAATTTCAGCACCTATTTCTGCCGAAGCAATCAGTGCATAAAAATAACTCGCCGAAGACCAGTCAGATTCTACCACAACGGTTTGCTTTTCTATTGCTTTTTTTGGCAATACCGTAATTTTGCTCCCTACAAAACTGGCTTCAATTCTAAGCTGCCGCAATAAGCTTAGCGTCATGTTGATATAGGGAATTGACGTGATTTTACCCAGCAACTCTATTTCTAAACCATTTTCTAATTTGGCGGCAATTAATAGCAACGAAGAAATATATTGACTGCTTACATTTCCATTAATCCGTACCTTCGTTTTTGTAATTTTTGTCCCTTTTATCCGAATTGGTGGATACCCAACTTTGGCTTCATATGAAATTTCTGCACCTAAATCTTTCAGGGCATTTACCAAAATTTCAATGGGTCTGTTTTGCATTCTTTCAGAACCTGTAAGTACAACTTCCCTGCCCGTTTTGGTTGCAAAATAAGAAGTTAAAAAGCGCATTGCAGTGCCTGCATGGCCAATATCAATAATTTCGTTTTGTGAAGAAAGTGCATGCTGCATGTGCAAGGCGTCATCTGAATCTGATAGGTTATCGATTGTAATCTCTGAAAATAAATTCTGTAAAATTAACAATCGATTTGATTCGCTTTTAGATCCGGAAATTGTAATCTCTTCGTTTATTTTTGTATTCTCCAACGCATGCAACAATATGTCCATTCCAAAAACTGATTTATTTTTATATTTAAATTTTCCAAATAGCAGAAGACCTTTTAAAAAAATATCTTTTTTATACTTGCTTACTGCTTCTTATAAAAACCAAAGTTAGTGCACAAAAAAATAATACCAAAGTTTACAGGGAACATTTTAAACCAAAAAAATTGCAATCTGCAGTGAATCTTTATTTTCTTTGAACCAACACCTTTTTTTTTATCTCCTAGTAAAGGCTTGGCGCTATTTCATTTTTTTATTGGTAACATAGATGCCATAAAAAGCACTTAAAAAAACCTTTAATCCCCAGAAGTTTAGCCATTTTCCGTCACTAAAATTCACTTCATTTACGCGGCCAAAGTCTCCTGCAAAAATAGCTTCCCAACTATTCATAAGTAATGAGATTAGGGTCACCATGATAAAAAATGGAATGGCAACTTTTGATACGTTATTCCAAAAAGGGGCTTGTTTTATTTTTTCTAAAAACTTCATTTATTTTAATTTTTGATTGTTATGATGGCGATCGTGATCGCGTTTTGTCTTTAGCTCTAACTTCTTCTCAAAAGCGTCTTGTAAATTAACACCAGTTTGATTAGCTAAGCACAACACCACAAATAGTACGTCTGCCAACTCTTCCCCTAAGTCTTTATTTTTGTCGGACTCTTTTTCACTTTGCTCACCATAACGTCTGGCAATAATTCGGGCAACTTCACCGACTTCCTCTGTCAATTGCGCCATGTTTGTAAGTTCATTAAAATAGCGCACACCGTGCTCTTTAATCCAATCGTCTACTTGTTTTTGAGCATTTTCTATGTTCATATTTCTTTTATTAAAAGATTAACTCTAAAAAATCAAAGATAGTTTTTCTAATATAATTTGGTTTGTTTGTATCTTTTAAAAACAATAAGCAGATACTTTAGAGTCCTAATCACCTGTCTTTAGGGCAACCAACAAACTATAAATTACCTCCATTTAATTCCACAACCTACACTAGGCTTTTGATTCTCTATGCCCGCTTTACTTTCCAACAAATGATCCAAAGCGTTTCGAATATCTTTTCCGGTTACTGGTTTCCCATTTCCAGGTCTGGAAGCATCTAGTTGTCCGTGGTACACCGCTTTTAAAGCGGCATCAAAAACATAGAAGTCAGGGGTGCAAGCAGCAGCATATACTTTTGCGACTTCCTGCGTTTCATCAAATAAATAAGGAAAAGGATACTTTAAATCTTGTGCAACTTGCTTCATGAATTTAGGACCATCTTGCGGGTAATTAGTAACCTCATTAGAACTTATGGCTATAAAATGAATACCTTTTGCTCGGTATTCATTTGCCATTTTTATCAATTCAGTATTTACGTGAATTACAAACGGGCAATGATTACAAATAAACATAAGTACCGTTCCTTTTTCACCTTTTGCAGCTGTTAAAGAGAGCATTTTATTATTTACTGTATTTATTAAAGAAAAGTCTGGTGCTTTTTTTCCTATTGTGAATTCGTTTGATTCCGTTAGTGCCATAATTTTATCTTTATCAATTTTATTAAATCCTATACTTCTAAAATAATCAGAATGAAGGCTTTAGGGCTCTGCATTTATTTTAAATTCTTCATCGTATGCACTCTAAATAGTCCGCTTAAAAATTTAAACTTCTTCCGCCAAAGCCTTTGCACAAATATAGCCACCGGTCCAAGCATTCTGAAAGTTAAAACCTCCAGTAACCGCATCAATGTTTAAAACTTCACCAACAAAAAAGAGGTCATTGTGTTTTTTGCTTTCAAAACGTTTGAAATTAATTTCTTTTAAATCTACTCCACCAGCAGTTACAAATTCGTCTTTAAAAGTAGTCCTACCGTTTGCATTGTATCTACCTTTTGTCAGTTCATTTGCTAATTTTTCTAATTGACCACTGTTTAAATCTGCCCAATTTTGCGTTTTCGAAATATCTGAAAACAACACAAAACGCTCCCACAACCTTCTAGAAACTTCCTTAAAAGGAGATTTTAAAATGACTGTTTTACGAGGTTCTTTCTTTTTCAAGTTTAAAAGGACATTCAACACCTTATCTGTTGGTCTTGACAGCCAGTTTACCTCCACATTGTATTGGTAATTTTTATCAGCTAAAATTCGCGCACCAAAGGCAGATAGTTTCAATACTGCAGGTCCACTCATACCCCAATGTGTAATTAATAAAGGTCCAGATGCTTCTAATTTTGTTCCTACAACCTTTACCGTTGCATTTGGAACCGAAATTCCTAACAAATCAACCAATCTTTTGTCATTGATATTGAAAGTAAACAGAGAGGGCACTGGTGCAATAACGGCATGATCTAAGGTTGCACATAACTCCCAAATTTTTTTAGAACTCCCTGCCGCAATTACTAATTTATCAGCTTCAAAAACCTGTTCTTTTGTGTGCAACAACCACTTTCCATCTTGACGGTTTACGGAGTTTACTCCATGATTTGTTAATACTTTAATACCCAAGGCATCCACTGCTTTCTGGAAGCAGTCTACAATTGCCTGACTAGTGTTGGCCTCTGGAAAAACACGATTGTCACCTTCAATTTTCAAGGGAACTCCGCGATCATCAAACCATTCAAAAGTATCGCCAGTCATAAATTGATGGAAAGGACCTAACAACTCTTTCTCTCCCCTTGGATAGAATTTCACCAATTCTTTTGGTTCAAAGCAGGCGTGTGTTACATTGCATCTACCTCCGCCAGAAATTCTTACTTTCTGCAATACCTCTTTTCCTTTTTCAAGAATTGTAATGTCTAATTCCGGATTTCTTTCTTTTGCATTGATTGCCGTAAAATATCCCGCTGCTCCTCCTCCAATAATTACTATTTTATTCATTTTTTATATTTTAGAGTTCATAGTCTATGCGCTCTTGTAAGTTTATAAAATCATTTCTGAGTACTGCAGGAGTGTGTCAAATCCCTTCTTCTTAAAATACGCTGGCGTTTCATCATTTCCTGTAACCATTGCAAAGTCACCACCCCAAGCACCCAAACTTTTTACTTCTCCAAAATAATCAGAAAATAAATTTTCTTTCACAGGCTTTAGATTGATAATTGAGCTAATTATGTGCTCGTGCTCTACAATCAACTTGTTGAAATCGATAATTGAAGTTGCCTTTAAAAATGCGTCAGAAATTCCCGAAATAGCGGTTATTTCTTTCTGAAAAGAAACACTACTTTTCCGAAACTTTGCAATCCCTTCTTTAGAATCCTGTTTGTGATTCAAATGCACAAAAAACAACTGCTCTTTAAAAATAGGATTGAAAATCACATTTTCTACTACGGGTTTTGCTCCTTTAATTTTATAAAATATTGGCGTGTTATTTTGTGCACAAGCAATATCATATCCACTTCCTTTAAAGGAATTCCATAATAATTGAAATGCATCTACTTTTGCCCAACTCGCAATCGAATTTATCAACGTGGAAGAACTCCCTAACCCCCAATTTCTTGGAAATGTAAGGTTCGTTTTTACCACAAATCCACTTTCTGAATTTAAAAAATTTGGATTGACTCTTTTTGCTTCTTGTAATACACTTAACAACGTTTCTGCAATCACTTCTGCACTTCCTTCTTTATTAGATTTAAAAGCGCAATTCACCAAACGTAATTTTGGTAAATCGAAAACTGCTTCAAACCAGCATTCTCCAGAATGTGTAAAACTACCCCAAATTAATTGGGGTTCTTTGATTTTTTCAACGGTTAAATTTTGCCCAAATTTGGTTGGCAACGCCAAAGATTTTGCACCATCAAGGACTAGGTATTCCCCCGTTAATAAAAGTTTTCCGTTGGAATAATAATTCATTAATTTACAGGTCTTATGATTGTAGATTTTATTTAATTATATCTTATTGATCTCTTCAAACGTAGAAACAACTGCTGCGTGGGAAACCGTTTTCCCTTCAAAGAATTTTGTTATTTTTTCTTTTTCAAGCAACGTAGCTCCTAGCTGATTTAAAATATTATGAAGGTGCATTTTCATATGACCATGCTGAATACCGTTGGTTGTTAGGGCCCTTAATGCAGCAAAATTTTGAGCCAAACCCGCCGTTGCAATAATTTGCATCAGTTCTTTTGCAGAGGGTTGCTGTAACACTTCTAAAGACAACTTTGCCAAAGGGTGCAACGCCGTGATGCCTCCAACGGTTCCCAATGCCAAAGGCAAGTCTAACCAAAATTTGAATACTCCGTCATCAATTGTACAATGGGACAAGCTTGTATACTTCCCGGAACGTGCAGCATATGCGTGCACTCCGGCTTCCACAGCCCTAAAGTCGTTTCCAGTTGCGATGACTACAGCATCTACCCCATTCATAATTCCTTTATTATGCGTTACGGCTCTGTAGGGTTCAATTTCTGCTATTTTTACTGCCTGGTAAAATTTCTGTGCAAATTTTTGAGGATTTGGAACTCCTAACGCTTCAATTTTACAACTCACCTCAGCCCTTACCAAACATTCTGGAACGTAATTGGACAAAATACTCATCACAATTTCAATTTCATCATTTCTGAATTCAGTGGCAATTGCCTCTAGACAAGAATTAATAAAATTCGCACCCATAGAGTCCATCGTTTCAAAAGTGATATGTAATTGATAGTAATTTTCTAGCTCCACCGTTTTATCTACTAATTTTATATCTAAAATTCCGCCACCACGTTTTTCCATGTTTTTAGTAATGGAAGCCGTTGCTGCAACTAATGCCGTTTTCTTTTCAATAAAATAACGTTCTAAACTTACTGTATCTCCAGCAAACATAAAATGTACTTGCCCAATTTTTGTAGTTCCTAAAACCGTGGTTTTAAAACCTCCTTTTGTACTCCAAAATTTAGCAACTAAAGATGCTGCAGCTACCACAGAACTCTCCTCGGTAACCATTGGAATTGCATATTCATTCCCATTTATTAGAAAATTAGGCGCCACTCCAAGTGGTAAATAGAAGTTAGAAACCGTGTTTTCTATAAAATCATCGTGTAACTGTTGTAGTTTTTTATCGTCGTGCCAGTATTGCTTTATGGTCTTGATGGCATTTGAATTATTATTCAAATAATTTTTTGCCAACCAATGTATTTTTTCCTCTTTATTAAATTTAGAAAAACCTGATATTTTCTTACTCATTTTCTATTTGCTAATCTCTCAAGAACAAATATAATTCAATCCATTAAAACATTACATAATATTCAAGATTTCTCGTTTTTTAAAAGATTTTTTGCGGATTTTTGCGTAAACTTGACAAACTTTTATTAAAAACAATGCCCCTACTCCAAAGAATCCTCATTTTAGCAATAAGTATCCTATTCATTTGTTGTCAAGAAAACACTACAACCTCCCCTAATTATAGTGCAGGAACTAAAGAAATTAGTTTAACGGAGATTTGGGATGGCACTTTTTCTACGAAAAGAATGCATGCTCTAAATGCCATGAATGGCGATTTTTATTCTTTATTAAATACCGATAGTGTTGGAAATTCTACGGTAGACAAATACAGTTACAAGACTTTAAAAAAAACAGAAGTCATCGTAAACAGTGGCGATTTAGAGGGCTTAGAAAGGTTTTCATCCTACCGTTTTAATGCGGATGAATCTTCAGTGATTTTAGGAACTAATTTTAAAAAAATATACCGACATTCTTTTACAGGAAGTTTTTACCATTATAATATTCGTACTCAAAAACTTCATTTAATCGGAAAGGATATTCAAGAGCCTACTTTTTCTCCTAATGGCGAAAAAATAGCGTTCGCTAAAAAAAACAACCTCTATATTTTAAATTTAACCACTGGAAATGCGGTAACTCAAGTTACAAAAGACGGTAGATTTAATCACATTATAAATGGAATTACAGATTGGGTTTATGAAGAAGAATTTGCCTTTGTCCGCGCTTTTGAATGGAGCAAAAATAGCAACTATTTAGCCTTTTTGCGTTTTGATGAAAGTAAAGTACCTACCTTCTCCATGGACATTGTTGGAAAAAACAATTATCCACAACAGCAGGTTTTTAAATATCCAAAAGCAGGCGAAAAAAATGCACGCGTTACCTTACATGTATTTAATTGTACTTCTAAAAAAACAAACAAAATTTCTTTGGGTGCGTATGAATATATTCCAAGAATTAAATGGTCTACTTCCGCAAATATTTTAGTTGCTACAACACTCAATCGCCACCAAAACAATTTAAAACTGCACAAAGTAGCCGTTGCAAATAACAAAGTTACTATCCTTTTAAATGAAACGGATACCGCTTATCTAAGCATTACAGATAATCTTACGTTTTTAAATGACAATAGCTTTATTTGGACGAGTGAAAAAGACGGATACAATCATATTTATCACTATGATTTTTCAGGAAAATTAATCAATCAGATTACCAACGGAAAATGGGAAGTAACCAAATATTACGGATATAATAAAAAGAAAAAAACCCTATACTATCAATCTGTAGAAAATGGGAGCATCAATAGAGGTGTGTATTCTATCGAATTAGATGGGGGTAATAAGAAGTTATTAAGCAATCCGAAAGGTACAAACACCGCTTCTTTTAGCAGGAATCTTCACTATTTTATAAACATGTATGCCTCTTCAGAAATTCCTCCCATTTATTCTTTATATACTGCTGAAGGAGAAATGTTACAAATAATTAAAGACAATACTGCACTTAAAGAAAATTTAGCGGAATACAAACTCAGTAAAAAAGAATTTTCTACAATCACCATCAATGGAAATGATTTAAATATGTGGATGGTAAAGCCAGTAGATTTTGATGAAAACAAAAAGTATCCTTTGTTGTTATTTCAATATTCTGGACCAGGATCTCAAAAAGTCGTAAATAATTGGAATACTGATAAAGACTACTGGCATAATATGTTGGCACAGAAAGGGATGATTATTGCCTGTATTGATGGGCGTGGGACAGGCTTTAAAGGAAGTGATTTTAAAAAATCCACCTATTTAAACCTAGTAAAATATGAAACAGAAGATCAAATAGCCATCGCAAAAAAATTAGCAAAACGCAGGTATATTGATGAAAATAATATTGGTATTTGGGGTTGGTCTTTTGGAGGACATATGAGTACCAATGCACTTTTCAAAGGAAGTGATATCTTTACCACCGCAATTGCTGTTGCCCCGGTAACCTCCTGGCGTTTTTATGATACCGTGTATACCGAGCGTTTTTTAAGAACTCCTCAAGAAAACCCTAAAGGCTATGACGAAAACTCCCCTATAAATTATGCAGAGAAACTAAAAGGAAATTATTTATTGGTGCATGGTACAGGAGACGATAATGTGCATGTGCAGAATAGTTACAGAATGATAAACGCATTAATTGAAGCGAACAAACAATTTGATATGTTTATTGTACCCGACAGAACGCACTCAATTTACAAAGGAAAAAATATGCGCTTGAACTTATATACTAAAATGACTAATTTTATAGAACTGCATTTAATCAATAAATCGAATATATCAACTAACATAAAAAAATAGTAAAATATGAATGACATAGTAAAACAACCATATGAAAAGGAGTTTTTTGGACATCCCGTAGGTCTGTATGTATTATTTTTTGTTGAAATGTGGGAACGCTTCTCGTATTATGGGATGCGCGCTATTTTAACCTTATACCTTGCGGCACCTATTATTCTCGGTGACCCACAGTCTGGTTTTGGCTGGTCTAACGGAGAAACACTTTCTTTCTATGGTACCTACACCATGTTTGTATACCTCACCTCTATTCCGGGAGGCTGGATAGCAGATAAATTTATTGGTCAGAAAAAAGCAGTGATGTTAGGAGGAATTTTACTTTGTATTGGACACAGTATTTTAGCTGTGGACGCGCAATGGGCATTTTTCACAGGACTTCTTTTTATTGTGATTGGTGTTGGATTTCTAAAACCAAACATTTCTACGATGGTTGGAGGCTTGTACAAGCAAGGTGATGACAGAAGAGATAAAGGATTCTATGTTTTTTATATTGGGATTAATTTAGGTGCTTTTTTAGGTGCCCTAATCGTAGGAGCCGTTGCCGCTAAATATGGCTGGCATTACGGTTTTGGTTTGGCTGGAATAGGAATGGCATTCGGTCAAATAGTTTATATGTATGGAATAAAATACTTAGGAATAGTTGGTGATTTTATAGGAAACGCGGACTCACCAAATAAAGACCTCTTAAAAAAACCTTTAAATAAAGTTGAAAAAGATAGAATGTTGGTGATGTTCTTATCTTTTTTAATCATCATTGTATTTTGGGGTGCATTTGAACAAGCTGGCGGCTTAATGAGTCTCTATACCGAACAAAAAACAAACCGTATACTCTCGTTTTCTTTACCTTTTATTGGAAATGAAATTCCTGCGGCTGTCTTCCAATCGATCAATGCCTTTTTTATTATTGTTTTAGGAACTGCTGTTGGAAGTTTCTGGCACAAGTGGAAAAATAAAGGAAAAGAATCGTCTTCCCTATTTAAGATGGCTATTGGAGTCATCATTATGGCTTTTGGTTTTCTATTTATGAGTAAAGCGGCCTCTGAAATCTTAATGAATGGTGACGAAGTAGCAGAGAAATCAGCAATGATTTGGCTAGTTTTAGCATATCTTTTTCATACGATTGGAGAATTATGTGCTTCCCCAGTTGCACTCTCTTTTATTACAAAATTAGCGCCAATCAAATATGCCTCATTTATGATGGGTGCTTATTTTGCTGCTACTGGTATTGGAAATAAAGTAGCAGGGTTTATTGGGGGTCTTTCAGAAAATGCTGGAGATTTTGAAATTTTCACAGGAATTGCAATTACCTGTACTCTTTTTGGTCTTTTGATTATTGCAATCTTAAAGCCTTTGAAACGATTAACCCATGGTGCTGAAGATTTTCAAGGAACAAAAAACGAAGAAACCGAAGGTTTTGAATTGGCAGACAACTAAAAATATTAAAATCCTCCTAAACGGACATTTATGAGGCTTTTTATGTACATCTAATTACTTATTTATGAATACAGCTAAATACAGATTTGAAGGTTCAGAAATGAACAGCAAGTTATTGATGGGGCACCCTTCTGGATTGTTTGTTTTATTTTTTACAGAAATGTGGGAACGCTTCTCATATTATGGAATGCGTGCTATTTTAGTACTTTTTCTAACATCGGCTCTAATGGACGGCGGTTGGGCTTGGTCTCGAGAAGATGCGCTGGGACTTTACGGAACCTATACAATGTTGGTCTATTTTTCACCCATCCTTGGGGGTTGGCTCGCCGATAAATATTTTGGATATAGAAATTCTATTGTTTGGGGTGCCTTAATAATGGCATTAGGACACGCTGCAATGGCTTTTGACACCCCTTGGAGCTTGTATTTTGGTATTGGTTTATTGGTTGCAGGTAACGGGTTGTTTAAACCGAATATGACTTCTATTATTAACGGAATGTATGTGAATGCGCAGGCAAAGAAAGATGGCGCGTTTACCATTTTCTACATGGGTGTAAATGCTGGAGCTTTTTTAGGTATTTTACTTTGTGGCTACATCGGGGAAACCCAAGGTTGGCATTACGGCTTTAGCTTAGCAGGAGTTTTTATGTTTCTTGGAACCTTACAATTTTGGTTAGCACAAGGAATCTTTGGTAAAGTTGGATTGTCTCCTTCCAAAGCCAAGGAATATGAGAGCGCCAATGAAAACAAAGAAAGTTCTGCAGCACAAGAAGTGGTTCCACCCAATGTGCAAAGAGACCGATATATTGTAGTAGGTGTTTTAGGTTTCTTTACGATCTTCTTTTGGGCAGCCTTTGAACAAGCTGGAGGATCGATGACCATCTTTGCGAAAGATTATACAAATAGAATTTTAGAGGGAGATGCAGCAAGTCTATTCAGAGTAGCAAATACCCTGCTTACCATTGTGCCATTGGTTATTATAACCTATGTTCTTTTTAAATTATTTCAAATAACATTTAAAAAGTATGCCTTGTCCAATCTTTTTTTAGGGACCAGTTTTGTGATTATCTGGGCAATTGTTCTCTGGATGTTGAACAACCAGTTCTCAGAAGTAAAAACGGAAGTACCCGCTTCTTGGTTTTCAATTTTAAATTCTTTTTATATCATTACTTTTGCACCTCTTTTTTCTAAACTATGGGAAAGTAAATACAACCCTTCCGCTACGGTTAAATTTGGGGCAGGGCTCATCCTTTTAGGTTTAGGTTTTGGAATACTTGCCTATGGCTCTGCAAGTATCTCACAAGGAGAACAAACGGCTTCTGTGAGTATGATTTTTCTAATTTTAGCGTATTTACTGCATACATTAGGAGAGCTTACACTTTCTCCTGTTGGCTTATCATATGTGAGTAAATTAGTACCGGCTGCAAAAATTGGTCTGATGTATGGCCTTTGGTATATTGCAATCGGAATGGGAAATAAAGCTGCGGGCTCCATGGGAGGAATGATTGATACAATTACCGCCCAATACGACATGAGTACTTTCTTTTTAATTTTTACCATCATCCCTATTTTTGCAGGACTTGTGTTAATGGCATTGACTCCCATAATGAATCGACTGATGCACGGAATAAAATAACAGGATATGAGTTATACTTATAAAAGCATCGCGATTCGATGCTTTTATTTTTTTTTTGTAAATTGAACCTCTAAATAATTTTCTTAAAGTCATGAAGTATTTATTAACCTGTACACTATTTTTACTTACCATTTTGAGCAGTAATGCTCAAGATAAAGTAAACTGGTTGTCCTTTGAAGAGGCCATTGCCTTGAACAAAGAAAACCCTAAACCTATTTTAATTGATGTCTATACCAATTGGTGCGGATGGTGTAAAAAAATGGACAGAGATACCTATTCAAATAAAACGATCGTAAAAACGATTAATGATAATTTTTATGCTGTAAAATTAGATGGCGAAGAGAAGAAAGATATTCTTTTCAAAGGGCAAACTTTTAAATTTCAAGAAAATGGTAGAAAAGGCTATCATCAATTGGCAGGCGCACTACTGAATGGAAAGCTCTCCTATCCTGCTGCAGTTTTCATGAATAAAAAAGAAGAGTTAATCCAAAATATACCGGGCTACCATCAAAAAGAAAAGTTTGAAGTAATTCTTAGGTTTTTTATGAATGAAAATTATAAAACCCACAAGTGGCAAGATTTTCAAAATAATTTTAAGAGTACCCTTTAATTCTAATCTTGTAGCATAAATGCTCCTTTTTGTCCAGTATCATGAAAAGGAATTGCATACTTCTCTGCGGTAGTTTTCCAACGATGAACCACACGCTTATAATTTGATCCATCTGCAATGATGAGGCCCGGCTCTAAAGTCTTTATCAAACGTTCTAAATTTATTTTTGGAGCATACTGCAAAATTACAATGGGGCGCTTCAAACCCTGGAGTCGATAAATCCCTAAGCTGTCTACAATTAAAATGTCTTGAGAACTAAAATGAATATAATTTTTAAACCTTGTTTTTTTAATAGTGCGAATATGCGCTCCAAGCGCATAGGACTGTAGCAAGCTTATTGCTGCTAACTTTACCGAATCTAAAGATGCTTGAATTTCTAATTCCCTTCCCCTTCTTATGCCTGTTATGGCAACCCTGCTCTTATGAAATACGACAAAAGCAGCTGTTTCGTTAGCTCTTTTATCTTCAAATAGACATGCCATCTGAACGCAAAGTAACGCGCTTAAAAAACACCCCAACCGCCAACTATTTTTCTTCATTAAAAATAAAACTCCCGTAAAAATGAGTGCGTACAATGCCAACATCATTAAAAATGACATTCCAATATCTTTAAACAGAAATACTTCTTGTAACGAAACCCAATTCACAAAGCGATTCATTAAAGAAATTAATCCACCATACATCACTACCAAAAAAGAGGGGGTCAGCTGCAATAAGGACAAAACAATAACTACAATACCACCCATTAAAATAAGTCCTAAAAAAGGAATGATCACCAAATTAGACGCTATAAATAGTCCTGGAAATTGATGAAAATTATAGATACTCAAAGGTAGAATTCCTATTTGAGCAGCAATTGACACCGTAATTAATTGCCAGATTTTTTTACTGATTATAAATCTTGGCCCGTAAATTACCACTAGCCTTGGTTGCACCCATACGATTCCAAAAACAGCGAAGTAACTCAATTGAAACCCCACATCAAACAGAAACATTGGTTTGATAATTAACAGAAGTAACATCGAAGAAATTAAAGAAAATGCAATACTATTTTTTCGCCGTACCGCTTGCCCAACTGCTACAAAAGTAAACATGGTAACTGCCCGCACCACAGAGGCAGAAAGTCCAGCAATAAAAGCAAATACCCAAAGCATTGCAACAATGCTTAAAGCTTTGAGATACTTTCCATGCTTTACTTTTTCTAAAGGCGCAAAAAGAAAAGACAAAATCAATAAAATAATTCCTACATGCAGGCCAGAAATAGCCAAAATATGAATGGCACCTGCAGCCGCGTAGTGCGATAATAGTTCTTTAGAAACCGCCTGTCTTTGTCCTAATAGCAAGGCGCTAAGGACCGCGAGCTCGTCCTTTTCAAAACCTTGTTTTGATAAGGAGTGTTGTACTTTATCTCTAAATTTTGCTGCAATTCCTTGGAACGTAGCCTTTGATTTTAAACGTTTTAAAACCTGATGTTTCTCTAAAAACAACTGATGATGGATGCCTTGTTTTGCTAAGTATGCTTTGTAATTAAATTGATTTGGGTTGAGAGGTGGCAGCACTCTTGTAAAAAAAGAGGGGACTAAAAGTAGGTCATCAATCTTAAATTGATCTTTTAAACTATCTTTTTGGATATTTAGTAAAATACGTCCCCTCGTTTTCTCCTTATTTATTTGAAGTACTTCTGCGATATATTTTTCATGGTAAAAACCTGATTTTAAAATTTTTGAAATTTTTAAAACAACTTTGGCATCTTTACTTATAAAGGAACGATACGCGTTCTTAAAATTCCGAGTATCCTGAATATAAACGGAGGAAATGCCAATAATAAAAAATAAAATAAAGGCAACCACGGTCCTCACTACTTTTTTTTGAATCGAAATTAAGACAAACAACAGAATTAGGAATAAAAATAAAAGCTTCGGGAAACCATAAATCCAAATTTGAGTATAAAATTGAATTGTGATTCCCAAAATTAAAAACACCAAAAGGTGTAAAGGGATATATCTGAATAGGGGATGCATAGCAGGTAGAAGTTACTAAAAATAAATAGGACTCCTACTATTTATTTTAGACCGAATCTTCAGTACCCTTGTGAGGACAATAAAATAATAGAAATAAAATTTTATTTAGCCCAATGCATTTAATCGCTGGATAATTTTAGTAGCTGCGTTCTTTGAAGCTCCTTTTCCTCCTAATTTTTTCTCTAATTCGAAATAATTTAAAAATATTTTTTTACGATTCGAAGCCTCTAAAATCTTCGTAAGCTCTGCTTTTAAATATTTCTTATTAAAATCAGCTTGAATTAACTCTTTTACCACCTCTTTGTCCATAATTAAATTTACCAAAGAGATAAACTTAAGGGTAATCATTCTTTTTGCTATCTGATATGAAATGGTTCCACTTTTATAACACACAACTTGCGGAACTTTGAACAATGCCGTTTCTAAAGTTGCGGTCCCAGAAGCGACTAAAGCAGCATAAGAGACACTTAATAAATCATACGTTTTATTATCGATAAACGCCACTTCTGTAGTTCCTATAATTTGTTTGTAAAAAGACCAATCCTGACTTGGAGCTCCAGCCACTACAAATTGATACCTTGAAAAATCAGAAACTAAGGTCAACATTACCGACAACATCTTTGTAATCTCTTGCTTTCTACTTCCTGGCAACAAAGCAATTATTTTCTTATTGCTTAGGTGGTGTTCTTTTCTAAAGTTTACTTCCGTTACTTGCGTCCTATCTGCAATGGCATCAATTAAGGGATGTCCTACAAAATGAACGGCATATCCATGCGTTTTATAAAAGTTTTTTTCAAAAGGAAGAATTACAAACAGTGCATCAATATCTCTTTTAATATCTTTTATTCTTCGTGCTCTGCTTGCCCATACTTGCGGAGAAATATAATAATTAGTTTTAAAACCCTGCTCCTTTGCCCATTTAGCAACCCGCAAATTAAACCCAGAGTTATCTATAAAAATAAGCACATCTGGGGAAAACAGTGCAATGTCTTTTTTACAAAATTTTATAAAACCCAATACTTTGAATAGATTTTTTAAAACCTCTAAGAAACCCATAAAAGCTCTTTCTTTGTAGTGACTTACCAAATGACCTCCAACAGCTTGCATTAGATCTCCTCCCCAAAAACGAATGTCTGCATTTGCATCTTGGAGTTGCAGTTCCTTCATGAGGTTTGCACCATGCAAATCACCAGAAGCCTCACCAGCAATTATATAATATTTCATACCTCTTCAACTATCAGATCGAGCGCAGTCGATTCCTTATTAAAAACAGCTCGACTGCACTCGAGAAAATACTATTTATTTTAAAGTAACTTAAAAATTAATGTTGTCAATGCGATGATAATCGTAGCAAAAAGTACTCCTTTTGCCCGAACATCTTGTTTTTTCTTTATAAAAACAAAGAATACAAATAAATTAGGTATTGCGGCTAGAGCGAGTAATTTACCGTGTAAACTGCGTTCTCTTATCAGCTCTAAAGAAACTCCAAAGCTGTATGCAGCGAAATATTCTAAATATAAAAAAGCCCCTCCAAAAGTGGCAAATAAAGCGATTAAAAAACCAATAATAAAATCTTTTTTTAAAGTTCCCAAGTATTTAATTTTTGAATCATATGATGCGCAGTCATATCAAATTGAACAGGCACTATAGAAACATACCCATTTTCTAACGCATAAATATCTGTGTCTTGTCCTTTGTCTTTACACACAAATTCTCCTGATAACCAATAATATTCCTTTCCAAAAGGACTTTTACGTTTATCAAAATCTTCTTTCCAATAACCATTTGCTTGTCTACATACTTTAACACCTTTAATTTCATCCTTTTTAAAATTAGGAATATTTACGTTTAAAACAACCCCTTCTGGAATTCCTTCTGACAAGGCATTCCGCGTAATCTTCGCTACATATTCTTCTGATACCGTAAAGTCTGCATCCCATTTAAAATCTAATAAAGAAAAGCCAATTGCAGGTACACCCTCGATACCAGCTTCAATCGCAGCACTCATCGTCCCTGAATAAATGACATTTATAGAAGCGTTTGCACCATGATTAATCCCAGAAACGCATAAGTCAGGCCTTCTGCTTAAAATTTCACTAATTGCCATTTTTACACAGTCTGCTGGCGTTCCAGAACAGGTGTATTCTACTTGTGGGCCGTTATCAATAGTTATTGGATTGCATGTTAATACATTATCAATTGTAATTGCATGCCCCATTCCACTTTGTGCTTTATCCGGTGCTACAACAACCACATCCCCAATCTTATTCATTATTTTTATCAATGCTCTAATTCCAGGAGCCGTAATTCCATCATCATTGGTCACTAAGATTAATGGTTTTTCTTGCATATTGCTTTCTTTTAATTACAAATGTACTTTATTTAAACTATTTTCTTTTTAACAATTTGTAAAGAATATAAGAGCTCTTTTTTCTTTAAATTTGTTACGTATTATTTTTAAGTGTCTCCAAGAAAACTAAAAAAAGCGTTGCAAGCGCTGTATGTAAAAAATAACGTTTATTTTAGGCTCTCAGATACAACAACAACAACAACAACAACAACAACAACAACAACAACAACAACAACAACAACACTACTGCACAAGAGAAAAAGTTTATGAAAATAACAAATAATTTCAAGATCACCCTCATTGTATTCTTACTAATTTTCCAAAGTCTAACAGCGCACAATGCCTTTGTTAAAGACACGGATCCAGAGAAGGATAAAATATTAGTTTATGTTTTGAAAAATATTTTAACCAGAGGTCATTTTGTTGAAAAAGACATGAATGATGATTTTTCAGAACAGGTCTTCAATAATTTTATTGATGGCTTAGACCCAAGTAAGCGCTATTTCACGCAAGAAGATTTAAAGGAATTTTCAAAGTTCAAGTATGAAATAGACAACCAATTAATAGCGGATGATGTCTCCTTCTATAACTTGGTATACCAAAGCTTTATTGAAAAAATTAAAAATGCAAAATCGTATTATGGAACTTTATTAGCAAACCCTTTTAATTTCAAAAAAAAGGAAACGATAGATATTGATTATAAAAAAGCTCCTTTTGCTGAAAATGAAAAAGAGCTCATTAATTACTGGCGCAAGCAGTTAAAATTAAATGTGCTCAGTAGAATTCAAGACAAATTAGAAAAACAAGAAGCGCCGCTTAAAAAAGATAAAAAAGTAACTATTAAATCCTTTAAACTTTTAGAAAAAGAGGCGAGAGCAGACATTTTAAAAAATATGGATGAACTGTATTTAAGAATTGAAGAATTAGAACACGAAGATTGGTTTTCTACTTTTTTAAATAGTGTTGTTGGCGCTTTTGATCCGCACACTACCTATATGGCGCCAAGAACTAAAGAACGTTTTGACCAAGACATGTCCGGTAAGTTAGAGGGTATTGGGGCACGTTTGGTGAAAAAAGGGATTTATACAGAAATTTTTGAATTGGTGTCGGGGGGTCCTGCATGGAAGCAAGGAGAACTTGAAGCGGGTGATATCATACTAGAAGTAGCACAAGGAACTTCAGAACCTTTAGATATTGTTGGTATGCGTTTAGATGATGCCATTAAGTTTATCAAAGGAAAAAAAGGAACAGAAGTGCGTTTGACCGTAAAAAAGAAGTTAGACGGTTCTACAAGAATAATTTCAATCATGCGAGATGTCGTAGAACTGGAAGAAACCTTTGTAAAGTCTTCAATTGTAGAAAAAGAAGGTAAAAAATACGGCTTAATTGATCTCCCTAGATTTTATATCGACTTCTCTGACATCAACTCTAGAGACTCAGCAAAAGATATGGAGAAGGAAATTGAACGCTTAAAAAGTGAAAACGTCTCTGGACTCCTCATAGATTTGAGGAATAATGGTGGTGGATCACTAAAGACAGCCATAGAAATTGCTGGTTTATTTATTCCAAAAGGACCTATTGTTCAGGTAAAGTTTCGAGGCCGCGCGCCAGAGGTTAAAAATGATACAGACCCTAAAATGCAATGGGATGGAGCAGTTGTTGTACTCGTAAATGAATTGTCTGCTTCTGCATCAGAAATTTTTGCAGCGGCAATGCAGGACTATGGAAGAGCGATCATCATCGGGGGAAATCAAACCTATGGGAAAGGTACCGTACAAAGTGTAATTCCTATTAATAATTTTTATCCAAATTATGAAAAAGATTTAGGTGCTATAAAAATGACCATTCAAAAATTTTATCGCGTAAATGGAGGTTCTACTCAAATAGAGGGAGTATATTCTGATATTGCAATGCCAAATAAATATAGTTATATGAAGTTTGGAGAGCGAGATTTAGACGGTGCTTTGGTGTGGGATAAAGTACCACAAGCAAAATATACCAAGACAAATTCATATGAAAATTTTTCTGAGGTTGTAAATAAAAGTAAAAGTAGAGTGGCTTCAAACCCAAAATTTAAGCTGATAAATGAATATGCAAAATGGTTGAAATCAAACCAAGAAAACACTTCCTACTCGCTGAATACAGCGGAGTTCTCTGCTGAAAGCAAGCTGCTCGAAAAAGCATCAAAAAAATATGATGCTGCTTTTAAATACGACTCTGACCTTAACTTTCAATCGCCTAAATACGAATTTCCTTTAGTGAAAAAAGACAGTGTTTTAGCAGACAAACGTACCGTATGGCATACCAATTTAGCAAAAGACATGTATGTAGCTGAAGCGTTAAATGTGTTGCAAGCGTTAAAGCTTAAAAATGTGGCTGAAATTACAAAAAACTAGAATTCTAAGCACCCTAAATCATGACTTTCCAAGTAATTTTCCCCACAAAATGGTCTGACTTTGACCCAAACAGACACATGCGTCATACCGCGTATAACGAGTATGCTGCAGAAGTTAGAGTGCGTTACTTTGCAAAACATAACTTTTCTATGGCTGCTTTTACAAAGTACAACTTAGGACCCATTTTATTTACAGAGGAGACTTCTTTTCTGAAAGAAATTCATGTAGGAGAGAATATTACCGTAAATATAAAACTACAAGGAGTTTCTAAAAATAACGAACGCTGGAGAATTGTACATGAAGTTTTTAATGAAGCGGGGAAACTCTCTGCGATTATCAAAGTATATGGAGCATGGATGGATCTTAGCAAAAGAAAATTATGCGTGCCTCCCAAAACAACCAAAGAAATGTTTGAGTTTGCAGAAAAAACTCCTGATTTCGAGACTATCTACTTAAAAAAATAAAAGTTATAAGTATACTTCTAAAAGTTTGCTTCCTTCGGATATCGCTTTTAATTCAACATGTTCTTGAGCTGCTGGTAAAAGCATGGTCTCCCCTCTTTTAAAGGAGAAGATTTCGTTATTACAACTCAATTCTATAGCACCAGCTACACAAATATAAATTACAAAAGAATCCAAACTTGAATAATCTTTTTTCAGGCTACCTTCAATAATTAAAAGATTCGAAGTAAAATAAGGAGAATGCACTAATGCATTCGAAACATTCTTTTTGGTAGCATAGCTTGTTTTATAAGACTCATGGCATTCAAAATCGATCACATCGATTGCCAAGTCATTGTGTAAGTCTCTTAATTTACCTGTCTTAGCATCTACTCTGTTATAATCGAACATGCGGTACGTAATATCTGAAGTCTGCTGAATCTCTGCTAATAAAACCCCTGCTCCAATGGCATGCACTCTTCCTGTTGGGATGTAAAAGGTATCTCCTTCGGCCACATTTTCGTGGTGCATTAGGTTTAAAATAGAACCATCTGCTACACTTTTTTGATACGCTTCTTTTGCTAATTTTTTATCAAAACCTACAATTAACTCTGCAGCTGCATCCGCCTCCATCACATACCACATTTCATTTTTACCAAAAGAATTGTGGCGTTCTTTTGCGATTTCATTTCCAGGATGCACTTGAATAGACAGCGGCGTTTTGGCATCTATGAATTTGATCAGCAATGGAAAATCATTTCCAAATTGTTCATAAACCACCTTTCCTAAAAAAGCGCCTTTATATTCCTTTATTAAATCTTGCAGTGTTTTTCCTTGCAAACTACCAGCAGCAACTACCGTTTCGCCTTCTTCTACGGCAGAAATCTCCCAAGATTCTCCAATATTAGTTTCAGTATACTTTTTATTTAAAACTGATTTTAACTTTTCTCCACCCCAAAGTCTGTATTTAAAAACAGGGGTAAATTTTAAAGGATATAGTTTCATACGAATGTGTGTAATTTTTTAAAATGAAAGCCGAAGTTTTCACTTCAGCTTTTTCTCTGAACAGGCGGGGGAGAAAACACTCCCCACAAAAACTGATATTAGTTAAAGCCCTATTTTTATTGATAAAACCGTTAAAAATAAACCTATAACTACAGAATACAAATAAATTATTTTTGTTTTAGTATGCAATATTTTTATACAGTTTGCATTTTATCCTACAAATATAGTTTAATCTTTTAGTTATTCTTTTTAACAAGTAGAGGTTTTCACTGAAATATGAGGCTATTGTATAAAGTTATTTAATTTTATTACTTTTGAATAAAAATCGCCATGAAAAAAATTACATTAATTGTATTGACGCTGTTTACAGCGCTGAGCTACGCACAAGACATTGAATTAAACGGAACGGTGAGTGCTCAAAACAATCAAATTAAAAATATTGCAAACCCTACAGATGCCCAGGATGCGGTTACCAAATCCTATGTGGAAATTTTGGAGTCTCAGATTTTATCGCTTCAAGAAAACATAAATACCCTTAACGAAGCATTAATTAAATCTGGTCAAATTAATCCAGATATAGTATGGGATGTAATTATTGAAGATTTTGTTCATAGGAAATATAGTTCAGATTTAATCCAAGATATCGATGGTAATTATATTTTACTTGGGTCGACTGAGACGGATAGTCAAAATTGGGATTTATTAATCACAAAATTAAATAATCAAGGCGAAACGTTGTGGTCCAAAACTTATGGGTCAAATGTTTCAGATAGAGGAGTAAGTATGATTCAAAAACAAGATTCAACAGGCTATATTTTATGTGGCTATGCGAGTGAAATTTCAGGAGATGTTAGTTCTGGTTATGGTGGTCAAGATATATGGGTAGTTGAAATTAATAATAATGGAGAGCTCGTTAATGAAGCTACTTTTGGCGGTTCACAAAATGATAAGCCTAAGCAAATCATAAATTCCTCTAATGGTTATACTATTATAGCAGATACATTTTCTAACGACGGGGATGTGAGTTTTAATTCCAGTGGTGAAACAGATATCTGGGTTTTAGAAATAAGTGCTGATTTAGAATTATTAAACGAAAAAACTTTTGGAACGTCAGACAACGATAATGCATCCAGTATTTTAGAAATTGAACCCGGTAAATTTATCATTAATGGAAACCATAGTGGGGTAAGTCCTAATTGGGTTGCTAAAGTTTCCTGGCCAGATGGTGATGTATTGTGGGAAAATGATTTTGGGAATAGACCTAGTAATGTTGGAACTTTAAAGCAGCATAATGATTTTATTTACCTCGTCACAAATTCTTTCAATAGTGTAAACTTTGCTAAATGGGGATATATAGCCAAAATATCACAAGCCGGAGTTGTAGTTGATGATTTTTATTTCGGAGGTGAAAACGTAAATTACGGCCCTTTATTTACGGACTTATGTTTTGATAGTAATGGGAATATGTACATAACAGGAGAAATTACGTCACCTGGAGGTTCAATAACAGCGCCTACTTTTTCTACATCATATGGAGGTGCACAAACCGATGTTTTGGTTTTAAAAACCGATGGTAATTTTAATGAAATTTGGCAAAAATCATTTGGAGGAACTGGTCGTGATAATTTATATCTATATGGAAGCCCCCATTTAATTTTAGATACAAATAACAATCCAATTTTTTTAACTTCAACGAATTCTTTGGATAAAAATGTAAAATCATATATTGATAATTACAAAATGTGGCTTGTTAAAGTTAAGAATTAATCACTCATATAAAGTCTGAATTTCTTTTAAGTTTTCCTTAGCTAAACCATAGGCATATCTTCTTCCTTCAATTCAGGGAGTTCTCAGCCATTTAAATAGGTTGGGTGTTTTTCTTATATTTGAAAAAACAAGCCGTAAATGGAATGGTATCTCAAACACAGAAAAAAAATCTTGATAGCAACTATAGACTATGTTATTTTTAGGTTTGTTTATCTGTCTCTGTAAGTAACCTGTTTTTATACCAGCATAGGTTTATGTAACCTATAAGGATATACACCGTTTTATTTTAAAAGAGGGGCATTTCTAGGAGTACTCCATATACACCCCTCTTCTTTGTTTTATTTAATGAAAGAAATGCACGAAATGAAGCCTTAAAAACAACTTTATTTTTTTGCTAAAATTCTTATAGAAATAAGACTAAAATAAGTCAATCGTACAATAATCGTACAAATCAAGATACTAAAAAACCTCAACCTATTGACTAACAAAAGGATTGAGGCTTTAATTTGTACAGGCGGAGAGACTCGAACTCTCACACCTTGCGGCACTAGATCCTAAATCTAGCGTGTCTACCAATTCCACCACGCCTGCATAATCCGCAAGTAAACTTGCAAAAATTCCGAAGTTTCGGGTTGCAAATATAAACAATAGTTCTAAACTACAAACGTGTTCATTATAATTTTTCTACTTTTGATCTAGAAATAAAAAACCCCATTTATGAGTACAATTCAAAACTATATCAAAGAAAACAAAGACCGCTTTTTAGAGGAACTTATAAGTTTGCTAAAAATACCTTCTGTAAGTGCAGACAAGGCCTATAAATCAGCGGTTTTAAACACAGCTGACTTTGTGTTACAAAGTCTTAAAAAAGCAGGGTGTGATCTTGTTGAGATGTGTGAAACGCCAGGATATCCAATTATTTATGGAGAAAAAATTATTGACAAAAACTTACCCACGGTGCTAGTATACGGGCATTATGACGTGCAACCTGCAGATCCCATAGAATTATGGACTTCTCCACCCTTTGAGCCTGTGATTAAGAAGACCCCAATTCATCCAGAGGGTGCTATTTTTGCCCGTGGAGCTTGCGATGACAAAGGACAAATGTACATGCATGTAAAAGCACTCGAATATATGACCGCTACTGGAAATTTACCCTGCAATGTAAAGTTCATGATTGAAGGGGAAGAGGAAGTTGGCTCTGAAAGCTTGTCTTGGTTTGTGCCAAGAAATATAGAAAAACTTGCCAATGATGTTATTTTGATTTCTGACACGGGCATGATTGCAAATGATATTCCTTCAATTACAACAGGTTTGCGTGGTTTAAGTTATGTTGAGGTTGAAGTTACGGGACCCAATAGAGATTTACATTCCGGTTTATACGGAGGTGCTGTTGCAAACCCAATAAATATTTTAACAAAAATGATTGCCTCTTTGCATGATGAAAACAATCATATTACCATTCCAGGTTTTTATAACCATGTAGAAGCCTTGTCTGCGGCCGAAAGAGCAGAAATGGCCAAGGCACCTTTTTCTCTAAAAGAGTATGAGAAATCAATCGCCATTGGTTCCGTTTATGGAGAAAAAGGATATTCTACCAATGAAAGAAATGCAATTAGACCTACATTAGACGTCAATGGAATATGGGGAGGGTATACTGGTGAAGGTGCAAAAACAGTAATTGCAAGCAAAGCTTTTGCAAAAATCTCAATGCGTTTAGTACCAAATCAAGATTGGAGAGCAATTACCACGTTGTTTAAAAATCATTTTGAGAGTATTGCTCCAGCCGCCGTAAAGGTCGTTGTAAAGCCACATCATGGTGGGCAAGGGTACGTAACACCAACAGATACTATTGCGTACCAAGCAGCAAGCAAGGCATATGAAACAAGTTTTGGTAAAACTCCAATTCCACAAAGAAGTGGTGGTAGTATTCCTATTGTAGCTTTATTTGAACAACATCTAAAAAGTAAAACAATCTTAATGGGCTTTGGCTTAGATTCTGATGCCATTCATTCTCCTGACGAGCATTTTGGTATCTGGAATTACCTGAAAGGTATTGAGACCATTCCTTATTTTTATAAATATTTTACAGACTTCTCAAAAACCAAATAAGCGAAAAATTCATTTGTAAAAAAAAGCCGCAGCTTATTGCTATAAGTTGCGGCTTTTTTTCCTCGAAATATTTTTCACTAATCTACATTGTCGTGTAAAAAGGAATTATTGGATTTGAAATCTAAATTTTCACCTGTTTGAATTGCCGTTTTTGTCTTACTAATAGGTGCATTTACACTCAGATCTAGTCCTTGTCTTTTATAGGCAGGCTGACGTTCAATTTCATCTATATTCTTACTAAGTTGATCATTAAATTTATAGTTAAATCCTTTCATTTTTTCGCGTCTCTCCTGCGCTCTTTTCTGAAGTTCAACGATGGTTAAATCTAAAGGAGAAACTTCTTCACTCTTGGTTTCAATGGTGTTAATCTCTGCCTGCGGCAGTATTGTTTTTAATTCAAACTGAACGGTGTCTTCCACTGTTTCAACCTGTATTGCTTTTGTTGCTATCTCAGAACTTTTACCAATGGTTGGCTTTGCATCAAAATCTTCTAATACAAAACGTGTTTCTTGCACCTGATGCCCCAAAACAATTTCTTCTGCTCCAAAAACCTCAATATTATTAACATCCACTGGCACTTCTTCATTGAGTGTATACTTTACTTCTTCCGCTACCTTAACTTCTGTATACGTGTTTAGTGGTAAATCAAATAATAAATCTGCTTTTATTTGGTGTGGCTCCTCAGCAATTTCCTCAACTTCAGGAGTGATGTCCGTGATAATAAAATCTTCTTCAGAAACCGTATCCAAAGTTACCACATCATCAGAAACAACGCTGTTTTCTATCTCTTCTGAAGTAGGGATTGTATCCATCTCGGGATTCAACTTCACGACTTCTTCTTCATTATCTTCCACTAAAGTATGTACTATTTTCTCATCCCGCCCTGCCGCTATTGGCTGGTCTATGGCAGTGTCAACAGACATCGTTTTTTGCTCAAAATTATAGGTGGCCTTTTGCTCATCTTCTAGAGTATGTACAATTTTTTTAACCTCTGTATTTGTAATTGTACTTTGCTGATCTTTCGCAAAACCAGTCGCCACGATTGTTACAGCAATAGCATCACCTAGCTCTTCGTCCTCACCAATACCCATAATAATATTGGCATCATAACCCGCTTCATCCTGAATAAAATCGTTGATTTCCCCTATTTCATCTAAAGTAACTTCATTGGTACCAGAAACAATTAACAACAGTACATTTTTAGCACCCGTAATTTTATTATCGTTCAATAATGGGGAATCTAATGCCTTTACAATCGCCGTTTTTGCTCTATCTACTCCCGCTTCTTTGGCAGAACCCATGATCGCAGTTCCACTATTAGAAAGGACCGTCTTAGCATCATGTAAATCAATATTTTGCTTATAATGGTGTGTAATTACCTCTGCAATTCCACGAGAAGCGGTAGCTAAAACTTCATCAGCCTTAGAAAAACCAGCTTTAAAACCAAGGTTCCCATACACCTCTCTTAATTTGTTATTGTTGATGACAATTAAAGAATCTACATTTTGACGCAATTGATCGATTCCTAATTGTGCTTGTGAAGAGCGTCTTCTTCCCTCAAAGGCAAACGGCATCGTTACAATACCTACCGTAAGGATGTCCATATCCTTAGCAATTTTAGCAATAATTGGTGCTGCCCCTGTTCCGGTTCCACCACCCATTCCCGCAGTTATAAAAACCATTTTTGTTTGGTTATTTAACATTTGCTGAATCTCCTGCATACTCTCTTTTGCTGCTTGTGCACCAATTTCTGGATTGGCACCTGCCCCTAAACCAGAAGTAAGATTTGCTCCTAATTGAATTTTATTAGGAACTGGACTATTTTCTAAAGCTTGTGCATCTGTATTACAAATTACAAAATCTACACCTCTAATTTGCTGTGTATACATGTGATTTACTGCATTGCTTCCGCCACCACCAACACCAATTACTTTAATAGTATTTGATTGGGTTTTTGGCATGTCAAATAAAATGTTATCGAATTCTGCGCTCATAATAACGTCTCTATTATAATTTAATATTTTCTTATTTCCTCTTTTTTGCTACTTTACTTAGAAAGCAACTTGCTTGCCACATACGTTTCCTCTTTGTTACTCTGCGTTGTCTAGAAAGTCTTTTAAGCTTTCTATAAACTTCTCAAAGAAGGGTCTTTTTTTTACGGGCCTTGGTGTTTCTTCTTGTGGTTTAGATATTTCCTCCTGTGCATTTCCAGCATCCTCTATAACCTCTTCAAGAACCGCTTCCTCTTTAAATTCTTTACTTAGACCTTCCATTAACAAACCAACAGCGGTCGCATATGCAGGACTTGACAATGCCTCATCTGAATCGCCTGCTAAATGTTCGTTAGGAAATCCAACTCTAGCATCCATGCCTGTAATGTACTCTACTAACTGCCGTAAGTGCTTTAATTGCGCGCCTCCGCCTGTTAACACAATTCCTGCAATCAATTTTCCCTTTGCAGTCTCATGTCCATAATTCTTTATCTCTAAATACACATGCTCTATAATCTCCTGAACTCTTGCATGTATAATTTTAGATAAATTCTTTAATGTTATTTCTTTGGGCTCTCTTCCTCTTAATCCTGGAATAGAAACAATTTCTGTTTCTTTATTTTCTCCAGGCCAGGCAGAACCAAACTTAATTTTCAAAAGTTCTGCTTGCTTTTCTATAATGGAACAGCCTTCTTTTATATCATCCGTAATTACATTTCCTCCAAAAGGAATGACCGCGGTATGTCTAATAATTCCGTCTTTAAAAATTGCTAAATCTGTTGTACCCCCACCAATATCAATTAAGGCAACTCCAGCTTCTTTCTCTTCTAAACTTAATACTGCCGCGGCAGAAGCTAAAGGTTCTAAGGTAATATCACTTAAATCTAAGCCTGCACTTTTCACACAACGACCAATATTTCTAATAGATGAAACTTGTCCAACAACCACGTGAAAATTGGCTTCTAAACGACCCCCATACATGCCAATGGGCTCTTTTATATCTGCTTGAGAATCTACTTTAAACTCTTGTGGTAGCACATGAATAATTTCTTCTCCTGGCAACATCACTAATTTGTGCACTTGATTTACTAAATTCTCGATATCCGCCTCGTCAATGACCTCATCAGCATTGTTCCTGGTAATATAATCTGAGTGATGTAAACTTCTAATATGTTGTCCTGCAATACCGACAATCACATCTTCTATCTTAATACCAGAGACACTTTCTGCTTCCTCTACAGCTTGTTGTATAGACTGGATTGTTTGCGTGATATTACTAACAACACCGCGCTTTACTCCTAAACTTTTTGCTTTTCCAATACCTACAACTTCTATTTTGTCATATTCGTTTTTACGACCGATCATGGCAATAATTTTGGTAGTACCAATATCTAAACCAACAGCTATTTTATTGTCTTCCATTTTCACTTATTTTGTGCACACAACTTGGTTGTGATATTTTAGAGTAATCCTTTTATAATCTTGTATCGTTTTATTTTTAAAAGTGGTATTGTAAAACGCTTTTAACATGCTAAATTTTGTTTTCACCCTTTCTAAATTTCCAAAATCGACTTTGTAATCTCCGCTTCTTACTGAAAACTGAAATGCACCATCATCAGATTTAAGAATTCCTACAACCTCTTTCTGCAGAAAATCATCTTCTAAAATAACCGATATCAATGGCAAAACCAATCGAATATCTGCTGCGCTTTCAACACCAGAAACCAACAACACCCGCGCGGAATAATTTTCCGACAAAGGTACTTTTACACCTTGTTTGTCAATATAATAGGACGTTTTCCCTCCTATAATTCTAGCAACTGGAACCCGTTGTTTTATCTTTGATTTCAGCACCCCATCAATCGTTAAAAAAACGGCCGCTTTTTCAACATATGGATTTTCAGAAACCTTCTTTTCTAGACTGTATAAATCTATCACAGATTTTGGTTGATTTATCACTGTTTTATTATTTTGTATTAACAATTTATTAACCATTGTATGGGTTAAAAAATTACTCTTATTTACCTGAAAACTAACTCGAACTTCCGCTATTTTTTTAACGCCATTCCTCATTGAAGTAAAACTATATAAAAAGCTCAAAAACCCAATAAAACCAATAAAAAAAAGATACTTTAAGCTTCTTCTAAACCTCATGATTTGCTGCTTTTAAAAGTTCATTTGACACCTCATCTGCCAACACACCAATGTCCCCTGCACCCAACATAACAACTACTTTTCCTGAGAAATTATTAATATCTTTTAGTAGATTATTTTTTTGTGTCAATTTTTTATGCGGATTTTTAATTTTACTCAAAAGCCAGTTTGAATCGACTCCAGGGATAGGAATTTCTCTTGCCGGGTAAATATCTAACAACAAAATAGCATCGAACTTATTTAAAGCCAATGCAAAATCGTCAATAAAATCTCTTGTCCTTGAATACAAGTGCGGTTGAAAAACAACCAAAACTTCTGTCTCTGGATACATTTCTCTTACAGCATTCTCAACAGCACTAATAGCGGTTGGATGGTGGGCATAATCGTCAATCAAAACAAAGTTTTCAGTTTTAATTTTATAGGAAAACCTGCGTGCTACGCCTTTGAAAGTTCCTAAACATTTTTTAATGTTTGCTAACGAAACCCCATACACGTCGGCCATTGCTATGGCTGCTAGTGCATTCATAATATTATGGCGTCCGGGAAGGTCAAATGAAATATTTTCAATTTTTGAATTTGGGGTCTCTGCGTCAAAAATACAGCTACCACCTTCAATTCTTAGATTGAATGCTCGGTAATCTGCGGCCGTATCAATTGCATATGTCAAGCCTTTTAAAGGCAATCCTTTTGCTACGATTAGCGTGTCCGAAACCAGCTCTGAGAACGCTACAAAAGAATCCGTTACTGCTTCTGGACTTTCATAAATATCTAAATGATCCGCATCCATAGAGGTTACACAGGCAATATTAGGACTTAATTGCAAAAAAGAGCGATCAAATTCATCTGCCTCTACCACACTAATTTCAGTTCCTCCTAAAATTAAATTAGTGTTATAGTTTTCCGCAATTCCGCCTAAAAAAGAGGTTGCTTTGGCGGTGGCCATGATATGACCTAAAATTGAAGAAGTTGTAGTTTTTCCGTGTGTCCCTGCTACAGCTAAACAGAAGGTATTTTTCGTTATTTCACCTAAGATTTCAGCTCTTTTTCGCACGGTAAACTGCTGCGCTAAAAAGTAATTAAGCTGTGCGTTATTTTCTGAAACTGCCGGTGTATAAACAACCAGTGTGTTCTCTTTATCTAAAAAAGGCGGCAAAATATTTTTTACCACATCCTCAAAATTAATGGCTACTCCTAAATGTTCTAGCTCCATTGTAATCTTAGAAGGTGTTTTATCATAACCTGCTATTTTTTTTCCGTTCGCAGCAAAATAACGTGCAATTGCACTCATTCCGATGCCTCCAATTCCCACAAAATAAACGGTATGTATCTCTTTTAAATTCAATTATTTATCAATTTTTCAACTTCATCAACAATGTCTTTGGTTGCTCCGGGAAGCGCCAAACTTTTTATATTTTCGGACAAACTTTCCAATTTCCCAACATCCTTTATCAACGATTCAAAAACTACAGGAAAAGTATCTAAATCTGATTCCGATATTAGGATTGCAGCATGCTTCTCAACAATGGATTTTGCATTCTTTGTTTGATGATCTTCTGCCACATTTGGTGATGGAATAAAAAGTACTGGCTTTCCAACAATACAAAGTTCAGAAACAGAACTTGCACCGGCTCTAGAAACTATAATATCGGCAACTGCATATGCATAATCCATCCTATTTATAAATTCATGTACCTGCACATTTGCTCGCATATTGTGTTTTTTATAGGCTTCAAAATATATTTTACCACACTGCCAAATCACTTGAATCTCTTTACTTTCAAAAAAATCAAGATTAATTTCTACAAATTCATTTATTTTTCTAGCGCCTAAACTTCCGCCAAGAATTAAAAGTGTTTTCTTTCTTTTATTTATTTCAAAGAAAGACTGCCCATCCTCCCTCTTGAAATGGATAGACAACAAATCCTGTCGCACCGGATTTCCTGTTTTTATCATTTTATTCCCCGGAAAGAAACGCTCTAAATGATCGTATGCAACACAAATCTTTTTTGCCTTCTTACTTAATAATTTGTTGGTAATTCCTGGATACGAATTCTGTTCTTGTATCAGTGTAGGAATTCCTTTCCTACCCGCCATGATGAGTATTGGACCACTGGCAAAACCTCCTGTACCAATTGCAATATCTGGCTTAAATTTCCGAATTATTTTAGCTGCTCTAAACAAACTGTGTATCAGTTTAAAAATAAAAGATATATTTTTAAAAGTTATTTTTCTATGAATACCAGCAATCCACAATCCTTTAATTTCATATCCTGCCTGTGGTACTTTCTCCATTTCCATTTTATCCTTTGCACCCACAAATAGAAATTCAGCATCAGGATATCTCACTTTTATCTCATTTGCAATTGCAATTGCAGGATAAATGTGACCTCCTGTTCCACCTCCAGAAACTAGTATGCGTAGCGAATTTTTCATAGATATTTGCTATTTTAAGAATCGGTTATGAGTGCTTTTGTACAGCATAATTTTTAAAAAATTTTTATTAGATGGTTTCATGCAATATATCTAATGGATTATCATCTAAAATATCCTCTTCTGTTTCCTGTTTAGAGGCACTCACACTTAAAATCATTCCAAGCGCAAAGCAAGTCATCCATATCGAAGTTCCTCCACTACTAATTAACGGCAACGTTTGGCCGGTTACCGGAAATAAACTTGTGGCCACTGCCATATTTATGGTTGCTTGAAAAACAATAGGTAAACCGACTCCAATGACTAATAACATCCCAAAAACGGTAGCGGTTGTCCTTAAAACAACAAAGACTCTAAAAAGCAATAAGAAATAGATAAAAATAACTAAAACTGCACCTAAAAGACCATATTCCTCAACAATAATCGCATAAATAAAATCTGATGACGATTGTGGTAAAAAGTTTTTCTGTATACTTTTCCCTGGACCAACTCCCAAGGGACCTCCTGTTGCAATGGCTATTTTAGCCTTTTCAACTTGATATGCGTCTTTGCCTTCTGCACTTGAAAAACTAACGATTCTACTTTGCCATGTTTGTACTCTATTTGGCATTGCATCTGGAAAAGCTTTGGCTATTAACACAAAAAAAGACAGCGCTAAAATTCCGGTAGCTAAGATAAATCCAATATATTTTAAGGGATATCCCCCCACAAAAACAAGGACCAAAATCATGGTGAAAATAATTGCCGTTGTTGAGAAATTCGCTGGTAAAATTAAAAACAAAACCAACCCTACTGGCAACCACAATTGTATTAAGCTCTGTTTAAAAATAATTTCTTTTTCTTTATTTCTAGCTAAATATCTTGCGACAAACACCATTAAAACAAGACCTGCCAAAGTAGAGGTCTGAAAACCAATACCTACAAAAGGGATGCGGATCCACCGACTTGCATTTGCACCACTGATCATCGTTCCTTGTGCCAAGGTATATATTAACAAAACAATTACAATGGGCATCATTAAAACAGATCCTCCAGAGAAATATCGGTACGGAATTTTGTGCACTCCATAGAGCACTGCAAATCCCATAATTAATAAAACCATATGCTTCACTAAATATCCAAATGTAGAACCAGCGCCTACAACATAGACCAAGTTGGTACTTGCACTATATACAGGCATAAATGAGAAAATTGCCAAAGCTGCAAAAATTGCCCAAATAGTTCTATCTCCTTTTATATGTTGAAAGATCTTTTTCATCAAAGATTACTTAATTCTTAGTGTTTTAAATTTCCATTAAATAAAGCACAGGTGCTTCAGTTTTTTAAAGATTTCTTACAGCATCTTTAAACTGACGTCCTCTGTCCTCGTAATTCTCAAACAAATCGAAACTTGCGCATGCTGGAGAGAGCAAGACAGCATCTCCATTTTCTGATAATTTGTGTGCTACTTTTACGGCCTCTTCTGCTCCTGCTGTTTCCACAACAATATCCACAACATTGCCAAACATGTCTTTTATTTTTTGATTGTCAAGGCCTAAACAAACAATTGCTTTTACCTTTTCTCTCACCAACGGTAATAAGTCGCTATAATCATTTCCTTTATCAACGCCCCCAACAATCCATACAGTTTGACGATCCATACATTCTAAAGCATAAAAAGTTGCATTTATATTTGTTGCTTTTGAGTCGTTAATATATTCTACACCTTTTACTTTTGCAACGTTCTCTAATCGATGCTCAACTCCTTCAAAATTGGACAAACTTTCTTTGATTGCCTCTTTTCTAATCTGTAATAACTGTGCAGCCATTGTTGCTGCCATTGTGTTTTTAACGTTGTGTTTTCCTTTTACTGCTAAAGTTGATATTGGCATCTTGAATGTGTCTTTATTAATATTGATTATTATAGTATTATCCTTTAAGAAAGCGCCATATGCGAGTTCTTTTTTTAATGAAAATGGTAGTAGTTTTGCTTTTGTATTGTTATCTTTTAACCAGGTATTGATCGCCTCGTCATCTGCATCATAAATGAGGTAATCACTTGCTTTTTGATTTTTTGTGATTCTAAATTTTGAGGCAATGTATTTTTCAAAGTCGTAATCATACCTGTCCAAGTGGTCTGGCGTGATGTTTGTTAAAATTGCAATGTGACAATTGAAATTTTCAATATCGTCTAACTGAAAACTACTTAACTCTACCACGTAATTTTCTCGAGAACCCTGTGCAATTTGCTTTGCGAAACTGATTCCTATATTACCTGCAATTCCTACATTTAATCCCGCATCTTTTAAAATATGATGCACCAACATTGTTGTCGTGGTTTTTCCATTCGAACCTGTAATTCCAACAATCGTAGCATCGGTATACTTTGCCGCAAATTCAATTTCAGAAATCACAGAAATACCTTTCGCCTTTAACTTTAAAATCAACGGCATTGATCCCGGAATTCCAGGACTTTTCATCACCACGTCTGCCACTAAAATTTTACTTTCCGTATGCTTGTTTTCTTCAAATGAAATTTCATTTTTTAAGAGCACTTCCTTAAATTTATTCCCTATTTCGCCAGCATCGGAAACAAAAACCTCATATCCTTTTTGTTTTCCTAAAATAGCGGTTCCAACACCACTTTCACCACCACCAAGAACAACAAGTTTCCCTGCTCCATAAGAGCTTGCAAAGGCTTGTTTATTTATTTCTTGGTTCTTCATTTCGATCGCTTGCTAAAATTTATTTATTGCTTCTTTTTTACCTCAACTTGAGTGTTACAATTGTAAGCACTGCTAATAGAATCCCTATAATCCAAAAACGAACTACAATCTTACTTTCATGAAAGCTTAATTTTTGAAAATGATGATGTAATGGTGCCATTCTAAAGACTCTTCTACCTGCCCCAAATTTATTTTTTGTGTATTTAAACCAAAAAATTTGAATGATTACTGACATATTTTCGATTACAAAAACCCCTGCGAGTATTGGCAATAGCAATTCTTTTCGAATTGCTATTGCAATCACTGCAATAATTCCACCAATCGTTAAACTCCCTGTATCTCCCATAAATACCTGCGCAGGATATGTGTTATGCCAAAGAAAACCAATAAGTGCCCCTGCAAAAGCAAGAATGAAAACAGTCATTTCTCCAGAGTTTGGAATGTACATGACATCTAAATAATCTGCAAAAACAATATTCCCAGAAACCCATGCAAAAACAGCCAATGTGACCACCATAATTGCTGAAGAGCCCGCTGCCAAACCATCGATACCATCTGTTAAATTTGCACCGTTGGAAATACCAGTAACAATAAACACAACAATGAAAATAAAAACGATCCATCCGTATTGCTCATATCCTTCCCCTAAAAAACGAAGCGCTTTTGTATAGTCTAATTCATTATCTTTTAAAAAGGGAACCGTTGTTTTCGTTGATTTGTGTGCAGCTCCAAAAACTGTTGTTCTACCGTTTTCCTGGATTATTTGCTGCGCTGCTGGCAATTGCTCTTTAATCGTAACATCTTCATGAAAGTAAAGCATAGACCCCACAATAATTCCCAACCCTACTTGTCCAAGAACTTTGAACTTTCCTTTTAGGCCTGCTTTATCTTTTTTAAAGACTTTAATATAATCATCTAAAAAACCAATCAACCCCATCCAAACGGTTGTGATTATTAAAATAATGACATAAATATTATCTAATTTGGCTAATAAAAATACCGGAATCAAGGTGGCTAAAATAATAATGATCCCCCCCATAGTTGGAGTACCTGCTTTTTGAATCTGACCCGCTAGCCCTAAATCTCTCACCGATTCTCCGACCTGTTGCTTTTGTAAGAATGCAATAATTCTTTTTCCATTAATTGCAGAAATCAGCAATGATAAAATGAAAGCTGTAGCCGCTCTGAATGTAATAAATTGAAAGACACTAGCTCCTGGAAAACTAAATTGACTTTCTAAATATTCAAATAAATAATACAGCATTTTTTATTAATTTTTTAGTTGATTAAAACAGTTTTTTATTTCCTCTAAATCATCAAAATGAGTTCGAACCTCATTTGTTTCTTGATAATTTTCATGCCCTTTTCCTGCGATGAGTATGATGTCCCCAGCCTCAGAAAACTTACAAGCCGTTTTAATCGCCTGCTTTCGATCTAAAATGGTGAGTGTTTTTTTATGATTTTCTCCCGAAACGCCCGCTTCCATCTCTTCTAAAATAGTCTGTGGGTTTTCTGTTCTTGGATTGTCTGATGTAAAAATTACTTGCGTGCTTAAGTGCGAAGCAATATGTGCCATTTTTGGTCTTTTTGTGGCATCCCGGTCGCCGCCGCAACCCACCACTGTAATCACTTTTTCAGCACCCTTCTTAATGTCGTTGATGGTCTCTAAGACATTCTTCAAAGCGTCTGGGGTGTGTGCATAATCTATAATAGCCGTAACTCCATCTTGTGAAATCACATATTCAAAACGACCACTTACACTCTCTAACTCACTCAGTAACGTTAAAACTTCCAACTTTTCTAAACCTAATAATTCTGCGGTTGCAATAATTGCTGTTGCATTATAAATATTAAAAACACCTATTAGTTTTGTCCAAACCTCGGTTCCCCCTACTGAGATCAGCGTCCCTGACAATTGTTTTTCTAAAATCTTAACTTTAAAATCGGCAGTCGTTTTTAAGGCATATGTTTTCTTTGTTGCTTTGGCATTTTGCAACATAAAATGTCCGTTTTTATCATCGATATTGGTAAGTGCAAATGCAGATTTTGGCAATACATCAAAAAAGTGCTTTTTTACATTTCTATATTCTTCAAAAGTTTCATGATAATCTAAATGGTCATGAGAAAGATTGGTGAAAATTCCACCAGCAAACGTTAATCCCTCCGTTCTTTTTTGATGAATTCCATGAGAACTCACTTCCATAAAACAAAAATCAACACCCGCAGCGATCATTTTATCTAAATACGAATTAATCGTAATAGAATCTGGAGTGGTATGTGTTGCTTTAAACTCCATTTCATCTACAAGCACCTTCACGGTAGATAGCAAGCCCACCTTATATCCTGCCTTTTTAAATAATTGATACAATAGTGACGCTATTGTTGTTTTTCCATTCGTACCTGTCACCCCAATCAACGGAATTTTTGAAGAAGGATGGTCATAAAAATTTGAGGCCATAATTGAAAGTGCAGCTTTTGTATCCGCCACTTGAATGTATGTGATTCCTTCTTTTTTTTCTAAGGGAAAATCCTCGCAAACAATTACAGTTGCACCCAAATCCAAAGCTGTAGCTATGTATAAATGACCGTCTACCAAAACTCCTTTTAAAGCAATAAAAACTGAATTTTGTGCTGTTTTTCTAGAATCAAAAACAAGATTCTTCACTCCAATATTCGTCGTACCAAAAACTTTAGTGATCGCAACGGTATACAATATGTCTTTTAAATTTTTCAGACTATGATAATTTTAAAGTAATGGTTCTTCCTTTTATTAATTTCGCACCTTTTTTAAGGGATTGATATTGCACTTTACCGACTCCAGAAATTTTTACTTTTAAGCCAATATTTTCTAATAAAGACAAGGCATCCATTCCGGACATCCCCCGTACATTTGGTATTTCACTATGGTTTTCTTGAAGCTTATCCTCGTATTTTAAATATGCATCCTCAATTTCAGCAAACCTTACTCTCTCGTTCACAACGTGATTGTCTATGGGAGTTGTGGTATATATTTTTTGAGCAATCTCTTTAAAAACGGGCGCAGCAACAGTAGCTCCATAGTAGCCTTTTTCCTTCTTGGGCTCATGGATGACTACAATACAAGAATACTTAGGCTTTTCCGCAGGAAAAAAACCAGCAAAAGAAGCAACATAATGTCCGTTGGAATATCCAGCAGCAACCGTCTTACCATTTTTATCTATGTGCTTTGGAAGGTATTTTTTAGCAGTTCCTGTTTTTCCTGCCATAGAAAAATTAGAAGAATAAATATTATTTGCAGTTCCTCGAACGACTACATTTTCCAATATTTTTCTAACCTTACTTAAGGTCGTATCTGAGGCAATTTTTGGATTTAAAACAATCGTTTCAAAAAGTTTTTCAGTTTTATCTTGCCTTCTTAATTCCTTTATGAAACGAGGCTTCACCATCACTCCGTTATTTGCCACTGCATTATAAAACATGAGTGTTTGCATTGGCGTTATTGAAATTCCGTATCCCCAAGACATCCATTCTAAAGAAATTTTATTCCACCTTTTATCAGAGGGCACTGGCACTATAGGCTTCCCTTCTCCCTTAATCTGAAAACCAATTGGTTTTGTAAAGCCATAGGACTCAATTTTTTTTATAAATTTTTCAGGCTGATGGTCGTAGTGCTTTTTAATTAATTTCACGATTCCAACATTAGAGGAAACCTCTAACACTCTGGCGGCAGAAATTTTACCATAGCCCCCTTTATGAGAATCTTCAACTTTAGAACCGTGTATATAAATTCTACCTTTTTCGGTATCTACCACAGTAGTAGTGTCAATCATCTTGTCATCTAAAGCTGCAATTAAACTTGCCAATTTAAAAGTAGAACCAGGCTCATGGCTTTCCCAGACGGCATAGTTTCTTTTTTCGTAGTAAGTTCCTTTTTTTGTTCTTCCTAAATTAGAAATCGCTTTGATTTCTCCCGTTGCCGTTTCCATTACCACTGCACAACCGTGATCTGCCTCAAAGTACTCTAAACTTCTTAACAACGCATGGTGTGTAATATCTTGAATATTTACATCTACAGTAGTAATAATATCATGCCCATCAATCGGTTCTTTCTCATTGTAATCTGCAATTGGTTTCCATTGGTTTTTGGCAATTTTCTGCTCCCATCTCAGTCCATTTTCACCTTGCATATAAGCTGCAAATGCACCTTCAATTCCTGCCTCCCCTCTAAAATCATCATATCCAATAGTACGTGCAGCTATTTTACCAATAGGATGTGCTCTTTCTGTGCGCTGCTTTGCAATAAACCCTCCTTTATAAACTCCCAAATTAAAAATTGGGAACTCTCTCATTTTTAGATAGTCTGTATACCCTATATTTCTTGTAATTAAAAAATAGCGACTTTTTTTATTTTTAGCCCTTCTTAAAGTCTTTTCGTAGTAGCTTGCCGCAGGCCCTAACATTTCTGAAAGCGCAACAGACAGCCCTTTGACATGTTTTTCAAAAACAACCGGATCTACCGTAACTAAATCCATGAAAATATTAAACTTAGACATAGAGGTCGCTAGTAAGTTGCCATCTGCAGCATACACATTTCCTTTATTCGCGTAAATGGTATCTTGTCGTATGGTAAGTTCTGTTGCTAATTTCCTGTAGGTATCTCCTTGAACATACTGAAGATTGATCACTCTCAAAATTATTGCCAATAAAAACACCGTCATAAAAACTGCTACCAAGTAGAATTTAGTAAGAATGTTTTTTTTCTGAGTTGCCAATGTTACTTATTTTAATTCGTTATTTTTATTTTCTTTGGAGGCGTTTGAGAAGGATATAGGCCTCTTAATTTTGCTTTTGCTCTGATACTCGACTCCATTTTCATTCGCATTAAAATAGTACCCGTATCTACATATTCCGCTCTTAACTCTCTTTTTAATTTATTTAATTCTGAAATCGCAATTACTTTGCGATCGGAATTATGGGCACTGGAAATCATTATTAAAAGCAAGCCTACTACAAAAATGATAATTCGCCAATTTTTAAAAGCAGATTCATCGGTAAGGAAACTTCCTCTTAGAAAACCATACACTCCTTTTTTAATTTTAGACATGTTACTTTTTTAAGGTTGCGATTCTTAATTTAGCACTGCGAGCTCTGTTATTTATTTTAACCTCTTTCACATCGGGAACTATTAACTTCCCTACTTTCTGCATCGGAACTTCTATATTTCCGAAAAAATCTTTTTCTGGCTCACCAATAAACAGCCCTGTTCTAATAAATCTCTTTACCAGCCTATCTTCTAAAGAATGGTAAGAAATAACACTTAATCTTCCTTCTTCTTTTAATAAGTTTGGTGTTTGCAACAAAAACTCTTTCAACACCTCTAGTTCTTCATTTACTTCAATTCTAATCGCCTGAAATATCTGGGCCAATATTTTGTGCTCTACTGCATTTGGTAAATATTGCTGAAGTGCTGCTTTTAACTGAAAACTTGTTTCTATCTTCTCTTCTTCTCTTTTTTCTACAATGGTTTTCGCAATATTTCTAGAGTTTCTTAACTCTCCATACAAAAACAAAATTTCCGCTAATTTTTCTTCTGAATAATTACTAATAATTTCCTTGGCAGAAATTTTAGACTTCTGATTCATTCTCATATCTAAATCGCCATCAAAACGGGTAGAAAACCCTCTTTCGGCTTCATCAAACTGGTGCGAGGAAACACCTAAATCTGCTAGAATTCCATCTACTTTTTTTATACCATGAAACCTCAAGAATCTTGCTATATATCTGAAATTTTCGGGAATTAAAGTAAAACGTGTGTCTTCAATTGTATTTTCTAAAGCGTCTGGATCTTGGTCAAAACCAAACAATCTACCCGATGTACCAAGCCTATTTAAAATTTCTCGTGAATGACCTCCCCCACCAAACGTAACATCTATATAAATGCCGTCTTCTTTAATGGCGAGCGCATCAACACTTTCTTTTAGTAAAACTGGACTATGATACTTCATCGAATTCTGTATTTCCCATTACCTCTTCAGCCAACGTTGCAAAATCCACTGTAGCATCGTTAATTGCTTTTTCGTATTTTTCTTTATCCCAAATTTCTATAATATTAACGGCAGAAGACAAGACCACGTGCTTAGAAATTTTAGCAAAATCAGCTAAATCTTTAGGAATCAAAACTCTTCCAGCTGCATCAAATTCAACTATCTTTACACCTGCAGTAAATCTTCTAATAAAGTCATTATTCTTCTTGATAAATTTATTCAACTTATTAATCTTAGTCATTATTAGGCGCCATTCTTCCATTGAGTACAACTCTAAACAAGGCTGAAAAACAGCTCTTTTGATAACGAAACCTTCATTCAAAACTGGCTGCAACTGCTTTTTCAGCGCTGCGGAGAACAATACCCTGCCTTTCGCATCTGCTTTACATTCATATGTACCAATTAGACTAATCACAAATAAAATATTTTATAGATATCAAAAATATATAAATAATACCACTTTTTACCACTTTTTACCACAATGTTAATAAGTAAATAGATTTCCTACTAAAAAAGGGAGTGTACTTCCTTCAAAAGGGCAAATAATGTGATGTATATAAAAGATATTTATGTTATAAAAAAGAATTACATTTGCGTTTAAGTAAAACGAATTGAATGATGACTGACAAGTTAAAAACTGAGGGGAAATTCACATATGCCGAGGCGGGGGAAGGGCCTGCTATTATTGTTTTACATGGTCTCATGGGGGCTTTAAGTAATTTTGAGAATACTTTTGACCACTTTTCAAAAAATGGCTACAAAGTATTAATTCCTGAATTACCGTTGTACTCACTTCCCTTGATAAAGACCAATGTTAAAAATCTAGCGGACTTTTTAGTTGATTTCATTGAACTAAAAAAATTAGATAAAGTAATCTTATTAGGGAACTCTTTAGGCGGACATATTGGTTTATACTTCACGAAACACCACCAAGAAAAAGTGCGTGCACTTATTTTAACGGGAAGCTCTGGTTTGTATGAAAAAGCGATGGGTGATAGTTTCCCGAAAAGAGGAAACTACGAATATATTAAAGAGAAAACGCAAGGTGTTTTTTACGACCCAGCTATTGGGACAAAAGAAATGGTTGATGATATTTTTAAAATTGTAAATGACAGAAGTTCTGTGATAAGAACGCTAGCAATCGCGAAAAGCGCCATACGCCACAACATGTCAGGGGATCTACCCGCAATGAAACAACCTACCTGTTTAATTTGGGGAAAACAAGATGTAGTAACGCCGCCAGAAGTAGCGGTAGATTTTCATAAAATCTTACCAGATTCTGATTTGTTTTGGATTGACAAATGTGGACATGCTGCCATGATGGAAAGACCTCAGGAATTTAACACCATTCTTCACAACTGGCTTACATCCAGAAACATATAATTTAATGAAAATTAAGTCGGCAGAATTTATAATGAGTAACAGTAATGTTATGAAAGCCCCCACTGAAAGAATGCCAGAATATGCTTTTATAGGCCGCTCTAATGTTGGAAAATCTTCATTGATTAATATGTTAATGGAGCGAAAAGATTTGGCTAAAATCTCTGGGAAACCAGGAAAAACCCAACTTATAAATCACTTTAAAATAAATGAAGAGTGGTTTTTAGTCGATCTACCTGGTTATGGGTATGCATCCGTTTCTAAAAAGAAAAGAGTAATCTTTCAATATTTTATAGAGAACTATTTTAAAGAGCGAGAGCAACTGGTTTGTACTTTTGTACTGATTGATTCAAGACACGATCCTCAAAAAATAGATTTAGATTTCATGCAGTTTTTAGGTGAAAACCAAATTCCGTTTTGTATTGTTTTTACGAAAGCAGATAAATTAGGAAGTTCTAAATTGAACAAACAAATTACTTCTTACAAGAAGAAATTACTACAACATTGGGAAACATTACCAACATCATTTTTAACATCTTCTTCTACGGGCCTCGGTAGAAAAGAATTTTTAGATTTTATTGATGGTATAAACCAAGATGTTGCTAAAGATTTTAAATAACCTTTAGACTTATCTAAAGTAGTATTAAAATGTGCTATGAACTCCACAAAAGAAAATTTACAAGTTTTATTTGAAGACAATCACATTATTATTGTAAATAAAAGAGCCGGTGATATTACCCAAGGTGATAAAACTGGCGACAAACCTCTAAGTGACGTAGTTAAAGAATACGTAAAGGATAAATACAATAAACCCGGGCTGGTTTTTATTGGTACCGTGCATCGATTAGACAGACCTACTTCTGGTATTGTAATTTTTGCTAGAACCTCTAAAGCTTTAGAACGCTTGAATAAGATGTTGCGAGACAAAGTAATTCATAAAACTTATTGGGCACTCGTAAAAAACCCACCAAAGAAAACTTCAGATACTTTAATTAACTTCTTGAAAAAAGACACAAAAAAGAACAAATCTTTTGTCTACAAAAAAGAAAATGAAGGGAGTAAGAACGCTATCCTGCACTACAATATCATTAAAAAATTAGAGAATTATTTTTTAATTGAAATTGATTTAGAAACCGGCAGGCATCATCAAATTAGAGCACAGTTATCTTATATTGGGAGCGCTATAAAAGGCGATTTAAAGTATGGTTTTCCACGTTCTAACAAAGATGGAAGCATTAGTTTACATGCCCGAAAAATAAAGTTTATACACCCCGTTTCTAAAGAAGAAATAGTAATTACGGCTCGGACACCTAAGGATGTTATTTGGGATGCTTGTACATAAGAAATATCTTCAGCACGTTAATCTTCCTAAATAAAAACGCTTAAAGTACGCAGATACCATTCTTTTGTTTTGAATTATAGATGCTCACTTTTGGGTGAATGACAAAAAGATACTACGCTATTTCTAAAGAAGTAAACTGAAAGGAAGTTCCGTCAAACAACCCTTTATCACTTAACTTTAAAGAAGGAATAACCAACAAAGCCATAAATGATAAACTCATGTATGGCGCACTTAGTTTGCTGCCCATTTCTTTTGCCATTTGATCTAATTCTGCATATGCTTTCCCAATTTCTTCCGCAGATAAATCGGACATAATACCTGCAACAGGTAATGAAACTATTTTTTCTTCGAGTGTATTTACAGCACAAATTCCTCCGCTATTTTCAATCACTAGATTTACCGTTTTGCAAATTGCTTCATCAGAAACCCCAATGGCAATAATATTATGAGAATCATGCCCCACAGAACTTGCAATGGCGCCCTCTTTAATTCCAAAATTCTTAATAAAAGCGATGGATGGTTTTGCGTTTTTATACCGATTTACAACCGTCATTTTTAGAACATCTGTTGCTGTATTTGATACCAAATTCCCATCCACAATTAAAGAAGCTGCCTCCATTTGATTGGTGACCAATTCGCCGTCTAAAGCCTCAATGACTCTAATTTTATTTACTGAAGATTCAAATCTAAAATCTGCTACTTTCTTTGTATCCGTATTAAAATTATTCAAGATTTCAAAAGGAACCGATTTCACGAAACTTTTGCCGTTTTTAGCAACCAATTCTCCGTTAATATAGGTTTCTAAAACATTGAATTCTTTTAAATTATCAACCAAAATAAAGTCTGCAGCATCTCCTTTTTTAAGTAAACCAACCTCTAAATTATAATGTTTTACAGGATTTACACATGCAGCTTGTAATACTTTAAAAACATCAATTCCTTTTGCTACGGCTCTTTCACACAATTGATTTATATGGCCTACTAATAAATCATCTGGATGCTTATCATCTGAACAAAACATCATATTTTCGAAATGTTCTGGTAATAAAGCTATTAAAGCTTCAAAATTCTTTGCAGCACTTCCTTCTCTAATAAGTACCTTCATTCCTTTTTGCAACTTCTCTAATGCTTCATCAAAAGTAAAACACTCGTGATCTGTAGAAATTCCGGCAGCAATGTATTTAGTAACATCATCGCCTCTTAAACCAGGGGCGTGCCCATCAACAGGTTTATTGTTATTTTTTGCATGCTGAATCTTCGCAAGAACTTCGGCGTCGTCAAACAAAACTCCTGGATAATTCATCATTTCTGCAAGGTACTTAATATCAGGATTTTCCATCATCAACTTAATATCGGCTGCATCAATAATGGCGCCGGCACTTTCAAAAGAAGTAGCAGGCACACAACTTGGCGCTCCAAAATTAAATTTTAACGGAACTTTATTTCCGTTTTCAATCATAAAATCAACTCCTTTGACACCTAAAACATTGGCAATTTCATGCGGATCAGAAACCGTAGCAACTGTGCCGTGTACAACAGCAATTTTTGCGAATTCTGAGGGCACTAACATCGAGCTTTCTATATGAATATGAGCATCTACAAAACCGGGTAAAATGAAATTTTCTTGATTGTGGTGCGCCTCTCGAATTTCTAAAATCTTTCCATTTTTTACTTCAACCTCACCTTTAAAAATTCGTTTGTTATCCAGGTCAACAATATTTCCTTGTACAATCATTTTCAAAATTATTTACTACAAATTTACAAAGAATAAAAGGCGCCCAAAACTTTATAACGGATCGATTATTTGAGGTAAAGAAAGTTACTACTTATAGTGTTAGCATACACGCATAAGACACCAAGCCTTACTAAATAAAAAAACCACTCATTTGTGTGGGTCTTTCATAAGCAGTATCCGTTTATTTGGGATAGATTACTTGATGTAAAGGAATATCGAACTCATTTTTATCTTCTATTTCGGTTATCGGTGGAAAAAAATTTAAACCAATTAATTTTGCATCTTTTCTACAATTCGATAAAAATCGATCATAATAACCTTTTCCGTAACCAACCCTATACTTTTTAATATCAGAAATTAAAAGTGGAACAAAGATTAAATCTAAGTCATTTTCTAAAGCTGGCTCTGCATTTACGGGCTCTGGAACGCCGTACTTATTCACCAATAAAACAGTATCATCTTCAAAATAAAAATGAGATAATGTGTTGTCTTTGAAATTACATTTACTTATTACAATTCGCTTATTTCTATTCCTAAAATAGGAAATTAATGGCAGCGTGTCTATCTCTTTAAACTTCGATATTGAAAGGAATACATGCACATTATTCACTTTAGAAAGGTCTAAATCATAAACTTGTTGGTACATGTTTTCTTGTAATTCTTTAATTTTATCTTCTGTTAAATCTGTACGTTGTTGTTTATAAATTTCTCGAAGCCTTTGCTTTTTCATTTTAAATATTTTCTAATTCAGACTGAAGCTTTTTAGTCAAACCCATCACTACCATTTCATAAGAATGATTTATTAATTCTTTACCGAGATCGTCTGAAACATCACTTGAATTCAGAGTTACCGTATTCCAATGTTTTTTATTCGAATGCCAACCCGGTTGCACACCTTCATAAACTTCTCGTAATTCTTCTGCTTTCTCAGGATCACATTTTAAATTTACACAGTGTGCACCTTGCTCCCACTTATCTATTCTTAGAAGTACAAAAATTTTATCCATTACTTTAAAAACCAGTGTTACATTGTCAAAAGGAAGGTGCTCTGTTACTCCTTTTTTTGACAAACAAAAATCTCTTAATTGTGCTATGTGCATTTTTAATTTTTATGAAGCTTCCTTTAAAAAAGATTTTAAAAATTCTAAACTTTCTTTTGGATTTTCCTCCATAGGAACATGACCTGAATTTTCTAAAATAACCAGTTTAGAATTCGGCAGCATACTATCCATTCTTTTTCCATTTCCTAAAGGAATCCAAGTATCTTTTGCTCCCCAAATTAATAATGTAGTCGTTTTTACACTTTTTAACTTTACTAAATTTACTTTTTCAGCTAGATTGAAATCCGTTTTTGCTCTGTCTATAAAAGCCTTTCTATTTCCTGTTCTCAGGGACATTTTATGATACCTTGTAACAAGAGCATCTGTAACTTTTAATTTATCAGCATATACTTGCTCTATATTTTTTCTAATCATAAATTTGGGTGTGATATACAAAAACAACGAATTTAAGATTGGTGTTTTTGCCATTTTAAAAATTATTGGTTGTGGGGTAAAGGTTGGCAAACCACTGGCATCTATTAAAATAAGTTTGAGTACTTTCTCTGGGTATTCTGCAGCATAATTCCAAGCAATATTTCCTCCTAAAGAATTTCCTGCAAGATGAAATTTATCCACCTTTATTTTTTCTAAAAATTGAGACAAAAACTGGGTATAACGTTCTATGGAGTACTCTGCATTCTTGTTTGGACCTGTTAATCCAAAGGCAGGTAGATCTAATCTAATAACTCGATAGTTTTTAGAGAGTTGTTTTGTCCAAGCATCGTATGTATGCAAAGAAGCTCCAGTTCCATGGATTAAAACAATTGGAAAGCCAGTACCTTCATCTCTATAATGCACCTGCATTCCTTCAACATCTATAAATTGAGAATGCTCATTTGCATAGGTTTTTTTTAAATCCTCCACAGCAATGTCTGCATAAGAAACATTGTAAATCAGTACCAATAGTAGGATACTAATCCCAATTAAAAATCTTTTTTTATGGAAGATTTTTCGCATAAATTTATTTTATAATTTTATATAAAATTGGCTTACTAGGTGTTGCGTCATTTTCAAATGGTGCAACCATTAAGTTTAATAAATACTCTCCATCTTCAACCGTATTTGGTACATAGATAAATTCTGTAATCGTGGCGTCTAAACAAACTGCACCAGCAGTATTCCAAAATGCATTGTGCACTAATAAACGCCCATCATCTTTCTCTTTATCTACAGAAGGCAGGTCTATTAATAAATGTTTTATTCCTTTTTCCCTCAAATAGACAGCAGCTTCCTCTAATAAATAAGGTGGATTTGTATTCGAATACTGCATTGATTTCTTGTCTTTTAAATTGGGCAATGTCCGAATAATAATGGCATCTCGTTTCTTATTTCTCAAAGCAGTTTTAAGCTGTTTCTCAGAGATTACAAAATCCTCTCCGCTACTTTCCGGAGCAACAGTGACCACTTCCGCTACAAAGAAATAATGTTTAAGATTCTGATTTACAGAATGAAATTTCTCAGTAACGTGTCCCGCACATTCTGTATGTGTAATATGTGCATGTGGATTAAAATGTATGTTGTTAAAGTTAACAACAGCACCCTCAGAAACCTTTGCAATTTCACCATCAAAATCTACTGGAAATATTTTTGGCGCTCCCACATACCAAGCATTCACGTTTTTTTTTGACATGTCTATTGCAATAGAAATATCAATGGGTTTAGAAACATCAATTGTAATTTTTCTAGAATTGTACTCTATTATCGCTTTCATGTGCCCTAAAATTAAATCATTTTATTTTTGCCGTAAATATAAGTTTTTAAACAAACAGTGTTCCCCAATTTTAACGGATTGAAAAAAGAATACCGATTAATTCAACATGAAAAGATCCGCAGCGATTCCATCTACAAGGAATCTTCCTTTCTCTCCGGTCTTCAAGGTTCCATTTTCAACAAACAACAAGGTCTCCTCGATGTGTTTTTTAGACTGGTTTTCTAAATAATTTAAATATTTTTCTCCAAAATTATCTTTAATCCCCTCTAAAGAAACACCCCAAATAGTTCTTAAACCCGTCATGACAAACTCATTGTATCGATCTGTAGTAGAAAGGGTTTCTCTTTCGATGGGCAATACATTCTCTTGAATAGATTTGATATACTTCGCATTGTTTTTAACATTCCAACTGCGTTGTTTTCCATCAAAGGAATGCGCAGAGGGTCCAATACCCAAGTAGGCAACACCCAACCAATACGAAGAATTGTTTTTACTAAAAAACCCTTCTTTTCCGAAGCTAGACACTTCATACTGTATAAAACCTCCAAGAGCCAATTCCTTTGTTAGAATCTGAAATTGTTCTTGTGTCTTTGCGTCATCTACATTTTTGATTTTCCCGTTTTCTATCATTTTTTTTAGCGCGGTGTGTGGCTCTACAACAAGCGCATAACTTGAAATGTGTGGGATTCCAAAACTCAATGCTGTTTTTATATTTACCAACCATTCCTCATTCGTACAACCTGGAATTCCGTAAATTAAATCTAAAGAGATATTCTCAAAATAACGCGTTGCCAACACCAATGATTTTTTCGCCTCTGCTGCATTATGAGCGCGGTTCATTAACTTTAAATCTTTTTCGAAAAAAGATTGAATGCCAATACTTAATCTGTTTATTGGTGATTTAGAAAGTGCTATTATTTTTTCTTCAGACAAGTCGTCGGGGTTCGCCTCTAAGGTAATCTCTGGATTCTTTACGACTTCAAAGTTTAAATAAACTGCGGCTATTAATTTCTTAATTTCTGCCGTACTTAAAACAGATGGGGTACCTCCTCCAAAATAAATAGTCTCTATGGTAGTGTCCCCTAATTCCTCTTTTCGCAATTCGATTTCTCTTACTAAAGACACCATCATTTCTTCTTTTTTCTTTAACGAGGTAGAAAAATGAAAATCGCAATAAAAACATGCTTGCTTGCAAAAAGGTATGTGAATGTAAATTCCGGACATAAATTAGTTATAGGTTATCGGTTATTAATTTGTGTCTTTTTCTAAGCTATTTAATTTTCGAAGGATTGTCTTTCACAAAACTTGCCCAGCCTGTGTAGTTTTTTCCTCCAACAACTTTTCCTGAGTTATAAAAATGACAAACCGCTGCCGCTAAACCATCTGTTGCATCTAGATTTTTTGGAAGTGTTTTTAAATTTAAGAGCGATTTTAACATCAAAGCAACCTGCTCTTTACTAGCATTACCATTTCCTGTAACTGCCATTTTTATTTTCTTTGGCAAGTATTCTGTAATTGGTATTTCACGAGATAAACCTGCAGCCATGGCAACTCCTTGCGCCCTACCTAACTTTAACATCGATTGCACGTTTTTGCCAAAAAACGGCGCTTCAATTGCAATTTCATCAGGATTATAAGTATCTATTAGTTCTATTGTTCTCTCAAAAATGAGTTTTAGCTTTAGATAATGATCGTCATATTTTTTCAACATTAATTCATTCATCTGAATAAATTCCATCTTCTTTCCAACAACCTTTATCAGTCCGAAACCCATAATTGTAGTTCCTGGGTCAATTCCTAAAATAATTTTCTCTGTTTTTACCATACATCTATTTGAAAGTACCACGGGAACAAACCAAAATTTTACAAATGGATTCCTTTACTAATTCCCCTTCTAAAAGCATGAATTAACATCCTATAAACAGCGCGTTGCCCACGAATATACAAATTTAAACAATTATTTTGGTTGCTGATAAAACTAAGGATTGTATTTATTTCCATGCCATTCATGGCGCTTTCGTTTGCCATAAGAATGCATACCTATTAAAATAAAGCATCTAAAATAGCCTCCATTTTAAACCATAGCACTACTGCCAATCCTAATAATAGTATAAAAAAAAGTCCTTTTGTAGGTTTTGCTTCTTTTTTTCTTCCAAATTTTCTTTTAAATTCCATCTATTTTATTCTTTTAGTTTAAGCAAAAATGCCATTACGCTGCCGATAAAAATAGCACCCATTTATGCGATACGCTTCTTTGTAGCTCTCAGCATTTCCCTTTTTCCAGGAGGCCCAGGAATCCGTTCCACAGAAAAACCAACGGCCTGCATCGCTCTTCTTGCACTCCCTTTGGCACAGTAGGTAACTAAAACTCCATTTTCTCTAATAGCCTCATACATCTTTAAAAAAATTGCCTCTGTCCATAATTCTGGTTGATTTTTTGCGCCAAAAGCATCAAAATAAATCAAATCAAAAGCTTCTTTGTCAGCAACATCTTGAAAAAACTGTTTGCGCTTTGTCAGTTTAAAAGCTTCTGAAATTTCCTGCTGCTCTTCCCACGATATCTCATGCATTTTGTCAAAAAAATGCTGGTCTGCACTTGCGTTTAGTTCTTCAATATAATTCAATTGCACTACTTCTGATGCCGCAACAGGATATGCTTCAACGCCTACGTACTCAATCTCTAATTTTTCCTTCCTACCCTCTAAAAAGGTGATAAATGCATTTAATCCAGTACCAAAACCTATTTCTAAAATAGCCAGTTTCCGGGTGTTGACGGTCACCTTATCTAAACCAGCGCGTAAAAAAACGTGATATGCCTCCTGAATAGCTCCGTATTTAGAATGATACTGCTCGTCCCAATCCGGTAAATGAATGGTGGTAGAGCCATCTGAAGTAATTAAAATTTCTCTTTTCAAAATTATAATAACAAATTTATAGGATTCCTAAAACAGAAACCTCGTTAAACAGCCCGCCTGCTCCCCTGCTTCAATTTCCCTTATTTCACTTTTAACAAAACACCACTGGCCTCGAAAGCAAACTCCTTTTTAACACTTGTAATTTTTGCTATTTCCGCTACAGACTTTCCTGCATCCTCGGCATAATGACGTAATTCTTCAACAGACGTTACTGTTACAAATGCTTTTCCTGCAACAATTACATCTTTACCTTTGGCATCCAAAGGCATAAAAAAACCATAGTCCTTAAAGCGAACCATCGTTTCTTTTTCTTCTGCTAAAGGTAATTTCATCCAACATCCTTTAGCAGCACAAACTTCCTTAATTTCTGACGTAAATTTCACATTTATAGTATCGCCAACAGTCATGTCTTCAAATTTAGCGAACATCTGTAGCGAACTCATTGCATGCGCTTCCGTTATTTTAGCGCCAAAAGAGGAAAATTTCAATTGATTTAAAACAGGAATGAAAGCTTTACTTTCTTTTTCACTTTGCTTACAAGCGTTGCAACTAAAGAGAACAATAAGGCAGTAAAAAATAAGTGATTTCATAAAAATTAAATTCAAAATGAGCGTTGTAAATATACGGAATTAAACACCAAAACGGCGATTTATATATTTCTTACGATGAATAAATTATGTACATTTGTGGAGAAATATAATTCAAAAAAATATGAGTTCTACTATAGAAATCAAACGTATAACAAAATCTAAAATAGCGTCTGTAGATTTTAACAACCTCCCTTTTGGCAGTGTTTTTTCTGACCATATGCTTACCTGTACCTTTAAAAATGGAGAATGGGAAAGCCCCATTATTGAACCTTATTCCCCAATATCCTTAGATCCTTCTGCTAAGATTTTTCATTATGGACAATCTATTTTCGAAGGCATGAAGGCCTATAAGGATGCTGAAGGAAACACCTTATTATTTAGACCTTTAGAAAATTGTAAGCGTTTAAACAAATCTGCGGAACGGTTGGTAATTCCTCAAATTCCTGAAGAAATTTTCATGCATGGTTTGAAAGAATTACTAAAAGTTGATGAAGCTTGGATTCCTACAAATGAGGGAAGTTCTTTGTATATAAGACCTTTTATGTTTGCTTCTGGAAATGGATTTCACGCATCTCCAGCAGATGAATATAAATTTATGATTTGTACTGCACCCTCTGGTGCTTACTTTGCTGGAAAAGTAAACGTTTTAATTGAAGAAAAATATGCCCGTGCTGCAAATGGTGGTGTTGGTTTTGCAAAAGCAGGTGGTAATTATGCTGCCCAGTTTTACCCAACACAGTTGGCGATTGAAAAAGGCTACAATCAAGTAATCTGGACAGATGACAATACGCATGAGTATATCGAAGAGGCTGGCGCTATGAATATTTTTGTTAGAATTAATGATACCTTAATTACAAGCCCCACAAACGACCGAATTCTAGATGGTATTACGCGTAAAAGCATCCTCCAACTTGCCGAAGACCTTAACATGGCTATTGAAGTCCGAAAAATATCTGTTGCAGAAGTAATTACTGCTGCGCAGTCTGGAGCTTTAAAAGAAATGTTTGGTACTGGAACTGCTGCGGTAATTTCACCAATTTCAGGTTTCGGATTTCAAGAAAAAGACTACGAATTACCAGTATTAGAAACGCCCTTTGCAGGTGTACTAAAAAAAGCGATTACCGATATTCAAACTAATAAATCGGAAGATCCTTATGGCTGGAGAGTTCAACTTTAAAAAAATACAGCTATTTTAGAAGCATCAATATATTGGTGCTTTTTTTTTATCTTTAGATTTTACGTTCTATGATGAAACCACTATTCCTTATTTTTTGTCTTGCGTTGTGCTCCTGCACTACCAAAATAAAATTAGCTGGAAAGCCACCTATTTCTAAACAATATATTACCGTTCTAGGAATTGCACAAGATGCCGGATACCCGCACATTGGTTGTCAAAAAAAATGCTGTAAAAATTTCTACGAAGGGAAGTATAAAAGACAGAAAGTAGTCTCTTTAGGTTTGGTAGATATCGAAAATAAACAAAAATGGTTGTTTGAGGCTACTCCAGATATTGCCACTCAATTAGCTGATTTAGAACAAAATCATTTAAAAACAAATGTGTTAATTGATGGAATCTTTTTAACCCATGCCCACATTGGCCATTATGCTGGATTAATGTATTTTGGAAGAGAGGCACTCGGTCAAAAAGGGACGAAAGTATTTACAATGCCAAAAATGAGGGCATACTTGACTAAAAATGGCCCCTGGAGTCAGTTAGTGGAATTGAAAAACATCATTTTTAAAAAACTTCAAAATGATTCGACCCTCCTTTTAAATAACAAACTAAAAGTAACTCCTTTTTTAGTACCGCACAGAGACGAGTTTTCTGAAACCATTGGATATAAGATTGAAGGGTTGCATAAAACAGCTTTGTTCATCCCTGATATTAACAAATGGGAGAAATGGGAAAAAGATATTGTTTCGGAAGTTAAAAGCGTAGACTATGCTTTTTTAGACGCTACTTTTTTTAAAGATGGTGAAATTAGCAGACCCATGTCAGAAATCCCGCACCCATTCATTGAAGAAACTATGAATTTATTTAAAGAGGAAACGATTTCCATAAAAAATAAGATCTACTTTATTCACTTTAACCACACAAATCCTGCACTTCAAATACTTTCGAATGAAAAAAATATTGCTCAGAAATTAGGCTTTAATTTTGCTACTGAAGGAATGCGTATCGACTTATAACTTCTAGATATTAAATTTTTTAACAGACTCCTATGAATAATTATAAAAACAACTACTTCCTTTTTTCACTTACAATGCTTCTAACAACTGTCTTTTTTCAATGCAGCCCAAGTAAAACGGTGTTTTATGAACAAGCAAGTAGCAACAATCAATTTAAACACATTACCTATAATAGCGAAAATGTTAAAAATAAAAAATCTACTATCTTATACCTATGCGATGGGAAAGAGATTTCTGAAGCTACCCTGAACACAATGCACCCTGCCGACATACAATCTATGGAAGTAATTAAGGACCCTGAAAAAATAAAAAAACACACCAACAAAGCATATGATGGTATTATTCTGATTCACTTAAAAAAATAATATGATAAGAAAAATAGTAACCTTACTCTTCGCAATTGCTGTTTTACAAGCTTGTAGCTCACAAGGAAAAAGAGCATTAGTAGGCGTAACTGCATACCAACAGCAATTAAATGCTAGCTACAAAGATGCTTCGAAGTCCCCTTTAAAAAAGAAAGATTTGAAGACGTTCAAAGGCTTAGATTTCTTCCCCGTAGACTCTTCTTTTATCGTTCTTGCCACCTTGACAAAAACAGTAAATGCACCTACTTTTGAGATGGCTACAACCACGGATAGAAAGCCTTTGTATAAAGAATATGGTTTCTTATCGTTTTCTTTGGAAGGAAAAAAACACCAGTTAACCATCTATCGAAGTCAGGATGACTTAAGAGATGAAGCCTACAAAGACTACCTCTTTCTACCCTTCACAGATGCCACGTCTGGCAACGAATCTTATGGAGGTGGCCGGTATATGGATGTCATGACTACTGACGAAAAACCGGATGGATCTATTGCTTTAAACTTTAACAACACCTACAACCCTTACTGCGCTTATAATGACAAATATTCATGCCCATTAACACCTAGAAAGAATCATTTAGACGCTACTATTAAGGCAGGCGTCAAAGTTTTTAAGAAACACGAACTATAGTAACCTTTGTATACTCTTGTTTTCACTACAATTTGTAATCCAAAGGACCTCTTGAAATGAGAAAATAAAGAAAGCTTGCAAACGCTTAAAAAACAACGATTGTAACACAAGAATACCTCTCATATTTATTTCAAACCTGCAAAGACTAAGGATTGATAGAAATATCACTTTTTAAATCCAATGCAATTGCAATTGCTAAAGCCTCTAAATGTAGTTTTCTCACTTTTAATTTTGTTGCAGCATGTGCCTTCTTATTTAGTTTAGAGGACATTTCTGCAATCTTAATTGCGGTTAATAGCAAAGCTTCTTCTGAAACTATTCTATCTAAAAAACCAGCTTCAACTGCTTGTTTAGAATTGTAAATTTCGGCATTGTTAACGCTTCTATTCAAATACACTTCAGACAAGCGGGCTTTTGCGATGGCAATTCCAGCATTGTGCATAGTCATACCAATCATTACCTCATTCAGTCCAATTTTAAAGTCGCCTTCTACCCCAATTCTATAATCTGCCGATAGTAATAAAAATGCGCCTTTGGCAATTGCATGTCCAGAACATGCTACAATAATAGGCTGTGGAAAAGACAGCATTCTTAAGGATAACTTAGACCCCTTTGTAACCAATTCTTTTGCAGATTCAGGAGACGCTGTCATGACCTTTAAATCAAATCCCGCAGAAAAAATTCCAGATTTACCTGTTAAAATAACTACTTTATTTTCTTTTTCCGCAGCATCTAAACTTTCATTTAAGCCTGCAATCACCTCATGAGAAATTGCGTTTGCTTTCCCGTTATTAATTGTTATTATTGCGTACTTTTCTTCTGACTGATAGCTAACAAACTCGTTCATTATATTGATTTTACAACTTTTAAACAAGTTACAATAAAATTTTAAACAGCAAAATAATTGGATGAAAACATACTTCCTTTGCTACCCAAATTATTTTTATTATTATTTGTCTAAATTTGCAAAAAAATAAAGCAGCTGCGCCACTTTTATGAGCTTACTGAGATATATGACCATACTTAAGAAATTCTTCCTTTCTTTCCAGCAAAGCTTTTCTTTTCTTTTCCTTTTAAAATGGACTTTTATATGTCTTCTAATTGGAGCATTCACAGGGAGCGCTTCTGCGGTTCTTCTATGGACTTTAGAATGGGCAACAGCATACAGAGAAAATAATGTATGGATTATTGCATTGCTGCCGGTTGGAGGTCTTTTTATTGGTTTATCCTATCATTATTTTGGAGAGCGTGTTGTAAAAGGAAATAATTTATTGATCGAAGAATATCATACCCCTAAAAAAATAATTCCTTTTAAAATGACTCCTTTGGTATTTATAGGAACTATTCTCACCCATTTGTTTGGAGGTTCTGCCGGGCGTGAGGGAACTGCTGTCCAAATTGGAGGTGCTATTGCTGACCAATTCACTAAAATTTTTAAACTTTCTAATCTAGATCGAAAAATAATCTTGATTTCTGGAATAAGTGCTGGATTTTCTGCTGTTTTTGGAACCCCTTTGGCCGGTGCTATTTTTGCCCTTGAAGTATTACTTATCGGTCGCATAAAATTTGATGCTATTTTACCGAGTTTTCTAGCCGCAGTTTTTGCAAATTACTTTTGTACTATTTGGCAAATTTCTCATCACACACATTATACGATTTCAACTGTTGCTGAACTGACACCCATAACCATTTTATGGTCTCTATTCGCGGGGGTTATTTTTGGACTCGTGAGTCTTTTGTTTTCAAAATCCACTCACCTGTGGGGGAATTTATTTAAAAAACAGATTTCTTATCCACCACTACGCCCAGTAATTGGAGGTGTAATTTTGGCCATAGTCGTGTATCTAATGGGGACTACAAAATACATAGGTCTTGGCATCCCCACCATTGTAGATGCCTTTAATATTGATTTAAATTCCTATGATTTCTTCCTAAAACTAATACTCACTTCTTTCACTTTAGGAGCAGGATTTAAAGGAGGCGAAGTAACTCCTTTATTTTTTATTGGTGCTACCCTAGGAAATGTACTCATATGGTTTATCCCTTTACCCATGCCTTTATTAGCTGGAATGGGCTTTGTAGCTGTTTTTGCAGGAGCTACAAACACCCCAATTGCTTGCACAATTATGGGCATTGAACTCTTCGGAATTGAGTCTGGTGTTTTTATTGCTTTGGCCTGCACCACTTCTTACTTGTTCTCTGGACATACAGGAATTTATACTGCCCAAGTTATTGGGAGTCCAAAGCAGCTGTTTTTTAAGAATGATCTAGGAAAAACATTGCATGCTTTAAGGCAGAAAAAAAAATAAAATAACGTTGCTTACAATTTCAACTCTTTTACATCGATCCAATTTTTCTTTTGGGTCACAGTTCCTTTATTCAAAATAACAACTCCAGGATTGGCTCTAATCATTGTTTTTAAAGTCGTCTCATCGCAGAATAAAAACTCGAAAGGCAAGTTGTATTTTTCTTTAGCCACCATCAAATCGTCTGAAAAAGAGGCAGAAACACCGTAAACAGTATAGCCTTTTTTCATTGCTTTTTCTGAGACCTCTTTAATTTCAGGAAAGCCCGCTGCATCTGTTTTGCTGAGGTTGTATATAATGACCAACATTACTTTTTCCTTTTCTAAAAGTATTGGCGCCAAATCCTGCTGTACATCTTCTAACATAAAATCGTGGACTGGGGCGATCGAACCATCCTTTGGGTATTTCATTCCCTCTTGTAAGTTTTTACCAATCGCATATGCTCTGAAATCAATAAGCGGCAAATGTGTGAGCACATGTTGGACAATAAACAAAAACCCCGTTAAGGATAAAAAGGTAATTACTTTTGGTGCGTTGCCTTTGAAAATAGGTTTTATGAGTTTAATTTTTAGTAATAAAATAAGGATGAGTCCAATTAAAATTACATTTTTATAAAAGGTTTCCCAGGGCGTCAACTTAATGGCATCTCCAAAACAACCACAATCTGTCACTTTATTATAATAAGCAGAATACCAAGTTAGAAACAAGAAAACAAGACTTAGAAGTAACAAACTCCACACTGTAAACTTGGATTTATAACCGATTAAAATCATAACTCCTAATAAAATTTCTGCAACAATTAAAACGATTGCAAAGAGCAAAGCATACGGAATTAAAAATTCCATATTTAATACAGCTTCTGAAAAATATTCTTGAAATTTGTACTGAGAGCCAATTGGATCCACCAATTTCACAAAACCTGAAAAGATAAATAAAGTTCCAACTAGTATTCTTGAAATTTGCGTAACCGCTTTTTGCATCATGAATTGTTTTTTTATTAGAATGGAGATGGTTTTGTCTTTTACGGCACTGCACCCCTCTTTACTTTTAACTTAAAAAATTATACTTCTAAATGAATCATCGCAAAAACAGCGTAGTTGATCATGTCTTGATAATTTGCATCGATCCCTTCAGAAACCATGGTCTTCCCTTTATTGTCTTCAATAGACTTCACTCTTAATAATTTCTGAAGTATAAGATCTGTCAAACTAGAAACACGCATCTCTCTCCATACTTCCCCATAGTCGTGATTTTTATTGGTCATTAATTCTTTGGTAATTTTACTATGCTTATCATACAAAATAGTTGCTTCTGCTGTATTCAAGTCAGGAGTTTCTACAATACCACTTTCTAATTGAATTAAAGCCATAATCGAGTAGTTGATAATTCCAATAAACTCAGATTTCTCACCCTCATCCACTTTACGCACCTCATTTTCTTGCAATTGCCGTATCCTTTGTGCTTTGATAAAAATTTGATCGGTTAGCGATGGTAACCGTAAAATTCTCCACGCCGATCCATAATCAAACATTTTTTTTATAAACAAACTTCTACATTCATCGATAACAGCATCGTATTGTTTTGAGGTATCTTGCATTTTCTCTTGTTAAAAAGTATTTCACCAAAAATACTAAATCCTGTATGCTTTTCTTTTATTTTTACAAAAGAATTTTAAAACCTATTAGATTGAAAAGAATTGTTGTTTTCTGCGGAGCTAGTTTAGGTTTCAACCCTATTTACAAAGAAGCTGCTACAACGCTAGGAAATTATTTTGTTAGCCATCAAATCGGTTTGGTTTATGGTGGTGCTAAAATAGGAATGATGGGTATTATTGCAGATACCATTCTGGCAAAGCAAGGAGAAGTTATTGGTGTAATTCCAACCTTATTAGAAAAAGAAGAAGTACTACATCCTGGTGTTGAAGAAATGATCATTTGTAAAAAAATGAGTGATCGAAAAGTAATCATGAGTAAATTAGTAGATGGTTATATTTCGCTCCCAGGAGGTTTTGGAACTTTAGACGAACTCTTTGAAGTACTCACCTTAGGACAGTTACATATTGAAAAAAAACCCATTGGACTTTTAAATATCAATGGTTTTTTTGATGCCTTGTTAATGCAATTAGATAAAATGATAGCGGAAGGCTATTTAAAAAAAGACAATAAAGAACTGTTAATTGTTGCTACTTCAGTGGAACAATTAATGAAAAAAATGAACAATTACAAAGTACCAGAGACTGGTCATGTAATTCATAAAGTAGTATCGTAAAATGACAATAAATTGCAAGGGGACTTTAATAGACTTGACCACACCAAAAGTGATGGGTGTTTTAAATATTACGCCAGATTCTTTTTTTGATGGTGGAAAATATAAAAATGAAGCTGACATCTTACATCAGGTTGAAAAAATGCTTTTTGATGGCGCAACTTTTATAGATGTAGGTGCTTATTCCTCCAGGCCCGGTGCCACCCATATTTCTGAAGAAGAAGAACTTAAAAGAATACTGCCCGTTATTAATTTATTATTGAAAAACTTTTCTGAGATTATTATTTCTGTAGATACCTTTAGAAGTAAGGTTGCTCTAGAAACTATTGGCAGTGGTGCAGGACTTATAAACGATATTTCTGGGGGAAAAATAGATAAAAACATGTTTGCTACAGTAGCCAATTTACAGGTTCCTTATATCCTAATGCACATGTTAGGCACCCCACAAAATATGCAAAAAAAACCTATTTATAAAGATGTAACCAAAGAAATTATTTCATTTTTCGCAGCACAAATACACCAATTGCATCAACTGCAGGTAAATGACATTATTATTGATGTGGGTTTTGGGTTTGGAAAATCCAAAGCTCATAATTTTGAAATTCTGAAGAATTTATCACTTTTTAAAAGTCTAAATGCTCCCATATTAACAGGGCTTTCCAGAAAATCTATGTTGTATAAAACTCTAGATATTTCTGCCCAAGAAGCTTTAAATGCAACTACTTCTGCAAATACGGTTGCCTTGCTTCATGGAACAAATATACTGCGTGTGCACGATGTAAAAGAAGCTGTAGAAGCTGTGAAAATAGTAGCTCAAATTAAGTAAATTATTTATTAGTATTTTAGCCTAAAAATCTTCTATTTCCTATGTTCGATTTTATTGAATTTTCTTTACTTGATGTTTTAGATATTTTATTGGTGGCAACGTTACTCTATTATATTTACAAACTATTAAAAGGCACTGTTGCCATAAATATTGTATTGGGAATTGCCATTGTTTTTGTTATTTGGAAAATAACAGAAGCTCTGAGAATGGAAATGCTGAGTGGCATTCTTGGAACTCTTCTAGGAGGAGGAGTGGTTGCATTAATTATTGTATTTCAACAGGAAATACGAAAATTTTTATTAATGATTGGCACCACGAACTTCACAAACAAAAGAAATTTCTTAAAGCAACTAAAATTTTTACACACAGAAATAGGGTCAGAAATTGATACCGAAATCATTTTGAAAGCATGTAAAAAAATGTCTAAAACTAAAACAGGCGTTTTAATTGTTATTGAAAGAACCAATAGTTTAGATTTTTTAATAACCACTGGGGATACAATGAATGCCGTACTTAATGAGGCATTGTTGCAAAGTATTTTTTATAAAAATAGCCCACTTCATGACGGTGCTTTAATTATTCGAGACAATTATATTGTGGCTACAAGAGTTGTTTTACCCATCTCTGATAGTTTGAAAATTCCTTCAAGATTTGGATTAAGACATCGCGCAGCCATCGGTATTTCTGAAAAGACAGATGCAGTTTGCTTATTAGTATCTGAGGAAACTGGAGAAATTTCGTACATAAAAGACGGCGAATTTGAATTATATACCGATTTAGCGGAACTAAATGAAAAACTTCGTAAAGATTTAATATAAACAGCGATGAAACTGGGTTCAGAATTTTCTAGACCACCCTTCATCAAATCGTAAAAACAAGACCTTGGTTCTAGCCCTACTTTTTAGGAAGCGACCTCTAAGCTAAACTGTTTGTCATACAAGTTCTTGTAATAACCGTTTTCTCTTTCCAGCAAGGACGAGTGCGTCCCTTCTTCAACAATGAGGCCCTTATCCATTACGATAATCTTGTCAGCGCTTTTAATTGTTGCTAAACGATGTGCAATTACAATTGATGTTCTGCCTTTCGTAATGGTCTCTGTAGCGTATTGTATCATTTTCTCTGCAAATGCATCTACGGAAGAAGTTGCTTCATCTAAAATTAAAATACTTGGTTTGCTTAGATATGCTCGTAAAAAAGCAATGAGTTGTCGTTGTCCAGAAGAAAGCATTGCCCCCCGTTCTTTTACATTGTAATCATAGCAACCAGGAAGGGTCATAATAAAGTCATGAATTCCAATCTGTTTTGCAGCCGCTTCCACCTCTTTTTTAGAGATCCTAGCATCCTTTAATGTAATGTTATTTAAAATAGAGTCCGAAAACAAAAATACATCCTGTAATACCACAGCTACCTGACTTCTTAAACTTTCCAATTTATATTTCTCGATGGGAATACCATCCACACAAATAGTCCCACTGTCAATTTCATAAAAACGATTTATCAGGTTGATAATAGTAGATTTCCCTGCTCCTGTAGCTCCCACAATAGCAACTGTTTGCCCTTTTTCAACCTCTAAACTTACTCCTTTTAAAACTTCTTCTCCAGCGACATAACTAAATCGAACCTCTTTAAAACTAATATTACCCGCTAAGTTTTCTGCTGCTATTGTTCCATTTTTAGAAATTGAACTCTCTGTATCAATAATTTTAAAAACTCTTTCTCCAGAAACAATTCCCATTTGTAACTGGTTGAACTTATCTGCAATCTGCCTTAAAGGTCTATATAACATTTGTGCCATTTGCACGAATGCCATAACGGTTCCTGGACCAGGAATGGCCCCTCCAATAACCTGTTTACTTCCAAACCAAACCACCAAACCGATACCAACTGATGATAAAATTTCTGCAATTGGGAAGAAAATAGAAAAATACCAAATGGTCTTTATATAGGCTTCTTTGTGCTTATTATTGATATTATTAAAGTTATCATATTCAACTTTCTCTCTATTAAAAAGTTGTACAATCTTCATTCCAGTAACTCTCTCTTGCACAAATCCGTTTAAATTAGCTACCTGATTTCGCACTTCTTGAAAAGTAGCTTTTATGGCTTTCTGAAAAACTTTTGTAGCATACAACAACACTGGTAAAACGGCAATCGCTATAAATGCTAACTTCCAATTGATCATAAACATCACTGCAATTACCGCAAACATTTGCAAGACATCACTTACAATTGTAAAAACACCACTACTAAAGAAAGCGGCAATTGTTTCGATATCAGACACCACTCTTGTCACCAATCTTCCCACTGAATTCTTATCAAAGTAAGACATTCTAAACTGTAGAATGTGTCTAAATATTTTTGCTCTTATATCTTTAATAATGTGCTGCCCAACCCAATTTGCGTAATAAATGAAAGTAAATCGCAAGAGTACTTCTAAAATTAAAACACCAAACATTAACAACACACTATTTAGCAAACCTTCTGAATCCTTATTCGCGATATATAAGTCTACGGCATCTTTAAGAATAATAGGCATTAAAATAGCCACACCCGCCAAAATAATTGTAGCACTTGCCGAAATTACAAAATTGCGTTTATAATTCTTTGCAAAACTCATGAGCCTTAAAAAAATTTCTAAATCAAAAGCCTTTCCTGTTTTATTTGCCAAAACTTAATATTTTATTTGTGTTAAAAATAACCCTTTTGCTGGGACAGACAAACCTGCGTTGCCTCTATTTTTACTTTCTATAATTTGACGAAACTCCTCTATTGTTATTTTACCCAAGCCAACATCTACCAAAGTTCCAACGATTGCTCTTACCATATTTCTCAAAAATCGATTTGCTGAAATATGAAATGTTAATAAATGGCCTTCTTGCTTCCAAACAGCAGCTGTCACCTCACAATTAAATGTATGTACTTCTGTTTTTACTTTTGAAAATGTTTGAAAATCATCGTATTCTAATAAAAGGATGGCAGCAGCATTCATTTTAGAAAGCTCTAATTTATGAGAATGAATTTGCCAAGAGAAATCTAACAAAAAGGGATTCCGTCCTAACCAAATCCGATACTCATAACTCCTACTTTCGGCACTAAATCGTGCATGTTGCTCTTCGGGGACTTCAAAAACCTTAGCAACAGCGATATCATTTGGTAAAATTGAATTCAATTTATGCACAAGGTGCTCTCCAAGCGGGACTTCAGTATTAAAATGAGCAAACATTTGGGAAGCGTGCACCCCTGTATCTGTTCTACCAGCGCCCACAACCTCTATTTTACTTTGCAAAACAGTGCTAATGGCATTATTTAATTTTTCCTGAACAGAAATTGCATCCGGTTGAATTTGCCAACCATGATATTTAGTTCCATTGTACGCAAGTTCTATAAAATATCTCAAGAAATTTATTTTTGTGGTTGGTAAAATTACGGAATTTATTTTGTAATTAGTATTTTTGAAACTTGAAGCGTCACTAAACTTTTCTTACCATTTTGAATGAAAAAAATATTATTAATATCCGATACGCATAGTTTTATAGATGCCCAAATTTTAAAATTTGTGAAGCAAGCTGACGAAGTTTGGCACGCAGGAGATATTGGTGACCTTAAAGTTACAGATGCTATTAAGGAACTAAAGCCTTTAAGAGCTGTTTTTGGGAATATTGACGATCAATATGCTAGAGCTGAATTCCCACTAGACGCAAAGTATGAAGTTGAAAGCGTGCGCATTTGGATGACGCATATTGGAGGGTACCCAAACAACTATAATCGCAGAATTCGAGAAGAACTAAAAACAGATACCCCTACCATTTTTATTTCTGGCCATTCTCATATCTTAAAAGTACAGTATGATAAAAAACTGAATCTACTGCATTTAAATCCGGGTGCTGCTGGGAATCACGGTTTTCATAAGGTACGCACAATGCTAAGGTTTGAGCTCGCTGAGGGTACTGTAAAAAATTTAGAAATTATAGAGTTGGCGCAGCGTGGGTAAGCTCATTTTTCTCCATAATAGGCAATGCTGCAAATATTGTAGTTCCTTTACCAACAGCAGACTTTATTAAAAAGGTACCCTGCATCATTTGAATTCTTGCATGAATTTGGTTGATGCCTAAACCATCCTTACTCGAAATTAGTGTCTCATCAAAACCTTCCCCATCATCTTGCACATGAATGTGTAGGCTTCCACTTTTCTCTTCCAATTTCACAAGTGCCGTTGAAGCCTTGCTATGTTTTAAAATATTATTTACACACTCCTGGATAATATTATTTGCCTTTATTTCAAAACTTTGGTGATAGCGTCTCAAGTTTTTGATATCTGTATTTATTTGGAGCTGAGAGTTGGAATATTTCTCTGACATTTCCTTGATCGCATATTTTAATCCAAATTTTAACAATACGGAAGAAACCAAATAATGAGACAAGTTTCGAATGGTTTGAGCAGCTTCTGTAATGATCATTTGTGTCTTATCTATCTCTGGCGGAGAAACTCCTTTAAATTGTATTTTCGACGCCTGTAAATGCAAGTTCGCTGATGACAATAAAGAACTCACACTATCATGCAATGTTTCTGCAATCTGTTTGCGCTCCGTTTCTTTACCATCTAAGGTTGCATTTAGAATACGCACCTGCGCTTCTGATTTTAATTTTTCTAGCTTATTATTTTGGGCTAACGTCGTTTGTGCCAACTTTAATTTTAGATTGTTTTGACGCAACCTGAAATTGTAAACAATAAATCCTGCACTAATAATTAAAGAAATAATTAATATTATAAAATATAAGGTAGTTTTTTTTTCTTCTAACTTCTTTAAAGTAACTTCTGAAGCCGCCAAGCTTGCTTGTTTTTGAGCAATATCAAATTGATATTTCTCGTATACCTGTTGCACAATGTGCTCAAACTCCACATTTTGTAAACTATCTTTAATCATATACGATTTCTCTTGGTAATCATAAGATGTAAAATCCTTTAAATTATATAATGCCCATGCTAGATTATAATACAAATCTTCTTTATACCGCACTGCAGCACTACTCGTGTCCTCAGCTAATAAACCTAATGCTTTTAAATATATCTTTTTAGCTTCCGTATAATTATCCTCTAACATATATATACTTGCCAGGTTTGTTAATGCCGAAGCTTCATTCAGAGTGTTTTTATGTAACCTTCTTATTTCAACCGCTTGAAGGGCATATTTTTTAGCCAAATCATAAGAACCTGTTTCAATATAGGTAGCACATAAATTGTTATAGGTAGCCGCTTTTAAAGACAACAAATCGTCATCTAAAAAATCCATTTGGATAATTTTGTTGTAATAGCTTATGGCACTGTCTTTCTTTTTGAGTCGCGAATATTCAATCCCTATTTTCAATAAATTATCTGCTAAAAAATAGTGGTTTTCATGCACCCCTTTAAAAGCACTTAATAATGATCTATCAAGAAAGAATTCATTTCGAAACAAGAATAAAGATTTTTTAAAATAAAGGATGGCTTTATCATGATCGTTAATTTTAGAAAAGTTTTCACCCAACTTAAAGCCGCTCAGGTAGCGCAAGGAAGTATTAGTAGATTTTTCAAACTCAGTAAATAATTCGAGGCCTAACTCCAGTGATTTGGAATACTCTTCATTGTCGTAGTACTTTTGAACCTCTTGGTACTTTCGCGTAAAAACGGAGTCCTTCTCTTGATTAAACAATGAAGGAGAAACTTGAAATAATCTAGTTTCTCCTTCGCTATTTGCAGCTATTTTCTGGACTCCAGTACTTAGAATTCCCAATAAGAATAACACCGTCCTTAAATATATTTTCATCTTTTTAAGATACAACAATTATTTGCAGCATTACCTTCTTGATTCGTCGTACACCACTCTTGGTTTTCTCTCGGTTCTTGCAGCAGCCCCTTTTCCAAAAAGAATATGATTTACAAAATCTATCTTTAAAATTTTAGTAATTGGGATGTCGATCGCTCTCGAAAATATTTTCTCTTTGCTCGTTCCTTTTCTTAAATGTATCTCATGAATTCCTAAAACGTTGTTGTATAAAAACTCAGTGATTACATTGTCATTTACTTCAAAATCTAATTGAATAGTCCCATCGTCATTGGACGTTACTCCATACGTCTTTAAAAAATCTGAAGCACTTCCCTTCGCAAAATTAATATTTTCATCCTCAATTGCAAATTTTGTACTTTTGTCCATCAGATTATCGAAGAAACCAACACTCAACCTATTTTCTCTTAATGCTAGGTTTTCGATATGTTGCTCCTTTGTCTTGAACTCTACTTTAGACAAATAAAACTCCTTAGTGTTTGAATTTACATCCTCCTGAGCAACTGAAATCGTTTTATTTGAAAGCTGATAAGCGATAGAGTAAGAACCATCTGCAGCTCTCTTTAATTCAATTTGCTTTAAAAGGGCTTCTTGTGTATGGTCTATAGTCAACTCATCTGTTGAACATGACGTAAAATTAAATGCTAGAACAAAAACTACAAACGTACCGACTATCTTTCTCATCATACTATGTTTTAAATTAATTACTTCTAAATACTTGGGCATCTTATTTACCAAGAAGTTTCAAATATTTTTTAACAACACCAACAATACTTACAGGTGCCATGGTGTTTATTTTACTATTTTTTTTATGCTCCTTAAACGATATTGTATTTTACTGCATATATTGCCAATCCAACAGAATTTTTAACATTTAATTTGCGGAGTAATTTTTTTCTATAGGACTCAACAGTATGATGACTAATACTCAATTTTTCAGCAATCTCACTAGTACTCATCTCCTTAGTAACAAGGCGCAAAACATCTTTTTCTCTCTCTGTTAAAGAGCCGAACAAAAAATCCTGTGGCATGTCCCCTTTTTTAGCTTTTTGACCAGATATTGCTTTTAACAATTCTTCTTGAATGTCGCTACTAAAATATTGTTCTCCATTCGCAACCGCTTTTATAGCCCTCACAATGTGGTCTCCAGCATTATTTTTTGAGATGTATCCCTTTGCTCCTAAACTTAAAACTTCTTGAACAATTCTTACATCATCATAACTAGATAAAACAATTACCTTTTGTTGAATTCCTTTGTCTTGAAAATATCTTAAAACTTCGAAACCGTCTAACACTGGCATGGTTATATCTAAGATTAAGATATCTGCACTATTTCCCTTCACTTTGAACCAATCGATTACATCCTGACCAGTTAGAGAAAAATCACGTATTTCAATATCTTGATCCGTATTTATTACAGCTGCGATTCCTTCGATTAAAATCTTATGGTCATCAGCTACGTGAACGTATATCTTTTTATTCATGGTTATGCTACAAATTTAATTTACCTATTCAAATGCTACAATCCCTGCAATCAGTATGTTTTTACCATCCCTGAATTCAGGGATACACACCCTTAATTCAGGGGTGTTAAAAAAATAAAACACTGAAAAACAATTAATTACAAAGTATTTAAGTTAAAAATTATACACCCACAAAAAAAAAAAACTTTATAAATTAATTCCATAAAAATCGATTTTTATTGGTTTTATAAAAAAACCGAGAATAAATCTCGGTTTTCTTTCGCACTAAATATACTAAGATGTTAGTTTTACCGCAATCTATCTGCAGATTTTACAAGATCTTCATCCTTTTTAATCGCTTTATTTGCCAAAACTATAAGCAAAACCGCAAAAATTGGTATGAACATCCCAATACCCTTCTCTGAAACAGCAGCTTCTCCAGGTAACGTTAGAGACACATACATCAATAATCCTAATAAAATAAGGTTTACCAAAATTGTTAATCGACCAATAACAAATTGTAATTTTCTATTGTGATACATAAAAATAGCCACAAATGCTAAAATTGCCGATATTAGGAACAAAAAAGGGATGGCTTTAAGCCGATATGATTCACTACTTAATAAATCAAAGGCAAAAACACTTTTTTCAAAAGATTTCCACAAATCAAAGAAAAATATAAAAATCCCTGAGATAATAACAGTACCTAATAAATATACAGATTGTATTCGTTGTATCATCTCTAATTCCTAATGCCACAAAAGTAGTGCATTCTTTTTTAAAAAGAAAACCATAAACTAGAAAAAAAAGTATATATTTGTTGTACAGAATCCCTTTAATATCTGTTAAGTAGAGCTATACTCAGCAGCACCATTCAAAAAAACACACAAATCTTACAAAATCAAGATTCATATTTAACTTAATAATTTTATAATGTTCGAAATTTCGGAACTGAAGGCAAAAACTCTTGCTGAATTGCAAGGTATTGCCAAAACTATTGGTCTTTCCAAAACAAGTCAACTAAAAAAATTAGATTTAGTATATCAAATTTTAGACACACAAGCTGCAAATCCTTCAAAAGCAACTGCAGCAGTAACTCCTAGCGAAAACGGTGTTGAAAGAGCGGAAAAACAAAAAAGAAAGCGCGTTGTAAAAAAAGCAGCAGCTTTTAAAAGCACACCTATCTTTGACAATAAAAAACCTACTGAAAATGTTATAAACGAGGTAACAGCAGCTGCACCGGAAGTAGCTTCTGCTACAAAAACTATTGCAGCTCCCCAAAGGAAACCACTTCCTAGAAAAGAAACTAAAGTCGAAGAAAAGAAAACCGCAGTCGTTTCCAAAACACAGGAAGAAAAGCAAGAAAAAAAACCTACAAATCAACCCAACAAACCTCAGCAAAACAGGAACGGTGCACCTCAAAGCAACAAGCCTAAAAATAGCAATCAAAGCAAAGACAAAAGCAATGCTGGCAGAAATAATGGAAATAAATCTACAAATAGATATAAAGATCCAGACTTTGAATTTGACGGTATTATAGAAAGTGAAGGTGTGTTAGAAATGATGCCAGATGGCTATGGTTTCCTTCGCTCGTCTGACTATAATTATTTATCATCACCAGATGATATTTATGTTTCTCAATCTCAAATTAAACTCTTTGGATTAAAAACTGGAGATACTGTTCTGGGAAATGTACGTCCACCAAAAGAAGGTGAGAAATATTTTCCTTTAATAAGAGTTTCTAAAATAAACGGATTAAACCCAAATATTGTGAGAGACCGTGTCTCTTTTGAACATTTAACCCCTTTATTTCCAGAGGAAAAGTTCAATTTAGCAGAAAAAGGAAGTTCTTTATCAACTCGAATTATCGATTTATTTTCTCCCTTAGGGAAAGGACAACGTGGTATGATTGTAGCACAACCTAAAACTGGTAAAACAATGCTGCTAAAAGATATCGCCAATGCAATTGCAGCAAACCATCCAGAAGTATATCAGATTGTTTTATTAATAGATGAACGCCCTGAAGAAGTTACCGACATGAAACGTAATGTTCGTGGAGAAGTTGTTGCTTCTACCTTTGATGAACCCGCAGACAAACACGTAAAAGTTGCAAACATTGTTTTAGAAAAAGCAAAACGACTGGTAGAATGTGGCCATGATGTAGTGATTCTTTTAGATTCAATTACACGTTTGGCGAGAGCATACAATACTGTTGCCCCCGCATCAGGAAAAATACTCTCTGGAGGTATCGATGCCAACGCTTTGCACAAACCCAAACGTTTCTTTGGAGCGGCAAGAAATATAGAAAATGGAGGTTCTTTAACTATTATTGCAACTGCACTTACGGAAACAGGTTCTAAAATGGACGAAGTAATTTTCGAAGAATTTAAAGGAACTGGAAATATGGAACTACAGTTAGATAGAAATATATCGAATAGAAGAATTTATCCTGCTATCGATTTAATTAAATCTTCTACAAGAAGAGATGATTTATTGTTAGATGCAAAAACTGTACAAAGAATGTGGGTTTTACGTAAATATTTAGCAGATATGAATCCAATAGAAGCAATGGAATTTATTAATGACAGAATAAAGTTCTCTAAAAATAATGATGAGTTTTTAATCTCAATGAACGGATAAAAAAAATTAACAAGATACAAACGAAAACCTTTTTGAGCAATCAAGAAGGTTTATTTTTTACAACAACTTCTCATTGCATCACGCGCTGTTTAGGTCCTTAAAAAGGAGCAAACAACACAATCAGTCAGGACTATAACCCCTATAAAGCACCACTCCACTATTTTTTTAAAGTATCCCTAAACACCAATTGGGGAAAAAAAACACATCGCCAATTGCCAAGGAGTATGTTAAAAATAAGTATAAAAAAAACCGTTCAAAATTAATTGAACGGATATTTTATAGTGTTAAGTCGCAGTCCTTAATTAGAAACGTACATACTTGCTCTGTTATCTTCTACATCCGAAGCGTTCTTAATTGCTTCATAGATTTTGAAAGTCATGCCCTTTCTTGCTGCTGAAATTCTCTTTCTATTCGCTTCATAATTTGGCAATGCTGTTGGCACCTCTTTTTTACTTAATACAAAAGAAAACACACCTCTATTACCCGCTATACCGTTGTATACTTTGTTCAATTCTGCACCATACATTGCACCCACAATTTTAGGCGCTACTCCTACTCCAACTAAAGAAGCTGTCTTTAGGTTTATGTCTTTCGCACTTCGTACTGTTGTATTGTTTGATTTTGCTATTTCAGCTAAAGAATTCCCGTTTAACGTCGCTGCTATTAAAGCTGCTTTCTTTTCATTTAACAAGATTGGTCTTACCGTATTGATCGCTTTTTCAACAGACATCAGTCCTTTTTTTGTTTTTGCAGTCACCACCGCAACCACATAACTTCCTGCCAAATCAAAACGATTGAAACTTCCGGTCTCTGAATCTCCATTAAACGCCCAAGCAACAATTTGTCTTTCATTTCCTAAACCAGGAACATTTTCATCCAATACCTTTAAGCCAACTGCTGCTCTTAGATTGTAATTGTTTTCCTTTGCTAACGCACTGTAATCTGAAGTTTTTGAAACTGCCAAAGCAAATTCCTCTGCTTTCTGAAAAAATTCATTTTCTGTTGCTTCTGAAGGTATTATTTTACTTGCAAAAGTCGCTAATTTCAATACTTTTTGAATATTTTTAACATCGTCTATACGTATCACGTGGTAACCGAAAGGAGTTTCGACTACACTTAGCGAACCTTTTTTATTTGTAAAAGCATAATCTCTAAATGCAGGAGTCATTCTCGCATAATTGAACCAATCTAAATCACCACCTTTTGCACCTGAACCTGTATCTGAAGACAAGCTTTTTGCTAAAGATGCAAATTTACCAGCACTTCTCTTTACAACACTCAAAACACTATCCGCTAACTTTTCTGCCTGTACCTTGCTTCTTGTAACCTCAGCCGCTACTCTTTGAGAACCCACAAAAGGAATTAAAATATGGCTAGCTCTCACAGAATCTGGCATTTTTGAAACTGCAGTAATTTTAGAAATTTTAAAGAAGCCTTGATCTTTATAAGGACCGAACACATCCCCTTCATTTCCTAAGAAAATCTCATTTGCTACCTTTTGATTTACAGAAGCATTGAATTTAAATGCTTCATCTAAATTAAGATCAGAACCATTGTCTGTTAAAAAAGTCTCGTATTCTGTTGTGTTCTTAAAACCAACAATGGTCTCATTATTCCTATCTACAGAATCACCAATCAACGAGCCTACCCCTTGCTTGAGTGCTTCTTCATCCTCTGGAGACGCTGTAACATCAAACTTCACGTAAGAAATATCTCTTGTGGCAGCTGTCTTAAATTCCTTTTCATTTGCTTTGATATAGGCGGTAACTTCAGATTTTTTAATTGAAACAAGCGTATCCGCAATACTTGTATAAGGTACATAAACAAAATCACCGCTTAGTTTTGTATTTTCTATAAGATACTCCATTTCACCTTCTTTTAGGGAGGCTCCTAAACCTGCAGTAACTAAAGTATTGTAGGTATTTGTTTCTGTATTTTCTTTAATCTGACCCAGATAATTAGACCACGCAGACCACAAAGATTCGTTGTTTTCTTTTGTATCTGCTAAAAACTGTTTGAACTTTAACTCATCAAATAATCCAGCTTCATTTTGAAACTGTGGATTATCTTTCACAGAGGATGCCTTTAAAACCTCTGTCCAAACATCTTGTTCGCCAACAGTAATTCCTGCGTCCTCTAATTGATTTTTATATATTTTTTTTCTTAAAATATTATTCCAAACTGCCTTTGCTGCTTGCATTTCAGAAACTTCAGAACGGCTATTTTGTTTGTACTGATCTAACGCCTCTGCAAATTCTTTTGTAGAAATCGCTTCTCCATTTATTTGTCCTACTTCATTCACTTTACTTGAATTGAAAAAGTCTCCTAGTGTAGAAGGATCTAATACAAAAGCAAATAGTGCTAAACCAATTATAATAATCAAGAACATTGAGCGTTCTCTAATTTTTGATAAAATTGCCATACGTTTTAATTTATTTTGGTGGGCGAATATACGATTTGGTATTTAATTTTGCAACCACTTTTAATCTAAATACATGGAAGCGCACTCTTGTTTTTCGTTCAACCGCATAAAAAAGTTTGCTAATCTTCTATATCGGCTATTTTAATGGTTACTGCCTCTATTTTTGCACCACTTGTTTTGAGAATTTTAATTTCAAAACCTGCAATGTCCAACACCTCATTTTCTTCAGGAATATTCTCTGTGTGCTCTAATATAAACCCGCCTAAAGTCTCGTATGCTTCCGATTTAGGAATTTCTAAAGCATAGGTTTCATTGAGGTAGTCTACTTCCAATCTTGAAGAAAACTTAAAGGTAGACGCGTCTATTTTTTCCTCTAAAAACTCTTGAGAATCGTGCTCATCTTCAATTTCACCAAACAATTCCTCTACAATATCCTCTACTGTTATCATTCCAGAGGTACCTCCATATTCGTCTACAACTATAGCAACGCTTTTGCGTTTCTTCATTAAGATCTTTAAGATATTATTAATCATCATAGACTCCGGTACAATTTCTACTGGAAGTAAAATGGATTTGATAGTTTTTGGTTTTTTAAAAAGTTCAAAAGCATTTATATACCCAATTACATCGTCCATAGACGACTTATACACCAAGACCTTAGATAATCCGGTTGCAATGAAAATACTTTCTAAATTGGTTACCTTTTCATGAATTTCTACTGCTGTAATTTCGGTTCTGGGCACCATTACCT
>JAOKTT010000040.1 GCA_028336245.1 Polaribacter sp.
GAAGCTGAAGGTGTCGTTGAGCTAAGTTTTGACAGTGATCTTTACCTTGGTAGCTTAGCGGGTGACTTAGGTGTTCATTTGGCAGGTCCCGACAACTACGATGTTTACTTAACTAGAACAGACTTCAACGATATGGCCACTTCAAATGGAATCTCTTACACCTTAAATAATGATAATATAAAGTTTGTTTCACACGGTGTTTACAGTGTGTCTATTGATAGCGCCAAAGATTTATATGGAATTGACGGTGGAAATATTGGTTCTGGTGAAAATCTGGTGAGTTCATACGAATACTTAATAACTGACAACGAAATACCAATAATCACTTTGTTAGGAAATAATCCTGTGTCTATTGAAGTTGGCGCAACCTATGCGGATGCAGGCGCAACGGCCTTAGACAATGTAGATGGAAATATTACACCTTCTATTGTAGTTGTAAATCCAGTAGATACTGCTATTGTTGGCGCGTATACAATCACGTATAATGTGAGTGATGTCGCAGGGAATGCAGCTGTTGAAGTAACACGTACGGTAAATGTTGTGGAAACATTAGGACTTGATTCTACGGATTTAAATAAGGTGAGTGTGTATCCAAATCCAACAGCTTCTAAATGGACGATTGAGTCTTCAAGAATAATTAATACTCTAACACTTTTTAACCTTTTAGGACAAAAAGTGTTAGAGCAAACGGCTAATGAGATGAAAGTCAGTATCGACGCCAGCAACTTAAAAACAGGTGTTTACATGCTGAAAATCAATACTACTGCAATAAAAAGAGTGCTTAAAAGATAAGAGTCAATTTTTTTTACAAGTAGTACTCTTGAAATCAAAAAAACCCACTCCATTGCAGTGGGTTTTTTTTGTGCATAAAATACGGAGGATTATGATCCCTGAATCCAAAAAACAAAAAAGCCGAAACGTTCGTTTCGGTTTTTTTGTTTTCAAACGTTGTTCTGTCTTAAATAACAAGCACTACTCAAAGTAATTTCCTTAAACGTTCTGAGTGTTATAGGCCAATGGTGTTTGTTTTTTTTGTTCTTTAAAGGCTCTTTTTCAATTGCGTCATTTTTTTATAAATTTTAAATCAGCGCTGTTTTCATTAGAAGAAACTTTTAAGATATAAACTCCTTTACTTAAGGCTTCTACATTTATAGAAATGTTTGGTTGTTGCTGCTTATTTACGGAACTAAATATTTGTACAATTAGATATTAGAAACTCCTTCTTTAATTTTTCTATTTTAACTTCACATACATGCTATGAAAAGAGTGAAAAACTAAAAAATAAGAGCTCAAAAAAATAAGAGCTTTATTCATTATAATATTACTTTTAGCCCCTATTTAGGCTAATTTTTAGATAAATAAACCAGAATTTTTATGAAGAATACTCAGAAGTGAATTCATCTGTAATTGCACCGTCTTCTATAGTTTGAAGAACACCCATAGCAGCCCTTTCTCCAGCAATCATCGCGGCATTTAAAGAAGCATTTAACAATTGATCTCCAGCTAAGAAAATGCTAGATTTCAATTTGGTTTCTGTACTAGAAATTTCATATTGAAGATTTGTTAATTTTGGCAATGCTTTTTTAATTTGATACCTCTTTAAAAAAGAGATGTCAGAAATACCACATGCAGCATGGAGTTCTTCCACCACTTTAGCAATCAAATCTTTTTCATTTAATTGATGCCCTTTAACAACGGTTACAGACAACAACTCTTTTCTTGTTCTGTTTAAAGTTGCAACACTCGTGTGATAAAAAATATTATTTACAAGCATATTTTCATCGGAGATTAATCCAATTAAAGGTTTGTTTATTAGGCTCTTTTCAGCTTCAAAATATAAGGTATCGCAGCTTTTCCATTCCGTTCCCTGGTTTTTTAAGTTTGAAATTAAAGCACTAGCCTCTGTTGCAATAATGGTAATATTACTTTCTAAAATACGTTCATCTTCTAAAATAATATGCTGGTCTTTTACTTCTCTAACTGGCGTATCAAAATAAAAGGTGGTATTTTTTAGCTTGTTTTTTAATTGATTTGGGATTGCTTGCATTCCTTCTTTTGGAATTACCGCCAAACCATTACCAAACATTTTGTAGACAAATTCAAACATTCTGCTAGAAGTTTCTAATTGGGTTTCTAGAAAAATACCACCAAAAAAAGGTTTGAAAAAATCGGTGATTATTGCATCAGAAAATCCAAAATCTTTTAAATAGTGCAGGGTGGTTTTTTCTTTGGTTTTAAAGATAGCCGAAATTTTCTTTTTCTTTAAAAGCGTATTTAGCTTTAAAATTTTTACTTTATTCGAAAGCGTTCCAACAGTTGAGAGTAAGGTTGGAAATAATAAAGACAAGCTCCGGAGTGGGTCTCCAATCGTTTGTGCTTTTCCATTTTTAAAGAGCGTTGCTCCAGGTAAAAGCTTTTGTAAATCTAAAGCTTTATAGTTCAAATATTTTTTTGCTGCAGGATAGGAAGTAAGTAACACTTGAAATCCATGATCTAACGTATATCCATTCACAAGATCAGATTTTACGCGGCCACCAACAGTGCTAGACGCTTCGATAATTATTGGATGATAGCCATGGTTTTCTATAATTTGAGCCGCAATTAAACCGCTAATTCCAGCGCCAATAATATGAATTTTATATGCTGATTTCTCCATTTTCTATTGCTGTTAATTTCGCTTTCTTCTTTAAATAAGAAGCAATGATGCGTTGAATATCTCTGTTGTCTTTTTTAGGTTCCACAAAAAACTGATAGTCTTCGGGATTTTCTAAAGTTGCAGCTTGAGAGGCGTCTACATAGCCAATTCCTTTGTAGATACCCTCTAAAATTAGAGCAAATCCAATTTCGTTTTTAGTTCTTCCTTTTTCTTTAATAACCAAGTTTTCTGCACCAATTCCAACGGATGCAATGGCTTCTTTTACTCTTTTATTATACTCTTCTACTGTTTCTTTGTCACAGCAAACACCCTTACATTCTTTAAGTTGGTAATGAAAACAACTAGAAACATTGGTTTGCAGATGACAGTATTTCGGGCACAATTCAAAGGTCTCACACAAAGTTTCCAAATGATGTCTGCATTCTGAAATAGAATAGTATTTCATAATAGCATTTGGAGCCAGTTTTAGACGATTATAGGCCAGATGTATAATTCCTTTCTGATCTTCATAAGAAAACAACCCAACGGCTTCTGCGGACTTTCTTTGTGCTCTATTGAACTTTGGATAGATGTGTTTTATTTCCGAGGATTCTAGTAATAGTGCTAATAGTTCACTCCCTGTTCTTGTAAAAGAAATATCGGCAGTTTCTAGGCACATGGTTTGTTCTTTTTTCTTTTTATCGTAAAAATGACTGATTACGCGCTGCTTTATATTATTCGCTTTACCCACATAAATAACTTCGTTAGCTACGTTTTTAAAGTAATACACACCGTGTTTTTCAGGCAATTTATCTACCACAATTTTGTCTAAAAGAGGGGGTAAGGTGGCTTGTCTCGATGTTGGATTTAAAAAAGAATTGATCGTAAAATTAGCATCTCGAAGAAGTAACCTCCTGAAGAGCTCTACAGTGGCTTCGGCATCTCCTTTTGCGCGGTGCCTGCCATTTATAGGAATGTTTTCTGAGGTACAAATAGCACCCAGACTGTAAGAAGGCAAACCAGGAATTATTTGTCTTGTCAAACGAACAGTGCACAATTTTTTTCGTTTAAAATCGAAGCCTAGACTCTTAAATTCGGCATGAATTATATTGTAATCGAAGTTTACATTGTGTGCAACAAAAATAGTGCCTTGGGTAATTTCTTCAACTTTTTTTGCAATTTCATAGAATTTGGGCGCATTTCTTACCATGGCATTGGTAATGCCGGTAAGATTGGTAATGAATGCAGGGATGTTTTGTTCTGGATTTACCAAAGAGGTAAATTCATCAACAATCTTTTTCCCATCGAAAATTAACGCAGATATTTCAGTTATTTTCTGTCCTTTAGGCCCGTTTCCGGTAGTTTCTATATCTACAACTGCGTACAACAATTAGGCAATTAAGTTTTTTAAGTCTGAAATTATTTCTGTAGGATTTTCAGCACCAAAAACATAGCTTCCAGCAACTAAAACATTGGCACCAGCTTCAATTAAAGCGTTTGCATTTTGGTTTGTAACCCCACCATCAATTTCTATCTGACAATCGGATGCTGTAAAATCTATTAATTGTCTTAATTGGCTTACTTTTTTATAGGTATTTTCTATAAAAGATTGTCCGCCAAAACCAGGATTTACACTCATAATACACACCAAGTCTAAATCTTTAATTACATCTTCTAAAACTGAAATTGGCGTGTGTGGATTTAAGGCTACACCAGCTTTCATCCCCGCATCTTTTATGGCTTGAATGGTTCTGTGCAAATGCGGGCACGCTTCATAGTGCACTGTTAAAATGTTGGCTCCTAAATCTGCAAAAGTCTGAATGTACTGCGCTGGATTTACGATCATCAAATGCACATCAATTGTTTTTTTAGCATGTTTTGTGATTGCTTTTAAAACGGGCATTCCAAAAGATATGTTGGGTACAAAAACGCCGTCCATAATATCAATATGAAACCAATCCGCTTCGCTATTGTTAACCATTTCTATATCGCGCTGTAAATTGGCAAAGTCTGCCGCTAAAATTGAAGGTGCTATTAAATTACTCATCGGTTTGTTTGGGTGTTTTTTGATGTGGTAAAAATAAGGATATAAAATAAAAACTCCCGAAATAAATTCGAGAGTTATACAAATTTTGTTTACACTTTCTGCGAGAACTCTGGAAGAGTGCTCTCAGAGAACCTGCTATTACTACCCAAGATAGGTCATTAAGATTTTACTTCTAGAGGTATGTTTTAATCTTCTAATTGCTTTTTCTTTAATTTGACGCACACGCTCGCGTGTCAAATCAAATGTTTCTCCAATTTCTTCTAACGTCATCGGTTGGTGCTCTCCCAAACCAAAATATAGTTTTACTACATCTGCCTCTCTTGGTGTTAAGGTCTCTAATGCTCTTTCTATTTCTATTCTTAAAGACTCATGTAATAATTTTCTATCAGGATTTGGAGATTCTCCAGAATTTAAAACGTCGTATAGGTTAGAATCTTCACCTTCAATTAAGGGGGCATCCATAGAGACGTGCCTTCCAGAATTTTTCATCGATTCCTTTACATCATTCACCGTCATGTCTAATTTCTTCGCAATTTCTTCAGCACTTGGAGGACGCTCATTTTCTTGTTCTAAAAAAGCATACATTTTGTTAATCTTATTGATAGACCCAATTTTATTCAAAGGCAATCGTACAATTCTAGACTGCTCTGCCAAGGCTTGCAAGATCGACTGACGAATCCACCAAACGGCATAGGAGATAAATTTAAAACCTCTTGTTTCATCAAAACGTTTTGCAGCTTTAATCAAACCTAAGTTTCCTTCATTTATTAAATCTGGCAATGTTAATCCTTGATTTTGATATTGTTTGGCAACAGATACAACAAATCTTAAATTGGCTTTTGTTAACTTTTCTAAAGCTCTTTGATCTCCCGCTTTAATAAGCTGTGCTAATTCTACTTCCTCATCAGCAGTAATCAAGTCTACTTTTCCAATTTCTTGTAAATATTTGTCAAGGGAAGCAGTTTCTCTGTTCGTAACCTGCTTGGTTATTTTTAGTTGTCTCATCTAATTTATCTGCAACAATTTAAAGATTCAAATACTTGTTACAAATACTTATACGCAAGAAGCACGTATTATGTTACAAAATTTTTTCATTTTTTTTAAAAGAAGTGGTTTTTGAAGCGTGCAGCAAGTTTTGCATTTCTTTTTTGCAGGAGCGTTAGTGCTTTTCGATGGTAAACGTATTGCCTTCTAAAAAATAATTTGCCCGTACTTTTAATTCTTCTTTATAGTAGAGGATGTTTTCTGGGAGTCTTTTAAGTAAGTAGTTTCCAGTATCCCATTTATTATTTTTATTGGCGTCAATAATCGCCCGTACAGTATATGTCTTTGGTTCTAATACATCAAAAACAAGAGTTTCGGAAGTGGTGATGTATCTTCTTCCAATGATTTGATCATTCTCTTTTCCTGCTAACAGTTCAACGATTAAGTTTTCAGAACTCGTATTTACAATGTCTAACGTAATGCGGCCATAATCTTCGATATCTCGTGTTTTAAAATTAAAACTGAGCGTATCATTTTTAACGGAATACAGGTCTGTGAAGCCTCCTGGAAAGGCATTTAAACGGTAGTTTTCTTTTTGTTTTTTATCAAAGATAATTCCAATTTTATTCTCTTTTTTGGAGACATACTGCTCATATTTTACGCGAATGGTATCGGCAGCTGTTAAC
>JAOKTT010000041.1 GCA_028336245.1 Polaribacter sp.
GAAGCGGCTAATGAGCTAGCGTTTCCTAGAAAGTTTTATGACCAGGCCTCAAAAGCAGGTTCAGGAATAGACTCTTTGTTACTATTAGGTTTAGAAGGTGCAGACGGAAATTATGGTTTTTTAGACATTGCATCTGCTTATAGCGGAACAAGTGCAGGAAATCTAGCCAACTATTATGCAGGTGTTTCGTATTTGGAAATGAAGCAGTATGACAAGGCAATTGAATATTTAGAAAATTTTGATTCTGAAGATGAAATGTTAGGCCCTGTGGCTTTAGGTGCCGTTGGCGATGCTTTTGCAGATATCAACCAAGCGCAACAAGCTTTGGAATATTACGAGAAAGCGGCAACTAAGAGAAAAAACGATTTTACAGCTCCTTTGTTTTTATACAAAGCTGGAATGACCGCAATGGAATTAGAGAAATTTGGAAAAGCGGCGGCTTTATTCACCAAAATAAAAGAAAACTACCCAACATCAGAACAAGCTAAAGATGTTGAGAAATTTATAAATGCTGCTACCTACGCTAAAAAATAGGTTTCACTCTGTGGAGTTACAGATGATAGTAGCTCACTATTTGTTGAAAATTGAATATTCAATACTGATTTAAATGGCAACCACAAATTTATCTTATTACGATAAAACAACAATCCCAAATGCGAAGTCTTTTCGATTTGGGATTGTTGTTTCTGAATGGAATCCCGACATTACAAGAAGCCTTGAGAAAGGAGCTATAGAAACCTTAATACATTGTGGTGCGGTCAAAAAAAATATTATTTCCTGGGATGTTCCCGGAAGTTTTGAGCTGGTCTATGGTTGTAAAAAAATGATCCAATCCCAAAAAGTAGACGCAATTATTGCTATTGGAAATGTTATTCAAGGAGAAACAAAACATTTTGATTTCGTATGTGAAGGAGTAACGCAAGGTATTATCGATTTAAACGTGAAACAGGATGTCCCCGTTATATTTTGTGTACTAACCGACAATACAAAGCAACAATCATTAGATCGTGCTGGAGGAACTCTTGGAAATAAAGGCATCGAATGTGCCGTTGCCGCAATAAAAATGGCAGCAATAAAAAACATTGACCGTAAAAGTGAAAGCATCGGTTTTTAAACCCCCTCCTATATGCGTACTTTATATCTTAATATAAAGATCAAGTAACCGATTCAATTTGTATTCCAGCGGATCATAATTTTAAAGCCTTGTGTACTTTGGCAATACTTTTAACATCATTTTTAGTAAGTTTCCGTTAAATACTTTAAATTTGATATGTTTTTATCAGGCGTGTACAACTTGATTTACTCTTAAATTTATGTACCAAATTTTTATAAGATTATGGGATTTTTAAAACGTACAAACAAGAAATTTGATTACCAGCCCCGCTTTTACAAGGGAACAGGAAGTCCCTTTAAAATAGAACACAAATTAGATCAGTTTAGAACTACAGCTGGACAAAATAAAGGAATTAAAGGAAAGCTTGGAGATGCTATTAACGATCTGAAAGCTACAGATAAAAGCACCAACAAAACACTTTTAATAATTATTAGTATTTTAGTATTCATTTGTCTTTACATCATAGATTTCGATCTGTCCATATTTATAAATAAGTAATGTCCGATATCATTCAACTTTTACCAGATCATGTAGCAAATCAAATTGCGGCAGGAGAGGTAGTACAACGCCCTGCATCTGTTGTCAAAGAATTAATAGAAAATGCCATTGATGCTGGTGCAACAAATATAAAATTACTTTTAAAAGATGCCGGTAAAACGCTTATTCAAGTGATTGATGATGGTAAAGGTATGAGCGCTACGGATGCTCGCATGAGTTTTGAACGGCATGCAACCTCAAAAATTCAGAAAGCTGAAGATTTATTTAACTTAAGTACGAAGGGTTTTCGTGGCGAAGCTTTGGCCTCTATTGCTGCTATTTCCCATGTAGAGTTAAAAACAAAACCTACAGAAGATGAATTAGGGACAGGTATTAAAATTGAGGGAAGTAAAGTAATTTCTCAAGATTTTATTTCTACGGGCGCAGGAACTAGCTTTGCTGTAAAAAACTTATTCTATAACATCCCTGCTAGAAGAAACTTTTTAAAATCAGATACGGTAGAAACACGCTATATTATTGACGAGTTTCAACGCGTTGCGCTAGCACACCCAGATATTTCCTTTTTATTACACCATAATAAGAATGAAGTATACCACCTTAAACAGGGAAATTTACGGCAGCGTATTGTTGCTGTTTTTGGAACTAAGATGAATGAAAAATTAGTTCCGATTAACGAAAAAACAGATCTTGTTTCTATACAGGGGTTTATTGCCAAACCAGAATTCTCTAAAAGAAAAAGAGGGGAACAATTCTTTTTTGTGAACAATCGGTTTATTAAAAGTTCATACTTAAACCATGCTGTGGTTAGTGCGTTTGACGGTCTGTTAGAGTCTGGTGCGCATCCTTCTTACTTTTTGTATTTAACAGTCCCTACAAATTCAATAGATATTAATATACACCCCACAAAAACGGAAATCAAGTTTGACAATGAAAAAGTGTTATATGCCATCTTAAGAGCAACTGTAAAACACAGTTTAGGGCAATATAACGTAACACCCGTTTTAGACTTTAATAGAGATTCCGGACTGGATACTCCTTATAACTTTCAACCCAATTCAAAAACAACCACAGTTCCCAAAATTTCTGTAGATCCAGATTTTAACCCCTTTAAAGAGGAGTTCCAAAAAGAAATTAACTTTCCCTTTAAAAGAGAAAAACAAACACAAAGTTGGGAATCTCTCTACACCGCTGTTGATACTTCTGATGCTGGTCAAAGCGCCAGCTTATTTGAACATCTAGAAGAAGAAAAAACACAAAAAACATTTCAAATTCAGCGCAAATATGTCATGAGTTTGATAAAATCAGGTGTGGTATTAATCAACCAGTCTTTAGCACACCAAAGAATTTTATACGAGCAATTTTTAGAGAGTATTACTGTCAAAGAAGCCAACAGTCAGCAATTATTATTTCCTGTAAAAATATCATTTTCATCGGTCGAAATAGAAATGATTTATACCATAAAAACAGAGTTAGAAAATGCTGGTTTTTCTTTTGACGAATTTACAAAAGAGAGCGTTACTATTAAAGGAATCCCTATTTCGGTGACGGAAAGTAAAATTTCTATTATTTTAGAAGAATTGTTACATGACATGAAATTAGAAGTACCAGATACCAGTTTTTCTCATTTTGATGTGATGGCAAAATCGTTTTCGAAAACATTGGCTATAAAAACAGGTACTCGATTGTCTGAAAAAGAACAGGAAAGTTTGGTAAACGATTTGTTTTCTTGCAAGGAACCTACGATTTCCCCTTTTGGAAAAGCAAGCTTTAAAACACTCACACTGCAACAAATTGATCATCTATTTAATAGTTAATTATGAATAAACTTACTGATGGTATAAAACATCTAATTATAATAAATGTACTCATATTTATAGCTCCCCAGCTTTTGCAATTGGATGTTACCAATATTTTAGCACTGCATTTTCCTGAAAATGGAAATTTTGGATTTTGGCAATACATTACACATATGTTTATGCATGGGAGCTTTTCTCACATCCTATTTAATATGTATGGCCTTTGGGCATTTGGCGCTCCTTTAGAACAAATGTGGGGGAGAAAAAAATTCTTATTCTTTTATTTTTCTGCGGGACTTGGTGCAGGTCTAATTTACACACTTGTAAACTATTATCAGTTCAATGGAATTTTTGATCTTTTTATCAATGCAGGTTTAAGCAACTCCGAAGTCATTACGATATTAGAAAAAGGAAGCTCTGCAGGCTTTAATTTAAAAGATGCCATAACACAAGCAGACTTTGACAAAATCTATATGTTATACCATACACCTGCTGTAGGTGCATCAGGTGCTGTTTATGGTGTTTTAGCCGCCTTTGGCCTGTTCTATAAAGATGCAAAACTAGCATTGATTTTTTTACCAATTCCAATTGCCGCAAAATATTTTATCCCTATAATGATTTTAGGAGATCTGTTCTTTGGCGTAACGAAATACTCCGTTGGTAATATTGCACATTTTGCCCACATTGGCGGGGCTTTAATTGGGTTTATTATTGCTTATTACTGGAAAAAAAATCAATTTAAAACCAACTAATGACTTTTATACAAAATCTAAAACACAAGTATAAAACAGGTACCATAATTGAAAAATTAATTTATATCAATATTACTGTTTTTGCTTGTACATTGTTGATCACCTTATTTCAAAGCCTATACCTACAAGAGCAAAACTTTATCGTCCAATGGTTTGCATTAGATGATAATTTCAGTGAATTTATAGGAAAACCCTGGTCTATTATTTCTTACGGATTTTTACATGCAGACTTTATCCATTTAATTTTTAACATGATTACCTTGTACTTTATAGGCAACCTTTTCGCTCAATATTTCACACAAAAGCAAACCTTAAGTTTTTATTTTTTAGGTACATTATTTGGTGGGGTTTTATTTGTTTTGAGTCAAAGCTACTTTCCATTATTCGAGGGAAGAAACAGCACTTTAGTTGGGGCTTCTGCAGGGATTTCTGCTATTTTCATTGGGATTTCAACCTACATGCCAAATTATGAGTTAAAAATTAGATTTATTGGTTTTGTGAAACTTTGGTATTTGGCGTCTATTTGGTTGGCCTTTGATATTATTGGACTTGTGGGTGCAAATGCTGGAGGAAGTTTCTCTCATCTTGGAGGGAGTTTATTTGGCTTTTTATATGTAAATCAGGTAAGTACAAGAAAAATAAGGCTATTTGAAGTAATTTCGGCATTCTTCAATACCAAAAAAAACAACCTAAAAACAGTCTATAAATCGGTTAATAAAAAAGAAGAAGACCGAAAACCAAAAGGAGCGCAGCAAGAAAAAATAGACCGTATTTTAGATAAGATCAGTAAATCTGGATATGATACACTTTCGCAAACTGAAAAAGAATTTTTATTCAAACAAGGAAAACAGTAAATGAAAAATTTAAAATTTTTAGAGCGCATCTTCTTCCTAATCAATTCATTAATAGCTGCACTGCTATTATTATCCTTCCTATTGCCCTACGTTTCTCCAAAGTCCATTCCAGAATTTACCATCTTAAGTCTTTTTGTTCCCGCGCTGCTGTTTATTAATATCGCTTTCACTATCTATTGGTTAACGAAACTAAAAAAGCAATTTTTGCTCTCTTTTTTTGTTTTAATAGTTGGATGGTTCTTTGCAAGTCCCTTCTATAAAATTTCTAGCGGTACCTCTTCTCTAAACAACGATTTAAAAGTGATGAGTTTTAATGTAAAAACATTTGATTTCTTTAAGAACACGAACAAACCAAAAAAAACACAAAATGGCTTTGATTTTATAGCGCAACAAGATCTTGATGTGCTCGTAATCCAAGAATATTATGAACTAAAAAAAAATAAGTTTTCTTATCCCTATCAGTATATAAAATTGAGGTCCAAACAAAGTAAATATGGCATGGCGATTTATTCGAAATATAAAATTGTTAATTCGGGTTCCCTAAATTTAGAGAGCACTGGTAACAATATTATATATGCAGACATTTTAAAAGATAAGGATACTATTAGAATTTACAATGCACATTTTGAATCGTTGAAAATCAAACCAAATGAAGAAAATTTTGGGGAAGAAAATTCCGAAAAATTAATAAGTAGAGTCGCTACTGCTTTTAAAAAACAAGCCACCCAGACTGCTCAATTTCTAAAGCATGAACGGCGATGGAAAGGAAAAAAAATTATTTGTGGAGATTTTAATAACACGGCCTATTCTTGGATGTATCACGAAATTTCTAAAAATAAAACGGATGCTTTTATTGCTGCTGGAAAAGGGTTTGGAAAAACCTACAATTATTGGTTTCCTTTAAGAATAGATTTTATTTTAACAGATGAAGCGGCCATTATAAATCAATTTATAACCTTCTCGGAAGTACATTCCGATCACTTCCCGATACGGGCAAAAATAAATTGGTAAATTGAGGGTATCGGGAGTATATAGTCGCTCCTGTAAAAAGTCAAATAACTTTTTCAAAAGTACTGTTTTAAAAAAATGGAGAAAATACCTATTTATTTTATGCCTGGGTTAGCTGCCGGTCCAGAAATATTCGAAAACCTGGAGTTAGATTCCGAAAAATATACTTTTCACTATCTGCGCTGGATACCACCTTTGAGTGTTGACGAAAACATCTCTAATTATGCCTATCGTTTGAGTGCAAGTATTAAAGAGAAGAAGCCAGTTTTAATAGGTGTCTCTTTTGGGGGGATCTTAGTTCAAGAGTTGGCAGCCT
>JAOKTT010000042.1:0-2500 GCA_028336245.1 Polaribacter sp.
ATTTGTATTGCTCGTATCATCTTCATTTTAACCTTTATCAAAAAAAGGATTATGAATTTAACTGCAAGCGCTGATCATTTAGATTTTTTTTACATAGCTCCAAAGAACAAACAATTAAATAGTCCCAACTACTCTTTTAAAATGTTACTTTAAAAATCTATTTAAAACTACTCAGCCTCCTGATCTTAGAACTATTAAAAGTATATAAAACTAAAATAATTAGCTGGCGGTACCAAAAATAGACACACAAAAAATACATGGTAATAAAAAACATGATCAGGCATGTTTGTCTATATTAAAAAGCATCTTATTCTACTATTAAATAATTAGACTATATCTAAGTATAGTTCTCACGTTCGTCACTTTTAGGCATAAAAAAACCTCATATCTTTCGACATGAGGTTTAGAGCACTGATTTTCAGATCAGTGTAAAGAAAGGCGGCGACCTACTCTCCCACATAAATGCAGTACCATCGGCGCAATTGGGCTTAACTTCTCTGTTCGAGATGGGAAGAGGTGAGCCCCAATGCTATAACCACCCTAAATCTTTCAGTTGAACTAAGTTCAACTGTATAAATTAACATATGGTAAAATAATATTGTAAAAATCGAATAAAAAAAGAGTGTCTCTCCCGTCTTGCGACGGGAGAAGCGTACATAAGTCTATGGGTTATTAGTATCACTTGGCTATGACATTACTGCCTTTACACCTATGACCTATCAACGTTGTAATCTCCAACGACCCTTTAAAGAAATCTCATCTTGTGGTGGGTTTCGCGCTTATATGCTTTCAGCGCTTATCCCTTCCCGACGTGGCTACTCTGCTATGCTCCTGGCGGAACAACAGATACACTAGAGGTCAGTCCAACTCGGTCCTCTCGTACTAGAGTCAGATCCACGCAAATTTCTAACGCCCACAGCAGATAGAGACCGAACTGTCTCACGACGTTCTGAACCCAGCTCGCGTGCCACTTTAATGGGCGAACAGCCCAACCCTTGGGACCTTCTCCAGCCCCAGGATGTGACGAGCCGACATCGAGGTGCCAAACCCCCCCGTCGATATGAGCTCTTGGGGGAGATCAGCCTGTTATCCCCGGAGTACCTTTTATCCTTTGAGCGATGGCCCTTCCATGCGGAACCACCGGATCACTATGCTCTTGTTTCCAACCTGATCGACCTGTATGTCTCTCAGTCAAGCACCCTTATGCCATTGCACTCTACGCACGGTTACCAAGCGTGCTGAGGGTACCTTTAGAAGCCTCCGTTACTCTTTTGGAGGCGACCACCCCAGTCAAACTACCCACCAAGCACTGTCCTCATCTCTGAGTTAGACTCTAGAGAAGCAAAGGGTGGTATTTCAAGGACGACTCCACAACGCCTAGCGACGCCGCTTCAATGTCTCCCACCTATCCTACACATTACTTATCCAAAGCCAATACTAAGCTATAGTAAAGGTTCACGGGGTCTTTTCGTCCCGCTGCGGGTAATCGGCATCTTCACCGATACTACAATTTCACCGAGCTCATGGCTGAGACAGTGTCCAGATCGTTGCACCATTCGTGCAGGTCGGAACTTACCCGACAAGGAATTTCGCTACCTTAGGACCGTTATAGTTACGGCCGCCGTTTACTGGGGCTTCATTTCACTGCTTCGCCGAAGCTAACAACTCCACTTAACCTTCCAGCACCGGGCAGGTGTCAGGCCTTATACATCATCTTTCAATTTAGCAAAGCCCTGTGTTTTTGATAAACAGTCGCCTGGACCTTTTCACTGCGGCCCATCCGAAGATGGGCGACCCTTCTCCCGAAGTTACGGGTCTATTTTGCCTAGTTCCTTAGCCATGAATCTCTCGAGCACCTTAGAATTCTCATCCCAACTACCTGTGTCGGTTTACGGTACGGGTTCTTATAATCTGAAGCTTAGAGGTTTTTCTTGGAAGCTTTTAGGCACACTATCTACGCAGCCGAAGCCTTGTAGTACTATCAACCTTCTCCAAAATCTGCGGATTTGCCTACAGATCTTATAGATACAGTCTTCAACGAACTATTCCGTCAGTTCGCGGTGCTTTCAATACTCCGTCACCCCATCGCAATTATAAGAAGTACAGGAATATTAACCTGTTATCCATCGACTACTCCCTTCGGATTCGCCTTAGGACCCGACTAACCCTCAGCTGATTAGCATCGCTGAGGAAACCTTAGTCTTTCGGTGTGCGGGTTTCTCGCCCGCATTATCGTTACTTATGCCTACATTTTCTTTTGTAACCACTCCAGCATGCCTCACAGCACACCTTCTACGCAGGTTACAATGCTCCCCTACCACTTGTAAATAAATACAAATCCATAGCTTCGGTAATATGTTTATGCCCGATTATTATCCATGCTCGTCCGCTCGACTAGTGAGCTGTTACGCACTCTTTAAATGAATGGCTGCTTCCAAGCCAACATCCTAGCTGTCTAGGCAGACAAACCTCGTTTTTTCAACTTAACATATATTTGGGG
>JAOKTT010000043.1 GCA_028336245.1 Polaribacter sp.
ACCACTACCGATTGGCATAATATTGTGGTTCGAAATAAATTAGCTGAAATTTGTGAAAAATACCTATCGAAAGGAGATAAGGTATATATCGAAGGGAAACTAAAAAACAAACAATGGGAACAAGATGGCGTAAAGCGCTATGCTACGGAAGTTATCGTGACAGAAATGACCATGTTAAGCACGCAAAAGAACTCAGAGAATAATCCACACTCTCCGCAACAAAATACCCCAACTAAAGGGGCACTAAAAACAGCAGCTCCAAAAGACAATAACGACATCCCCTTTTAATCATTATAAAACTTTAAACTTTGGACCCAGATCCCGAACCTTTATTTTCTCTACTCACTTCTTTTGACGCAATGATTGCTGTAAATGCCATTGTTTTAATTTTATTACTGATTAGCTCTGCCTTAATTTCGGGTTCTGAAATAGCTTTCTTCTCTCTAAACCAAATCAATATAAATGAACTTTCCAACAATGGTAAAGAAGAAAATATTGTGGTTAGTTTGCTAAAAAAACCTCGGAAATTATTAGCGACCATACTAATTACCAATAACTTTATAAATATTTTAATAGTACTACTTTTTACCTCATTTGCAGAAACTTTATTTGGATCCTTTCGTGTTAACCTTAACCTGTACTTCTTTGCAGTACCTGTTCGTTTTCTTTTAGAAATCATCCTAATCACCTTCTTAATTCTTTTGTTTGGCGAAGTTTTACCAAAGGTATATGCTTCAAGAAATGCCTTGCGTTTTGCTAGAACAATGTCCAAATTCATACATTTCGTTAGTATTTTATTAACGCCATTTAGCATGCCATTAATAGCAGCTACCAAATGGATTGAGAAAAAATTTGGGAACAAAGCAAATAACTTTTCAGTGGAAACCTTATCTCAGGCTCTGGAACTTACATCTCAGAGCGCTACAAGCAAAGACGAACAGAAAATATTACAAGGAATCGTTAATTTTGGAAACACAGAAACGGTGCAAATAATGAAGCCCAGAATTGATGTTTTTGCCCTTTCTGATGACGAACCCTTCGAAGATGTGCTGCATAAAATTTTAAAAAACGGCTATTCTAGAAATCCTGTGTACAAAGAAAGTATCGACAATATTATTGGGGTCTTATACGCAAAAGACCTTTTAGCACATCTAAATAAAAAATCTTTTGATTGGCAAAACTTGTTGAGAGAGCCCTTTTTTGTGCCAGAAAACAAAAAGTTAGACGATTTGTTAGGAGATTTTAGAGCTAAAAAGAACCATTTAGCAATTGTAGTTGATGAATACGGAGGAACTAGTGGTTTGGTAACCTTAGAAGACGTCATAGAAGAGATTGTAGGGGACATCAATGATGAATTTGATGATGATGACCTAGCATATTCTAAAATAGATGACAAAAATTATATTTTCGAAGGGAAGACTTCGATTAAAGATTTCTGTAGAATTCTAGACGATGAAGATGAAACGATGTTTGAAGAGGAAAAAGGAGAAAGCGAGACCTTGGCGGGTTTTATCTTGGAGGTTTCCGGGAAATTCCCCAAAAAAGGAGAAAAAATCTGTTTTAAAAACTATATTTTTACCATAGAGGCGCTCGACAAAAAGCGCATCATCCAAGTAAAAGCAACTAAAAATGCGTAATCTTTTTCTTTTTACTTTACTCGCACTCTTTTGCTCCTGTAAAGAGGACGTTTTACCAAAGCCAAAGGCCTATTTAAGCTTATCATATCCAGAAAAAAATTACGAAGATCTGCAAGCGAAGAGACCTTACAGTTTTCAAATTTTGCAAAACACCGCCATCATTGACGTCAAAAACAATTGGCTAACAATACAATACCCAACATTAAAAGCTTCCATTGACATTACCTACAGGCCTGTAAAAAACAATCTAAGAGAACTACTTCTAGAGGCAGAAAAACTTGTTTTTAAGCACACGTTAAAAGCAGAACAAATCATACCAAAAGACTTCACAAATAAAGAAAAAAGAGTTTTTGGCAGCCTTTATCAAATTACTGGAAATGCTGCTTCCCATGTGCAATTTCACATCACAGACAGCACTCACCACTTCATTAAAGGTTCTTTATATTTTTATGCAAAACCAAATTATGATTCTATTTTACCTGCGGTAAACTATATCAAAGAAGATATTTTACATTTGATAGAGACCTTCTCCTGGAAACAGGAATCCCAATAATTTCCCGAAGCACAAGGAGCGCTTGTATCCAAAATACACGCTCTAAACACCCGTCTAGTTTTCCCTTGGGGAACACAACTCCTATACCCTAAACAATCTCCATTTTCTTTAATAAAAAGGAGGCATTCATGTTTTTACAAACGCCCTTTTTTAAAGTATAGTCAAAATGCAATTCGTTCTTGCTAATTTCTGCATCAAAATAATAATTTTTAATAGCTGAAAATTCCTTTTCTAATTCGCACAAACTCACATCGTGGGTTGCAATAATTCCTGTAGATTTAGATTTTGAAAGTTTTTCAATAAACTTATTAGAACCCATTGCTTTGTCTTTACTATTGGTTCCTTTTAAGATTTCATCTAAAATGACAAAGTAATCTTCCTGATTAATTTGATCTACAATAAATTTCAAGCGTTTTAATTCTGCATAAAAATACGATGCCTCTTCAGATAAAGAATCTGAAGTTCTCATGCTTGTAATTAGTTTTATTGGCGCATATTTAAATGATGTTGCACAAACGGGCAAACCAGTATTTGCCATCACTATCGCTAAAGAAACGGTTCTTAAAAAGGTGCTTTTCCCTGCCATATTGGCTCCAGTAATAATAAAAAATTCCTCTTTTTTAATACCGAAATCATTGTCAATTCTCTTGTCAACTTTTAATAATGGATGCCCTAAATTAACCCCTTGCATTGTCCCTTTTTCTGAAGTAATTTCTGGAAAGACAAATTTTGGGTGGTTGAAATAAAAATTAGCTAATGAGTTTTCAGCATCAAAAAAAGCAACCACTTCAAACCATTTGTTTACGGTATGCTTATACTTAAAAATCCATTTTTCTACCCTGTAGACATTGTACACTTCATAAAGAAAAAGTCCATTACCAAAAACAGCAATTACAATATTATTTCTTTGATCAAACGCATCTAAAATACGCACAAATTCTTTAAAAATAGTTCCTGCTTTTTTATCTTCAGAGGCTATAACTTGTTGTTTCTCTTTTAATATTTTTGAATTAAATTCTGTGTTTTCAATTTCATTTAATAGTTGGTGGTATTGGCGAAAAATGTCTCTAACTTTGCCTGTTTCAGTATATAAATTGTCCGTCTTTTTCACAAATCTTCCTGTTATAAAAAGTCCGATAAAAAACCAAATCATCACATATGAAAAGGAAATAATTCCAAACGAAATCAAACCAATTAAAGCCAAAGAAATTATTGAGAAAATAGCTTGAAACTTGGCTGTATTTTTTGGCAAAAGAGTATTATAGTTCGCAATCCAATTTACAATAGATTTGGAGTTGTTTTTTACAGAAATCAAACTTGCTAAAGCAGCAAAATGTTGTCTCCAAATAACTTTTTCAGCAAGTTCTTTTAATGCATGCTGTTTCTCTAAAATACCTGTTATTTTATTTTTTGTTAATGCATTTGCTAAAGCGACTCTTCCATCGTTTGTATTGGTTCTATTTAAATATTGAAAAAAAGAACCTTTGCCAAATAAATCAATATCATTGCTATAATAATGTGTAGCATCTACAAACTCCGCTCCTGTTTCTAAGTGGTGAAAATCACGATTTAAAACACGAATTTCTATCTCATTTATAGTGATTTTTTCATCAATAATATTTCTTATTATTTGAAGATTCACGTGTTTTGAAACTAGAAAAACGAACAACAGGGTGCCTAAAAATGCAATGGTAAAAACTATTGGATAATTTCCAAAATTATAGTACACTAAGAAACAAGTAACTAAAAAAACCGCGAATCTAAAAACACTTAGTTTAACAGATTTTGATTTTAGAACAACCGCTTCTTTTTCAAATTCACTTTTTGTATGGGTATAAAATTCTATGGTTTTTTTCATTTGTTCATCTTCCTTATTTCAACTTAATTTCTAACCTCTACTTTTAATAACTAGAAATTCCACCAGTTAAATTTAATACTTCTAAGTCTGGATATTTAGTTTTTAATTTTACAGTTGCTTTGTAACTATTAAAACCTGTCTGGCAAACCATAATGTATGTTTTACCTTTATCAATTACGATTTTATCTGCATCAAACTGTTTAATATGAATTGTTTGCTGCACATCAAAAGGCAAATTTAAATTATTTAAAACAGCAATAATTTCTAAATTAGCATCTCCCATTTTTTGTTTTAATACTGCTGGTAAAATTTGCCAATCTAAATTTTGAACAATACAAGTAGCATCTGCGTAGGTTTGCACTTTAAATATTTCAGCAATTTTATTTTTTAAAAAATTAGGTTTTAACTTAATTTTTAATTGTGTGTTGTTTAATGAATTGTAAATCAATAATTGATTTAGCAATGGTTTTCCAATCCCTGTAGTTAACTTTAAAACTTCATTTACTTGCTGTGTAGCCATCATGCCAACAATAGAATTTAACGTTCCTGCTTCTTCACAATTAGGAATATCTGTAGCCATTTCTGGGAAAGCATCTCTTAAATTTGCGGAATAACTTCCACCTTTTTGCAAAACATTAAATGTGGCAACATAACCATCAAACTTATACAAAGATCCGTAAACCATCGGTTTGTTTTTAAGAACACACGCATCGTTTAATAAATACTTAGTTGGTAAAGAATCTGTTCCATCAACAACAATATCAACTTTAGAGACCAACTCCAAAACGTTTTCTTTCAAGATTGGTGTATTCGTAAAAGTAATTTGGGTAAATGGTGCTCTTTTTTTTATAAATTGAGACAAAACTTCCGATTTTGGTTTACCAATATCTTCTAGAGAGTAAAAGACTTGTCGGTGTAAATTAGACACAGCTACAATATCAAAATCTACCAAATGGATTTTTCCAATTCCACTAGCAGCTAAATATACAGCTATCGGACTTCCCAAACCGCCGCAACCAACTATCAAAACGGAGGCATTTTGGAGTTTTTCCTGACCAACTTTACCAATTTCTGGTAAAGTAATTTGACGTTTAAAAAGTTGACTTTTTGTTGGTTTCATTATACTTTTTGAATCTCTTTTTTAGCAGTTTCAAATTCTTCTGGTGTATTTATATTTCTTATAAAATCGTCTTCAACTTCTACAATTTCTACCTCAGAATTAATTAACATTTTACGTGGACAAGAATACCCTTGCGCTAAATATTGCAGCAAAATAGGATATGCTTTTGGTTCGTAAATGGTAATCAAAGGTTCTGGAAAACCGTTCCCTTTCCCTTTAATTGCGGTGGCCACTTTGCTCGGATTTCTTTTTTGTAATACCAACTTTATGATTTCATCATTTACAAAAGGAACATCTGTTGCCAAAACAAACCAAGCAGTATTTGGGTCTTTCTGAAACGCAGAACAAATAGCTCCAAAAGGGCCTAAATTGAGAAATTTATCATGAATTTCTTTCGAAACTTCAGCAACATTTTCTGACAGTTTTTCAACCCCATAAAAAGTTTCTAAATTGCTGTTTTCGAGTATTTTTTTTGCGACCTCTTTTTGAGGTTTTCCAAAATA
>JAOKTT010000044.1 GCA_028336245.1 Polaribacter sp.
AGGCTTGTTTGTGGAATTTGAAAACAGGCAGTCCGCAATTCAAGAAGGGCAATTCGTGGCTTGGTACAAAAATGATGAACTTTTAGGCTCTGGGGTAATTTCTTAAAATAAGTACGTACTGTTTAAAAAAGTAGTAGCTTGGTCATGTATAATTAATTAATAAAAAATAAACCCCCATGAAAAAATTATTATTAGTATTCGTTTTTTTAATTTCATTACCATTTTTTGGACAGGAGGATGCTTGGGTGCACCTCCAGGATAAACCTAATTCTGAACCCTATTTAGCAATGCCTTTAACCATGTTGTCGCAACGTGCATTGGATAGAAGAACACGTCAAAACATTTCGTTAGATCTGAAAGATGTTCCTGTAGATGCTGCCTATTATGCCCAAATAAAAAGCGCAACTGGCATTACAGTATTGGCAAAGTCAAAATGGTTGAATGCAATACATGTGCAAGGAACCCAAGTGGATATTACTAATTTACAATCAAACTTTCCGTTTGTAGCTCAAATTGAGTTTGCGCACAATGCTATAAATACAGAAGGTAAAGGCTCTCAGCGTTCTGTTCATTTAAAAAATAAGAATAAGTTTACAGCAATGAAAACAAGCTACAACTATGGTACTACTAATACTCAAGTAACAATGTTGAATGCTGACTTTTTACATCAAGAAGGATACACAGGCAAGGGAATGCTCATCGCGGTAATAGATGCTGGATTTCCAAATGTAGATGAACTCCTGGCATTCCAAAAATTAAGAGACAATAATCAAATTTTGGGAGGTTATGATTTTGTAAATAGAAGTACAAGTTTTTATACTGGCAATAATCATGGGACAAATGTTTTATCAGACATCGCTGGTTTTATAGATGGTGTATTTGTTGGCACAGCGCCTGACGCGTCTTTTTATTTATTTATATCTGAAGATGTGGACAATGAAGTTCCTTTAGAGGAGAGTTTATGGGTAGAAGCGGCGGAACGTGCAGATAGCTTGGGAGTGGATGTAATTAATACTTCTCTAGGATATACAACTTTTGATAATGCCAATTACAATTATTCATATGCGGATATGGACGGGAAGACGACTTTTATTTCTCGAGGTGCAGAAATAGGAGCTTCTCGTGGAATGATGCTGGTAAATTCTGCTGGAAATTCAGGAAGTTCCTCTTGGAAATACATGGGAGCTCCTGCAGATGCTGCCGGTGTTTTTACAGTGGGTGCTGTAGATGCTTTTGAAAACATTGCCTCTTTTAGTTCTTTTGGCCCAACTGCAGATAATCGCATAAAACCAGATGTATTAGCACATGGTGAAAACGTTTTTGTAATTGATCATATAACGGGAGTGCCTACACCTTCAAATGGAACTTCTTTTTCTTCTCCAGTTATGAGTGGGGTTGTAGCCTGTTTCTGGCAAGCGTTTCCTAATTTAACGAGTACGGAACTTAGACAACGAATTCGGGCGTCTGCAGATAGATATAATAATCCAGATGAACAATATGGTTATGGAGTTCCAGACTTTAAGAGTGCATATGAAACTGTTTTGAGTAGGGATCAGGAAAATTTTTTAAATATAACAACCATATTTCCCAATCCAGTAAATAGTGCATTTACGATAAAAACCAATGACAATAATAGCATTGGATTAAGTATTAAGATCTATAATTTATTTGGAAGTATGGTATTCCAAAAGGTAAATTTAAAAAGTAATACAATCGAAGTTTCAGGATTAAGCACTGGAATTTATATTCTTAAAGTTACAAACGGAACTTCGCAAAAAACTTTTAAACTTGTGAAAAATTAAATGCAACAAAATATTACAAAATTATTCAATATTCAATACCCAATTGTTCAAGGCGGAATGATTTGGGTATCAGGCTACAAGTTAGCTGCCGCAGTTTCAAATGCTGGTGGTTTAGGTCTCATTGGAGCCGGTTCTATGTATCCAGAAGTTTTGAGAACGCACATTCAAAAATGTAAAAAGGCAACAAAAAAACCTTTTGGTGTGAATGTACCTTTGTTATATCCTGATATTGAAAAAATAATGGAAATTATCATCGAAGAAAAAGTAAAAATTGTTTTTACTTCTGCTGGAAACCCTAATACTTGGACTGCAACTTTAAAGAATAACGGAATTGCGGTAGTGCATGTTGTGAGTTCTGTTAAATTTGCTTTAAAAGCAGAACAGGCAGGAGTAGATGCCGTAGTTTGTGAAGGTTTTGAAGCGGGAGGTCACAATGGTAGAGAGGAAACGACTACTTTTGCATTGATACCTATGGTAAAGGAGCAGGTTAAAATTCCTGTGATTGCAGCAGGAGGAATTGGTTCAGGAAGAGGGATGCTTGCTGCGATGGTTTTAGGAGCAGACGGTGTTCAAATAGGGAGTAGGTTTGCAGCAACAGATGAATCTTCTGCACATCAAAATTTTAAAAATAGTATTGTTGGGGTTCAAGAAGGGGACACACAACTTACTTTAAAGGAGTTGGCCCCTGTACGTTTGATTAAAAATAAATTTTACGATGAAGTACAAGCCTTATATCTCACAAAACCAACGCAAGAGGAATTGAAGGAATTCTTAGGAAGGGCTCGAGCAAAAAGAGGAATGTTTGAAGGCGATTTAGAAGATGGTGAGTTGGAAATTGGTCAAATTGCGGGCTTAATCCATGAAATAAAACCTGTGAAAATTGTTTTAAAAGAGATTTTGGAAGAATTTAATCGTGTCAAATCATTAATGGCTAGTTATTAAAAAGCCTGCTCAAGATATTAATATATATTATAGGAATATTAATTTTTTGGATTTACCTTTGCATTTCAATAAATGTTGTTTGTAATTAAACAGACAATATATTTAATTTTATTATAATGAATAAAGGTACCGTAAAATTTTTCAATGAATCTAAAGGATTCGGATTTATCACTGAAGAAGGAAACAATGAAGAGCATTTTGTGCACGTGTCAGGATTAGTAGACGAAATTCGTGAAAACGATGAGGTTGAATTTGACTTACAAGATGGAAGAAAAGGATTAAACGCAGTAAACGTAAGAGTTATATAATTATATATTATTACTATTTAATTTTTTATCTAAAAGCCTATCAATAGTTGATAGGCTTTTTTGTTGCTATTAATTCTGCTTTATGAAAAAAACCAGGACTTCTATGTAACAGTATTTTCCGAGTATCCTGATCAAAAGAAAGCAAATATCCGATACAATAGATTCTTAAGAAAGCAAAAATGGGAGATTTTATTTTATGGGTATTTTAATCTCGTATAATTTCCTACTGCTGTTGCGTAATTTATTTTCACGCAACCAAGGGTTATGAATTTTTAATTCCTTATAATTAATTCCAAATTTTTCTGCAAATAAGCTAATATTGTTGATAACCGTATCTACCATGACGGTTCGAGTTTCCTCAATGGTATATAAATCATTTTCATCAAAAACAAAACCATATTTTCTAGGGTTTGAAATAATCTCTTTTAAAGCTAAAATTCGAAAAACATACCTTTCTGTCTCATTCGGTAATTTCGCATCGTAATAGTTGTCTACCCGCTGAGATGCTAACCTTTTTGAAATTCCATAATTCCCAGCATTGTAGGCTGCAGCGGCTAATGTCCAAGACCCTAGGCGTTCTTTTGATTGTATTAAATAGGCCGCAGCCACTGCAGTTGCTTTTTCAATATTGTAACGTTCATCTACATTATTGTTTATTTCTAGGCCATATTCCTTTCCAGTACTTTTCATAAAATGCCACATACCTGCGGCTCCTGCCGAGGAGGTTTCATCCGTAAAGCCACTTTCTGCGAGGGCTAGAAATTTAAAATCATCTGGTAAATTATATTTTCTTAATAAAGGCTCTATAATAGGAAAATATTTATGAGCTCTTTTAAGGAGTAAGATGCCGTTCGATTGCCAATAGGTGTTTACCAGGAGTTCTCTTTCCATTCTTTCTTTTACATCGTTTATTTCGACAGGAACACGCTCTCCTGCCAAGTTAAGACTGTCAGGAAGTTTTATCGATTTTATTTTATACGAACGGTGTGTTTGTATCTCAGGGTCTGAGTCTAATTTGTGAACGGCATTATAAAAGAGTACCGGTATTGTACCAATACAGATGAAAAAAACAATATATTTTAAGAACTTCATAGGTCTATTTGAAGTACTAATGTATGAAAAGAGTAGAGTATTAACAAGTTAAAATAGCATCAATAATTTTAGATATTTTTTTTGCTTTTGATAAAATTATTACGTGTGTTCCTTCTTTAATTTCTATGTAATTCTGAATGTTTTTGACAGGGAAAATAGGGTCTTTAGTTCCATGAATGTGAATAATATCTTCGATCGGATTTATTTGTTTCCAATG
>JAOKTT010000047.1 GCA_028336245.1 Polaribacter sp.
TGCCAATTTCTCTTTTTAAATTCAATTCTGCTTGTTCTAAACTAATGAAAGAGGATGCTACTTTTGCCGTTATTTTTTCGTTGTTTTCTGTTTTAAAACTTAAGGCCGCTCCGACATGAAAGCCTTCTGCACTTAATGCCTTACTTAACCTACTGTTATCTGCTTTAGATTTTTTATTAGTTTTCCATGTTTGTGAGGCTTCAAAATCTTTATCAAAATAAATCACAAAATAATTGTGAAAGTTTTCGGGAACACCACCAGAATTATTGCGACAATACCCTACTACTTTTCGTTCTTTAGGAAATACTTTCACCATGGAACCTTTAAAGAAACCATCCACTAATACATGGGCGTTGTCTGTTTTTGGAAATGTAAATTGAAACTGTGCACCACGTTCAGTTGGAACTATTTCGGTTGTGACATCATAGTCTGCTAAATAAACTTTGTAGTAGTGTGGCTTGCTAATTTCTGCTTTGTGAGAAAACCATGAAGCACGTTCGTCCTCATTTATTTGGAGATTTCCCGTTTCAGGAAACAATGAAAAGGCGGCATAATCATTAATCCATGGACTGGGTTGATGTGTTTGCTTAAAGCCTCTAATTTTATTAGCGTCGTAAGTGTATCCCCATCCATTGCCCATTTCTCCCGTTTGGGGGGTCCAAAAATTCATCCCCCAAGGGGTTGCTATGGCTGGATATGTATTCCCGTTGGAAAGATCAAAAGCAGAATCAGACCCTACTAAAGGGTTTACAAAATTCACTAAATTTTCAGCACTTTCAGAAACATTTTGCCCATGAATTTCTGCAAACACAGCAACTAAAAAAAATACTATGACCCTTCCAATTTTCATTCTTTATTTATATTTATTTTTCTGTTTTTGACCGAATCTCTCTTAAAAACAATGAACTATTTATTAGTTATCTTATAAAAACGTAACATATGGTAATTAATATACTATAGATTTTGGGCGGTCTTCATCATTTTTACCAAAGTTCTTATTAGGTTCAGCTCCCATTATAAATTTTAATGTTCCGCCTTTTATAATATCCTTATGTGTAATGAATGATTTGGTGTAAGCTTTGCCGTTTAATAGTGCCGATTGAATGAAAATATTATCTTTCCCATTGTTTTCTGTTTCTACAACAAATGTTTTCCCTTCTGGCAACGCCATATTCGCCTTATCAAATAGAGGTCGTCCGAATACATAGGCACCATTTGATGGATTTACAGAATAGAACCCCATAGAAGATAAAATATACCAAGCCGACATTTGTCCGCAATCTTCATTGCCACTTAAACCATCTGGCTTATCGGTGTATAATTCATTTAAAATATAATCTACTTTATCTGCAATTTTATATTGTTTACCTGCGTACGCGTACATGTATGTTGTATGGTGACTTGGCTCATTTCCATGAGCATATTGACCAATCAGTCCAGAAATATCAATGGAAGCATCTGCACCAAGATCTGAAGAGCGACTAAATAATTCATCTAATTTTGAAACAAATGGTTCATCGCCTCCCAAAAGTTCAATTAAACCTTCCGGATCTTGTGGCACCATCCACAGATACTGCCATGCGTTTCCTTCGCAGTAATCATTAACTCTGTGTAGGGCTGAAACTGGATCAAAAGGTGTTCTCCAACTACCGTCAGCTAATTTACCTCTCATGAACCGAGTTTCTTTATCGAAATACTGTACATATGCTTTAGCTCTTTTTGCGAAATAAGTAGCATCTTCTGTCTTTTCTAATTTTTCTGCTAACTTTGAAATAGCCCAATCACTAATAGCATATTCCATAGAACTAGCTACCGATTCTGGTCCATGATCTGCAGGAATGTATCCAAACTCCATTAAATCTTTCACGCCTGGCTCAAAATCTCCAGTAGCAGTAGTTTTTATAGCATTGTAAGCTTTTTCCATATCTATGCCTTCGAAGTCTTTTAAACAGGCGTCAACAATAACTGGAATTGCACTGTAACCTGGCATAGTATTCGTCTCGTTACCCCGTAAATGCCATACTGGTAATTTTCCTTGCTGATCGAAAATAAGCAGCATTGAGTTAATCATATCACTCACACGCTCTGGCTGTATTAAAGTATATAAAGGATGAGCTGCCCTATAAGTGTCCCATAAAGAGAATAAAGTATAGTTCGTAAAACCAGGGTCTGGATATACTTTTTTATCTGTTCCTCGGTATTCACCATTCACATCACTATATAAATTTGGAGCAATCATCGTATGATACATGGCGGTATAGAAAATACGTTTTTTGCTTATGTCTTCTGTTTCAATTACAATTTTTGAAAGTTGTTCGTTCCATTTTGTATCAGCACTAGCAACGACTTTATCAAAATCCCAATGCGGTATTTCCGCCTCAATATTAGCCATCGCATTTTTTGAACTTACAGGAGAGATACCCATTTTCACCTGAATGACTTCGTCTTTTATGGTTTTAAATTCTAAAAAGCCTTTTGCAAATTGTCCTTTAACCTCGTTGCCGTCAATTTTATCATTACCATTATAAACTGCAAAATTGGTTATAGGTTTTGATAGTATTAAAGTAAAATATTCTCTTTGGTCTGCTGCCCATCCTTTTGAAAAACGGTAGCCTTCAAAAATTGAATCATTAATTTGACGAATATAAGTGTTAACTGAAACATCAGAATTACCTTCACTTAAATCTATAATAACACGTGCTTTATCAGACTCTGGAAACGTATACCGGTGCATACCTACTCTTTCTGTTGCAGTTAATTCAACCTTAATATTATAGTCATCTAATTTTACACTATAATAACCAGGTTTAACAACTTCAGTTTCTTTAGAATAAAAAGATGCATAAGCATCCTTAGGTTTGTCTTCACCTGGGCTAAGGTACCAAGCTTTTTTCACCTCCTCTAAAAAGCCCGAATTCTGAATCCCACTCTTAGTTTTTCGCGCACCAATAGTTGGTATTACAATAAGTTCACCTAAATCAGCACAACCTGTACCGCTTAAATTTAAATGGGTAAATCCTTTTACAATAGAATCGGAATAATGGTATGAAGATGACCAATCCCATCCTTTATAAAAGTTACTTGGCCCAACTTGCACACCACCAAAAGGCACATTGGCACCGACAAAAACATGACCGTGACCTCCAGAACCTATAAACGGATCTACAAACTGTGTAAAATTATTTTCAGCTACTTTATTTTGTTTAGTGCTGGTTTGGCAACCGACTAATGTTATTATTAAAATAAGAATTAAAAGAATGGTTTTTTTGAAATAAATTAAATTGGTAGTCATCGTAATTTTATATTATTAAATGTTAGTTATAACTAGGTGATTCTGTGTCTTTCCCCCACTTTCTATTTGGTGTCTTAGAAGTTGTAAAATCTAATGTACCTCCTTCTTTAATGAGACTCCAATCTATCCAAGGTGTTTCAAATTTTTCCCCGTTAAGTTTTAAGGATTGGATATATGGCTTGATTGCAGAACCACCAGTTATCGTTAATTGTCCTTTAGGAAGATTCAATATTACTTTTTCAAATTGAGGTGCATTAATAGAAAAACCTGCCACTCCGGGAATAGAAGGATAAAGCCCTATAGATGCATATACATACCAAGAACCCATAGTTCCCAAATCATCGTTTCCAGGCAAACCTGTTGGTTTACTTGTGTACATTTCATTAAGTATTCTATTAACAACCTCTGATGTCTTATAAGGTGAAGTAGTCCAATTATAAATCCAAGGCACTTGAAAATCGGGCTCATTCCCTGATGCAAACCAATCATCTTCATACGATGCATCTAAACGTTCAAACAAAGTATCTAATCTTTTTATAGCAACCATTGATCCTCCAATAGTATCAATCAATCCTTTTAAATTATAAGGCACCATCCAAAAGTAATTTTTGTAAGTTGCTTCACGCCAATCATCTTTTATATCTTTCCATTTCCCATTAGAATGTTTAGAGTTCAGCCATTTATTTTTTGGGTTATAAATATTTTTCCAATTTTGAGAACGATTCATAAAGTAT
>JAOKTT010000045.1 GCA_028336245.1 Polaribacter sp.
CATTGGTAATATGAAGTCTACGCACAGAATTGTAATTTATGGAGATCCTGCAAATTGGGGAAGAAAAGATTCCATTTCTAACAAAGACAAATGGATGGTCTTTAAAGAAAGAATGAACAATCATATTGAAGCATGGACACATAGTTCTTCAGGAAATATCCTAAGCTGGGCTGGTGATAATGAAGAACACACGTATGTTCAGATTTATGAATTTAAAACAAGTGACCCAACTGCTTTTAAAGTAGCACATGATGAAATTGTGACAGAAATGTCTGCGTATACAGATGGAGAATTTGGTTTTGGAACCTACGAAATAGGAGGATTTCAAGGCGCTACTCACTGGGTAGCAGTCACTGCAAAAAGCTGGAGTGATTTAATTTTAACACAAAGAGCGATGAAGAAAATCACAAAACCTTGGAAAACATATTACAAAAATAGAGGCAATGTGGAGTTTATTAGAAATTATACTGCTGAAAATGTGAAACGCTATTAATACTGATGAATAAAAAAAGCGCCCTTTAAGGGTGCTTTTTTTTTATCAAAAATAATACAGTACGGCGCTAAACAACTATAATGATGTACATCACTTTTTTCTTTAACACATTCTAAACATCCGTGCAATTAAGTCCTAGTTTGTAGGCGTCTTTTTGATTCAAGTTTTAGAAGAGATCACAATGGAACTTAAAGACAAAGAGCGATATATTATGACTGCTTAGGAACTGAAATTTCCGGCATTATGTGAGCAAAATATTAAAGAAGTCTTGCCGCTTTGATTGCTTGGTCTCTAAATAATTTGAATCAAACAAAAAACTTAAATACGCACAGCCAAACTATTATCAGTAAATTTTAATACCCCTAAACACCACCACCAAGAATTAAATAAAGAAGGATAAGTCCAAGAGGTATTGCAACAACAGACCCAACAACTAATCCAGTAGTTTTTAAGAATGAAAATTCTCTAACTTTAACATCATAAATTTCGTCTTTAGAGACTGTTCCCAGCCCCCCTTTGGTTTCTAAAATCATTGTTTTTTCATTTTTAGAAACTAAACGTCCTTTAAAACTTGTTTTATTAACCATTAAAACCTCCAATTTTTGTTTTTTTTCGATTTCTATATTTTGGTAACCTATGGATTTGTAACCTATGGACTTGTAACTAAAACAACTTTGAAGTAAAATGGAAAATGAGACCAATAAGAAAAGTTTTTTCATAATGCGTTTTTAAAAATTTGTTACAGTTACGGCCTGTGATTTTTATTCTAAAATTCTATTTTATTTTTTTGAACAACAAGCACAAGTACTGCACTAAATGAAAGACCTATACCCGGGTTAAATGCAAATATAGATGGTTGCCAAGTACTACATGTTGGATTTACAACATGCTCTGAGTGCGCACAAAACTATCGTTTTATTATTAGATAGCCTATTTTTTATAGGCATTTGAAGGAGATAAAAATATCGTGTGTCTAAAGATTAGTTTTTAGTAAATACCCGTACTTCCGAACCCTCAATGGAAGTTAAAGTTTCTCCATCTAAAACAACAGAAACTGTTGTGTCAGAAATAGCAAAAGTTATGTAATAGGTTGAGGAACTACCTTCTTGACTCCAAGTCATATCAATAGTCATAGATTCCCCGCAAAACTCAGAGGTTGATTCATCAGAATAATATTGCATAAAATTCCCTGTATTTGTTTGCAGTACTGTCATATTTGATTCTAAATCACAGCTGTTGTGAATAGGGGTGCCGCTTTCTAAAATTGAAGTTAATTGCCAATTACCAACGATAGAGGTGTTCGAATAATCATTATTAGCGTCATCGCTACTGCTGCAGGCAAAGATTAAAAAAGTGGAAAGAAAGAGTAGTTTTTTCATAGTATCTTTTTTTATTTAGGAAGTCTCCTAAATAGCTTTTAATTTAGAACAAATAAAGCTTAATAAACAGTATGAATTTGTAAACAAGATTGCATTAAAGGAGTAAAAAAGAAATATGAGATATAAAGGTATTGAAATAAAGGGTTTTTGTTTGCGGCAGTGGTTAAACGTTCGCTGCAGATGGTGTGGTTCCTTACCCACAATTCCTAAGCACTGAATTTTAGGTTAAAGGAAATATTACTGTGTCTACTTTGCAAGCGAAGTGGCATTTTAACCAAGCTACAGAAAAGTATGGGATACCCCTCTATAAAGGGGTCTCTAACCTGTAGCGGTTTATAAATAAGCTAACTAAAAGTAATAAATAGAGTTTTTTTATTTAATTTAACACTTTTTAACCAAACTTAAAAAATATGAAACTAGTCTTTACATTCTTAGCGTTAACTATTGGAGTTTTTACGAATGCACAAATTTCAGACAACAGTTCTGGCACGACAGCTACAGAAACGGGTTCTGTGGCTATAGGAACTAATACAACCGCAAGTGGACCTTTCTCTACAGCTATGGGGACTGCTTCTATAGCTTCTGGGGAAAAATCTATTGCGATAGGGAATCAATACCAGACAAACGCCACAACACCAGAATACAATAATGAAGCTGCTGGCTTTCTTTCATTTGTCATTGGAAATAATAACAGCACAACAGGGACAAAAGCCTTCAGTATTGGAACTGATAATTTATCGACAGGAGTATCATCAATTGCGCTTGGAGAAAACAATATCGCCTCAGGGAATTTTTCACAAGCCATAGGACTGTTTTCTGAGTCTACAGCGTATTCGAGCTTTGCAATAGGAAATAATGCTTTTGCCGATGGCTATAATACCACTGCGATTGGTACTGCCAACACTGCTGATGCTAATGCAGACCCACTCAACTGGAGTCTAAACAACCGAGCATTTGTTATTGGAAACGGATATTATGACATTGCTTCAGCCACTCTTAACAGATCTGACGCACTAACCGTGCTTTTTGATGGAACCACCACCATTTCGGGTAGTGTAATAGCCCCTGCTTTTATTGGAGATGGGTCGCAGTTAACGAACCTGCCAACCATTAATTCTCCTTTAAGTTTGAATGATACAAGCGGCACAGGCATGCAGTCTCCGACAAGCACTGCTAGTGGTATTTGGTCTACAGCAATAGGATACAGTGCAGAAGCCTCCAACCAAGTAGCTGTAGCGTTTGGAGACAATACAACTGCTAGTGGAAGTCGATCAACTGCTATGGGTATTAATACATTAGCAAGTGGTGAATATGCAACGTCTTTAAATGGCGATACCATCGCAAGTGGGGATTATTCTTTAGCAACTGGCGCTAGTTCTATCGCTTCTGGTGGTGCTTCAACAGCTTTGGGTAATTATACCACCGCAAGTGGAGATTTTTCGACAACGATGGGTAATAGTACAATCGCAAGTGATTATGCCTCTACAGTCATTGGGCAATATAATCTAGTGGGTTCAACTGTAACCGATAGTGAAGGTACGTTTAATACAGATAGTCCAGTTTTTGTTATTGGTAATGGAACATTTAATAATAGAAGTGATGCAGTAACTGTACTCTTTGATGGTACCACTACTATAGCAGGAGATTTAAGTATTAACTCTGATGCACGCTTAAAAGCTAATATTATTTCTTTGGGGAGTACCCTTTCTAAATTGTTACAAATTGATGGAAAGACCTACACCATGAAAAGAGATAAAAACCAGAAACAAAAAATTGGGGTTCTTGCTCAAGATATTGAAAAGGTATTTCCAGAACTGGTTTCAGAATCTAAAGGGATTAAATCGGTTAACTACCAGGGCTTAGTTCCTGTACTAATCAATAGTATTAAAGAACAAGAAGAAAAAATTAAGCGTTTAGAAATGCTGGTTGAAAAACTTCTAGAAGTTAAAAAATAATACTTTTTACAACCAAAAAAAACCACCAGTATTTGGTGGTTTTTTTTATTGGACTACTTCGACTTTCGATGTAAGTTTAACCTATTTATGTGGTTTAGAAATCCCTGAATTAAAGGAAAAGATATGCCTATATTTTAGTTGATAATTTTTGCAATTGCCAACAGCGATGCTAAAACAAGAACAGCTTTAACCTTTTCTTTGAGATGTTTGG
>JAOKTT010000046.1 GCA_028336245.1 Polaribacter sp.
TGAACCAAATTCTTTGAAGCCTAGACCTAACATTATACGCTATTTTATCATTCGATGGTCCTGCTATACAATATTATTTAAGTACTTGCACTGCCTTATTTTTATATTTAAATAGTTTCTCCGATTGTATAGTTTTATCGCAGCTGTATTAGACGCACTTTTATCAATGTTTATCAGTTCTGGCTTAACATTTCTTTCTATGGCTTTCGTTTTTTTCAATTAGTTATATAAAGGTAGTATTTAAAAATTAATGCTATACTTTAAAACTGGAATCAACCCATTTTGTTCGCTTTTGGTGGTTACTATTCTGTTGTTTAATTTGTCAAAGAAGTAGTCTAGCTCAGTTGTATTTATTCTACTTGTTATATTTTGGATATTGAGACTTAAATTGTATGTGGTTTTTGTTTTATTCCATTGGTAATTAATGCCCAAATCAAAACGATAATAAGCTTTTACTTTTTCTGTAAAAGGTGTGGTTGAGAAAACTTCGGTTTGGTTAGCTATAGAAGCCGCTTCATCAATTCCGGTAAAACGTTGGCCGCCAGCTAATACAAATTTAGCGTTTATACCAAAGGTCTTATTGCCTTTTGTGCCAACTGCAAAGTCTTTTCCGCTCAACAAATTAAATACATAATTTCCATTAAATCTCGTGTTTAAATAGTTGCCGTTGCCCACTTTGTATTTAGAATCGTATAATGATAGTGTAGATAAATAATAAAAGCCCTTATTTAAAAAACGTTCTAATGTAAACTCTAGCCCGTAATTTCTTCCTTTACCATCATTAGTTAATGGGGTTCCTTTAATTTCAAAAATATCAAATGATTGTGCATTTATTGCGTTATAACCAGTTTCTCCCCTATTATCAACAGGTATGTCAAATAAATGTTGATAGTAGGCTTCTGCCTTAAAATGCGTGTTTTTATTTATGCGCCAGTTGTAACCTAGAACATAATGCAACGCTTTAGATAATTTTAAATTGGTGTTCAGAAAATTTGTGTTAGTGGCGTCTTTTGTGAGATAGAGAGGTAATTGCTCAGCTCTACTATGTAAACCTGCGCCAAAACTAAATGAATGGACATTATTTAGCTTGTAATTAAGACCTAATCTTGGCTCAATGGCACTGCTGTTCGTTTTGCCAAAGTGTAAAAAATGAAGCCCTGAATTTAAGGTAAAGTTTTCTGTCATTCTATATTTCCATTGTACATAACTCTGAAATACATTCGCTGTTCCATTTATTTCATCTTTTGACGTTGAAAGTGTACCGTCATCATTTTCGTCCGTAAAACTTAAAGTGTTTTTCTCTTTGAGATGGCTTAGCGTAAACCCACTTCGTAAGGTGTGTTTAGAATTAAATTTATGGTTTATAAAAGAGGATAAACGAAAGGCTTCACTTTTTGAATCAAATAATTTCGAATCTAAAGGGTCAACAACACCACTGTTTTGCAATACATCGTTTTGCTTTGCATCATTTGACGAATACGTGATATTTGTTTTTAAATAGGTTTGATCTTTTATAAAAACCCGGTGTCCTAAACCCGTAATAAAAGTGCTTTCATCACTTTTTGTTTTATTTGTAAAATTGTCAGTACTCGGGTTTTCGTCAATATCTTCATTCTCCGTTTCACTAGAATTTGATGCATTTTTGCCCAATAATCCATACAGATTAAAGGTTCCAAATTTTGTAGTAGGCAGATTTATGTTATAATTTAAATCTTGAAAAGTAGGGTTAAAACCATCTGTTAAGTTTAAGCCTAATTTTTCTAAAACACCTAAAGTAGAATACCTGTAATTAACAAGGTAAGAGGCTTTGCTTTTTTTACTAAAATACCCTTCAGTTGAAAACCCTAGACCTAGCACACCAACATCAATTGTAGTTTCTTTTTTTTGATTATTACCTTTGCGAAAGCGTAAATCAAAAACCCCAGCAATACCATTACCATATTCGGCAGGAAAAGCAGAAGTAAAAAATCAGTTTTAGCTAACACGTTAGCACTTAACATACTTACAGAGCCTCCAGTTAACCGGGTGAAATGATTTGGATTTGGTACTTCTACGCCTTCTAATCTCCATAATAAGGTATTAGGTGGATTATCTCTAATTACAATTTCATTGTTTAAATCGTCACCACCTCCTGTAACGCCTGCGAAATTTTGAACTTGCCTTGCTGGGTCGCCTAAAGATGCAGCATATAGATTAGCTTGTTCTGGGTTTAAGCTGCGTGCGCTAACGGTAACAAATTGGTTGACTGTTTTTTCTTTGCGTTTTTCGGCTACAATCACAACTTCATCTAGCGCTGCAAAACTTTCTACTAAATTAATTTCTAAGACCACTTCTTTTCCTGCGGTAACATTAATATTTGGCAACGTAAAAGTTTCATAACCTAAAAACGAAAGGATAAGCGTTTGTTTACCAATAGGGACGTCACTTAAAGTGAACTTTCCATTTTCATCAGAGGTTGTTCCTATGGGTGGATTGCTATCTTTAAGAAGAATGTTAGCAAAAGGAATGGCTTGTTTTGAATCTTTGTCGGTAATTGTTCCTCTAACGGTTTGTTGCGCTAAGAGCGCCATTGGTAACGTAAGGAATAAAGCATTTAAAAAAAATCTGAGCATCATAAGTTTTATTGTTTGGCAAAAAACGCACAATATTATTAAGTAGTGTTCAACTGGATAAAGTTGAACAACTAAGATTTCTTCAAAAACTATAACTTACTGATTATTAGTATTTTTATATTGTGTAGGTGTCATTCCAGATTGCTTTTTAAAGAGTGTATTAAAGGTGCTTTTAGAACCAAAACCGCCTTCAAGTGCGATACCTTCTATGCTTAAAAGTTGCTTTTTTGGGTTTTTTAAAAGGGTTTTACAATAGTCGATTCTAAAGTTATTGATGTAGTTGTAAAAATTCACATTATAATGTGAATTTATAACATATGATACTATGTGTGTGCTACTATTTAATTTATCTGCTAATAGATTTAGAGAAAGATTTTTGTTTAAATATGGCTTCTCTTCTTTCATTACCTTTTCTAAATTATTGACTATTTCAAGTGTTAAGTGTTCATCAATAAGTCCTTCTTTTTTAGTGTAAACTTGTTCAGGAATTTCTTTTTCTGCCAAAACTTTGCCTTGCATTGTTAGCTCGAATATTTCTCTTTGCTGTACGATATGGAAACCACAATAAAATAATATGAGAAATATAGCGATATCTGAAAAATTGATTAGGTAATATTGATTTGAGCTAAAATTGAAGACAACTTGAGCAATAAAAAGTATTGGGAAAATAAACATTAACTTATACAACCAGTTCAAATCTACACCTTGCGTATTTGCGTGAAACTTTAAAACATTTTTATGATGATTGACAAGATTTTTTACGACCCAATAAAATAAAATTATAGAAAATATCCAAAAGCCAATAAGAAATATAAAATCCAAAGTATCAATAAAATTTTCTAATGCTAAAGCGTAGGTTTCTGCCCAAATTGAAAACGTCCTAAAGATGGCTATAAAAAGAAAAGGTAGCAATAGTAAATAATGCTTTTTTAAGAAATTGGCAGGCGCGTATACAAAATGATATACTGCTATATAAAGGAATGCAGGAATTAGGATTATGGTGTTTTCTAAGATATTAATTGCATATAACCAAATCCATTTTTCTGAAATATATTCTCCAACATCTGTGGAAATAAAAAGGATAGCTAAAACACCAAAAAGCATAGCTAAGTAGCTGTTTGCATTTTTATTAATTCTGTAACTTAGAGAAAAGGTTACAAAAGTTAGCATTAACGAAGCACCTATTCGTATAAGAGATAAATAAAAATCCATTTTATTTTTGTGATACCATTAGGTTTTTCAAACAATTAAACGTCAAATTTTTTTCAATATTGTTTTTGGTTTCTTGTTTAATAATGGGGTTTTTTCAAAATGAAGGCCAACGACCTATATGGAGCAAAAAGTTCTCATTTTGCGTTTACCATGTCTAGCGTTGCGACTGTTCTAAATCCTAAGTGTTCTAAGGATGTAGACGGATCTGTA
>JAOKTT010000048.1 GCA_028336245.1 Polaribacter sp.
TGAAAAATTTAAACTTTCTGTTAATGAGCTCTACAATGTACTTGGCAATAAAAAACCAGGAGAAATTATACGAAAAGAAAGATTAAAGATTGTAAAAAAAATGAGACATCAAAAAGTTTCAGAGGAGATAATTAGTAGAGCTACTGGCTTTTCAATATCTTATCTTAAAAAAATATAATAAGTAATATTATACTCCCGAAATGAAGGGGAGTTATTCTATTAAATATGTGCTACCTGCATTGGTTCCTGAACTCTCATATGATGGTCTTCCTATAAAAGAAGGTGGTGCTGCATCCAATACTTTTCTCTCAATGGTAAATGGAACATTTCAGGGTGATGTTAAAGAAACAAGAAGACAACTATTGCAATACTGTAAGTTAGATACTTACGCTATGGTGAGAATTCTGGAGAAACTACTTAAAGTATAAAAGGTCAATTTTCTGAAAAAAATCTGAAAATTTTATTTTTTAAAAACTCGATTTTTTCCAAAAAATCCAGAAAAATATTTGCTCAGGGTATTGACTCCCCTCTACAGTCACCAAAAAAGAAGTATTTAAGGGGGGGCTTCGGAGCGGGAAGTCCCTCAGGGGGGTCCCATCATTCTTTACCAATGTGCGGATAACAATGATTATGATCACCACCGTGATGGTAATCCTTCACAAAATATTATCCGCACGAAGATGTTAGGAATCCAAAAGAATCACAAACTCAAACTCTCATACACACCCATAACCTCTTTTTCTCTGATACCGAGATATCTTTTTGTTATTCCCATTGACGAGTGACCAAAGAGTTCCATTAACAGAACGATAGACTGGTTGGAGTAGTTGTTCAATTTCAGAACTCTATTTCCAAGTGTTTTTCTAAACATGTGTGTGGATACATTTCCATCTACATGTACTTTATACTTTTTAAATATTTTTTTTAGGGAAACGTTCACCCAAGATTTGTCAATGGGTTTGGTGCCATACTTATTGATGAAAATGAATTGATTATCATCATCTATCAGTTGTTTCCTTTTGACACGAGATATAATTTCGAGTAAATCCTGATTTAATTTTATTCGTCGTGTCTTCTTTGTTTTTTGTTCCACTATGACTAATATATCTCCCCCTGAAAAGTCTGCATACCTTAATTTAAGTATGTCTCCTATTCGTAAACCCGTGAATACTCCGATGGAAATTAATAGGCAGTATTTAAAATTTAAATCTCTCTCTAATTTTCCAATTAATGATTTAAAATCATCCCATGGAATTGCACCGGTTGTTGTTCGTTGACCCTGTAGTGACATTTTTCAGTTTTTTATAAATTAACCTGGCTAACATAAGCGCAAAACTTCGATTTTGCAGCATTTTTTATTGAAAGTATAAGCGGGTTGATCTTTGGGAAGTACTGGATTCATTGGGAAGTCCAACCCGGGTTGAGATAGGACTATTTTAAAGAACTTACACTTATCTCAAAAGTATAAGCAGACAACTTTTCAAATCTATTTTAGGTAGAATGTAATTCTCGCCGTAGATTCCAGTTATGGAACTCAACGGTTACTTAATATAATGGATACCTTTTTTACTATTTACTTTATTGTTGTTGGGGTATTATTCACTCTAAATCTGATATCTGTGCTAATTAAATTCTTTACTACTGAAGGTGAAGGTTGGCAATTTCAGTTGGCAGAGGATGTATTGAGCTGGTGCCTTCATCTTTATCCAATACGTAAACAAAAACCACTACTGAATTTAGTTGAGGGTAAATCTCATCTTGCGGGAGAGTATTGTTTCTATAACAATTCAATTACAATTTATAGGAACAACAATGTAAAACGCAGTGAACTAATCAATACTGTCATCCATGAGTATTTTCATTATTACCTAATTACATCGGAGTCGAAATCTAAACTCTATCATGATCAACTGCAACAATTCTCATTGGCGCACCACCCTCAGGAAATTCTATGTAACACCATGGGAGAAACTCTCACAAAGGTCTATTTGAAAAACAATTAAAAATGGTTCTTATTTGACAAATAGTTCAATACCCCAACCAATCGTGCCAATTAGATTTAATTTACTACGTTATTCAAAATCACGTATTCAGCAGATACAATCGAGAATTAGTAATTATTCCTGTGGGTGCTTTGTGCCTTTTAACTGTCAAATTTATTACGACAAAAAACTACCAATTCATTCAGTAAAATCACATTGGATGGTTCTATTTCGTGTTCAGTTAGAATATTTAATTTTTCATTAAAAAAATCATTTAGCAACTCCATATTGGGTGGATTATTAGACCCACATTTGATTAAGTATCGATTGAAATATTCATAATCTAAATTATTTTTTCCTTTTATCATCTTTCCTTAGTTTTTGAAGTTTATCTACTATAGATTCTCTTAGAATATCTGAAATTTTTATTTGTTCATCTATAACGCACTCCATCAAATTATTGAATTGACTTTCGGTTATTCGAACTATTACTCTTTTTGACTTTTTCTCTTTCATAACTGTGTTTCTCTATAAATATCATGAAATTCAAAATATGTCAGACAATATTCATTTTTTTTAGAATCTAAACTCTGAACTTATTCTCAGTGGAAAATTAGAATATAATTATCCATCTTTTAGGTAGTACAATTATTACCCCCATAAATCATTTAAAAAATCTCTTGTTTTTATATACCAATTATCAATCCATTTGGGACACTCAGAGTCAATAATATTATCAGTTAATACATCACATCCATTTGATGGAAAAACTTGATCACCACTTACTATATCGTCTCTACTTGTATAAGTTTCATTAACATCATCTATTAATATTTCTAAATCTGCTGGTTCAGAATTTAAATGTCTTTTAATCGTGCTAATAGATAACCCTGTTTTTTCTGCGAGTGCTTTCTGAGTGATTTTTAACCCTTGAGATTTTAACTCTTCTTTTGCAGTAATTATCTTTTCGATTGATGCATTACTTCTTCTTTTTCCATTTATTTTACTTGCTAAATTTCTTTTTTCTCCGCCTGTTAATTTAGAGTTGGTATTGAAATGCACGTACTTATACTTTTTATTCTTAAATTCATAGTATTCATCATTTTTAATGCTGGAATAAACGAAAGTAAATAGATCTATGAGTTTCTTATATTCCATTGGTGGTTTTCCAAAATAATTATTAATGAAATTAAGGTAAGAAAACAAATAACTTGATGGTAACTGTGGGTTTAAGTATATAAGTTTATGAATCATAATTGTGTAAATACTATGTTTTTTGGTATCTCTTATCTCGTGAGGAAATGTAACATCCATTCTTTCTGATGCAAATAATTCAACAATTGGATTATTAACCACTACAGGCGTTTTTGTTACAATTTTATCCATAAATTCTTCGAAATCAATATTGGAAAGTGGCTCAATCAATGTATTATTATATTGTTTATTCAATATAGATTGATTGAGCTGTTTTTTAGAAGTGTTTTTTTCTTTACTTAAAGGAATATCAACTGTAATTTCATTCTCATAATTAACGAATGGTTCAGTGTCGTATGGCAGATACATTGCCCTGCCAATATTCTTACATTTTATATCAATCTGCTCTTCTTTAAGATATGTAGTTTTTATAATCTCCCATATATCATAGAAGTTATTGTTATCAATAATATTTGTTATTTTGAACAAAACAGATATGCCACCAGCACCACTTGACAGACATACTAAAGAGACAAGATGACCATATTTTTCAATGAAGTATTTTTTAAATTCTTGCACGTTAACCACATCATCGAAATCGAAATATATGTAAGAAGATGGTGCAATGAAATTTTTTGTGTAATCCTCCTCTTCTTTTAAACTACGCTTTTTAACACTGCAGTTTGGAGTAATGTAGTTTAGAAATGTTTTCTTTTCCTTATATGTCTGGTCCCCCTTTAATCTAAATTCCCTGATCTCATTTATCAGAGATTTTTTAGGGT
>JAOKTT010000049.1 GCA_028336245.1 Polaribacter sp.
CCTGTGGTAGAAATGGAGTTTCACCCAGAAGCGAATCAAGTTGAATACGTAATTTGTCCTGCAAGAATTGATTTTAAAGTTGCTGAGAAAGCAAGAGAGCTTGCTTTAAAAGTAGTGAGTGCTTTTGACTTCGTTGGTCTATTAGCAGTAGAAATGTTTCAAACAATAGATGATAAAATCTTGGTAAATGAAGTTGCTCCAAGACCTCATAATTCTGGACATTATTCTATTGAAGCAAGTTATACCAATCAATTTGAGCAACATTTACGAAGTATTTTAAATCTCCCTTTGGGAAACACAGATAATAAAGTTGCCGGAATTATGGTAAACTTAGTGGGTGAAGCGGGATTTTCTGGTGATGTAATTTATCAAAATATAGAAGAAATTTTAAAAATTGATGGAGTTACTCCACATATTTATGGTAAAAAAGAAACACGTCCATTTAGAAAAATGGGGCATGTAACTATTGTGAATACAGACATCGATAAAGCAAGAGCAATCGCACAAAAAGTAAAAGAAATAATAAGGGTAATCAGCAAATAATTATGGTAGGAATAATAATGGGAAGCGATTCTGATCTTCCAATAATGAAAGATGCAATAGAAATTTTAGAGAGTTTTGATATTCAAATAGAAGTTGATATTGTCTCTGCTCACAGAACTCCAGATAAATTATATGACTATTCTCAAAACGCACATAAAAGAGGTGTAAAAGTAATTATTGCCGGTGCTGGTGGCGCTGCACATTTACCAGGAATGGTGGCTTCTATGAGTCCTCTGCCTATTATTGGCGTTCCTGTAAAGAGCAGCAACTCTATAGACGGCTGGGATTCTATTTTATCAATCTTACAAATGCCTGGTGGTGTTCCTGTTGCAACAGTTGCCTTGAATGGTGCAAAAAATGCAGGAATTTTAGCTGCTCAAATTATTGGTGCTTCCGACAAATGTGTTCAAGATAGAATTATTGCTTACAAAGAAGGTTTAAAACTAAAGGTTGAACAAGCTTCAAAAAAAGTAAGAAAATAACACTGCATTCTTGAATGCAATCGAAAGCTTAAATGTAAGCCTCGACTGCGCTCGACCAAAAAATAATTAATCATACCAATGAATCCACTTTTACAAGACTTTAATACTGCCCCTTTTTCTAAAATTTCTAACGAAGATTACAAACCTGCAATCAAAAAAGGGATTGAGATTGCAAAAGCAGAAATTGATGAAATTATACACAATACTGAAACACCAACTTTTGAAAATACAACGGTTGCTTTAGATTTTACAGGTGAAAAACTAAATAGAATTACGAGTATTTTTTTTAACCTAAATTCTGCAGAAACCAATGATGAAATTCAGAAAATTGCCCAAGAAGTTTCTCCTTGGTTGAGTGAATTTGGAAATGACATCACTTTAAATGAGGCTTTGTTTAAAAGAGTGAAAACTGTTTTTGATACCAGAGAATCCTTAGATTTAACATCAGAACAAGCAATGCTTTTAGAAAAGCAATACAAGAGTTTTGCAAGGAATGGTGCTAATTTAAAAGAAGATGCGAAGATTAAACTTCGTAAAATTGATGCAACTCTTTCAAAGTTATCTTTAAAATTTGGGGAAAACGTTTTGGCAGAAACCAATGCTTTTGAAATGCATATAACCGATGAAAGTGATTTGGCAGGCTTGCCTGACAGTGAAAAGGAGGCTGCAAGAGAAGTTGCAAAATCTACAAATAAAGAAGGTTGGATTTTCACCTTAGATTACCCAAGTTATATTCCGTTTTTAACTTATGTAGACAACAGAGAGTTGCGTAAAAAAATGGCAATTGCGGCTGGTAAAAAAGGATTCCAAGAGAATGAATTCAATAATGAAAAAATAGTTTTAGAAATTGTAAACCTTCGCCACCAAAGAGCTAATTTACTTGGTTATAAGACACACGCACATTTTGTTTTAGAAGAGCGGATGGCAGAAACTCCAGAAAAAGTGATTCAATTTTCTAACAATCTTTTAGAAAAAGCAAAACCAGCCGCACTTAAAGAGTTTAAAAATTTAGAAAATTATGCTAAAAAGTTAGACGGAATAGATCAACTTCAAAAATGGGATGGCGCTTATTATTCAGAAAAATTAAAGAAAGAACTATTTAGTTTGGACCAAGAGTTGTTAAAACCTTACTTCAAATTAGAAAATGTAATTGGGGGTGTTTTTGAAATTGCCAATAGATTGTTTGATTTGCAATTTGAAGAAGTTTTTAACATTGACAAATACCACGAAGATGTTAAAACATACAATGTAACCGATCTAAATGGAAATTTTATTGCTGTTTTTTACGCAGATTTTCATCCCAGAAAAGGGAAGCGAAATGGTGCTTGGATGACCTCTTACAAATCGCAACAAATTAAAAACCATATAAACGAAAGACCGCATATTTCTATTGTTTGTAATTTCACAAAACCAACCGAAACAAAACCTTCTCTTTTGACTTTTAACGAAGTCACCACCTTGTTTCATGAGTTTGGTCATGCGTTGCACGGAATGTTAGCAAACACGATGTATAACAGTTTATCAGGAACTTCTGTTTCTTGGGATTTCGTAGAATTACCAAGTCAGATTTTAGAGAATTGGTGTTTTGAAAAAGAAGCCTTAGCGCTGTTTGCAAAACATTACGAAACCGGAGAAATTATTCCGATAAAATATGTAGAAAAGATTAAAGAGTCTGCAAGTTTTCATGAAGGCATGCAAACGCTGCGTCAATTAAGTTTTGGCCTCTTAGATATGCAATGGCATGGTCAAGATCCGTCTAAAATTTCTTCTGTAAAAGAATTTGAAAATGGTGCTTTTGCCGAAACTACATTATATCCTGAAGTAGCAGAAAATGCAATGAGCACAGCTTTTTCTCACATTTTTCAAGGAGGTTATTCTGCTGGATATTATTCGTACAAATGGGCAGAAGTTTTAGATGCAGATGCTTTCGAGTACTTCTTAGAAGAAGGAATTTTCAATAAAGAAGTAGCTACTAAATTTAAAGAAAATGTACTTTCTAAAGGAGGTACAGAAAAACCAATGGAGTTATACAAACGTTTTAGAGGTAAAGAACCAAAACCAGATGCTTTGCTAAAAAGAGCAGGTTTAATTTAATATTCAAAGTTACGGTAGCAATTTTCAGTTTGTTATGTACTGTAAAATTGTTACGGTAACCTATTTTTACTTTCAATCCATTTACTCATATATTTTGTTGCTTGCAATGTTTGATGCTGCAACAAACTTCCTAAGAAATTAGCAGTTCGATGTTTTTCTAAATCTTGTTGAACTTCTTCAATTTTATTGAAAAATAATAGCGCATTTTTCTCTTTGCTATACACGGAATTGATAATGGCTACTCCGTTTAATTGTGACTGCTCCCAAACAGTTTTATCTGTATACAATTCAACTGCTTTCAATGCAAACTCCGAGAAATTGTCTGCTACAAAACCATTCCAAGGAAGCGCACCTACCATTCCTTCTATTCCAATTGACGTTGTAATACTTGGTGTACCGCAAAGCATTGCTTCTGTTAATTTTCCTTTGATTCCTGCTCCAAACCTTAAAGGAGCTAAAACTACTCTAGCGTTGCCTACAACTTCTTCTGCATTTTCTGCAAATCCTTTAATGATAAATCCTTCTTTTTTATTGTGTAATTCTTGAATTTGCTGCTGCATATACGCGCCATAAATATGAATTTCTGCTTTTGGAAGCTGCTTTCTAATCTGCAT
>JAOKTT010000005.1 GCA_028336245.1 Polaribacter sp.
ACCCATTAATTGTGTCTAATTAGAAATAAACCGTTGAAATATACTATTTTTGAATTTAAATGTACTGCGAAAGTAATGAAAAAACTTGTTTTTTGCTTTTTACTTCTTTTATTTTTGGTAGCTTGTAATGCTACAAAACATGTTGCAGCAGGGGCGCACCTACTCGAGCAAAATTATATTTTTGTAGACAGTGTTCGAGACAAAAGTGCTGCTTTAGAAAAATACATTCTTCAAAAGCCAAATCCAAAACCAATTGGTTTATTTTTTCATAATTTAGGAAAGCACGGCGGTCCAGATACGCCTTTAGAATGGGGTTTAAAAAACCCAAATAAATATAAATTTATTAAAAATATTTTTTCAGAGAAACAAAGTATTGCGTATGCAAATGCTTCGATAAAGGCAAATAAGTGGTTGTTGAGTTATGATATGCCAGTTATAATCAGCGATAAAAAAGTAAAAAGGACCTCGGATAATTTATGGGCTTATTATAAAACACAAGGTTATTTTGAGTCTTATGTTAGTTCAAAAGTTACCAGAGATAGCCTTCAGAAAAAAGCATCGGTGGCCTATCATATTACGAAGGGAAACCCCACTTTATTAGACAGCATTCAACTAAAAATAGCATCTCCAATTTTAGAAGCTATTTATAAAGATACAGGAGCACAATCTTTATTGGTGAAAGGAAATCAGTACAACGATCTTACTTTTAGAAAGGAAGCGAAAATGATTGTTAAACTTTTTAGAAATAACGGAATTTTTCATTTCTCTGAGTCAGCTTTAGGTTTCTATGTAGATTCTACAAGAGTAGATTATAAAACAAATGTTGACCTTTTAATAGCGAAAGATCGTTTTGAAGAGGAAGATGGTAAGTATACTAAGAAACCGTATAAGGTGCACAAAATTAAAGAAATTAATGTAGTCACAGATTATACCTATACTCAAAAAGAGGAGGTCTACAAGGACAAGGTTGTGTATAAGGGAATGAACTTTTTAGCATATGATAAACTAAAATACAACCCGAAGTACTTGGCTCAATCTATTTTTTTTAATTCTGGAGATATATATAAAGATACGCTTAGGAATTTAACAAGAAATCATTTAAAATCACTTAAAAATTTTAAATCTACAAACATTACGTTTACGCCGGTAAAAGGTTCTGATGACGAATTGATAATGGATTTATTTTTAGCGCCAAATGAAAAATATACTATTGGTCTGGAAACTGAACTTACCCATTCTAATATCCGAAACATCGGTTCTTCTGCAAAGTTTTCTTTAACAGATAGAAATGCATTTAGAGGGGCAGAACTTTTGAAGTTTTCTTTTTTAGGTTCTTGGTTTAATTCAAATACGGGCCCAGGTTGGGAGATTGGAGCAGATGCATCTATAGAGATTCCTCGTCTTGTAGCTCCTTTTGGTCTCAGTAAGTTGGTTCCTAAAAGGATGTCGCCAAGAACACTGTTTTCTTTGGGGTCTAGTTTTCAGAAAAACATAGGTTTAGACAGACAAACGTTTACATTTCTTTCAGATTACAAATGGCAATACAATAGAAAAAAAACCATTCAATTAGAACTTTTTAATACGCAGTATATCCAGAACTTAAATACAAATCGATTTTTTAACATTTATGGATCTGAATTTTCTAATTTAAATACAGTTGCAGCCATCTATGACGCTGCAAACAACAGTTCTTTTTATCCTTTGTCAACAAGTTTAGACACACAAACTGCTGCTTCTTTAAATTTTATAAATGCCGTTGCTTCAAATTCATCCTTCCAAAGTTCAAATGCAATCGATTATAATACCGTATTAAATATTCAAAATAGATATAATATTGTCACGTCAGATTTTTTAATACCTACTTTGGCTTTTGCGTATACATACAATAGTCAAGTGGATTTTAAAGACAATAACTTTTCTTTTTTTAAAGCAAGAATATCAAATTCTGGAAATTTTTTAGGCTTATTGTCAGATACTTATAATGATAAAGGTAAAAAAACACTTTTTAAAATTCCATTGGCTCAATATTTCAAAGCAGATATCGAGTATAAGCAGTTCTGGGATATTGGAAGCAATGCTGTTTTTGGAATTAGATCTTTTTTAGGAGCAATTTTCACGTATGATAATTCGGCCATACCTTTTACAAGAAGCTATTTCGCAGGCGGTTCAAATGATATTAGAGCTTGGCAAACTTATGGTTTGGGACCAGGTAGCAGAAATAGTGGCTTAGAGTTTAATGTAGGGAGTTTTAAATTTTTAACGAGTGCGGAATATCGTTTTGATTTAATAGGTAGTTTAAAAGGTGCTTTTTTTATAGATGCAGGAAATATTTGGGATATTTCAGGCGCTCAATTTGTAGACGAGGATGCCAAATTTAGTGGAGTATCCGCATTCAAAGAAATTGCAATTGGTTCTGGACTTGGAATCCGTTATGATTTAAGTTTTTTCGTACTCAGGCTTGATGCCGGTTTTAAAACCTATGAACCTTATTTAAAAGACCGTAAATGGTTTAAAAATTATAATTTTGCAAGCGCAGTTTACAATATAGGAATCAATTATCCGTTCTAACCGAAGTGCATAGAATTCTATAACGTTTTCGTTATTTTATACTTTCTTCAAACTAAAAAGGACCTATTTTCACTATTTTTGGTGCAAATTAAGAATCTTTAAATTAAAATACAATCATATGAGTCACAACATCAAACCTGGAGTAGCAACAGGAAAAGAAGTACAAGCAATTTTTAACTTAGCGAAAGAAAAAGGATTTGCATTACCAGCAGTAAATGTAATTGGTTCTAACACTATTAATGGTGTTTTAGAAACTGCAAGAGATTTAAACGCACCTGTTATTATTCAGTTTTCTAACGGTGGTGCTCAGTTTAATGCAGGTAAAGGATTGTCTAATGAAGGTGAAAAGGCAGCAATTGCTGGTGGTATTGCTGGCGCAAAACACGTACATGAATTAGCGCTTGCTTATGGTGTTCCTGTAATTCTACATACAGACCATGCTGCTAAAAAACTACTACCTTGGATAGATGGTTTATTAGATGCTTCTGAAAAGCATTTTGCTGAAACTGGTAGCCCTCTGTATAGTTCTCACATGATAGATTTGTCTGAAGAGCCTTTAGAAGAAAATATAGAAATTTGTAAAACGTATTTAGCTCGTATGAGTAAAATGGGTATGACTTTAGAGATTGAATTAGGAATAACAGGTGGTGAAGAAGATGGTGTAGATAATTCTGATGTTGATGTCTCTAAATTATATACGCAACCAGAAGAAGTTGCATACGCGTATGAAGAGTTATTAAAAGTTTCTCCTCAATTTACAATTGCAGCAGCATTTGGGAATGTCCATGGTGTTTATAAGCCAGGAAACGTAAAATTAACACCAAAAATTTTATTAAATTCTCAAGATTATATTTCTAAAAAATATAAGGTACCGCACAATACGATTGATTTTGTTTTTCATGGTGGTTCTGGTTCTACGGTAGAAGAAATTAGAGAATCTATTGGATATGGAGTGATAAAAATGAACATTGATACAGATATGCAGTTTGCTTTTACGGAAGGTATTAGAGATTATATGCAAGGAAAGGCAGCGTATGTCGCTACTCAAATTGGGAATCCTGATGGAGCAGACCAGCCTAATAAAAAACACTATGATCCAAGAAAATGGTTGCGTGAGGGTGAAGAAACGTTTAAAACGCGTTTAAAGCAAGCATTTCAAGATTTGAATAATGTAGATACATTATAGGATTTTATTTATTATTTAGAAGCGGCATTTTGAAATTTTTCAAAATGCTTTTTTTTTGTAAAAAGAAATAAACCTTGGCTTGAAAAGAATCATTTAAAGATGAAAGTAGAATTGGAAAAAATCTGCTACATTTGTCCCGCATACTTTATTGAAAAGTAATTTATATTTTAAAGAAATAAAATAAAACAAACACTTAACATGGCTTGGTTTAAAAGAACAGATAAAGGAATTCAGACTTCTACCGAAGATAAAAAAGACACTCCAAAAGGTTTGTGGTACAAAACCCCAAGCGGAAAAGTGATAGATACAGAAGAGTTAAAAAGAAATTTATATGTAAGTCCAGAAGATGGCTATCATGTAAGAATAGGAAGTAAAGAATATTTCGAGTTGTTTTTTGATAATAATAAGTTCAAGGAATTAAATGAGACACTTACCTCCAAAGACCCTCTAAATTTTGAAGACACTAAAAAATATCCAGAAAGGTTAAAATCTGCACAGGAAAAAACAAAATTAAATGATGCTGTGAGAACTGCAGTAGGAAAGTCTTTAGGAAAGGAGTTGGTCATTGCGGCAATGGATTTTGCCTTTATTGGAGGTTCTATGGGGTCTGTAGTTGGAGAGAAAATTGCAAGAGCCATCGATTATGCTATTAAAAATAAGATTCCATTTTTAATGGTTTCTAAATCTGGTGGTGCTAGAATGATGGAAGCATCACTTTCTTTAATGCAATTGGTAAAAACATCGTCTAAGTTAGCGCAACTAGCGGGCGCTAAAATTCCTTATATATCGTTGTGTACAGATCCTACAACTGGAGGTACAACAGCCTCTTACGCGATGTTAGGGGATATAAATATCGCTGAGCCAAATGCACTAATTGCCTTCGCTGGACCGCGAGTAGTAAGAGATACCACAGGAAAAGATTTGCCAGAAGGTTTCCAGAAATCTGAGTTTGTTTTAGAGCATGGTTTTTTAGATGCAATTTATGAGCGTAAAAATTTAAAAACACAAATAAATTTATACATCGATTTGATACAGAATATTCCAATTAGAAAAGAAGCAACGATAGCACCATAGAGGTATAGATAACATAAAAAAGCCAGCGCATGCTGGCTTTTTTATGTTATAAAAGATTAAAATTTTAAAATCTCCATCCAATATTTAGGCCTGCTCTCGGCACCACTATAGGTCCTATAGATCCAAAAAGGTTTCTTCCTGCACCCACATAAGCGTCAATTATCAATCCGCTTTCTGCGATATATTTTGATCCTACAGCAATTCCTAAAGCGGTATCTGTGTATTTTTGAAGTACGGAGTTGTCCGCTGTTTCAACCCTTATTTTACCTGAATTTACACTTAAGAAAGCTTCTCCAAAGATATTCCATTGTGCGTCTAAAGTAAAGTAATTTCGAAAATATGGAGTAATCATCGTATTTTCATTGTACCTGAAATCTACCGCTTGATCTTCGAGATTGAATAGTACAGAAACTCCTAGAGAACTTTCTGCATTCATATAGTTCTCATAAGAAAACTCTAAACTTCGTATCACTAAGGCATCTGCAATATCTATTTTAACTTCTTGTTGCGCAATCCCTAAAGAGCTTATAAAAAGACTGAATATGAGAATTAATTTTTTCATAGATTTTTATTTTTTATAAATTTACTAAAACCTGTATCCTAAAGAAACACCAAACCTTCCAATGATCTCATTTTGGAAAGTATTATAGTCTTCCTGGCTTTCTCCTTTAATTAAATTTCTTCCTACACCTGCGAGCACTTCTGCAGTAAAACCTTCTTTTAAGACAAATTTACCTCCAACAGAAATACCTAGCGCAAAACTTGTTTGAGTTTCAATTTTGCTGTAATTATTGTTGTAGTCGTAACTATCATAAAAATCTTGGAAGGTGTTTAGCATTCCAAAACCTTCTATAAAAAAACCTTGAGCATATTGATATTCAGAAAAAAACCACCTATAATAAGGCGTAATAGAGAATTTTTTAGGAAAAGTAATATCATCGTTTTCATAATCAGAAAAGTTATAGAATATTGCAACACCATAAGAAGAATTTGCACTTATTAATTTTTCATAAGAAATATCTAAGGCCGCAAATGCAATTAAATTGAATGCGTTTAGTTTTAGTTCATTTTTCTTTTCAACCTTTTCTGGGTATCTATTTTCTTTAGGACCTTCAAACTCTTGTGCAGTAATTGATAAACTTACAAAAGTCACTAATAAAAATAGTAGAATCTTTTTCATTTTTTTTACAAATATATTAAAATGGATGCAAGAAAGCTTAGAAAAGGGCACGTAATTGCATACTACCTGTATGTATTGTTTCAGAGTCTTGACTTTTCCTTCCCAAGTAGCTTAGGTTTAAACTTAAAAATGAATTCAACTTTTTGTTAAATAAAAGGGCCCATGTATAATTTTTACCGGCTTGTAAACCCTCTAACATCTCATAGGCAACAGGTGTATTTGTATCTCCTATAAAATTATTTAAAAAAACATTTATATTTCCAGAAATCTGCTGTTCATTATCTTTTAAATAAACATATTCTAATCCGAATTTTTGTTGTTTTAGTTCTTGGAATTCAGACAGAGTATTCTCTTTATTTTTATAATGATAAAAAGCCGTAAGTCTATTCTTTGAACTGTATAAGAAACTAATTTTCGGGTGAATTTCCATACTCTCAATTTTATAATTTCTATTGTTAAAGTTTTCTGTGTTTAGCTTATTTTGGGATACTTTTCCCATCAAATCAAACAACCAAAAATCAGCAAACTTGTGCGCAAAATCTATTTTATTGGTTTTCGTATTATTGCTTTGTGCACCTATAAAATATTGTTGTTTATTCTGTAGTTTTCCGAAAGTGAAAGTGGTGCTGTATTTTTGTAAATTTCTATTGAAATATAAACTATTCCGGATATTTAAATTTAAACCAATCAACTTATCTTCATTAAAATCAAAAGGGTTGAAGTTAAATGAATTTCCAATTCTAGATTGCGCATTGGTGATGCTCAAAAAACTCTCGTTCTGAAAATGTGAAATAAAGTTTTTAAGTCCTTTTTTATTTTCCCATTGCTTAAAGTTTAGTTTCACACCCTGTCTAAACTTGGCGCTTTGGGTTGCTATGAAACGCACATTTGGTTTTGGAACACGCAAGTAGTTTGCTTGGTCTTGAAACTCTGCTATTTCAAACTCATCAAAATCTTGAACGCCATCTGTATTGTAATCAATCCAAGTATAATACCCCATTCCAGGAGCTGTTTTTAGGTACACATACTCTTGTCTTGCAATGTTGCCAGAGGAGGTTTCATAAAGGGTACTTGTATTGATGAAATTATTAAATAATTTCTGGTTGTAAATTAATCTTGAATTTAAAGATTTTTCATTTTCAGAGAAATTATTCTCCGTACGTCTGTAATTTCCATAAACCCGCAAGTCTGTTGCTTTATTTTTAATCAAGTTACTTTCAATATAAAAAGAACTTCTATTATTAATTTCTTTAAATTCATTTGATTTTATACTATCGTTATTGCGATAGTTAAAACCAAACTTGGCAAATACTTTCGCAGTGTCTCCGACACCAATATAGGTTTCTAATTCTTTAAATCGGTGACTTGTAGAAATATAGTTTTTGGAGATGTTATTTTTTCTATCATTCCTTTCTAAATTCGTAAATCCGCCGATCCAGCTTCTATTAAAGGCGTGTTCTATAGTCGCTTTTGCTCTTAAAAAGGAGTTGTCTTCTAGTGCTGATGTATTTGTCAAGAAGCTTGCATCTGTAAAAAAAGTTGTTTTTTTGAGCTTTATTTTTGATTGGAATTCGTGCTTATTACCAGCATATGTATTTTGATAGTTCAAGTGGTTATAGCGATATAATAAATAATCCTTTTTTTTATTTGCAAAGTTTAATGTTGATTGAAAATAGTTTTTTGTAGCATTATTAGTTAACAAATTCCAATCTCTATTAAACTCTACAGGTTCCCATCCTTGTTCTGTTTTGTAGTTTTTTTGAACAAATTCGTACTGGATGTTACTGCTTAGCTGCCATTTTTTGTCAATTAGTACCTGTTGCCATCCTAGTTTTGCCGCAATGCCCGTATTTTGATTGTTGTCTATTGTAGAAAATAAATTGGCATCCGCAGTACTAACAGCAATTTCAGAGGACAGTTTTGTTTTATTGGTTGCATTGTAGTCAGATTTAATTATGAAAATTTGTGATTTTGTAGGCGGTATTAAGCGGTTTGTGGGCGAATAGCTACCTTGGTTTAAGCCCGCATACCGGTACACATTGCCAATTGCGCTGCTATTCTTGGTGTCTAAGATATAATTACCGGCATTGGCCCCCACGTTTGTGAAGCTTACAGCGTATAATGTGTCGGATGGATTTAGGGAGTATTCAAAATTTTCTACAGCCCCATTTACTATCTTTTTATAAAGAATCTTATTTTCGTCAAAAGCAGCTTCAAAAGCATTTTCAGCAAACATTAGATTGGTGTCATTACCAGCATTCGCTAAAACTTCTATTTGCTGTGTGGTTAACGCTTGCTGTAATGGTTGGTTTTTAGCATCACTTTCACTGTAGAAAAAACCACTAATATTAAATTTTTCTGTTTTGTAAGTAGCGGTTTCATAAGTAACAAATCGGGTGTAGTTTTTATCTGAATATTGGAAATCAATCCAAATTCGCATGTCATTTGTAATTGGAAAGGTTGTATTAAATGAAATTTCACCTAAATTATAATCAATAGTATACTGTTTTTGTTCCCCTTTTTCAATACGGATTCCGTTGATATATACCTGCTCACTTCCAGCAATAATAATAATATTAGGTTCGTTATTTTGTCCAACAACTTTATAGGGTCCTTGATTGCCTTCATTTCCAACGATTGTATAGGTGTTAAATTTCCCTCTTACAATTGCACCAGCGGCACTTACCTGAAGTTGCTCATTTATTTTTACACCTACTTCTAGGCCTGATGCTTGTTTTGTGAAAGATCCAAAATAACTGTCCTGATTTTTTAGGGATAAGTCTCCTGCTTTTACGCGCCAATTTTCTGAATACATTTCAATAAAAATGCGATCAAAATCGGTAAGATTCTGTGAGTATCCATTTTCTTGAATAGGAATATTGGTGTCCCAAATATTTGCTCTTAAGGTAACCTTATCAGAGAGTTTTCCTGAAATTTCTAAATCGAGTGCAGCGTTGGTAACGGCATTTTGATTCGTTCCAGAGGTAATGCCTCTGGAAATAAATCCTTTAGTTTGCAAGCCTTCAAACAGTTTTACATCTGCATTTTTTTTGTTGGTAGTTAAACTGTACATTTTACCGGTATTTGTGCCATTCGGTAAAATTAGACGTTCGTCATAAGGAGTATAGGTTTTGGTAAGAAACTCAGGAAGTCGAAAGTATTCTATGGTGATTTTTGGGTATTCTGCCGCACTAATAATCAATGTTGCACTGTTAAATTCTATGTTATATTCCGTTTTTTCGATGGGTTTTAGTGCGCTGTCTACTATTTTAAAGTAGTATGGGTTTATTGCAACAGAGTCAAACCGAATGGTATCCTTTTGAATGCGAATTTTTTGAGATCTAAATTCCTTAGATACAGTTTGAGAATGGATTGAAAATCCAACAATCATAAACAAAAAAAAGAATTTTTTTTTAAACATCTACAAGCTATAACTAAGAAACGTAAAAATAGTTTTTTTAATATGTAAATGCTTTTAAAATAAAGTGTGCTGTTTTAAAGGGTTTTCATGCGCTAACAGCCATTTTTTACGCCAAACTCCACCAGCATACCCTGTTAAAGATCGGTCAGAGGCAATAACCCTGTGACAGGGAATAACAATCCACAGTGGATTTTTACCATTCGCCATAGCCACAGCTCGTATGGCCTTTACATCTCCCAAAGCTTTACTTTGTTCTAAGTAACTTTTTGTTTTTCCAAAAGGTATTTTTAACAAACTCTTCCATACCTTTATTTGAAAAGCCGTTCCTTTGGGATTTACAGTGAGGTTGAAATGGTCCCTTTTTCCTTGAAAATAGGCTTCTAATTGAACAACACATTCCTGCAGACATAGAGGTGTTGAAAGTTGTATCAATTCCTCAGGAACGCTTTCTTCGTCTAGAACATATATGGATTGCAGACCATTATGATCCCCTGTTATTTTTGCAATTCCAATGGGTGTTTTACAGTATGTAGTGTGTACAGTCATTTTTTTTGATTAAAAGGCCTTTTAGTTCTATATGCAATAACAATAGGTATGCTATTCCTTTTTAAGGTTGTGCTCAAGTTAGGTTTGGTCCTATATATTCTTTTTTCATGTAGCTCTTTCCTGCGGCTCTTAAATCGAAAATAGTGAGCATGAAATTAACAATTATTTTACGCTTAAAATCAAAGATCAATCCAAAATAGAAGTGCTTGTAGAAATTTCAGTTTTATTTTATTTCTGCCTAGCTTCACTTAAAAAAGGGATGCTTTATTTTGTGTGCTTTACTTGAAAAACCTTCCAAGAGCGCGCATCGTCTGCCTAGTATTTTTTGACATTCCTGCCCTGCTGTTTGGAAGCTTTTTATTAGTTTATTAAATATTAAAAACAGCTATAGAATTTTGTGTAGTAATGGCGGATATTTCGTCAAAGGGAAGACCATAAATAGTAACTAACTTATCAATAACATTGGTAATAAATGCGCTTTCATTTCTTTTACCACGATAAGGAACGGGCGCCAAATAAGGGGCGTCTGTTTCTAGTACAAGATGTTGCAAGTCTATTTCTTTTAGAAAGGTATCAATCTTACCATTTTTAAAAGTGGCAACACCGCCAATTCCAAGTTTCATATTGTAAGAGATGGCTTTTAAAGCCTGTTCTTTTGTTCCAGTAAAGCAATGAAAAATCCCTCTTAAATCGTCTCCTTTTTCAGCTTCTAAAATTTCAAAAATAGCTTCAAATGCAGCTCTACAGTGAATTACTATTGGAAGTTTTTTTTCTTTTGCCCATTTAATTTGAGTTCTAAATGCCTCTTGTTGCTGTTTTAGAAAAGAGGTGTCCCAAAACAAATCGATTCCAATTTCTCCAAGCGCATAAAAATCTTTTTTATCAATCCACTCTTTGACATGTGCTAATTCTTCTAAGTAATTTTCTTTTACAGAAGTTGGGTGTAAACCCATCATTAAGTATACGTCTAAAGGAAAATCTTCTTCTAACTTGAGCATGCTTTTTGTGTGTGAAGAATCAATTGCAGGAATAAAAAATCGAGAAACACCTGCTTCTTTAGCGCGTTGTATCATCTCTTTTTGATCTTCATTAAACTGACTAGAATATAAATGCGTGTGAGTATCTGTAATCATGAGAAGGTAGAATCATTTTGAGCAAAATTACAAATTAATCTGAGGTTCAAGACGTGTTGTTAAACATTTTATAAAACGTACCTTTGCGTAAAATTTTATAAGATGACTTTTGACGATTTAGATTTATCAAATCAACTACAGTATGCAATTGACGATTTGGGTTTTGAGAACCCTACGCCAATTCAAGAACAAGCATTTTCTGTGGTCCGATCTGGTAAAGATGTGGTGGGAATTGCACAAACAGGAACTGGGAAAACCTTTGCATATATGTTGCCGATTCTGAGGGATTTATCATTTTCTAAACAGCAACATCCAAGGGTTTTAATATTGGTACCAACACGAGAGTTGGTGCTGCAGGTCGTTGAGCAGATAGAGCAGTTATCAACATACATCAACACGCGTGTTTTAGGGGTTTATGGTGGGGCAAATATCAATACTCAAAGGCAAGCTATTCAGCAGGGTCAGGATATTATTGTGGCAACTCCAGGTCGTTTATATGATTTAGCAATCAGTAATTCTTTAAAAATGAAATCGATTCAGAAACTTGTCATTGATGAAGTAGATGTCATGTTAGATTTAGGATTCCGATTTCAGTTGATGAATATTTTTGATGTCATTCCTGAGAAAAGGCAAAACATACTTTTTTCTGCAACCATGACAGAAGATGTAGATGCCTTAATCTATGATTTTTTCAAAAACCCAGAAAAGATATCGGTAGCTGTCAGTGGAACGCCGTTAGACAATATTGAGCAAACTTCTTACGATACTCCTAATTTTTTCACAAAGGTAAATTTGTTACACACCCTTCTAAAGGATAGAGAGCATTTTCATAAAGTATTAATATTTGTAGGTTTTAAGAGAACAGCAGACCTGTTGTTTAAGCATTTAGAGGAAGCTTTTAACAGTGAAATATGTGTGATACATTCTAATAAAACTCAGAATTATAGAATACGATCTATCCGGCAATTTGATGAGGGTAAGAATCGAATATTATTAGCAACGGATGTTATGGCGCGTGGTTTGGATTTTGACAAGGTTTCTCATGTCATTAATTTTGATACTCCAGATTTTCCTGAAAATTATATGCATAGAATTGGTAGAACTGGGCGTGCAGAGAAAGCAGGTAAAACTATTTTATTTTCAACTCCAAAAGAGAAAGAAGCAAAAGAAGGTATTGAGAACTTAATGAATTACGAAATTCCGCTTCTAGAACTTCCTGAAGACGTTGAGATTTCTACAATGTTAACTGAAGATGAGCGCCCAAGAGAAGATCAAGGGATTTCTAAAAACAGAACCTCTTTGGAATATGTACCTGGACCTGCTTTTCATGAAAAGAGTGAGAAAAACAGTCAAGTAAACCGTGGGGGGTCTTACCGAAGAGAAATTGCTACAAAATATAAGAAACCAAAAACAAAAGGAGATAAAAATTACAACAAACACAATAAGAAAAAGAAAAAGTAATGCAGATTTTAACAGCCCAGGAATTGCACAATCTAGCAATGAATATTGTAGGAGAGAAGCTTGAAAAAATGGGTTTTGAGTTTCAAGCAATCAATAGTACTTTAAAAAGGCATCCACAATTTGTGTTATTTAAAAAGGGAGCGCCCACTATTTTTGTCTTGGTAAAAGCCTCTAATAATATGCAGAGTCCAAATGATTACGATGTCTTATGGATGGAGACCTTTAAAAATCACGCTAAAAAACAAAATGCAAAGGTTTGGTTTGCTGGTGTAGGTATTGCGAATTCAGAAAGTGTAGAAAACCCTGTTTTTAAAGACCAGCCGTATTATGTTGCTTTTGATGATTTTATTAAGATTTTAGAGTAATTGACAAATAGGTACTTGTTTAGTTGTAGAAGGTTCTTTTAAGTGATGCTTTTTAATTTCTGGAGATTAGGAGTGACTATGAGCAAGGAGCCTTACCTACGTGTAAATTGAAGTAATAGCATTTTTTTAAAAGGAATAACTTCTATTCACTCTGATTTGTTCTTGCCAGACTAAAATTGAATTTTCTTTCTTTGTTAGGCGTACTTTGTGCCAAAATACTTCCATTATAATGGGAAATTATTTTTTTCTACGATACTCAATCCCAGTAGAGTGAGTCGAATCAATTATTTGAAACAGCTTAAATATTTTATCATGGTGCTCTGGATGTATTTTAACTCCATTATCCTTAATGGAGACGGTATGCTCTTTCTCTGTTGTTTTACAAGTTAGTATAATCCGTACCTTGCTTTTGTCAACGTGGTCTATTGTATTTTGGAGTAGCACTTCAAACACTTTTTCTAATATTTTTTCGTCCGCAAAAAAAGCAGGGAGGTCATCTTTTATTTGCATTGAAATATGAGAAGGTATCTGTAACCTGCGGATAACTTTTTTAGTAATAATTGCAATTTTACTCGTTTTATTTTTAATAAGTATACTATTTAAATGATAAATTCAATAGTGTTTTTTGTTGAATAAATACAAAAAGCCACTCTTTAAGAGTGGCTTTTAACTATGCATATAAACTAAAAATTATTTAGCATCTTGCTCTAATAAATCAAAGAATTGATTTAATCTTGGCATAATGATAATTTTTGTTCTTCTATTTTTTGATTTGTTTTCTGCAGTATCATTTGGAGCTAAAGGAACATACTGGCTTCTTGCTGCCGCTATTAAACGATTTGGTTTTACACCAAATTTATATTGTAAAATTCTTGTAATTGCTGTTGCTCTTAAAGCAGATAGATCCCAGTTGTCCTGGATAATATCTCTTTTTATTGGGGAAGAGTCTGTATGGCCTTCAATCATCACTTCCATCTCAGGTTGGTCGTTGATTACTTTAGCAATCTTTTCTAAAACAACGTATGCACCGTCGGTTACATTATAGCTCCCGCTCTTGAAAAGTAATTTATCAGAAATAGAGATAAAAACAACTGTTTTTTCAACATTTACTTCGATGTCTTCGTCTTGAATACCTTCTGTTAGGTTTTTAGTAAGGTGGTATTTTATAGCGAGGTTTAATGAATCTTTCTGAGTCATTGCCTCTCGAACACCATTTATGTATTTATCTTTTTCACTTAACTGCGCAATAACCGTTTTAATATTATCTGAAGAAGATTGTGTTAAAACTGTTAAATTCTCAACTTGTTTTAGAGCATTTTTTTTATCGTCTTGTAGGTATTTTACACGCTCTTCTAGAGTAAGAATTTCTTTTTCCTTTTCAATGATACATTTCTGTAAGCTTGATTTTACGTTTACTAATTCTTTTTGGGTATTATTTTTATCTACTTGCAATGCTACAAAGTCTTTTTTAGAAACGCAAGAGCTCACTAGAACTACGGAAAATAAAATTAAAGATAACTTCTTCATTATGGATTTTTTTAAATTTATTATTTGGAACAAATTTAACAAAATGGATGAATAAAAAGAACGATTAACAATAATTTGTGAAAAATATATATGTTATTTTTGTTTTTTTAACCATTCGTCATGAAATACTATTCTTCTTCTTTCCTTTTATCCATTTTTCTTATTTTTTTTTCTTGTAAAAAAGAAGTGGTTTTTCAAGACTATACCCTAAGTGGACTTGTTTTTGGCACTACCTATAAGATTGTATATTTAAACGGGACTTCAAATTATCAAAAAAGTATTGACAGTTTGTTTCTAAAAATGAACACATCTTTATCTACGTATATTCCTAACTCTGCTATTTCTAAAATAAATAACGGAGTAAAGGCTGTGGTTATTGATGATTTTTTTGTGGAAGTTTTTAAAAAATCGAAACGGATATTTAAAGAGACGGAGGGTTTTTTTGATCCTACAGTAGGAAACTTAGTAAATGCTTGGGGTTTTGGTCCAAAAAATGAAAAATTTGATTTAACACCAGTACAAGTAGCGCGTCAAATGCAGTTTGTAGGTTTCGATAAAGTGCAATACGTGGGTGGTTGTATCGTAAAGAGACATCCTGAAATTTATTTAGATTTTAACTCTATCGCTAAAGGATATGGAATTGATGTGGTTGCACGTTTTTTAGAAAGCAAAAATATAACGAGTTATCTAGTAGAGATCGGTGGTGAAATAAGAACGAATGGATTTAAGAATTTGCAACAACCTTGGAGTATTAAATTAGTAGATCCGATAGCTTCTGAATTTAATTCAGGGTATAAGAAGATTAATTTATCAAATAAATCTATGGCAACTTCTGGAAATTACAGGAAGTTTAGAGTTACAGATTCTGGTAGGAAGTACGTACATACTATAAATCCTAAAACGGGAGAGGCTAAAGAAAGTACCCTGTTAAGTGTTTCTGTAATTGCGGCGATGGATTGTGCAGATGTAGATGCATATGCAACTGCTTTTATGGCGATGGGTTTGGAGAAAACAAAGACCTTTCTGGAAATAAGTCCGAAATTGAAGGTTATTTTGCTGTTCGAAAATTCCCAAGGTGATTTGGAAGAGTATACAAATTACAATGGAAAGTAAGGAGGCTTTTCACTTCGCTAGAATTTATAGCAGATAGGTAGAATTTCCCCTTTCATTAAGCAAAATCGACTTTGTTTGTCTTTCGTTATTTTTTTGGTGTAATCAACTTCATCAACTTTAAAACCAGTAGCACGCAATTTATCGAAATAATCACGTCCATAAATTCGGACGTGGTCATATTGTCCAAATATTGCAGTGCGTTCTTTTTTATCGACAATCGTATTGTCTTCAAAGGTGGTTGCTCTAGAAAGGTCTTGGGGTATTTGAAAAACACCAAAACCACCAGGTTTTAAAATCCTATATAACTCCTGCATTGCTTTAAAATCGTTGGGGATATGTTCTAAAACATGATTACAAAAGACAACATCAAACTCGTTTTCTTTAAAGGGCAAGTCGCAGATGTCTGCTTTTACATCTGCAATGGGAGAGTGGAGATCTGTTGTAATGTAATCGAGATTTACTTGTTTCCTAAAAAGATCTAAAAAGCACTGCTCGGGGGCAATATGTAATACTTTTAATTTTTTTATGGATGAAAAAAAAGTGGTTTCACCCTGCAAAAAAAGCCATAGTAAGCGGTGTCTTTCGAGGGATAGAGTGGATGGAGAAAGGGCATTTTCTCTTTGCTTTCCGTAACCATAAGGCAGGAATTTTCGAAAGCTTCTCCCGTCGATGGGGTCTGTAAAAGTATTTCCTTTTAAATACCAAGCAATTAAAGGTCGCACCAGATAGCTCGCTTTTATGAGCCAAGGTCTTGGTATTGTATTTAGAACTGATTTAAAGAGTTTGTTTGACACAGATTTGTATTAATTACTGTCTAAATTCGTCTTCCTCATTGGTTACGATTCCTAAGGCTTCATGCACATATTTGAAGGTAGAAAGTAATTCTGGTTTTCCATTTAAAATTGCTATATCGTGCTCAAAATGAGCAGAGGGTTTGTTGTCTAAGGTTGTAATGGTCCAGCCATCAGAATGCTGTCTTATTTTATGTGTTCCCAAATTAGTCATGGGCTCTATCGCAACAACCATTCCTTCGACAAATTTTTTACCTTTCCCCCTTTTACCATAATTTGGCATCTCAGGATCTTCATGCATTTCTCTACCGAGCCCGTGTCCAACCAATTCTCTTACAACTCCGTAACCGTGATCTTCTGTGAACTTCTGGATTGCAAAGCCAACATCTCCAACCCTATTTCCTGCTTTAAATTCTCGAATACCAACATATAAACTTTCTCGGGTAACGTCTAATAATTTTTTAGTATCTGCTGCAATTTCACCTACGGCAAATGTGTATGCGTGGTCGCCATAAAAACCGTTTTTTTTAGCACCACAGTCGATAGAAATGATATCTCCTTCTATCAATAGTTTTTTATTGGGGATTCCGTGAACGACTTGCGCATTCGGACTCATACAAAGTGTGTTCGGGAAGTCATATAAGCCTAAGAAACCAGGGATAGCGCCTTCAGAACGAATAAAATCTTCGGCCAACTTGTCCAAATACAAGGTTGAAACACCTGGCTTCACTTCCTTTGCAAGCATTCCAAGTGTTTTTGACACGATCAATGCACTTTCACGCATAATTTCTATTTCTTCTGTGGTCTTAATTTGAATCATATTAAAAAAAATTGAGCCACAAAGTTAGTATAATTTGAGGAGATAGTCTTCTGAAATGTATATTTGCAACAAGAGAAAAATCAGCGTTCTTCTCATGGAGGATTCTGGCCTAGAAATTTTATTACAGTTTGAGGAGCCCGAATTTACTCGTTTTTATAGTAAGAGTGCTCGTATGCTTGACCCGATACAATTTTTAACATGTCTTCTTCGAGAGATGCCACTGCATATTCAACATACCTTCCAATCTCTTCCCCTTCTTTATAGAAAATAAATGTTGGGACTCTTTCGATATCTAAGCCTTGTTGCAAGTTGTCTGGTGTTTTTTTTGCGCGATTTACGGTAATTAATGTTAGATTTTCAACGTTGAAATTTGCCAGTTCTAAAATTTTATAAAAATGCGGAGTTTCTCGTTTACTGTCTCCACACCAAGTACCCATGAAACCTTTAATAGTCACCTTTTTCAAGGCTTCCTTTAGTTCCGAAATCACTGCTTCGTTGGGAATGTAGGTCTCAAAATTTTCAGTAAACCATACATTAAAAGGGGCTTGATTAAAAGATGACTTGGTAGCAAACCCTATTAAATCGCCACTATTATTTTTTACAGTTATAGTTTTTTGTTGAGAAGCACAGGCACTGAGCAGGAGTGCTAAGAGTAGTAAAATATAATATTTCATAAGATTTATAGTTAAGTTTATAACAACGAATGTTGTGTCATTTCCTTGGGTTGCGCAACACCCATTAAATCTAAAATAGTGGGAGCAATATCTCCTAAAACACCATTATTGATGACTTTTATTTCAGTATCAATTAAAATAAAAGGAACAGGATTTGTGGTATGTGCTGTATTCGGAGAACCATCGGGGTTCATCATGGTTTCACAATTACCATGATCTGCTATTAATAGGGTCGTGTACCCATTTTTTAAACCAGTTTCAATAACTTTTTTCGCACAATTGTCTACGGTTTCACATGCTTTAATTGCCGCTTCCATGATTCCTGTGTGACCAACCATATCTCCATTTGCAAAGTTTAAACAAACAAAGTCTGTTTCTCCTTTTTCGAGGTCTTCACAAAGTGCTTCTGTGAGTTCATAGGCACTCATTTCTGGTTGTAAATCATAAGTTGCTACCTTTGGAGAGTTCCTTAAAATGCGAGACTCTCCTTCAAAAGGAGCCTCTTGTCCTCCAGAAAAGAAAAAGGTTACATGTGGGTATTTCTCTGTTTCAGCAATTCTAATCTGTTTTTTTCCTGCTTTAGAAAGCACTTCTCCAAGCGTATTTTTTATATTGTCGTTATTGTAAATCACATTGATTCCTGTAAAGCTTTCATCGTATAAAGTAATGGTCGTAAAGTACAAATCTAATTTTTTCATTCCAAATTCTGGAAAATCATTTTGAGATAAGGCATTTGTCAATTCTCTTCCTCTGTCTGTTCTGTAGTTGAAAAACAAAACAACATCTCCCGCTTTTATTTGAGCTTTTGGAGCTCCTGTAGCATCGGTTACAATAAGTGGTTTGTGAAATTCATCCGTAGTTCCTGCTTTATAATTTGCATTCATATTGGCAAGCACATCTGTAGTTTTTGTACCAATGCCATTCACAAGGCCATCATAGGCTTCTTTCACACGTCCCCAACGATTGTCTCTGTCCATTGCATAGTATCGCCCGGTCACAGAGGCCAATTCTCCGGTGCTCTCTTTCATATATTCTTGAATATCATTTATAAAATAGGTACCAGATTTCGGGTCACAATCTCTACCATCTGTGAAGGCATGCAAATAGATATTGTCAACTTGGTTCTCTTTAGCTACATCTAAAATTCCTTTTAAATGGTTAATGTGTGCGTGGATTCCGCCATTGGAAACCAAACCTAATAAATGAATTGTCTTTTTGTTTTCTTTTGCGTATTTAAAGGTGTCTAGAACTACCTTTTCTTTTCCTAACGTTTTTTCTTTGACTGCTTTATTGATTCGGGCTAAATTTTGATATACAATTCTTCCAGCACCTAAATTCATATGTCCAACTTCGGAATTCCCCATTTGTCCTTCTGGTAAGCCAACATGCAAACCGTCAGTCCTTAGTGAGGCATTTGGGTAAGCACCATATAATCCGTTTATAAAAGGTGTTTTTGCGTTGTAAATTGCAGATACTTTAGGGTCTTGTGTAATTCCCCAACCATCTAAAATCATTAAGATTACTTTCTTGTTCATGGATTTCATTTGAGCAGTAAAAATAGGAAAGTTTTTTGTCTTTTTTTTGCTTTTTAACGAAACCGATAGCGTAAAAGAAGAGATTATTTTAAAAAAATGGGATCTATTTTATGGCTAAATTTTAGTGGTTTTGGCAATTTAAGGTGGTTTCTTGATCGTTTAGAGTTGTGTGTCTACGCAGTAGATGTAAATATGAAAATAAATAGTAGTTTTCGTGAGGTATAAATAAAGAATTATTATTTTAATGCGTAATTTTGTAGGAATAATTCAATAAATAGATCCATATGCACTTTCAATTGAATGATGTCACAAAAAAGCTTCCAAAACACTTGCATAAGTTTGTGGTACAACAGCCTTATGAAGAGTATACCCCACAAAATCAAGCCGTATGGAGGTATGTAATGCGGATTAATGTCGATTACTTGAGTAAAGTTGCACATACATCTTACATTTCAGGACTTTCAAAAACAGGAATTTCAACAGAGGATATTCCTTATATGGCAGGAATGAATCGCATTTTAAAAGAAATTGGATGGGCAGCAGTATCTGTAGACGGATTTATTCCGCCAAATGCGTTTATGGAGTTTCAAGCGTATAATGTTTTGGTAATTGCATCAGACATGCGAACTATAAATCATATTGAATATACCCCGGCTCCAGACATTATTCATGAGGCTGCTGGGCATGCTCCTATTATTGCAAACCCAGAATATGCAGAGTATTTAAGGCGTTTTGGAGAAATAGGATGTAAAGCGATTTCTTCTGCTAAGGATTATGAAATGTATGAAGCCATTCGACTTCTGTCTATTTTGAAAGAGAACCCAAATGCCTCAGAAAAAGAAAGAGATGCTGCTGAAGCCCAGGTAGCATATTTGCAAGACAATATGGGACCGCTTTCTGAAATGGCCCAAATAAGAAATTTACATTGGTGGACCGTAGAATACGGTTTGATAGGTTCCTTAGAAAACCCTAAAATTTATGGTGCGGGACTGCTTTCCTCTATCGGTGAAAGTGCTTGGTGTATGCAACCGGAAGTAAAAAAAAGAGTTTATTCTATTGCTGCTGCAGATATTAATTTTGACATCACAAAACCTCAGCCACAATTGTTTGTCATTCCAAATTTTGCTCATTTAAGTTTAGTTTTAGAACAATTTGCTAATAAAATGGCGATCAGAAAAGGAGGATTAAACGGCATTCAAAAACTAATCGCCTCTCAGAATATAGGAACCATAGAGTTGAGCACAGGAATTCAGATTTCAGGTACTTTTACGGATGTAATTGAAGACGAAAACAGCAAGCCTATTTATTTTAAAACAACGGGTTTTACGGCGCTATCAAACAGAGATAAAGAGTTAATAGGACACGGTGTTGAAAAGCATACAAATGGTTTTGGAAGTCCTATTGGTAAACTGAAAGGAATTAATATTCCTATCGAAAATATGAGCCCTAGAGACTTAGATGCGTATCAGATTTCGGAAGGAAAAAATATTTCCTTGGAGTTTGAGGGTGGTATCACGGTGGCTGGAGACGTAATTACAGGGACAAGAGATTTGCGTGGAAAAATATTATTAATCTCCTTTGAAAATTGCACTGTTACCTACAAGCAGACCGTTTTGTTCACTCCAGATTTGGGTGTTTACAATATGGCTGTTGGTGAATCGGTAGTTTCCGCCTATGCAGATGCCGCAGATGTGAATTCTTTTGAAGATAAAAGTGCTGTTTCTGAGACAAAAACACATAAAATAAAATATACTGCTAAAGAAAAGGAGTTGTATCGTTTGTATGAAAAAGTAAGGGGTATGCGGGAAGAAAATTCAGTTTCTGAAGAGGAGGTCGCTCCTATTTTTAAACAATTGAAAACCGAATTTTCTAAGGATTGGTTATTGAGTTTAGAACTTTATGAAGTAGCTTTGCAGAACAGTTTGAGTATTCAAACAGAAATACAAGCTTATTTGATTGTTTTACAACAAAATAAGCAGTACCAAAAATTAATAGAAAACGGATTGAATTTATTAGCAAAAACAAAGCCTTAGAGAAGAAATCGTATGTTGTATATTTTAAAAATAAAGAGATGAGTGCAGAAATAAAAGAATATTTAGAAAAAGAGGCAATTATTATAGATGTTAGAACCCTAGAGGAATGGGATGAAGGTCACATAGAAAGTTCAAAACATATGGTTCTAAATACAATCCCAGTAGAGGTCGCGGAGATTAAGTCTTGGGAAAAACCAATAATTGCAGTATGCAGAAGTGGCGCTAGAAGTGGCCAAGCAGCGCAGTTTTTAACTCAGAATGGTATCGATGCAATCAATGGGGGTCCTTGGCAGAATGTTGCCGCAGTTTTGAAATAATAGCAGCAAGAATAGCGGTAGTGATTTCTAAAACGAAATAAAAGGATGTTTTATTATGATAGATTTCTTCTTCTCTTCTAGGTTTTTTAAAAACTGCTGGTGTTGCTCAGAGTTTTCGTTAAAAGACTTGTGAGAAAGCCCTTTTTGAATGGTCTCAATTTCTTGCATGGTAGCTTTTGACGTATCACAGCACCAACAGTCAATAAATTTTTCCCAAATATAATTGATGGCCATTTTATTTGGATGGAGGAGGTCTTCCGAATAAAAACGATACTCTCTTAACTCATCCATAACAATTTCATAGGAAGGAAAATAATAGGCATTCGTTTCTAAAGCAATCGTTGCATGGACCCCTGAGATGAGGTGTGCTTTACTGCGCATATTTTCAATAAAACCGTCTTTTAAGTGCCGCACAGGAGATATTGTAAATAGTACGGTTGCTTTTGAGTTTACTGTTTTTATGAGGGCTAAAATCGCGTATAATGTTTCTGAAATCTCAGCAACTGAAAGCAATTTTTTCGAGAATTCTTTCTGTGGAATCTTGTGGCAATTTGCAACAATCATATCCGTTTTTAAATAGCTGTATACCCAAGATGTGCCTAAAGTAATAATAATATGTGATGCTTCTTCTAGTTGTTTTTTTGTTTGAACTAAGGCGGTGTTTAAATTTATTAAAACTTCCTTTTTGTCGGCAGAACTGAGGCTAGAATGAGCATCCAAAGAGTGCCAGCGTTCGTTGTTAAAAACGAGGTCGTTTCCAGTATAAATTTTTTGCTGAATTGCGCCTTTTATTAACTGCTGAATTGCTTTTGGATGAAACAGGATTCCAAACGGATTTTGTTGCGATTGGAACTTATAATACGAAAGTTTATTGCCAATATTTTCCGAAAAACAAGAGCCTAGTAAGAATATTTTAGAAGAATAATGTATTTGATTCTCCGCTTGTTTTTTTATTGATAAATTGGTTTGAAGCTTCATTTTTAAACTAAGTATTCTTTTGCTTTTTCTAAAGCTTGAGGAATACCTCCAGGATTTTTCCCACCCGCAGTTGCAAAAAAGTTTTGGCCGCCACCTCCACCGTGAATTAATTTCCCTAATTCCCGAACTACTTTTCCTGCATCATAACCCCGTTCATTGGTCAGTTCTTTAGAGATGTAGCAGGTGAGCATTGCTTTGTCTTTAGAAGGTGCAGTAGCAAACACAAGGAACATATTTTTAGCATCTTTCCCGAAGTCAAAAGCTAAATTTTTAATTCCGTTTGCATCTAGATCCACTTTAGCGGCAAGAAAAGAGACCCCATTTATTTCTTGTAATTGATTCCTAAGTTCGCCAGACAAGTTTTGTGCTTTCTCTTTTAAAAGTTGCTCAATTTGCTTTTGCAAAGAAGTGTTTTCTTCTTGTAACTTTAGAACTGCTTTTACAGGCTCTTTTGTGTTATTTAAAACTTCTTTTATTTCTAATAAAATGTTGTTGTTTTCAAAGTAAAAATCTTTCACAGCAGTGTTTGTAATGGCTTCAATTCTTCTAATTCCTGCAGCAACACCAACTTCGGATTTTATTTTGAAATGCCAGAGATCACCTGTATTGTTTACATGTGTTCCGCCGCAGAGTTCAACAGAAGTACCAAATTTAATTGCTCTTACAGTATCGCCATATTTTTCTCCAAACAAAGCCAAGGCACCTTGATCAATTGCGACTTGCATTGGTATATTTCTTTGTTCCTCTAAAGGAAGTTTTCCTGAAATTCGGGTATTTACAAAGTTTTCCACTTCAAGGAGTTCATCCGCAGTTAATTTAGAGAAATGAGAGAAATCAAAACGCAAAGATTTTGTGTGTACTGCAGAACCTTTTTGGGTTACATGTGTTCCTAGAACTTCTCTTAAAGCTTGATGCAGTAAATGTGTTGCCGTATGATTACACGCGGTACGATGGCGCTGTTTTTTTTCCACTACGGCTTTAAATTCCTCGTGAACAGACTTTGGAAGGTTTTTTGTGAGGTGAATAATAACGTTGTTTTCTTTCTTAGTGTCTAAAATAGACACAACATCCCCGTCAAGGTCGGTTAGACGCCCTTTGTCACCAACTTGTCCTCCACCTTCTGGATAAAAAGGTGTCAAATTAAACACTAATTGATACATTTCACCGTCTTTTACAGACGTTACTTTTCGATATCGTGTTAGTTTTACAGTTGCTTCTAAAGAATCATAACCAATAAACTCTTCAACAGCATTAGCAGCTAATACGGTCCAATCGTCAGTAGAGGTTTCACTTGCAGCTCTCGATCTCTTTTTTTGTTTTTGAAGTTGTTCCTGAAAACCTTTTTCATCTAAACAATATCCTTTTTCAGATAAAATTAAGGCAGTCAAATCAACAGGAAAACCAAAAGTATCGTATAATTCAAATGCCTTTTCTCCTGAAATTTGTTTTGAGTTTGTGGAAGCTATAATTACATCTAATAAGAGCAGCCCTTTGTCCAACGTTTTTAAGAAAGAAGCTTCTTCCTCTTTGAGCACATTTTCAATAAGCTGTTTTTGTTCTAATAGCTCAGGAAAAGCAGTGCCCATCTTCTTACTTAGCACATCCACTAGCTTATAAATAAAGGGTTCTTTTTTATCTAAAAAAGTAAAACCATAGCGAATTGCTCTTCTTAAAATTCTTCGAATGACATAACCAGCACCCGTATTACTTGGTAATTGGCCGTCAGCAATCGAAAAAGCAACAGCTCTCAAGTGGTCTGAAATTACCCGTGTTGCAATGTCTTGCTGTTCATTCGTTCCATATTTTGTGTTGGTAACAAGCCCGATTTCACGAATAATTGGTTTGAAAATATCAGTATCATAATTAGATTGAACATTTTGTAAAACCATACACAGGCGTTCGAAGCCCATTCCTGTATCAATATGCTTATTTGGTAAATCTTCTAGAGTTCCATTTGCTTTTCTGTTGTATTGCATAAAAACAAGGTTCCATATTTCTACTACATGCGGATGGTCTTCATTAATCAAGGTTCTTCCGTCTACTTTTTCTTTCTCCTCTGCAGAGCGTATGTCTACGTGAATTTCAGAACAAGGTCCACAGGGTCCTTGTGCACCCATTTCCCAAAAATTATCTTTTTTATTTCCTTTTAAAATTCGGTCTTCAGCAATGTATTCTTTCCAGAGTTCATACGCTTCAGTATCCATTCCTAACTTATCTGCATCTTCAGAGCCTTCAAAAACGGTCACATATAAAATATCTTTGTCTATTTTATAAATTTCGGTTAACAACTCCCAAGCCCACGCTATTGCTTCTTTTTTAAAGTAATCTCCAAAAGACCAGTTTCCAAGCATCTCAAATAAAGTGTGGTGGTAAGTGTCATAACCGACTTCCTCTAGATCATTATGTTTCCCTGAAACGCGCAAGCATTTTTGCGAATCTGAAATCCGATTCTTTTTTGGAATTGCATTTCCTAGAAAATATTCTTTAAAAGGTGCCATCCCCGAGTTTACAAACATTAAAGTGGGGTCATCTTTCGTGACCATGGGAGCAGAAGGCACAATTAAGTGTGATTTTTCTTTAAAAAAATTTAAAAATGTAGCACGAATGTCTTGTGATTTCATAGAGAAAAATTTTCCAACGTTGTGGATTGTGTTAATATTCTTTAAAAGATACTTTTAAAAAGCAGTTGTAAAACATTTTGTAAATTAGCGAGTTAATAAAAATGAGATCTATTTAAATCGCATTTTAAGAAAACAAAAATAGTACATTTACAACTATGGCAAAAGTAAAATATTATTACGATGCGGATACACTTTCTTACAGAAAAATTGCTGTAAAGAAAAGTGAATACTATAAGAAAACTATTTTTGGTTTTTTAGCAGTATTATTAATTGCATTTATTGGTTTTATTGTTTTTAGTCAATTCATAATGTCCCCAAACGAGCGTGCGGTCAATAGAGAAAACGAAAATTTACAATTTAATTTAGATTTATTGTCTAAGAGAATCTCTGAAAGTTCTGTCATTTTAAATCAATTACAACAGCGCGATAATAATATTTATAGAATGTATTTTGAGGCCAATCCAATCCCAGATGAACAAAGAAAGGCAGGTTTTGGAGGCGTAAATAGGTATAAGAGTTTAGACGGCTATGACAACTCTAAAATGATTAAGCAGCTGACCATGAATGTAGATATCTTGTCTAAACAGATGGTAGTACAGTCTAAATCTTTAGACGAAATTGTGATTTTAGCAAAAGAAAAAGAGAAAATGTTGGCATCAATTCCTGCTATTTTACCCGTTAAATTAGTGGACTTAACAAGAATGGCTTCTGGTTATAAATGGAGAATGCATCCTATTTTAAAAATTAGAAAATTTCACAAGGGAATGGATTTTACGGCGCCTATAGGAACACCAATCTATGCTTCTGGAAATGGAGTAGTAACGCGTTCTGGAAGAAGTGCAACCTTTGGGAGGGTGGTATATATAGAGCATGGTTACGGCTATAAAACCATCTATGCACACATGAGTAAAATCAAAGCAAAACGTGGGCAAAAAGTAAAACGAGGTGATTTAATTGGATATGTTGGGAATACGGGTAGATCTGTTTCGGCCCATTTGCATTACGAAATACACAAAAATGGGAGGGCTTTGAACCCAATTAACTTTTACTATGGAGATTTAACACCAGAAGAGTTTGCAGCAATGCAGAAGGCTGCAGAAGAAGAGGGGCAGTCTTATGATTAAGTGCATAAAATACGTTCCAACTTTTAAAGAAGAAACCATCGAAGATCAAATAAAATGCATATAGAATTGCCCGAAAAAAGGTATTATAAGATTGGCGAAGTAGCGAAAGCTTTTGACGTAAACACCTCCTTAATTCGTTTTTGGGAAAAGGAATTTGATATTATCAAGCCTAAAAAAAATGCAAAGGGCAACCGTCTTTTTACTGCCGAAGATATTGCAAACCTAAAACTAATATTTAACCTGGTAAAGGAAAGAGGTTTTACTTTAGAGGGTGCAAAACAAAAGCTAAAAAAAAATCCAGACGCTACCATATACCATCACGAAATTATTTCGAAGCTAGAAGCGGTGAAGTCAGAATTGGTTAAAATTAAAAATCAACTATAAAACAGATAGATACCATGTCAAAAAAATATGTAGACCTAGAAACCTTGAAGTACCTTCTTTATGATATTCATAGCTTAGAAAATTTATTATCAAGAGAGCGGTTTCAGGAGCATGATATGGAATCATTGAATCTTTTTATAGACTCTGTTAAGGAATTTTCAGACAGAGAATTGTATCCCTATTTTAAAGAAATGGATGAAACTCCTGCATATCACAAAGATGGCAAAGTAATTGTGCATAAACAGGTAGAGACGGTGATGCGTCAATCTGGAGAAATGGGCATCATCGCAGCTTCTTTTAATTACGAAGATGGTGGACTTCAAATACCTTTTTCTGCATTGCAAGCTGCCGTGTATGTTATGGATGCCGCAAACAATCATTTGCCTGGGTATCCAAGTTTAACACAGGGGGCTGCAGAGTTAATTATTGAGTTTGGTAACGACGCACTAAAAGAAACCTATATACCAAATATGCTTGCAGGGATTTGGGGAGGCACGATGTGCTTAACAGAGCCACAGGCGGGAAGTTCTTTGTCTGATATTGTAACCAAAGCGACTCCAACATCGGAAGGATATTATAAAATTAATGGACAAAAAATATTTATTTCTGGTGGGGATCACCAGTATGCAGATAATTTTGTGCATTTAGTGTTGGCAAGAATTGAAGGCGCTCCGCAGGGAACGAAAGGGATTTCACTTTTTGTTGTTCCTAAAAAAAGGCTTAAAAAAGATGGGAGTTTGGAGTATAATGATGTAATGACCATTGCAGATTTTCAGAAAATGGGACAAAGAGGGTATTGTACAACACATCTAGGTTTTGGTGACACTGATGATTGTAGAGGTTGGCTTGTAGGGGAAGAGCACAAAGGTTTAAATCAAATGTTTTTAATGATGAATGGGGCAAGAATAGCCGTTGGTAGGGGTGCTGCTGCAATTGCAATGGCCGCTTATAGAACTTCATTGCAATATGCCAATGAAAGGCCACAAGGAAGAAAATTAACCAGTAATGGAAAAAAAAATCCAACAGAAAAACAAAGCTTAATTATAGAACACCCAGATGTTCGAAGAATGTTATTGTTGCAAAAATCTATTGCAGAGGGTTCTTTGAGTTTGGTTTTTTTAGCATCAAAATACCAAGATATTATTACGACAGCAACTTCGGAAGAAGAAAAAGAAAAGTACAACTTGTTACTAGAGATGATCATCCCTATTGTAAAAACATTTCCATCTGAAGCGGGTGCAGAATCTGTAGATAATGGTTTACAGGTATTAGGGGGTTACGGCTTTTGTACAGATTTTGGTTTGCAACAGTATTATAGAGATATTAGAATTTCGTCCCTTTACGAAGGAACAACAGGAATTCAATCACAAGATTTATTGGGGAGAAAAGTGACCATGCAAAATGGAAAAGGTTTGGCCTTATTAGTGACTGAAATAATGCATACTATTGAAGCGGCTGCAAAAGAAGATGATCTTAAAGAATATGCTGCTGTTTTAGGTGAAAAGCTAAAACTTTCAGAAAAAGTATTGGCACATTTAATGCCTTTTGCAATGAAAGGAAATTACGAACGCTATTTAGCAGATGCTAATTTATTTATGGAATACATGAGTATTGTGGTGATTGGATGGTTGTGGTTAGAAATGGCGGTGGATGCAAAAAAAGAAGTTGCTAATTCCGATAGAAAATATTCCCAAGATTTTTACGAAAGTAAAATTCATACGATGAAATTCTACTTTAAATATGAAGTGCCAAAAACAGTTTCTTTGGCTTTGTCTTTGATGGATGATGGGGTTTTGACAATTAAACAAAACAAAGAATATATCTTATAATGACCATAAAAAAACAATTCAATCTCGAAGGAAAAGTTGCTATTATAACAGGTTCTAGCAAGGGTATAGGAAAAGCGATTGCAAAAGGATTGGCAGAAAATGGGGCACAGGTTGTCATTAGTTCTCGCAGTCAAGAAGCCTGCGACGCTGTAGTGGCAGAATTCAAAAAAGAAGGCTTAAGCGCTATTGGAATTGCCTGTCATATTGGAAAAGATGACCAACGAAAACAGTTAGTTTCTAAAACAATAGTGGCTTTTGGTCGCATAGATATTTTGGTAAATAATGCTGCAACAAATCCTGTATACAGTCCAATTGAAGAAATAGATCCCGTAATTTTTGATAAAATTATGGAAATCAATGTCAAAGCTCCTTGGGCTCTGTCTAATTTGGTTTTGCCACATTTACAGGCAAATAAAAACGGAAGCATTATTAATATTGCCTCTGTGGAAGCGTTAACTCCCGGTTATGGTTTGGGGGTCTATAGCACGAGTAAAGCAGCAATTTTAATGCTGACAAAAAACCAAGCAAAAGAATGGGGTGTATATGGTATTAAAGTCAATGCAATTTGCCCAGGACTGATTAAAACAAAATTTAGTGCAGCTTTATGGCAAAATGAAAAAATGTTGCATAAGTTAGAGAAATCAATTCCGAGTGGAAGAATGGGAAAGCCAGAAGAAATGGTTGGTTTGGCATGCTTACTTGCTTCCAACGCGGGAAACTATATGACTGGAGGCGTCTACACTGCAGACGGGGGATATATGATTGCAGGCTAAAGCCTCTCGCATGCTTGCGAACGTTTAGCGTTTTTTTTCTTTTTAATTGCTTTTAATAATACTTTAATACATTGTGCATGAACTTCGAATATTCAGAAAAATCAAAAGAACTACAACAGCGACTACTCTCTTTTATTGAAGCTCACGTAGTTCCTGTAGAACAGGAATATATTACTTTTCAAAGTGCTACTAAAAATAATTGGACTCGCTTTCCAAAAATAGAAGTGCTCAAGCAAAAAGCAAAAGATGCCGGTTTGTGGAACTTATTTTTACCCAAAGAGTATGGAGATTTAAGTCCAGGGTTAAGCAATTTAGAATATGCCCCTTTAGCAGAGATTATGGGGCGTAAGATATGGGTTTCAGAAATTTTTAATTGTGCTGCCCCTGATACCGGGAATATGGAGGTGTTGGCCAAATACGGGGATAAAGCCCAAAAGGAGCAATGGTTAACACCACTGATGAACGGTGAAATACGTTCTGCTTTTTTAATGACAGAACCAGAAGTTGCTTCTTCAGATGCTACCAATATTGAAACTTCTATTGTTTTGGAGGGTGATGAATATGTGATTAATGGAAGAAAATGGTGGTCTTCAGGAGCAATGGATCCAAATTGTAAAGTGGCAATTGTGATGGGTAAATCGGATCCTAATGCTGCAAGACACCAGCAGCAAAGTATGGTTTTAGTTCCAATGAACACTCCTGGACTAGAAGTAGTTCGACCACTTTCAGTTTTTGGTTATTATGATTCTCCCGAAGGGCACGCTGAAATTATTTTAAAAAATGTGCGGGTACCAAAGGCAAATTTAATTTTGGGAGAAGGCAGAGGTTTTGAAATTGCCCAAGGTCGTTTAGGTCCTGGAAGAATACACCACTGTATGCGTTTAGTGGGCATGGCGCAATATGCCTTAGAATTGATGTCACAAAGAACTTTGGAGCGGACTACTTTTGGAAAGAAGTTTCATGAGTACAGTAGTATTCGTCATGAAATTGCAAAGTCGCAATGTGAAATTGAACAAGCTCGCCTATTAACACTCTCTGCAGCTGATAAAATGGACAAAGCAGGAAATAAAGAAGCAAAAGACATCATTGCAATGATAAAAATTATTGCACCAAAGATGGCTCAAAAAGTGATTGATCGCGCGATGCAAATTTTAGGAGGAAAAGGAGTCGGGCCAGATACCTATTTGCCACATTATTTTGCGCTAGCAAGAATATTGCGTTTGGCAGATGGACCAGACGAAGTGCACATGTATCAATTAGGTAAAAGTTGTATAAAAAAATATGGAAATAAGCAATGAGCAACCAAAAAGTACGCAAAGGGGAGGAATTAAATGAAGTTTTATTAAAGAAATATCTTCAAGAAAACGACTTGTTAAATTCCCTGGAGAGTCAAGTATTGGTTACTCAGTTTACTCATGGATATTCCAATTTAACCTACTTATTAGCATTCGAAAATAAAGAATTCGTGCTAAGGAAACCACCAATTGGTGCCATTAAACGAGGGCATGACATGCACCGTGAATTTAAAGTTCAAAGTGGTGTGCGCGGCGCTTTTTCTAAAGTACCAAAGATGCTTTCTTTCTCAGAAGACACTGCTATCTTAGGAAGTGATTTTTACATCATGGAAAAAGTAGACGGAATCATCTTAAATTATAAAGAAGCAAAACAAAGGAACCTTTCCTCGGCTGAATATACTACTGTTGCTAATTCTTGGTTGGAAACAATGACGCAGTTGCATGCTGTAGATTATAAGGAAGTAGGCTTAGAAAGTTTAGGAAAACCGGAAGGATATGTTTCAAGGCAGGTTGCCAATTGGGGAAAACAGTTTTTAAAAGTAAAAACAACTGCATATCCTGAAGCAGCATTGGTCATGGAATGGATGGAGCTACATCAGCCTAAAGAGTCTCAACATTGTTTAATTCACAATGACTATAAATACGATAATATTGTTTTTAAAGACAATTCGTGGAAGGAGGTTGCAGCAGTTTTAGACTGGGAAATGGCGACCTTAGGAGATCCGCTGATGGATCTAGGAACTTCACTTGGCTACTGGACAGTAGCCACCGATCATGAGTTTGTAAAACAAGGGATTCCGTCTCCAACCGTTTTTGAAGGAAATCCAATACGGAGTGAAATTGCTCAAATGTATGCTCAAAAATCTGGCAGAAATGTAGACCATCTCGTATTTTATTATGTGTTTGGCTTGTTTAAAATTGCTGTAATTGCACAACAAATTTATTATCGATATACAAAAGGATTTACAACAGATTCACGCTTTGCTACTTTAAATAAAGCTGCAGAATTATGTTGTAAATTGGCATTAAAGGCCATAAAAACAAAATCTATAGACTAATGGAAGTAAAAAACAAAATAGTAATCGTCACCGGAGCAGGTTCTGGGATCGGAAAGGCAACTTCAATACATTTAGCAAACCACGGAGCTACCGTCGTTGTCTCTGATATGAATATTGAAAGTGCTGAAAAAGTTGTTTTGGAAATTACAGCGAATGGGGGCGTTGCTTCTGCAAATAAATGCAATGTTTCTAATTTTGAAGAGGTAGCGCAGCTGATTCATTCAACCGTTCAGAAATATGACCGCTTAGATGTTATTGTTAATAATGCAGGTATTGGTCCTAACTTATTGCGAACCCATGAATCTAGCCTAAAAGATTGGGACATGGTGGTTGCTGTAAATCAAACCGGCGTTTTTTATTGTATGAAAGTAGCGTTGCAACAGTTCTTAGTTCAAGGACACGGAAACATCGTAAATATTGCTTCTTTAGCTGGTTTAAAAGCTTCACCCAACCATATAAGTTACAGTGCTAGTAAATTTGCAGTGGTAGGAATGACAAAATCTGCTGCAATGGAGTATGCTACAAAAAACATTAGAGTAAATGCAGTTTGCCCGGGCTACACGGAGTCTGCCTTGCTTGATCAACTGCTAGCTGCCAAGCCTGAGATGGATGCCATTTTAAAAAGTGTTATTCCTATGAAGCGTTTTGGGAAAGCGGAAGAAATTGCAGATGCAGTTGTTTGGCTTGCCTCTGACAATACAAAATTTATTACAGGTCAAACGATTACGCTTGATGGAGGTACTTCTCTTTAAAAAAAACCTTCAGGTTGCTATCTTAAAAACGTTTTTTTAAATACAAAGAGATCTTCTTCTGTGTCTATGTCTATGAAGTTGGTTTGTTTGCTAAAAGCAATCACTGCTTTATTTTTACTTAAAAGGTTTTTTGCACCAAAATCACCAGATAGTTCCTGCAACGTAGAAAAATAGTTTTTTGGGAAAATTGCTGGGACCCCTAATTTATGCCCATAGTTAGAAGCAATTATAGTTGCTGTTTTTTTACAAAACAAAGCGATCATGTCATTTAAATAGTCTTTTTCTATGGCGGGTTGATCTCCTAAAAGAATTAAAACACCATCGTAGTTTTGAGCTTCGAGGGTTATTTGTGAAATACCAAAAGCGATGCTGGCACTAAGTCCTTTGTCGTAATTAATATGGTTTAAAAAATGAATGTTTGGAACGGAAATTTCATGTCTAATGGCTGTATTATTTGCACCTAAAACACAATATACATCTTTGACATCAAGTGATTTTCCTTTTGATAAAACCATTTCTAGTAAAAAATTATTTCCAATTTTCACTAATTGTTTTGGATGCTTCATGCGGGAAGAGTTGCCAGCAGCTAAAATTAGAACAGCAATGTTTTTCATAGTTTAATTGTAAATATTTCCTTTTAGATTTCTAAGAGATACAGCATCTTTTTCTCTTAGCACCATTAATATTTCGGCGATGATAGCAATTGCAATTTCTTCTGGTGTTTTTGCGCCAATATTTAAACCTGCAGGGGTGTATATACAGTCTAAAAAGTTTTCTGTAGTTTCTGGAGCAAATTCAAAGAGTTCGTTAAAAAGCTTCTCCCTTCTGTTGGGAGCTCCTAAAATTCCAATGTATTTTGGTTGGTACTTTGTCAACTGTATCAGGTACTTTAAGTCTTGCACATAACTATGGTTCATCAACACAATGGCAGTGTTTTCCTCTATATTAGTAAATTGGACCGTCTCTGGTGTTGCTCCGATTACGGTATCTGCTCCGGGGAAATTAGCAGCTAATTTAGAATCTTTTGCACCCGTTATAACTGAGACTTGCCACCCTAAGTTGGACGCAATTGTGCACAGTTTAATACTGTCATGCTCTCCGCCAATAATAATTAATTTAAACAAAGGCGTTAGTTCTTGGGTATAAATAGTTTCAATATTTACAGTTTCCAAATTTAAAGATGCTGATAAGCTATGTTTTTGCCCATTCTTAAAGTGAAGTACAGAGCCATAGTTTCCAATCGCTTCATCTTGTTTTTTATAATACGCGTCAATTTTTACAGGTTCTCTCTTTTCTAAAGCAGTGGTAAATACATTTAGAAATGGTTTAGAAATGAGAAGAGGCTCAATCAATATGTATAATATGCCTTCACAACCAAGTCGATATCGACCGTCATAAGTGATTATTTTCGCTGTATTATTTACAAACACGCTTTGTGCTCTTTTGATAATTTCTTTCTCCACACAGCCGCCACTTACTGCTCCTGTGCAGGAATTATCACTAGAAATTAGCATTCGAACTCCTGGTTTTCGATAGGAGGAGCCCTCTAAATCAACCACAGTTATTAAGACATTTTTGAGTCCTTTTTCTTGGTTGATAATTGCTTGCTGTATGATTTCTTTAAGTTCAAATAACATTTATAAACGCAGCATTTTTATTGATGTGACTAAGATAAAACTTTAAAAGGAACTATCTGCTTGGAAGACGGTTTCTCTAGCTTTTTAAAAAGAGTGATCGCTATAAAAATAAGCTTTGCTACTGTTCTCTGCAGCTGTTTTAAAAGTTTTTTTAGTTCCAAGTTAGTTTTTTTCTCTCTGACCAGTAGTGATGTGCAGGTATTTTAAATGCGTCTAATAGCACAAGATCTTGACTACTCAGCATAAAAGTACCTGCTTTTAGATTTTCTTGGAGCTGTCTTATAGTGCTCGCTCCACTTAAAATGGTGCTTTTAGGAACTTTTTGTGCGCAGTATTTTAATGATATAGCATCGATTCCTACCTCGTATTCTTGCGCTAAATTAGTCAAGGTTTTATAAAGCAAACTGTAGTGTTGATAGTTTTTGTTTTTAAAAATTCTACCATTGGCCATTGCCTCTTTAATCACAATAGTTTTTTCCTGCTGTATTAATTCCTGAGCTATTTCTTGTAAACTTTGCTCTAAACAATTATAAGTGACTTGAAACAGGTCAAAAACTTGAGTGCCTTCAATGTGAACATCCAGCGCTCTTTTTAGTACTTCAATTTGATTTTCGCCTGTAGTTGTTAATCCAATTGTTAGGTGGTGTTCTTTTTTTAAAGAAGAAAGCTGCTGTAAAACTGCTTGGTTCTCTAATACCCCAGTGGCTATTGTTGCCGAATGAATTTGATATACTTTTGCTGCGGGTAGTAGTTGTTTTGAGAATTCCCACTGTTCATTTAATTTTGCTAGACTGTGTTCTTTCACTTCGTGAATAATAGCATTTTTGTCAAAGTTTGCGGTATAGGTATACCCCCATTTTGTGGCAATTTCAATGGTGGGGTCATTTTTTGTTTGTAGCCAATCCAGCACAAGTTTTTCTGCGAGGCCATAGCCGGGAGCCGTATCAAAATAACGTACACCTAGAGCATATGCTTCTTCTAAGACGGAAAAACTATGCTTTCTAAAGGCAGCTAGATCGGTCTTTTGGATATTTTTTGTACGAATATTAATGTACTGTGGTCTTCCTAAAGCTGCGGTTCCTAATCCTAATTTCATAGTACGTTTTTTTAAGAGCTGCAAGACAACATAGAGCATCCTACCTTATCTCTGGCCCACTCTGGTCTTTTTGCAAACCATTTTTCTTTTTCCGGTTGTTCGGAATAAGGGTTTTTTAAGAGTTGAAATAACGCATCAATTAATGTATAGTCGCCTTTATCTGCTGCATCAATAGCCATTTGAGACATGTAATTTCGCAACACATATTTCGGATTCACTGCGTTCATTTTTAAGGTTCTTTCTTCCGGCGAAGAGGTCTCTTTCTGCAAACGTTTCGCATATTTTACAAACCACAAATTCCAAGTATTTTTAACTTCTTTGGAAATATTTTCTAGATCATAAAAAGCAGCTTCTATCAATTTTAAACCCGATGTTTCTGCTGTAAAACGACTTAAATTTCGAAAGAAAATAGTCATATCCGTTTCTGTTAACTGCAAAGTATCTTCCAGGTTTTGAATCAAGTCGATGTCCGTTGGGTCCTCAGTAAACAACCCTAGTTTCGATTGCATCATGTTCAGAGATTTGCTCTCAAAATCAGTTTTGTACTGATTTAATAGTGCCTCTAAAGGAGCTACTTCCTCAATTATAGGATACAAGGCATTTGCGAGTTGGTATAAATTCCATAGCCCAATATTTGGTTGATTTCCATATCTGTAGCGTTTATGTTGGCTGTCTGTTGTGTTGGGAGTCCAACCAAAATCAAAGCCTTCTAACCAGCCATAAGGTCCAAAATCGATAGTCAATCCTAAAATAGACATGTTGTCTGTATTCATTACCCCGTGTACAAAACCAACCCGCTGCCAATGAATAATCATTTCTAAAGTACGTTCGGTAACTTCTTTAAAAAACTGAATATAGGTCTCTTTTGAAGCCGTCCCTAAGTGCGGAAAATGATGTTTTATGGTATAATCTACAATTCCCTTTAAGTTTTTAGTATCCGCTCTTGCCGTAAAAATCTCAAAACTTCCAAAGCGTAAAAAAGAGGGTGCTACTCTAGATACAATGGCTCCTTTTTCATAGGCTGGGTGGCCGTCATAGAGAATATCACGCAACACAGTATCTCCAGATAAACTTAAAGACAGTGCCCGTGTTGTAGGAACTCCTAAATGAAACATGGCTTCACTACATAAATATTCTCTAACGGAAGACCGCAAAACAGCGAGGCCGTCTGCAGTTCTGGAATATGGGGTTTCACCAGCGCCCTTTAGCTGTACTTTCCAGTTTTTATTTAGATGTTCAACTTCAAATAAATTAATGGCACGTCCATCTCCTAATTGTCCTGCCCAATTGCCAAATTGGTGGCCTGCATAGCACATGGCATAGGGTTTTGTATTTGGGTAAATTTGGTTTCCCGTAACCATATCTTGAAAGAATTCAGAGGTGGTCTCTTTTGCAGAAATCGACAACTCAGTAGCCATTTCTAGTGAAACATGCAGTACTTTAGGATTGGCAGTTTTCTTTGGATAAACGAAGGAGAAAGCAGCATTTTCCACCTGTCTTCTTGTATTTTCCTCTATAGGGTCTGCAGGATTTTCTTCCGTAAATTTATTTTTTATGGATAGCTTCAAAATATCATTTTTTAGAGTTAAAGAGGTCTTTGCTTTTTGCAGTAGCATCCCATGTCTGAAAATTGAGTTCAATTAATTTTATTGCTGTTTTCAGCCTACCTTTTTTTAAGAGCGCTCAACGGTAGGCAGACAGTGCGGTGTTATTTTAATTTATCTGCATGTAATTGTCGCAACTTGGCTAATTTAGGTTCAATTACGTACGTGCAATATCCTTGTCCGTTATTGTTCTTATAAAAATCTTGGTGCTCTTGAGTTGCTTTGTAAAAAACGGGTGCCGCACTTATTTCTGTTACGATCTTGCCTTTATAATAGCCTTGTATTTGATGCACTACTTCTTTTGAAATTCGCTCTTGTATTTCATTGTGGTGGTAAATGACAGAGCGGTATTGCGTTCCTCTATCTGCACCCTGTTGATTTAAGGTGGTAGGATCATGTGTAGTCATAAAAATAACCAAAATATCTTCATAGGATATAACGCTTTCATCATATGTAACTTCAATGACCTCTGCATGGCCTGTTAAGCCTGAGCATATTTCTCGATAGGTGGGTTCGCCTGGAACATTTCCACCGGCATACCCAGAAATTACTTTTTCTATACCTTTAACTTCTTGGAATACTGCCTCTGTGCACCAAAAACAACCACCACCGACGGTGGCAATTTGTAAATTTTTATTCATATTAAGAGTTTTCTTTTTCTAATTTCATTGCTTCTGAATTTACACAATACCGCAAACCACTTGGTGCTGGTCCATCAGGAAAAATATGTCCTAAATGAGCATCACAACTATTGCACATTACTTCAACTCGCACCATACCGAAGGAAACATCTTTGTGATATTTAATAGCATTTTTTTGAATAGGTTGTGTAAAACTTGGCCAACCTGAACTAGAATCAAATTTTATAGTGGAATCAAAAAGTGGGGCATTGCAACAAATGCAATTGTATTGCCCTTCGTCATAAATAGCGCACAAGGCTCCTGTATGAGGGCTTTCTGTTCCTTTTTGTCGGGTAACGCGATATTGTTCTGGCGATAAAATGGTTTTCCATTCTGTCTCTGATTTTTCAACTCGTCTGTCTGGAGTCGGATTTTTATTTGCTGTAAAACTGATAATTTCTTTCCAAGTAAGCATTTTTAATTTTCTTTCTTTAGGGTTTCCACTGTTGGTTATATTAGACGCGTAAGAAGCATTAAAATTACAAAATCGGGTACATTTTTAATGTCTTCTATTAAAAACTAAATTTACGAAAAAATTAAAGTAAAAAGAAGGCATTGTAAACTGTTAGTTTTTATTTAACAGTAGCTACCAATGGCTCTTTTGCTTGAAAAATAAAGGATGTAGTTTTTTAAACCAAAAATAACAGGAAATGACTAGAATTCAAGTATAGGTGTAGCACTTGTTTTTTTATGTTCTTGCAAATGCGCGGAGTGCTCATACAAGAGGTCATTCGCATCCTTATTGGAGTTTCTTTAGCGGTTCTTCATATGAAATATCGGCTCTGTAAATAGTTCTAAAAACACGGATATAAATGAAGAGTATTGAAGCTTATTTCTGTCTGAAATAGATGGTAATGGGTACTCCAGAAAAGTTATAGAGGTCTCTTAATTTATTTTCTAAAAAACGTTTGTATGGCTCTCTTACATACTGCGGTAGATTACAGAAAAACGCAAACTGCGGTGTTGGTGTAGGCAATTGCATGCAGTACTTTATTTTTACAAATTTTCCTTTTATCGCCGGTGGTGGGTAACTTTTGATAACGTCTAACATCACGTCATTCAACTTACTTGTTGCTATTTTGAATTTTCTTCTTTCAAAAACTTCTACCGCACTTTCAATAGCTTTGTAGATACGTTGTTTGGTTAATACAGAAGTAAAGATAATAGGTACATCCGTAAAAGGCTCTATTTGCTTTCTAACCATCGCTTCAAAATCACGCATGGTATTGGTTTCTTTTTCTACTAAATCCCACTTATTTATTAAGATGATAACCCCTTTTCTGTTTTTTTCAGCCAACCAAAAAATACTTTGATCTTGCCCTTCAAAACCACGAGTAGCGTCTACTACTAGAATAATAACATCGGCATATTCTATAGAACGCACTGCACGCATTACAGAGTAGAATTCTAGATCTTCTTTTACTTTTGATTTTTTTCTAATTCCAGCAGTGTCTACTAAATTAAAATCAAATCCAAAACGATTGTATTTTGTGTCTATAGAATCTCTTGTTGTTCCTGCGATATTGGTTACAATATTTCTTTCCTTACCAATTAATGCATTGATAAAAGAAGATTTTCCTGCATTTGGTCTTCCAACAACCGCAAACCTTGGTAGCTCTTCTTTTTCTAAATCTACGGCTTCTGGAGCTGGCATTTTTTCTACAATTGCATCAAGTAAATCTCCAGTACCACTTCCGTTAATAGAGGAAATTGTTTGGTACCCGCCCAATCCTAAATTATAAAATTCAACAGCATCTGCATCTCGCATTGCGTTGTCTACTTTATTCACTGTAACAAAAATTGGTTTTTTTACTTTTCGCAGAATTTTGGCAACTTCAGCATCCATGGGAGTAATGCCCTCTTCAACATCTACTACAAATACAATAATATCTGCCTCTTCAATAGCCAAAGTAACTTGCTTTCTTATTTCTTCTTCAAAAATATCATCTGAACCAATGCTGTATCCACCCGTATCTATCACAGAGAATTCTTTTCCATTCCAGTCAGATTTTCCATAATGACGGTCTCTTGTAACTCCACTAACGGAATCTACAATTGCATCTCTTCTCTGTACCAATCTATTAAAAAGCGTCGACTTTCCTACGTTTGGTCTTCCTACAATGGCAACAATACTATTCATTTGAATTGAAATTTTTTGCAAAGGTACGCTTTAAGCCTGTAAGAAAGAGTCTAAAAATGAAGTCTTTAAAAAACAAAAACCAGCAAAGTTGTTTGCTGGTTTGATTCTTGAAAAAGGACCTACTTTTTAGTTGTTCTCATAGATGGTTACGGTACCACTATCTTCATTAGAAACAACCAATAAATCTTTTCCTGAAGGACTGTCTTTTGCAGGAATAATTAATAAGCCTTCTGGAGCTTCGTCACCGGGATGAGAAAGAATCTGTAAAAATTGGGGAGCTGTTGGATTGGTTATATCATACATTAAAACTTGATCATTTCTTTCCAATCCTACAAATAAGATAAAACGTTCATTTCCAATATTTAATATTTCTACACTTTCCGGTTCAGCACCTTTATCATCACTCCTTTTATCATTGTCATTAAAACGATCTATGGTTAAAGCCAATGTTTCGGTTGCAATACTATTTCCACTGTCATAAATCAAATTTCCGTCTGCAGACCATATGCTAAAAGAACGCGCACCGTAACTATATAATTCTTCTACTTTACCGTCGTTATTTGCATCTCCTAATGTAGTGGTAGTTTTCAAACGGCCTAAATTCATGGGGTTTAAATAATCATTTGAAGCAGGAAAAATAGTTTCGTCTAAAACCAAGTCTTCCATCCTAACTTCTTCGCTAAAACCTTCATAATCTCTAGCATCTCCTTCGTTTGCAGAAATGATGTACTCGCTTCCATTAATTTTTACATATACAATTGCATCTGGCATGTACATTCCTTTTACGGGCCAATTTTTTAGTTCTTTTATGGCATCTTTATCACTTGCGTCTATAGAGTTGTTAGCTAAAGAATAATCCTTAAAACCAAGAGGATAAATGTTTTCGATGTTTTTTATTTCTAAATTTACTTTTGCAATTCCATTATTTTCCTGCAACGAAATCCAAGCAGTTTTAGAATCTTCTGAAATGGCAACATATTCTGGCTCTACATCTTTTGCTAAATCTGCATTCGGACCAAAAACTCTAAATCCGTTGTTTTCTAAAGCAGCTTCTTGCGAATTAAATGCATTAAAATTTAAGGTGGTTACTATATTGTTTTCTAAATCGATAATACTGATACTTCCTTCAGGATCATTCGTGTAATCATCACTTGGTTCTCCTTCATTTGCGCAAACAATTGTTTTTCCATCAGGAGAAAAAGCAACCATATCTGGCAAAGCACCAACGGTATATTCATTCAGTAAAGAGTTGTCAACGGCACTAAAAACTAAAACTTTTCCAGGGTTTTGTTTTACATTGTTTTCAACAGCAATTGCAACTTTTTCGTCAAACACTGCTACGCTATTTGGTGCGCCGTAGGCATTTAAATTGATAGAAATTCCCTTTTTTGGCGCAGTTAAGTCGCTAATATCATGAATAGAAATTTCATTAGATTCTACATTCACCGTAAATAATTTTTTTGAAATTTTGTCAAAAGCTGTAATTTCAGATGCACCTTCACCACCAACATTAATAGTTGTTTTGTATTGAAAGTTAACCGCCGTGTCTAAGGGAGGTAATATAGTTTCATTATCGCCTTTGCAACCTATAAGCATAGAGAATAAGGTTGTTAAAATAATTTGATTTAAAATTTTCATTGTTTGGTTTTTAGTTTTTCCAAAAATGCATCCAAATCTTAAATTTCGTGTTAATTGAAGTCTAAATAAATATTAGTATTTATGTTTGTTTGTAAATAAAATGGTCGGTTTTATTGCGAAGATGTATAGGTTTGTTAATAAAATGTAATTTTTTATTAGGCACAAGCTGATCGTCTTAATTAAGAAGTGTACGCGCAACAATGAACTTTTTTAGGTTGAATGTTTTTTTGCCTTTCATCTTGTATTTATGGTTTCTCAGGAAGAGAAGAAAAGCCTTAGACAAATGTCAAATAAAAGTTATAGTATGTTAGAAGACCTTTGAAATTATTTTTGATTGTATCCAAAACGTTTCAATTGAATTTTATCACTACGCCAGTTTTTATTGACCTTTACATACAATTCTATAAAAACTTTTTTCTCAAAGAATTTTTCTAAATCTTTTCTTGCTTCTGCACCCACTCTTTTTAGCGCTGCGCCTTTATGACCTATAATAATTCCTTTTTGCGTTTCTCTTTCTACCATTATTATAGACCGAATTCTCACAATATGTTCTTCTTCTGTAAACTCTTCAGTTTCTACTTCTACAGCATACGGAATCTCTTTTTTGTAATGAATTAAAATTTTTTCTCTAATTTTTTCATTCACAAAAAAACGTTCTGGCTTGTCTGTCAATTGGTCTTTTGGGTAAAAAGCAGGACCTTCAGGCAACAATTCTTTTATTTTATCGAAAACAGCGGGAACATTAAATTTTTCCAAAGCAGAAATCACAAAAACATCCGCATTTGGAACTTTGTTTTTCCAGTATTCAATTTTTTCCTCCACTTCATCTTGGGAAGACTTGTCAATTTTATTTAAAAGTAAAATCACAGGAATTTCACTGTGCAATATGCGGTGAAAAAATGCCTCATTTTTCAATTCCTTTTCACCCACTTCTACCATGTAGATTAAAATATCTGCATCTTCAAACGCAGATTTCACAAAATCCATCATCGAAGATTGCAATTCATAGGCAGGCTTTATGATTCCTGGAGTATCAGAGAACACAACCTGGTAGTCTTCTTCATTTACAATTCCTAAGATACGGTGCCGCGTTGTTTGCGCCTTTGCCGTAATGATAGATAGTTTTTCACCCACCAAAGCATTCATTAATGTTGACTTACCTACGTTAGGATTTCCTATGATATTTACAAAACCAGCTTTATGTGTCATGCGGCAAAGATAATTCCTTTTTGTAGTTGATTAGAATTTAGGGCATTAAAAAACATCAGAAAAAATATCAGAAAAAAGTTTGGTCTATTGTTTAGTTAAGGCGTGTCTTAGCAGAGCTCCAATAGTTGTCTTCTTATTTCTTTTACATCACCGTCAAAGGTTCCGTTCACCATCGAAAGAAATATATTGGATGCAGTACCTCTTTCTTTTATAGGAAGATCATTGTATGAGAGTTCTGGAAACACTGCGGGTAGCACATACTTTATTGAATAACTCCCCCTCATTTCAGGGGTATAATACCACTTCTGCTGAAAAGGAATCATAAGGTTTTTCAGTTTATTTACAACCCCTCTCAACTCGTTTTAATATCGAGGGAACACTTCTATAAAATCGTTTAATTTACCTCTCTCAAAACCTATATTATAAACTAATATATTTCCACTCGAACTACAGTCCTGAATCAGTTGGTTTCATTATAACTCCATCTTTTTCCAACTATTTTCTTCCTTTTTCTGAATTGTTGTTCTACAAGGGGTGTGAACTTAAATACCCACCGTTGAATAGTAGTTAAATTAGTTTAAAGCATTTATTATTAATAAATAATTTCCAAAATTAAGTTTTGACTAACTACATATTAAGTGAAATATTAACCTTTTTAACATATATTTAGATTTAAATTTTAAAAACAAGTTGTTTAAAAACATAAAATGAAAAATCAAAAAAATACTGGAAAACCAACTTAAAATACCTCACTATATTATTAACAATATGGTTTATTGTTTCTTATGGCTGTGGAATTATTTTTGTTGATGAGTTAAATACTATTAGAATGGGAGGTTTTAAACTTGGGTTTTGGTTTGCACAACAAGGGTCAATTTATGTATTTACCATTTTAATTTTTATATACATAAGGTTGATGAATAAATTAGATAAAAAATACAATTTAGATAGCTAATTATGGATTTACAAACATGGATATGGTTGCTAGTAGGCATTACTTTTGCATTATATATTGGTATTGCAATTTGGTCTAGAGCCGGATCAACAAAAGAATTTTATGTTGCTGGTGGTGGAGTTTCGCCACTTGCAAACGGATTGGCAACTGCAGCAGATTGGATGTCTGCCGCTTCCTTTATTTCAATGGCAGGGTTAATTTCTTTTAATGGGTATGATGGATCTGTTTATTTGATGGGTTGGACTGGAGGTTATGTTTTATTAGCATTATTATTGGCTCCGTATTTGCGTAAATTTGGAAAATTTACAGTACCCGATTTTATTGGAGACCGTTATTATTCTAATGTAGCTAGAACTGTTGCAGTGTTTTGTGCACTTTTAGTCTCATTTACCTATGTAGCTGGACAAATGCGTGGTGTTGGTTTGGTATTTTCTCGATTTTTAGAAGTTGATATCAACACAGGTGTAATTATTGGGATGATTATCGTTTTATTCTACGCAGTTTTGGGCGGAATGAAAGGAATTACCTATACCCAAGTTGCTCAATACTGTGTGCTAATTTTTGCGTTTATGGTGCCTGCAATTTTTATTTCTATTCAAATAACAGGAAATCCAATTCCACAATTAGGTTTTGGAGGTCAAGATGCAAATGGCATCTATTTATTAGATAAATTAGATGGTTTACATCGTGACTTAGGTTTTGCTGAATATACATCAGGAAGTAAATCAAAATTAGATGTGTTTTTTATTACGGCTGCTTTAATGGTTGGAACTGCTGGTTTACCGCATGTAATTGTTCGTTTTTTTACGGTAAAAAAAGTTTCAGATGCACGTAAATCTGCCGGCTGGGCATTATTATTTATCATGATTTTATATACAACTGCACCAGCGATTGCTGTTTTTGCACGCACCAATATGATAGAAACTGTAAACAATCAAGAGTATAAAAACATGCCAGATTGGTTTACTACCTGGGAAGAAACGGGGTTATTATCTTTTAGTGATAAAAATAATGATGGTAAAATACAGTACCTCGCAGACACTTCTAAAAATGAATTAATAATAGATAAAGACATTATGGTATTGGCCAATCCTGAAATTGCAGGGTTGCCAAATTGGGTTATTGCTTTAGTAGCAGCAGGAGCCTTAGCTGCTGCATTGTCCACAGCAGCAGGATTGTTATTGGTTATTTCTGCATCTGTATCTCACGATTTAATTAAAAAAATGATCAAACCAGATATTTCAGAAAAAGGTGAATTAGTAGCAGCTCGCTTGTCTGCAGTAGTTGCCGTTTGTGTTGCAGGGTATTTTGGCATCAATCCGCCGGATTTTGTAGCCGCCACAGTGGCTTTGGCATTTGGTTTGGCAGCAGCCTCTTTTTTCCCAGCAATTATTTTAGGAATTTTTACTAAAAAGATGAACAAAGAAGGAGCGATATCAGGAATGATAATAGGTATTTTGATGATGCTATTTTACATGTTGAAATTCAAATTTGATTGGTTTGGTGGAGGTACAAAAGAAGATTGGTGGTTTGGAATATCTCCAGAAGGATTTGGAACTGTTGCTATGATTATCAATTTTATTGTTTCTATTGTGATTTCAAAATTCACTCCAGATCCGCCAAAAGAAGTACAAGAAATAGTAGCCAATATTAGAATTCCAAGTGGTGCTGGGGAAGCAACACATTAGATCTATTATGAGTAATTATCATATAAAACATTTAGAAGAATATTATCAAGTTTACAGAAAATCTATTCGAGAGCCGGAAAATTTCTGGGAAGAGATTGCAGAAGAACATTTTGTTTGGCGTAAAAAATGGGATAAAGTTTTAGAATGGGACTTCTCTAAGCCAACAATAAAATGGTTTGAAGGGGCAAAACTAAATATTACAGAAAACTGTATTGATAGGCATTTGGCAACAAGAGCAGATAAAACTGCTATTTTATTTGAACCAAATGACCCAAGTGAGGGTGCAGAACATATTACCTATAAACAATTATCAGAAAGAGTACATAAGTTTGCCAATGTTTTAAAGGAAAACGGAGTTCAAAAAGGAGATAGGGTATGTATTTACGTTCCAATGATTCCAGAATTGGCTATTGCAACGCTTGCTTGTGCAAGAATAGGTGCTATCCATTCTGTAGTTTTTGCAGGTTTTTCAGCCGCTGCATTGGCAACAAGAATTAATGATTCTGATTGTAAAATGGTGATTACTTCTGATGGTTCTTATAGGGGTGCAAAAACCATCGATTTGAAAGGAATTGTAGATGATGCTTTAGAAAATTGTGCAGGAGTAGAAACTGTTTTGGTTGCTAAAAGAATCAACACAGAAATTCAAATGAAAGAGGGTCGTGACCAATGGTTGCAACCATTATTGGATAATGCATCTATAGATTGTGAAGCAGAAATAATGGATGCGGAAGACCCGTTGTTTATTTTATATACTTCTGGTTCTACAGGAATGCCAAAAGGCATGGTGCATACAACGGCTGGTTATATGGTATATACCGCATATACGTTTAAGAATGCATTTCAATATAAAGAAGATGATGTGTATTGGTGTACTGCAGATATTGGTTGGATTACCGGTCATTCTTACATTGTATATGGTCCGTTAGCAAACGGGGCAACTACATTAATGTTTGAAGGTGTGCCAAGTTATCCAGATTTTGGACGTTTCTGGGAAATTGTAGAGAAACATAAGGTAAATCAGTTTTATACCGCACCAACAGCCATTAGAGCATTGGCAAAACACGGAACAGAGTTAGTAGATAAACATAATTTATCCTCTTTAAAAGTATTGGGGTCTGTAGGAGAGCCTATTAATGAAGAAGCATGGCATTGGTATAATGACAATATTGGGAAAAAGAAAAGCCCGATTATTGATACTTGGTGGCAAACAGAAACGGGAGGTATGATGATAACACCGATACCTTATGTTACACCAATAAAGCCATCGTATGCAACCTTACCTTTTATAGGAATTCAGCCTGCAATAATGGATGAAAACGGGAACGAATTAAAAGGAAATCAGGTAGAAGGAAGACTCTGTGTTAAATTTCCTTGGCCAAGTATTGCAAGAACCATATGGGGAAACCACCAACGTTATAAAGAAACCTATTTTTCTGCCTATAAGGGCATGTATTTTACAGGTGATGGCGCTTTAAGAGATGAGGTTGGGTATTGCAGAATTACAGGAAGAGTAGATGATGTAATTATTGTGTCTGGTCATAATTTAGGAACAGCACCAATTGAGGATGCTATAAATGAGCATCCAGCTGTAGCAGAATCTGCTATTGTTGGCTTTCCGCATGCTATAAAAGGAAGTGCATTGTTTGGATATGTAACTTTAAAAGACACGGGAGAAAGCAGGAATCACGACAATTTAAAAAAAGAAATCAATCAATTAATTACAGATAGAATTGGGCCGATTGCAAAATTAGATAAAATTCAGTTCTCAGAAGGATTGCCAAAAACACGTTCAGGTAAAATCATGCGTCGTATTTTACGCAAAATTGCTTGCAATGAAATAGACAATCTTGGAGACGTTTCTACGTTGTTGAATCCGGAAGTTGTAAAAAGTATTATAGGTAATAGATTTTAAGAATTAGAAAATTATGTAAACATCTTTAGTTCATTTTTTTTGTTAATATGTCAAACTATTTTATGTAGCAAAATCGAAATTCGATTTCTTTTGACAACATTTAAAATGTAATTTAGAAAAAGTATCAAATAATTAATAAAAAGAATAACATGGGAAAAAAAATAAGCCGAAAACAAGCACTAGTAAATATATTAGCTGCAGTAGGATCGCCAATCTTAGCCATGCCATTATTCGGTTTAGCTAATATTTCCATGATTGGCAAACCTGTATATGTAAGACCTATTGGTAATAAGGACATAAAAGACCCTATTACTGCAATTACGCTAGGAGCGGGTTCGCGTGGTAATGTATACGGCAATTATGCGGTTGAATTTCCAAATGAATTAAATATTGTAGGGGTTGCGGAGCCGATTGAAATTAGAAACGAAAGGTATTCACATAAACATAATATCTCAGAAAAAAACAGGTTTGATACTTGGGAGCGTGTTTTTGAACAACCTAAATTTGCGGATGCTATAATAATTACAACTCCAGATGACTTGCATTATGGTCCGTGTATGAAAGCCCTTAAAATGGGTTATGATATTTTACTAGAAAAACCAATTGCTCCAACAGAACAAGAGTGTAGAGATATTTTGGAACTACAAAAGAAAAATGGTAATATCGTAGCTGTTTGCCATGTATTGCGTTATGCTCCCTATTTTATTAACCTCAAACAATTAATGGATTCGGGTGTTCTTGGCGATATAGTCAGCATACAACACATGGAGCCAATTGAGCACATCCATATGGCTCACTCTTATGTGCGAGGTAATTGGCATAACTCAAAAAAAACTACTCCAATTATTCTAGCCAAATCGTGCCATGACCTTGATATTTTACGATGGCTAGTTGGAAAAAAATGTGAAGCCATTTCAGCCTTTGGCGGTCTAAAGTGGTTTAGATCAGAAAATGCTCCTGAGGGAAGTACGTATAGATGTGCCGATGGATGTTCCGTAGAATCAAGTTGCCCATATTCTGCGCTAAAAATTTATCATAGGGATCGGCAAAGAACCTATGTGTTCGATTTACCAGAAGACGAATCACAGCATGGTGATTTTATTCTAGAACAATTGGCAAAAACAAATTATGGCCGATGTGTTTACAAGATGGAAAACGATCAGCCAGATCACTATATAACTTCAATGGAATTTGAAGATGGGGTTACTGTCAATTTTTCTATGGAGGCTTTTACATCCTACCATGGAAGAAGAACCCGCGTTATGGGATCTTTGGGAGATGTGGTTGGTGATATGAATGAATTTACGCATACAGATTTCCTAACAGGGAAACAAACCAAATGGGATATCACTGTTAAAGATGTTGAGCACTACGAAAATAGTGGACATGGAGGTGGTGACTGGGCTTTAGTAACAGATTGGATTCGCGCCGTAAAAACAAAAGACGCTAGTGTACTTAGTTCAACTCTTGATGCATCAATTGAAAGTCATTTAATTGGATTCATTGCTGAAAAAAGTAGGTTAGAAAAAAAGACGATAGTGATTAACTTATAATAACTTTTAATAAGGCTAAACAAATTTATAGAAAATAGTTCATCTAAAATCATTAAAATAAAATATTAGAAAAATGAGTAATTTAAAACCTGTTGTTGTATCAAAAAAGATACTAATTCCTTTTATTTTAGTAACTTTTTTATTTGCACTTTGGGGGTTTGCTAATGCTGTAACAGACCCTATGGTTCAAGCATTTAAAAAAGTACTAGAGCTTTCAAATTCTCAAGCGGCTTGGGTACAAATGGCATTTTATGGTGGTTATTTTTGTATGGCATTGCCAGCAGCTCTATTTATGCGAAAGTATTCATATAAAGTTGGTATTTTAATAGGTTTAGCATTATATGCTACTGGAGCATTGTTATTTTATCCTGCTGCTCAATCAGAGAGTTTTATGTTTTTCTGTGTTGGATTATACATTTTAACATTTGGCTTAGCTTTTTTAGAAACAGCTGCGAATCCTTACATATTGGCTATGGGTGCAAAAGAAACAGCAACACAACGTTTAAACTTAGCACAAGCTTTTAACCCAGTGGGTTTAATCGCAGGATTAATAGTAGCACAACAATTTGTTTTAAAGAATTTGCAGTCTGATGATATTTCAAATTTTAGTACTTTAGACGAAGCCTCTAAAATTGCAATTAAAACGGCAGACTTAATGGTCATTCGCAACCCATATGTAATTTTAGGCATAGTAATTATTGGAATTTTTGTATTGTTTTTAGTTAGTAAAATGCCTCAATCTAAAGAAGAAAATGGTATGCCTAGTATTGGAGAGACCTTTAAAGCATTAGTTAAAAACACAAAATATATTTTAGGAGTATTATCTCAAATTTTATATGTAGGTGCTCAAATTATGTGTTGGACCTACATTTATCAATATGCGGAAGGTATAAGTATTGATAATGTTACTGCTGGTACATACCAATTAGTAGCATTTGGATTGTTTATTGTTGGTCGAGCTATTGGAACTTATTTACTAAAATTTATGAGCTCAGGAAAACTATTAATGTATTTTGCCATATTTGCTATTGGTTGTGTTGCAGGGACCATTTTTATTCAAGGAATAGTTGGATTGTATTGTTTAGCAGGTGTTTCCTTTTTTATGTCTTTAATGTTTCCAACTATCTATGGTATTGCATTAGGTGATTTAACAGAAGAGCAATCAAAAGTCGGTTCAGCAGGATTAGTAATGGCCATTGTAGGAGGTGCATTAATGCCAAAATTACAAGGTATGATTATTGATGCAGGTGGCAGTGGTGTTGCAGATACGAAAATCATGGGTGTTTCAGAGGTTAATTTTTCATTCATACTACCGCTATTATGTTTTGTTTATATAGCTTGGTATGGCCTTAGAGTTCACAAAAAACTTATATAAATATTAATAAGGGCTAACTTTTAAAAATAATTATTTATAATAAATAAACATTAAATTGAAATATTTTACACTTCTATTCTGTCTTTCACTTATTAATAATTTAAATTCTCAAAATCTTGAATTGTATGAAAAAGAAACTTTTATTTTTAAAAAAGACACGCTTCATTACAGAATTCTTAAGCCTTTAAATTACGATCATAACAAACAGTATCCTGTTCATTTATTTTTACACGGTGCTGGAGAGAGAGGGAACGATAATATTTCTCAACTAATGCATGGTGGAAAACTATTTTTAAAAAAAGAAAATAGAGAAAAATACAATTCTTGGGTAATATTTCCTCAATGTTCAGAAAATGATAGATGGCCAAGTTTAAAATCCGATACATGGAATAAAATTTTCAATAATAAAATCACAAAGCCTAATAAAAGTCTAGGGTTAGTTATAAAGTTGATGGATGAATTCATAGAAAAAAAACAGGTTGATAAACAAAAAATTTATGTGGGTGGTTTATCTATGGGTGGCATGGGAACTTTTGAAATATTATATAGAAGACCAAATATGTTTGCTGCTGCAACCCCTATTTGTGGTAATGGAAGTAAAAAGTTAGCTAGCTTATACGCTGAAAAAGTACCTATTTGGATTTTTCATGGTTCCGATGATAAAGTGGTTAGTCCAAAACATTCATTGGAAATTGCAAAAGCAATTATAGTTTCAGGCGGCAGTCCTAAAATGACTTTATACGAAAAAACTGGTCACGACAGTTGGACTAATGCATTTGCTGAAAAGGATTTTATAAAATGGGTTCATTCTAAATCAAAATAATAATAATTTTAAATAAAACAACCGTAGTTTTCTTATTTATTTCAATTACAATTAACGCACAAGAAATGCACATTACTGGAAAAACATGGTCAATAATAATAGAAAATACAGAAGAAAATATAATCTCAATGGTGGAAATTGCTATTACAAATAATATCTCTGTATATATTTATTCAACGCTTCCTGCGATTAATTTATTACAGTCACCTGAGTTTTAGGTAGCAAAAAAGTAGTGCAACTAAATAAGATTTTAAAGAAATATTGTGTTGAAAACGGTATAACTTATGTTGCGGACTTCTTATCAATGGCTGATTATGAAGGTGAATTTAATATTACTGTTAATGTTAATAACCTAAAGCTGGGAAACAGTTTTTTTGCCCGCGGTGCTTAACTGCTTAAAGTTAAATTCAGTTTATGCCAAAATTCTTGAAGTCTACTATTATTTAATATTAAATGTAGCTATTTTTTTATTTTGTTTAGTTTATTATAATTTATAATAAACAAAAATTAACTATCTTTATAAAGTTATTAAGACATTTTTTTAATAAAATGAGAAAAAGTTTAATTAAATTATTATTTATAATTACTATCACATTCCCTTTTTTGGGGAGAGCACAAGGGATTCGTTTTAACTCCAGTGACAGTTCAATTATCAATAGAACTTCGTACAATGTTTTTGTCCAAAATCAACCAAGATTTGAAGGTGATTTTAATGTCGAATTTGATATGTCTATTTTAGATCCAAATATATTTGGATACATTTTTCATATAAAAGACAAAAACACCTCTACTTCATATTCATTGGCATATGTTGGTAAAATAGGAAATTTGGGTGAGATTAAACTTAATCGTGATGGGGTTAAGACATTGGTTACCGTTCCTTTAAAGAATGAATTACTTGGAGAAAGGAAATGGATGAAAATATCTTTAAACTTTAATCCAACAGTAAAAAAAATTACACTGGGAATTAATGATAAGGTATTTTCATTTAATGAAAATGAATTTAGCAACAGTATAATCCCTGAAATTTATTTTGGAAAACACGGAAGTGTTATCGATGTGCCTTCAATGTCAATAAAAAAGCTTAATATTAAAAATAAAAAGAATAAATACATATTTAATTTTAATGAAAGTGAAGGTAATGATGTTTTTGATTCTACTGATAATCTTTATGGAAATGTAAATCGCCCAAATTGGTTAATTAAAGAATCGTATCACTGGAAATTGCGGCACACAACAGCATTTAAAAAGGTAACATCTATTACTTTTGATGAAAACAATAGTAGGTTTATCTTTCAAAATGAGGACACTTTAAATTTTTATGACTTTAAAACTGAAAAAAATACTTTTCATAGTTTTAAAAATGAAATGCCCGTCTCTATGAGGCTCGGAAATAGTTTTTTAAATTCGGCTGAGAATAAATTATATGTGTATGAGTTATATGATGTTTTGCCTGAAAAACCTACAATTGCATCTATTAATTTAAATGACCCACAGTATTATTGGCAAACAAATAGTTTACTCAAACGATCACCAGAATCGCATCATCACAATGCTTTTCTCGACTCAAAAAACAATCAATTAGTGATTTTTGGTGGTTATGGGCATATGCGTTTTACAAATGATTTCAATGCATACAATTTTGAAAATAATACATGGAAACAACTAACATTTACAGGAGACATCATTTCTCCTAGGTTCTTTTCTGGTGTAGCAAAACTTACGAAACATGAAATTTTAATATTTGGTGGTCAAGGTAATATAACAGGCGAACAAAGTATCGGTAAAACATACTACTACGATTGTCACAAAGTTAACCTATTAACAAAAAAAATAGAAAAACTATGGGAAATTGAGCAAGAAAACATAAACATGGTTTCAGCGAGAAATATTGTTATCACAAAAGATTCTTCTTCATTTTATGCATTACGCTACCCAGAATATATTCCTTCCACCTCTTTACAATTGTATAAGTATTCAATAAAAGATGGGAGTCATCAAATTCTTGGCGATTATATACCCATGAATTCTGAAGAAATTCTTACAAATGCCAATTTATATATCAACAAATTAACTAATCAATTGTTTTGTACCACTCAAGAGTTTAAAGACGATGGTTCTAGTAAAATAAATATTTATTCTTTAAATGCGCCTCCGGTTTCAAAAGAGGACATCTATAGTCCAAAAGTAAAAACAAATTCTAATATTGTTATAATATTAGTTATTCTCTTAGTAATTGTAAGCCTTTTATTTTTTATACACTTTATCATTAAAAAAAGAAAAAGAAATAAGGACGCAATTCAAGTTCAGGTTCAGAAAGTTTTAAAACACGACCAGGACACAAATAAGGAGATTACAATCGCTAATTCTATTATATTATTTGGAAGTTTCAAGGTCATTAATCGTTATGAAAAGGATATTTCTTATCTCTTTAGCCCAAAAATTAGGCAACTTTTTTTATTACTACTTTTTAGCAGCAATCAAAAAGATACAATTGGATTAACATCAGAATTAATTTATACAACAATATGGCCAGATAGTACGCCCAAAAAAGCATCAAATTTAAAAAATGTAACGATTAGTCAATTAAGAAATATATTGACAGATATTGATGGATTAGAACTCATCTATTCTAATGGGCGCTTTTTTATAGAATTTGAGGAAGCGTTTTATTGTGACTATTTTAGTTTCTTAACACAATTAAAAGCCATAAAAAATGATCTATTTGATGAGAATTCATTAACGCAACTTGCTAAAATAATTAGTTCTAGGAAATTCTTACAATCAATTAATGATAAATGCTTTGATAAAGTTAAGAAAGATTTTGAATATGAAGTTTTAAAATACATTCCTAATCAAATAAAACTACTTTATACAAATAAGGACTATGCACCTATAATTCCGTTAACAGAAGTTTTATTCAATATAGATTCTTTAAACGAGACTGCTTTTTATTATAGAATACATACGTTACTTAAAATGAAAATGACTTTTAAGGCAAAAAAACAATTTAATTATTTTATAATTAATTATAATAAAATAATGGGAGACAATTTTCCATATACTTATAAAGATGTTATGCGGCAAATTCCAGATAATTTAGAATAAATTTTGGTTTATTACGCATAGCGTTTGTTTCATTTGATTTTGATATATTGGTTTACCTTCTACCATTCTATTAATCGTTATATAAAATATGCTGGTTTTAAATTGAGAGCGATTAATTCTAAAACAAAACTTATCCAAGCATGCTTGAATATGCCATTTACTTGCATTAGCTGGTATTGCTCTCAACGATTACTTAATTTGCATAATTACACAATATGTAATTGTTTGAAATTAGCACCATTGTTATTATATATGTGGTCAAAGTCATAAATCTCTTTTAAAAGGTTGGTAACCTAACCGCTTCATTTATCAGTTACTATTGTAGTAGATCTACTTATATGCTCTTCTAATATTAGGGTTAATGCTTTTGTAAAATAGGACATCTTTAATAAATTATAACGCACTGATTATGGTGTTTTTTTTGTTTACTATTAATAAGATTAATTCATAATTAAGTAATAGTTAATAATTAATTAATTAACAAATTAAGCTATTGCATATATATTTATAAAATAATTTATACTCTTTTGTGTTTTTTAAATTCGTTAACTAATAGTCTTTAAATTTCAATTAATAACATAAAACAAAAATACAAAGACAATTAATCATAATAATTTAAGAACATGAAACAAAAACAATTAATTAATGTGAACAATCAATTAATCAAAACAATTTAAAAACATGAAACAAAAACAATTAATTAGTTTAAACAATGTGTTTCACACGTTGTCTCGACTTAAGTCAAATCTAAGTTTATCCCTTTTTTTTGTTGCACTATTTGCTGTTTTATCTCAGGGATATTCCCAGGTAACAATTTCCGGTAGTATTTCAGATGTTAGTGGTACTCCTTTAATAGGAACAAGTGTAGTTGAAAAGGGAACCAGTAATGGAACCCAATCAGACTTCGATGGAAATTTTCTAATTGAAAATGTAAAAAATGATGGAACCTTAATTTTTAGTTACCTAGGGTTTAAATCTATTGAAGTTTCAGTTGCAGGAAAATCGACAATCAATGTTATACTTCAAGAGGATCTTAACAATTTAGATGAAGTGGTAATAATAGGATATGGTAGTCAGAAAAAATCTGATCTTACTGGAGCAGTCGGCAGAGTGAAGGAAAGCCAATTAATGGAACGTCCTGTTGCTACAATAAATCAAGCACTAGCAGGAAAAGTTGCTGGAGTTCAAATTAATACAGCTAGTGGTAGACCAGGCGGTAGAACAAAAGTGCGTATTAGAGGTATAAGTTCAATCAATACGGGTAATGATCCTCTCTATGTAGTAGATGGAGTTCAACTGCCGCAGGGTGCAGCCACACAAGGTCAAGGTAACTCTGTAATAGATTATATTAATCCAGCTGATATTGTTTCAATAGAGGTTTTAAAAGACGCTTCAGCAACGGCTATATATGGATCCAGAGGTGCAAATGGTGTTATATTAGTTTCAACAAAAAAAGGCAAATCGGGAGAAACTAAGTTTACCTATAATTCCGAATTTTTTATAAATTCCTATGGTCCTAATTCGATCCCCGATGTATTGAATTCAGAACAATTTCAAATGGTTGAGCAATTAGCTTGGGAAAATTCTGAGAAATTTGATCCTACGGGATGGGCAGCAGGGAATTACGTAAATCAAGAGCCTAATCAAAAAAGGCAGGGTGCTTTTCTTGGAGACCTTGTTAATGAACTTTTTGATTCTAATGGTAAAGCTAATTATGATACAGATTGGTATGATGAGCTATTACAACATAAGGTATCTCAAAATCATCAGTTTGGATTTTCTGGAGGTAACGAAAAAACAACCTTTAGTGCCTCTGTTGGTTTAAGAGATGAAAGAGGCCTTCTTATAAATTCTTACGTAAAAAGATACTCCACAAGATTTAATATGGAGAGTGAAGTTAATTCATGGTTAAAAATAGGTGGAACAGTAGATTTTAGCGTACGACAAGAAAGATTTCAAGATACTGGCGAATGGGTATTTGCTAATGCAACTAGAGGTTTCCCATTTATGCCAGTTCAATATGCAACCGGAAACAATCCATTCTTTCCTCCATGGTTTTTAAACTATGCAACTAATTTAGAATATGGACAAGGTACTGCCATGGCAGGTGATTTTATGTGGAATCCAGTAATGGATTTAAAAGATCGAGAATACACCACTGATACCCACAATTTTACTGGTAGTTTCTTTACAAATATTAAGCTTTCTACGGATTTAGAAATGAAAACAATTGTTGCTTCAAATGTACTAAATCAAGGAAGAAAAATATTTTTTCCAGGATATTTTAATGGTGGAAATAATGGGGCTATTCAAGGTCAATCAAGAAGTATTTTTTATTCAGTTGAAAACTATTTAACCTATACAAAGGAAATTGATGAAAATAATTCAATAACAGCTTTATTAGGAGCTTCATGGCAACAAACTGACCGAAATTATTTCCAAGGCGATGGATATGGCACCCCTTCAGATGGCTACGGTCCTAACAATCTAGGAGCGGCATCTTTTAAAAATTCAGCATCATCTATGGAAGCTGAATCGCTTAATTCTTATTTTACTAGAATTAATTATAATTTGAAAGACAAATATCTTTTAACTTTCACTGCAAGAGCAGATGGATCCTCTAAGTTTGGGGCAGCAAATAAATGGGCTTATTTTCCTTCAGCAGCTGCTGCCTGGAAAATATCTGAGGAAGACTTTCTTGCCGACAATACTCAAATATCAAACCTTAAGCTTAGAGCAAGTTACGGTCAAACGGGTAACTCAAGTATAGCCGCTTACTCTTCGGAAGCTCAACTGGGTCCTGGAGCTAATATTGGCGGAAGTAATATTCCTGGATATACAGCTGCTTTTGGGAGCAGTTCAGCAGGAGGAACTGGGCTACTTACTCTTGAAAACTCTGATTTAAGATGGGAGGTTGTAACACAGTATGACATTGGAGTTGAACTGGGACTATTTGACAATAGAATCAATTTGGAATTAGACTATTATAATAGAAAAACAACCGATATGCTGTTGAATGCTCCAATTCCAGCAACAAGCGGATTCAGTGTTTTAACACAAAATATTGGATCAATGGTAAATAAAGGTTTCGAATTGAGTTTAAATTCAACAAATATTGATACTCCTGACTTTACATGGAATTCAACTTTTAATATTTCGATGAATACAAATGAAGTACTTTCACTCGCTTCACCGTCCGATATTTTTGGAGTTGGATCAGGTGATTATCTTGGTGGTGGTTCGATCATTAGAATAGGTGAAGCTATGGGTTCTATGTATGGATTTACTCGTTTAGGAGTCTGGGGTACAGAGGAAGCTGCAGAGGCGGCCAAATATAATTTATTACCAGGAGACGTAAAACATAAAGACTTCAATGGTGATTATGTAATTGATAATGATGATAGATCTATAATTGGGAATGGATATGCCGATGCCTATGGGACCTTTGTAAATTATTTTACATATAAAAACTTTGATTTAACAATTGATCTTCAATATTCTATTGGTAACGATGTTGCTGACCTTGCATTACATCAGGGTGAAAACGAAGTAGGAAGAGCCAATAATTACATAACGGTATTAGATGCTTGGACGCCTGATAATCAAAATACAATGATTCCACAACTAAGAAATTCCTCTGCTGGATTTGTGTCATTATACGATTCTCACATGGTAAAAGATGCTTCTTTTCTTCGTGGAAATAACTTGATATTTGGATATACATTTAAACCTGAATTACTACAACGTATAAACTTAAAGAATTTAAGAATATATGGTTCGGCTCAGAATTTCTTTTTAGTAACGAATAAAGATTTAATGGGAGATCCAGAAGTAGATGACAAAAACGCATTTGGAGGTTCAGGAGTTGCTTCACAAGGAGTGAAGTGGTATGATTATCCAAGATCCTCAACTTTTACGCTAGGATTACAAATTGGACTTTAATTACAGAAAACTTAAAATTATAACTTATGAAAATTTTTAAAATAAAAGGTTTAAATAGAGCATTAACTATAGCGCTCGTAACCACAACTATATTAAGTTGTTCAGATTTTCTAGAGGAAAATAACCAATCCTCTTTAAATCCTGATTCTTTTTATAAAACAGGGACTCATGCTGAATCTGCTTTAAACGCAGTTTATGCAACTACAAGAGATATTTTCGGTGGGTTTTCCGGTGGTAATTCCAGTAATTGGCATTTATTAGAAGCAGTAACAGGCCAGTCGATAAATAATAGCTCTAGTAATCCAGACTTGAATAGTTTAGCATCATTGTCTTATAATTCTAATTTAATACATGCAAGAAATGTATGGGCAGGAACTTATAAGCTTATTGGAAACGCAAATATGGTAATTGAAAATGTTCCAGATATTTTTATGTCAGAGGCTAGGAAAAAACAAATTTTAGGAGAAGCCTATTTCCTTAGAGCTTGGGCTTATTTTAATGCTGTGAGAATATGGGGAGATATCCCATTGCTAACTTCACCTGTAGGTACGGGTTCTCCAGATTTTTATGCTGAACGAACTTCACAAAGCATCGTATACGATCAAATTGTGTTTGATTTACAATTTGCTGAAACAGCAGGATTACCATTTATTGATCAAAGTGGTAGGGTTTCTATCGCAGCTGTAAAGTCTTTACTATCTAAAGTTTATCTTACAATGGCTGGACACCCGCTAAACAAAACGGAACATTATGCAGATGCAGCAGAAAAGGCCAAAGAAGTAATTGACAATGGTGGATTATCTCTTTTTGATACGTACGGAGAAATATTTTTAGAAAGTAATGAAAATAAAGGTGAACACATTTTTAGTATACAATATGCGCCGAATGTAAGTGCAAACTTCGAATCATTAAGTTTTCTCCCTCCGAAAAACATTACAAAAGGCGGTGCTCTTGGTTGGCAAACAAATTTGCCTGAAACTAATTTTTATAATTCATTTGAAAGTGGAGATAAACGAAAAAATAATCGTGAAGGTTGGTTTTATACTGATTATTTTTTGGGTGGAAACGGAGCGCTTACTGACTTAGGTAGTCCTCATATTTTTAAAGCCTTCAATGTAGCGAATTTCGGAAGTGATACTACTGAGGGCAATGGCCTAGGTGACTTTCTGAATTTTTCAGTTATTCGTTTTGCTGAGGTATTGCTTATTTATGCGGAAGCATCAAATGAGGTTTCTGGACCTACCACAGCTGCAATTGATGCTATTAAAAAGTTGAGAGACAGAGCAGGGTTAACAACAGCAACCTCTTTATCAAAAGATTTATTCAGAGAATTAATTTGGAAAGAAAGATGGCATGAGTTGTGTTATGAGCGAGTAACTTGGTTTGATATGGTTCGTCTTAGAAAGGTATTTAACAGCAAAACAGGTGATTTCGACAATTTTGTGGGTCATACTAATCTTAGTTCAAATCAAGCTTTTCAGGAAAAACATTTGCTATTTCCAATACCTGCGCTGGAAATGGTTAATAATCCAAATTTGACTCAAAACCTAGGATATAATTAATATAAACTCATTTTTACCAAAAGCTTATTTTGGTGAGAATACACAAAATATAGTAAGTGTTTTTCAAAATTTAATTAGTTGATTAATATTTTGAGAATATAATTAGTATTAATAGATTTACTTTGTTTTTTTAGTTATTCTAGCAGATTTACTTCGATAAAATAGTTTTATTGATTGTATTTCTGCTAGTTTTATTTTAAATATTATTGGTCTAAAATTAAGTTCTATTATATTTTTATCATCAGATATATCTTAAAAATTAAAAAAACTATTTAAATTTTAAGTAATGAAAAGTTAATAATCATTTTAACTAAAGTAATCTATATGTTTGGAAACGAATCAGCACAAACCGGTAGTTATAGTAAAGAAAATCCTTCAAACATGTCTGGGATTAAGTTCTAAAATTAGTAATAATCTTATGAAAATTATTAATTTTTTAATTCTTAGCCTTTTAGTTTTAACTGTTTCCTGTAAATCGAAAATAGACAAAATAACTAAGAAAAAAATTCATAAAATTGAAGTACATGGCCATCGAGGAGAACGTGGAAATTTACCAGAGAATTCTATTGAAGCTTTTTTAGGAGCTCTTCATAAAGGTGTTAATGTTCTTGAATTAGATATTGTAATTTCTAAAGACCGCAAGGTAGTAGTGTCACACGAACCGTTTATGTCTTGGGTATACATGTCGAAACCTTCTGGCGAACCTATAAATAAAGATGAAGAAAGAAACTTTAATTTATACCAAATGGATTATGATAGCATTAGAATTTTTGATGGCGGTTCAAGAGGGAATTATAAGTTTCCGCAACAACAAAAGTTAAAGACGTATAAACCACTTTTAAGTGAAGTTTTTAATGTAATTGAAACTGAAATTAAGAATAATAATCTAGAGCAGGTAAAATATAATATTGAAATTAAATCGGCTGAAGATGTTTCTGATGTGTATTTACCACAACCTGATGATTTTGTTAATTTAGTTATGCAGATTATAATTGAAAATAATATGGAACACAGAATCAATATTCAGTCGTTCGATCCTACCATTCTTAAAATCTTACATAAAAAGTATCCCGAAATTGAAATAGCATATTTGGTTTCAAAAGGTAATATTCAAAATAATTTAAAATATCTTGATTTTAGACCTAATATTTACAGTCCGAATTTTAAATTAATAAGTAATCAACAATCGGTCGATTCTCTAAAAGATATGAGTATAAAAGTGATTCCATGGACTGTAAACGAAGAAGAGGATATAAAAAAACAAATTGAATTGCAAGTAGATGGCATTATTACTGATTACCCAGAACGTGTTATCATTCAATGTAAAAGTATAACGCAACAAAATTAATAATATAATAGAGGTTTGCTAAAATAGTTATTCTATTTACTATTTGAAAGTGTTACTAAACGAATGCGTATTATGGGAATTGCCTAAGGCAATGTTTATAGTATCTGTATTTTATTTGTTGCTAATTTAGGAATAGTGAATGCCTTGGTTTGTTAGCAATTTGGCCATTAACTTTTATTGATTTAGAGAAATTCAATAAAACAGTATTAGCTTTACTTATAGTAGTAATAGTCGAAGGTTCCATAATTCCAGCACTTTATATATGTATGACTGAAGCCACGTCATTATTTTATATTTCGCTATTTGGGGATATGAACTGAAATGAAAATAATTTAATTATATAAACTTAAAAAGTAAACAAATAGTAAGATGTTAAAAAGTAATATTGATAAGGCAACAGGATTCGAAAAACGATTTGAAAATATAAATACCTTAGTTTATAAGAACTCAATTGATGCATCAAAAGCGGTTGCAAAAGAAATAGCCGACCTAATAAAAATAAAGCAAGCACAAAAGCAAACATGTGTTCTTGGCTTGGCAACAGGCTCATCTCCAAAAGGTTTATATGCAGAGTTGGTGCGTCTTCATAAGGAAGAGGGCTTAAGCTTTAAAAATGTAGTATCATTCAATTTGGATGAATACTATCCTATGGCGCCAGATTCTATAAATAGTTATGTACGTTTCATGGAAGAACAATTATTTAAGCATGTAGATATACTCCCGGAGAACTGTCACATACCTGATGGTACTTTGGCTAAAGAAATTATTTCAGATTATTGTAACGAATATGAAGTAAAAATTAAAGCTTTAGGCGGTATCGATTTACAAATTTTAGGTATTGGAGGTAATGGACATATTGGTTTTAACGAATCTGGAGCACTTCAAAACTCAAAAACAAGGTTAGTCGCTTTAGACCATATCACAAGAGTAGCAGCCAGTGGCGATTTTTCTGGTTTAGATAAAACACCAAGGACAGCAATTACCTTAGGAGTGAAAAAAATCATGGAAGCTAAAAGGATTATACTTATGGCTTGGGGTGAAGGTAAATCTAATATTATAAAAGTATCAGTAGAGGGCCCTATTGCTAGGCAAGTGCCAGCATCCTATGTACAAGAGCATAATAATGCAACCTTTGTTTTAGACCAAGCTGCAGGATCAAAATTAACACGTATTAATAGGCCATGGCTTGTAGAAGAAATTGTTTGGACTGATAATCTCATTAGAAAAGCCGTTTTAGGGTTGGCAATTCATTTGAATAAACCCATTTTAATGTTGACAGATGCTGATTATATTGAAAATGGGATGAGTGATTTATTGGCTGATTCAGGTCCTGCTTACGATATCAATATCAAAATATTTAACAATCTACAAAACACTATTACGGGTTGGCCAGGAGGTAAACCCAATGCAGATGATATTAAACGCCCTGAAAGAGCAGCACCAGCAAAAAAAAGAGTGCTGATTTTTAGTCCACATCCAGATGATGATATTATTAGTATGGGGGGTACTTTTAAAAGGTTACAAGAGCAAGGGCACGAAGTGCATGTAGGGTATCAAACGTCTGGGAACATTGCAGTTTCTGATGATGAAGCTTTAAGGTTTACCAGTTTTGTATGCGATTACAATGATAAGTTTGGAATAAAAGGCGATGAAGCTCAAAAAATATACAAAAAAGTAATCACATTTCTTAAAAACAAAAAGGCAAGTGAGATTGATATTCAAGATGTAAGATATATTAAAGGCTTAATAAGAAAAGGAGAAGCAAAATCTACATGTTGTTTTATTGGTATTCCAGAAAGCCAGATTCATTTTATGGAATTACCATTTTATGAAACAGGTGCAATAAAAAAGAATCCAGTTGAAACAAAGGATGTGAAAATAACTTCAGATCTAATCGAGAAAATAAAACCACATCAAATATATGCAGCGGGTGATTTGCAAGATCCACATGGTACGCATAAGGTATGTTTAGATGTTATTTTTGAAGCTGTGAAACAATTAAAAACTAAAAAATTTATGAATGATTGCTGGGTTTGGCTTTATCGAGGTGCATGGCAAGAATGGGGCATTGATGAAATTGAGATGGCTGTACCTATGGGACCAGACCAAGTACTTGAAAAGAGAAAAGGTATTTTCAAACATCAATCGCAAAAAGATGGTGTTGTGTTTCAAGGAACAGATAGTAGAGAATTTTGGCAGCGTGCGGAAGATAGAAATAAAGAAACTGCAGATTTGTACGATCAATTAGGTATGTCTCGATATGCCGCTATGGAAGCTTTCGTAAGGTGGAAATATTAAAATGTATTGTAGCTGAATTTTTAGAAAGTTTTCTAGGTATAAACCTTATATTAGAAGTAAAATGGATACATTCAGCTATTCAAATGAAAGTAGTACGCGATCACTAGTTACAACCATTATTGGATGATGCTTAAGGTGATTGCAAAGCAAAAGTAATGAAAGCAGTAGACCCACTATTTATTTTATATACTTCAGGTTCTGCAGGGCAGCCAAAAGGCATGGTGCATAATACAGCTTAATATGTTATATACAGCTTATACGTTTAAAAATGTATTTCAATATAAAGAAGATGATGTGTATTGGTCTGCAGCCGATATTGGCTGGATAATTGGATACAGTTACCTGGTTTACGGACTACTAGCAAACGGTGCAACTACAGTGGTGATATTTGAAGGCGTGCCAATTAATGAAGAAGCAATGCACTGTTGTAATTATAGTATAGGCAAAAAGAAAAGTCTTATTAAAGATACTTGGTGGTAAACGGAGATAGGGGTAATTATGATTACTCTAATTCCGTTTGTAACACTAATAAAACCTACCTATGCAACGCTACCCTTTATTGCTATTTAGCCTGCGTTAATAGATGAAAACGGAAAAGAGTTAAAAGCAATCAAGTAGATGGTCGACTGTGTATAAAATTCAGTTTACTAGTGGATTACCAAAAACTCGAAGCGGAAAAATTATGAGACATATTTTACTTAAAATAGCAGATAAAGACACCAGTTATCTAGGAGATGTTAGTACCCTGTTAAACCCTGAAGTGGCAAAGGATATTATGGATAAGGTGTTATAGTATAATAGCGGATAAGGTAAATCTATATTATTTTCTTGTCTTAATTGATTAATAATAGGTTAAATAAAAAAACAAAACACCTAAATTGCTTTAAAACTTAATTTAGGGTTGCATGGCAATAATATAGTTTCAATAATCTCTTAATATTATATTTAATCTTAATTTACAGTAATTCTCTAAATATATATAAGTGTTTTTGTCTTAAACTACAATTTCTATTCAAAAAGATACATTTAACTGCGATGAAAACTCCAATTAATTTAATTAGTCAAAACTTAATTCATCATTAATAGATAATTAATTTTTATCTTAATTGTCTACAAGTATATTTGTATGACTAAGTGTTCAATAACATCAAACTTCAGTTTGATTTAATATTAAACTCGCAGATTAATTTATGAGAAGTATTTTAATTACGGTATGTAGAAAGTCTAAGCATAAACAATTCATAAAACTGACAGGTATTTTTGCAATAGTTTATATACTTTTTTTTAATAATTTCACTTCAAATGCGCAACAATATGCCAAGCTTGTAAATCCAGAAATAGGGTCTCAAGGCAGTGGTTTGGGCTGTGGATTTAATTATGTAGGTGCTACTTATCCTTTTGGAATGGTTCAGTTTACGCCAAGCTTTTTTTCACCACAAAAAGGTTTTGTAGTAAATCAACTTAGTGGTGCTGGTTGTCCTCACATGGGGAATTTCCCTGTACTTCCTGTTTCGGGTAATCTATTACATTCACCAAAGAATATGGAAGGTTTTAAAAAAATATAAAACTATAAACCAAGCTCATGCAGGGTTTTTATCTGTTGATATGGCGGACCAAACAACTGCTAAGTTGACTGTAAATAAGCGGGCAGGAATTGCCAATTTTAAGTTTGACAAATCTGCGAAAACAGGAACTATTTTAATTGGTGCTGGTATTAGTTCAACTAGTCTAAATAGTGCCATGCTAAAGATAACATCTAATAAAACTTGTGAAGGTTTCGCTGATGGCGGCGATTTTTGTGGCACTTCTACAAAATACAAAGTGTATTTTGTAGCCGAATTTGATAGACCTGCCAATACTAAAGGGACTTGGATTAAAGATGCATTATTAGTAGATGTAAATCATGCCTACGGAAAAGATTCTGGGGCATATTTTACATTTGATACTAACAAAAATAGTGAAGTGAATTATCGCATTGCAATTTCATATGTTTCAATAGCAAATGCAAAAGAGAATTTAAAAGCGAATAGATTAGAAGGTGGTTTTGAAACCTATCATGCAAATGCTGTAAAAGCTTGGGATTTAAGTTTATCAAAAATTGCTATTGAAACATCAAATGAAGATCGCGCTATACAATTTTATACACATTTATATCATTCTCTAATTCATCCCAATATAGTTAGTGATGAAAATGGTGACTATATGGGGTCTGATTTTTTAGTTCACAAAACTAAGGGTAAAGCCCAATACAGTTCATTTAGTGTTTGGGATACCTATCGAACACAGGCACAAATAATTGCAATGTTATACCCCAATGAAAGTAGTGATATGATGCAATCCTTGGTCGATTTTGCTGAACAAAGTGGCGGTTATGGCCGTTGGATTTTAGCCAATATAGAAACTGGTATCATGCAAGGTGATCCTACACCAATCCTAATTTCAAATTCGTATGTTTTTGGTGCTAATAATTTTGAT
>JAOKTT010000050.1 GCA_028336245.1 Polaribacter sp.
ATAGATATTAAAGAAGATACTGCTGGTGGAATGCCTCCAATGGGTGGTGGTGGAATGCCAGGAATGATGTAATTCGAAGTGTAGGTTTGCAAAAATCTCATTCTTATAAATAGAATCTATTCCGCATAAAAAATCCGTTAGAAAATTTTCTAACGGATTTTTTATGCGGAATTATTAAATAAAAATTATTGTAGTGCACTCATACTTTTAAACATATCCATTATTTTAAAAGAAAAAACCTCATCGATTTTAAAAATCTGTGAGGTCTTTTTTTATAAATACAAGGGTTGTTATGAATCCTGAAAGTTTTCTAATATCTTGTTAGCTTCGTCAAATGATTAAGCTTCTATTTTCTGTAACCAAGTTTTCACGGCCACCTCTTTTTCAATAATCCCTTTTAAATCAGAAATTTTTACACGTTTTTGCTCCATTGTATCTCGGTGGCGTATGGTAACAGAAGCATCTTTTAAAGAATCATGATCTACGGTAATACAAAACGGAGTTCCTGCTGCGTCCTGTCTTCTGTACCGTTTACCAACGGCATCTTTTTCGTCATAAAAAACGTTGAAATCCCATTTAAGAGTCTCCATAATTTCACGAGCTACTTCTGGCAAACCATCTTTTTTAACCAACGGAAAAATTGCTGCCTTATACGGTGCTAAAACTGCCGGTAATTTCAAAACAGTTCTGGTGGTGCCATTTTCTAAGGCTTCTTCTTGCAAAGAATTAGAAAAAACGGCTAAAAACATTCTATCTAAACCAATAGAAGTTTCTACTACATAAGGGGTGTAACTTTTATTTTCTTCATGATCAAAATATTGTAATTTTTTTCCAGAATGTGCTTCATGTGCTTTTAAATCAAAATCTGTTCTTGAATGAATTCCTTCTAATTCTTTAAACCCAAAAGGAAATTTAAACTCAATATCTGCTGCTGCATCTGCATAATGTGCAAGTTTATCATGGTCATGAAAACGATAATTCTCTGCGCCCATGCCTAAACTTAGATGCCATTTTAAACGGGTTGCTTTCCATTGATCGTAACATTCTTTTTGCGTTCCTGGTTTTACAAAAAATTGCATTTCCATTTGTTCAAACTCGCGCATTCTAAAAATAAATTGTCTTGCAACAATCTCATTTCTAAACGCTTTTCCTGTTTGTGCAATTCCGAAAGGAATCTTCATTCTCCCCGTTTTCTGAACATTCAAGAAATTTACAAAAATACCTTGTGCTGTTTCAGGTCTCAAGTAAACTTGTGTAGAACTCTCTGCAGAAGCGCCAATTTGTGTTCCAAACATTAGATTGAATTGCTTCACTTCTGTCCAGTTTCTGGAACCCGTTAAAGGGTCTGCGATTTCTAATTCTTCAATTAGCACCTTTACATCTGCCAAATCTTCCTTTTCTAAAGATTTGCCCATTCTTGCAAGAATACTCGTAATTTTTTCCTGATATCCTAAAACTCTTCCATTGGTAGCCAAGAACTCCTCTTTATTAAAAGTGGCTCCAAAACGCTTTGCAGCTTTGGCAACTTCTTTGTCTATTTTTCCCTCAATTTTAGCACAATAGTCTTCAATTAAAACATCTGCTCTATATCTTTTTTTAGAATCTTTATTGTCAATTAACGGATCGTTAAATGCATCTACATGCCCAGATGCTTTCCAAGTTTTAGGATGCATTAAAATGGACGCATCTAAACCTACAATGTTTTCGTGCATTTGCACCATTGCTTTCCACCAATAATCTCTAATATTTTTCTTTAACTCAACGCCATTTTGGGCATAATCATACACCGCACTTAATCCGTCATAAATTTCTGACGATTGAAATACATATCCGTATTCTTTTGCGTGCGATAATACTTTTTTAAAGTGATCTTCTTGTTTTGCCATAATGTCGACAAAGATAAGCGTTTACATAAATTTTTCAAGAAAAAAATAGTTTCATTTTAATGCAGAAATTATCGCTCACAAAGTACCCAGCGCTGCACTTTTATTCGCAGCACCCTTACCGATAATAATTAAGTACCTTTCATGGATATTTTAATCCCCAAAAAATGAACTTACTAAAAGATTTACGCGCACTATTTTATCCAGAAACTTGTCCAAGTTGCAGGCAGCAATTGGTGCAAAACGAAAAAATAATTTGCACATTTTGCAGACATGATTTGCCTTTAACTAATTTTAAAAGTTATACGGAAAACAAAATTAATGCGACTTTTTATGGGAGGATCCCAATAGAAAAAGCCTTCGCTCTTTTGTTTTTAAGGAAAAAAGGCATCACTAAAAATCTAATACACCAACTAAAATACCATGGCATGGAAGAAATTGGTGTATTTTTTGGAGATTGGATTGGAGAAATTCATTCAGAAAATCAGGAGTTTTCGAGTGTTGATTTTATAATTCCTGTTCCTATTCATCCTAAAAAAAAGAAACTTAGAGGCTATAACCAACTTACTAAGTTCGGTACCTGTTTACAACACCACTTAAAAACTCCTTTTGTAGCTGGTGTTTTAGTGCGAAGCTCTGCAACTGCAACACAAACCTTGAAATCTCGTTTTGAACGCTTTAATGATCTGCATACAAAGTTTTCCATACTAGATTTAGAACGCTTTAAAAACAAACATGTTTTACTTATTGACGATGTCATTACAACCGGAGCTACCTTAGAAGCCTGTGCACTCGAACTTATGAAAACTTCTGGAATCAAAATAAGTATTTTAGCAATGGCCTATACAGAATAAATTTTATGATTTAATATGAAAAATTATTTGTTAATTTGTAGAAAATTTATCGTTCGTGGAAATCCGTAACAGCTCTTTTTTACTCCTACTTTTGATCACTTTAATTTCTAGTTGCGCAAAAACAGGCAGGCCTGACGGTGGACCAAAAGACGAACTTGCCCCTCTTTTTGTGACCTCAGAGCCCCCATATGAAACGATCAACTTTAGCAGTAAAGAGGTAACACTTGACTTTAACGAATTTATTAAGTTAAAAGATATTAATAAGCAGCTGGTAGTTTCCCCTCCTTTAAAAAATCCCTTGCTTATTTCGCCACAAGGTACTGCAAGTAAAACTTTAAATATTGAAATTTTAGATACCCTTACCATAAACACTACCTATATCTTTAATTTCGGAAATGCAATTGAAGATAATAATGAGAGCAATGTTTTGGAAGGATTTAAATATGTTTTCTCCACGGGATCCTATATAGATTCCTTGGAATTTTCAGGGACCATTGCAAATGCATTCTCTAATAAAAAACCAAAAAAAACCAATATTCTCCTGTACCGAATAGACAGCACCTTTACAGATTCTATTATTTATAAGAAAAAACCAAATTACGTAACTACCGCCATAGATACAACGGGCTTCAATTTTACAAACTTAAAAAAAGGAAACTATCTTTTACTTGCTCTAAAACAGTCTTCTAATGATTATATTTTCAAACCAAGTGTTGATGAAATTGGCTTTTATACAGACACCATTCGCTTACCTAAAGATAGTAGCATCATAAAACCAATTAAACTATTTAAAGAAATACAACCCTACCGTTTTAGAAGCGCAAAAGAAGTTTCTAAAGGTAAGATTACTTTTGGTTATGAAGGTGCCGTAAAGGATTTAAAGGTGGCATTATTATCAAAAGTTTCAGACAGCTTTCGCAGCATATCACGCTTTGAAATAGACAAAGACACGCTAAATTAT
>JAOKTT010000051.1 GCA_028336245.1 Polaribacter sp.
ATTAGATTTTCCAGAAACGCGTTTGAAATTTATTCAAGAACTAGCAGCAAATAAAAAATACCGACTGTTTTTGTTGAGTAACACCAACGATTTACATATTTCTTGGATACAGAATAACTGGGGAATGGAATTGTATGCTAGTTTTAAAAACTGTTTTGAGCAGTTTTATTTGTCCTATGAAGTGAACCTTCGAAAGCCGAATAAGAGTATTTATAACTTCGTGTTGGAATCCAATCACTTAATTGCACAGGAGACGCTATTCATTGACGATACTAAAGAAAATACAGTAGCTGCCCAATCTTTGGGAATTCAGGTTTGGCATTTAATTCCTGGCAACGAAGACGTTTTAGAATTATTCACTAAAAAAATATTGTAAATTGATTTTCTTACTCTTAAGTATCCTTTTTTCAACAGGATTATTTGTTATTTTTAAATATTTTGGAATTTACAAGGTAGATGTTTTAAAAGCTATTTTTATAAATTATATCGTTGCCTTTTCCATGGGGTTTTTGTTAGCGGAAAGGCAAATTCCAATCGTCGAAATCTATTTAGAACCTTGGTTCTCGGGGGCTTTGATTTTAGGCGCTTTGTTTATTGCTATCTTTTTTGTGATGGCAATGACTGCTCAAAAAAATGGTGTTTCTGTAACTTCTATTGCGGGTAAGATGTCTGTAGTTGTTCCTATTTTATTTGGAATCTTCTTGTACAATGAATCGGTTACTTTTTTTAAGATATTAGGAATTGTGATTGCATTAATTGCCGTCTATCTCTCTTCTGTGAAAGAGGAAAAACAGGCGAAAAATGGTACCTTACTATTTCCGGTACTTTTGTTTATAGGTTCTGGAACAATTGATACATTGTTAAAGTATGTGCAAGTAAATTACGTTGCAGATGCTGATGTTTCCGTTTTTTCAGGAAGTTTATTTGGAATTGCTGCTATCTTTGGATTGGTCATTTTAAGTATTAAAACTATAAAAAAAAGAGAAGCTTTTGGAGTAAAGAACGTGCTCGCAGGAATTGTTCTAGGAGTTCCAAATTACTATTCTATTGTTTTTTTAATGAAAGCACTTCAAAATAAAAATATAGAAAGTTCTACACTTTTTACAGTAAATAATGTGGCCATCGTAATTGTATCTACTTTAGTGGGATTGTTCTTTTTTAAGGAGAAATTCAGTTTAAAGAATAAAATAGGGGTTGTTTTGGCAATTTTAGGAATTGTCTTGGTTACTATTGCATAGTAATCGCTGAGAGCAATAGCAAAGTTAAATCGCATTCAATCGAAAAAAATGGAAGATGTTTATAAGACCATAGAACAGCCATCAAAAGAAACGCTTTTTAAGGAAAAGGGCAGTAAATTTTTTGGATATGCTTTTCCTGTTGCCTCGGAAGACGCCGTAAAAGAACCCTTAGAAGTACTTCGAAAAAAACACCACACAGCGCGTCATTTTTGCTATGCCTATCAGTTAGGGATAGAAGAAATTAGATTCAGAGCAAATGATGACGGCGAGCCAAATAATTCCGCAGGAATGCCAATTTATGGTCAAATTCAAGCTTTTGAAGTTACCAATATTTTAATTGTCTCTGTGCGTTACTTTGGGGGCACCAAATTAGGAGTTGGAGGATTAATGTCTGCTTACAAGTTGTCTGCTCAAATGGCACTGGAAGCATCTAATATTTTAGAAAAAACGATCAACATAACCTATATACTGACATTCAATTATGATTTAATGAATACGGTAATGAGAATTATTAAAGAAAGAAAAATTGACATTGTAAACCAGAAATTAGAAATAGATTGTCAGTATACCGTTTCCGTTCGAAAAAACGATGCAGAGACCATTTTTACAATTTTCGATAGTTTATACAAGGTGGCAATAAAAGTTTTAGAATAGACTTTTTAAAGAGGTAAAGTTAGCGCAGGTTTCTCCTGTATTTATTTGTTATAGTTCTCTATTTATAGCTGCTGAAGTTGCAAGCAACTAATACCCTAATCCTTTTAATAAGTATTCTGGACATCGGGTTGGTTTCTTGGTATTCGAATTCATAAAAGCTAAAACGGTATTTCCTGTACAAAGGAGTTCCGTATCCTGATTTTTTATTTCATAGTCAAATTCAATCTTTACCAGCGGTTTTTTTTTTAAAAAAGTATGAATGGTTAAAACGTCGTCGTACAATGCTGGTTTTATAAAGTTGCATTGTAAAGAAATTACAGGGAGCATTATTCCGCTGACTTCCATTTCCTGATATGTAACGCCTAAAGAGCGCAACCATTCGGTCCTTCCTAATTCGAAAAACTGAGCATAGTTGCCATGATAGACCACGCCCATTTGATCTGTTTCTGAATAACGAACTCTAGTTTTTGTTGCTGATTTTTTCAATTGATCTATATGAATTTTACTTGAGGATTATACGTAAAAAATAATTAATAATCAATAGCCAATTCATTTTTTTATATTGAATTTTATTCACATTTTTGTAGACCCCGAGCAAGCCGGTTTAAAACCCCGTTTTTCAACCAAATTAATAATCTCAAGTACCTACAACACTAAATGACTTTAACTGCTGACTCAGTGTGGAACGAATGTTTGACTTTCATCAAAGATAACATTAAACCACAAGCTTACAAAACCTGGTTCGAACCTATAAAACCCGTAAAGTTATCCGGGGAGTCACTGACGATTCAAGTACCGAGTAAGTTTTTTTATGAATGGTTAGAAGAGCATTATATCAAGTTATTAAGAGTTGCGTTAGTGAGACAACTGGGGAGTGATGCCAAATTGATTTACGATGTTAAAATGGAAAACAATTACAGCAGTAATAGACCGCAGATTGTTAAAATTCCAAGTTCAAACAGAAATCCTTTAAAACCTCAAAACGTAACTGTTGCTTTAGACTCTGGGAAAAGAGAATTAAGAAATCCATTTGTAATTCCAGGATTACAAAAGGTAAAAATTGAGTCTCAGCTAAATCCTAATTATAATTTCGCAAACTTTGTAGAAGGAGATTCCAATAGATTGGCGCGTTCCGCGGGAATGGCAGTTGCCAACAAGCCAGGAGGAACTTCTTTTAACCCATTGTTAATTTACGGAGGTGTTGGCTTAGGAAAAACACATTTATCGCATGCGATAGGGGTAGACATAAAAGATAAATATCCAGACAAAACAGTGTTGTATATTTCTTCAGAAAAATTTACACAGCAGTTTATAGATTCCATAAAGTCAAATACAAGAAATGATTTTATTCATTTTTATCAAATGATTGACGTTTTAATTATTGACGATGTTCAATTCTTATCCGGTAAAGCGGGGACACAGGATGTTTTCTTCCATATTTTTAATCATTTACACCAAAATGGGAAGCAAGTGATTTTAACTTCAGACAAGGCACCGGTAGACATGCAAGACATAGAACAGCGTTTACTATCTCGTTTCAAATGGGGACTGTC
>JAOKTT010000052.1 GCA_028336245.1 Polaribacter sp.
AAAACGGCAGCGTTTTACCAGTTATAAATGTGTTTGATAAATATATTAGGCATTAATAATTTAAAATAAAATAAAAATGATTCTAAATATAAATAAAGTTGTCTACTTTATATTATTATTATTATTTCTTTTTACGAATGCGTTAATTTCTCAATCCATAGAAGTTACATCATTCGCAAATAACCCCGTTGAAGTAAATCCTTTAATTGGAGGTAGTTTAACAATTAACTATGAGTACACAAGCGAAGTAGGCTCAACAGGTAATCATATATATATAACACTAGAACTTCTTGACGGAAGTAATGCATACCATAGTACTATTGCAGAAATTACATTAGAAAATCAAACTCCTGGAACAAATGTAGCAGGTTCGGTTGAGTTTTTCATTGGAAGTAGCAATACGTTATCTACCGATTTAACAGGAGGGATTTATTATCAAGTAAAAACGATACTTTATGCTAGTGGAGGCTGGACTGGAAACGCTTGGTCTGGCTATTGGAATACTCCATCAATAACTTTACAAGATACAAGTGGTATCACTTTAAGCTCAAATGCAATATCTAAAGGAGTGGATGTAAGTTATATGTCTGAAATGGAAGCAGATGGTTTTGTGTGGAAGGACAATAATGGAAACACAAAAAATTTAATGCCATTATTAAAAGAATATCAAATTAATACTATACGATTAAGAGTATGGGTAGATCCTAGTATTTCAGGAGCAAATGGGTGGTGTGATATTGCAGATATGGTAACCAAGGCAAAGCTTGCTCATGCCGAAGGCATGGATATTATGGTGTGTATACATTATAGTGATTACTGGGCTGATCCTGGAAAACAAGATAAGCCTGCAGCTTGGACAAGTATGTCTGTTTCAGAATTAGAAACAGCTATTTATGATCATACAACAAATATTCTTACTGCCCTTGATTCAGAAGGCATTACTCCAAAATGGGTTCAGGTAGGAAACGAAACTAATGACGGAATGCTTTGGACTACTGGAAAAGCATCTAGTTCGGGGTTTGTTAATTATGCAAAGTTTATAAACGCTGGTAATAATGCTATAAAAACTTTTGATAGTAATATTAAATCGATTGTTCATATTTCTAATGGTAATAACAATAATTTATTTATATGGAATATTGGTGGATTGATTGCTAATGGAGCTCAATTTGATATAATAGCAATGTCTTTGTACCCAGATGAAAATGATTGGGTATCAAAGGTGGATGACACCTACGCAAACATGTTAGATATGAAGTCCAGATATGGCAAAGATGTTATGATGGCTGAAGTAGGGTTTAGTTCAGGCGCATCAGATATTTCTCATCAATTTTTAGTCTATATGATTGAAAAAACAAGACAAGCTGGAGGATTAGGCGTACTCTATTGGGAACCAATAATACATCTAAATTGGACTCCATATTCTAAAGGTGCTTGGGATAGTGATAGTAGCCCATCAGTTGCAATGGATGCTTTTATAGATAATTCTACATTGAGTGACTCAGATTTTAATGCAGATGATACGCTTTCAAAAGGGCTTGTAATTTATCCAAATCCTGTTTCTGAAAGATTAACGGTTGATGTAATAAATAAAAATATAACATCAATTAATATTTTTGATACGATAGGCAGAAAATTGAAAACCATTAATGATATTAAAAATCATAAATTCATAAACCTTTCTAGTTTGCCAAATGGCCTTTATTTTATCGCTGCAAATACTGGAGAGGTCATTAAGGTTATTAAAAATTGAGAAATTTATTTTTCCCAAATTAATTCTAAATATATCTAATTTGTAAGTTATTTATAAAGTAAAAAATTCTCAACAGAATTTAGATTACATAGAAATTGAAGATTAAAAAAAAGAACCTTATGCCAAAATACATTGGTTTTGTTGCATTAAAGGTAAGCAAAACTTAAACCTTATATATTTAACACAAAACGATGTTCAAAGGTCACTGCTACCTCAAATCAATTATTCTTTAAGCCTTTACGATAGGCCTTTTGCATTCTTTTAAAGTTTCTAAAATTTGTTTCTTTTTAATGTGAAGTTGGACTCTTTTTGTATGTTATTTTCTATTGACTTCTCTAATCATTACCATTTTGTCATCTCCCACAGAAACTAGATAATTACGAAACGTACTCCAGATTAATTTATTTACTGAGTGGGTATGTGCTTCAACATTTAATTTTGTGATGCGTTTTAAAACTTGGTATGTTTTTGCATCCCAAATTTTGACTGTTTTATCACGACTGGCGGTGGCAAATAAAGTGGCATCAGGATTAAATACGATATCGTAAATAGCCCAATTGTGTGCAGGAATTGACTTTATTAATTCATAATTTTCAACAGACCAAATATTCAAATGTGCGTCTCTTCCGCCTGTTAATAGGAATTTACCATCGGGGCTGTAGCGCACAATATTTGCGCCCACAACTTTTTCTCCTACTTGATGTGCAATAAAATCATTTTTATATTCCAAGGTAAAAAGGTCAAATATGAGCACATTAGAATCCCCCAAGGCAACCGCAATTTCTGAAGTCTCTTCGTTAAAAGCAATGCTGCGTGCTTTGTCATATGAAAGTTTTTTCATTATTCGCAATGACAAAGTATCAAGAGAACAAACGGCAAAATTACCGTCGCCACCAGCGGTATAAAAGCAATTGGTTTTTAATGAATATTGTATGTCAAACACAGGTCCTCTGTGGTGCTGTAGTATTTTGATTTCTTCTTTTTTATCTATATCAAGAATGTGAATGGCACCGGTAGTTGTTCCTGCAAGTAAAATATTTTTTTCAGGAATGTGACAAATGGTATAAATAGCTGCGGGCAAGGCTGCTGAAAATTTTTCAGCTTGTAGCGTTTCTAAATTCCACAATGCAATATATCGATCACTGCCCCTGTAAAAATAGTGTGTTCAGAGAAACCTCTATCCATTGCATATACACAACCACTGTGTCCCTTAAGTGTTGCGATGTGTGCTACCTCTATACCTATTCTATTTGTTTCGTCCATTTTTGTTTTTTTTGTCAGTTCCTAGTCCTGTTTTTTGCAAGTGGTCTACTAAAGTTGCTTGGGTTGCTTATATAATGGAACCATAGAACACGCTTCGCCATACATAATGCTTTTTGCAACTGGACGTAAAAGCCGGGTAATTTCTAAAAAAGCAGCCACAGGAACAGGCAAATCACCGCATCCTTTGATAACGACGCGCGCATCTTTGTATGTGTTGATTGGTAGTTTGTTAAGGAGCTCATGATACAAGACGGTTTCAAGTGTTTCTAGATCAC
>JAOKTT010000053.1 GCA_028336245.1 Polaribacter sp.
TATAGATGCTACTAGTTCTTCGTGAGATTTCCCTTCCCAAGATTTAGGGATAAACTGCTTACCTGGGTCTGCCCAAGTATCGGAATAGTGATAATCAAGTAAAAATTTAAATCCTTGTTTTTTTGCCTGTTGAGCCAATGCTATAGTATACTCAAGATTGTTTGGCAATTGTGTTGGTGAATGAAATAATCTTAAACGCACCCAATTATAACCATGCTCTTTAAAAATCTGAATACAGGGTTTTATTTGCTGACTTTCTTTAAATTTAAATCCGTTGTCTTCTGCTTCTTTCATAAAAGACAAGTCGGCTCCTATAATATAATTTTGAGCACATAATGATTGACTAATTAGGAAAAGAAAACCAACACTAAGCACAATTTTCTTTACAATTGAATATTTTTTGGTTCTAATCATTGTGTTCATATTTACTTTTAATTTTAAAAAAAAGACTTCATTCTATTATTACCCTATCAAGAAAAGAGGAGGGATTATCTGTTGAATTTAATTTCAATATTCCGCTTTTTAACCCTTGACCTTTAACATACAATTCAATAGTTCCTGATTCATTTGTTGCTTGCACTAGCACTACTAATTTTCCACTAAACAATTTCATGGTTGGTAAATGAAACATTTCTAAAGAAGTGGCATCGCCATTACAAGATGCTCTATAAGTTCCTTTTCCTTTTACACTAAAACTTAATTGATTGGTTGCTAATGGACAAGAAATTCCGTTTTTATCAACCAATGAAACTTCAACATAAGACAAATCTTTTCCATCAGCTTTTATTATTTTTCTATCTGGATTTAATACAATTTTATAGGGTTCTCCAGCGGTATGTATTTCTTTTTCTGCTATTGGTTTTCCGTCATCATCAAAAGCTACAACTTTTATAGTTCCTGTTTCGTACTTAACATCCATCCACATTAATCGGTATCTATTTTGTGGAGTAGCATTGTGCTTTTTCTGTATGCCCATACTTTTCCCATTCACAAAAAGCTCTGCACTTTTATAATTGGTATATACAAAAACAGGCGTTATTTCTCCTTCTCTTCCTTCCCAATTCCAATGCGGCAATATATGTAAGGTTTCATCTTTAGTATTCCATCTGCTTCTGTATAAATAGAAACGATCTTTAGGTAAACCCGCTAAATCACTTATTCCGAAATATGAACTACGTGAAGGCCATACTTTATCATAAGGTGTTGGTTCTCCTAGATAATCAAAACCAGTCCAAACAAACTCTCCAATTACCCATGATTTGTCATCTTGTAAAACAAAATCATCATCTGGCACATTCGACCAACTACATGCTTCTAAATCGTACGAAGAACTTTGAAAGTCATCATATTGTTTCATTTTTTCTTGAACCACAGGAAACTTGTATATACCTCTAGAACTTACTGTGGATGCTGTTTCTGAACCCAAAATAAAACCTTGTGGGAAAGTCTCATACGCTTCCTCATAAAGATGTACTCTATAATTAAGACCTGGCACATCTAACAACGCCCCAAAACCAGATTCCATAGTTGCTTTTACTCTATCCATACCTACAGTTACTGGTCTGGTTGGGTCTTCTCTATGAAAAATATCTTGTAACCACTTGGCGCGTTTAACACCTTTTTCTCCCCATTGATCTGGAACTTCATTACCAGCACTCCACATGACAATTGAAGGATGATTTCTAGTGGCTTGGACTAAATTAACAATATCTTTTTCTGCATAGTCTTCAAAAAAACGATTGTATCCATTTTCTACTTTTGGTAATGCCCATTCGTCAAAACTTTCTGCTAAAAATAGGAATCCCATTTCATCACATAACTCCAACTGCTCAAACGAGGGCATATTGTGCGAGCTACGAATCGCATTACAACCCATATCTTTTAGGATGGTTAATTGACGACGTAATGCTGCTTTGTTTACAGCGGCACCCAATGGACCTAAATCATGATGTAAGCAAACGCCTTTAAATTTCTTTACTTCTCCATTTAAACTAAATCCTTTATTGGCTTCATACTTAATATCTCGAATTCCAAAGCGTGTTGAAGTTTCATCCTTCAACTCATTATCAACAAACAATTGAGAAACTATCTTATATAAATATGGGGATTCAGGACTCCATAATTTTGGGTTTTGAACCATAATATTTTGATCAAATTCATTTCCTAATTGAGTCGTTGATTCTTGAGAATTAATTTTTTTACCTGTTGAATCAAAAACGGTAGTAATTAAATGTAAGTTTTCTCCAGAAGCGTTGGTTTTAATATTCACTTTAGCAACTTCTTTACTAATAAGTGGCGTCGTAATAAAAGTTCCCCACTGATTTATGCTTTCCTTATTTTTTACAATAACGCTCACTTTTCTATATAAGCCTGCACCCGGATACCAACGAGAAGCAAACTCTTTATTTGTTAGTTTAACAGCCAGCGTATTTTCTCCATCTTTAACAAATTCTGAAACATCAAAATAGAAATAACTATAACCATAAGCCCATTCGCCTACTTTTTTACCATTTAAATAAATTTGAGGTTCACTCATGGCGCCTTCAAAAAGTAAAAGCACTTTTTTATCTTTTATATTCTTAGGAAGGCCAAATTTATTTCGATACCAAGCGGTACCAATATGAGGTAATGCACCTGTTCTACCTGTTTTTTCTGAAGCAATACTTTCTCCGTTTTGAACAATAGCTACACTTTGTTTGTCAACTTCTTTATCAAATGGGCCATAAATAGCCCAATCGTGAGGTACGGTAACGGTTTCCCACTTGGAGTCATCAAAATTGATTTCAAAAGCATTGTCAAAATTTTCTTTTTGAAATTTCCAATTGGTATCTAATTCTTTAACTTCTCTTGTTTGAGAAAAAGAAACATGTATAAATGTTATAAATATAAGAGGAAAGTATCTCAGTTGTTTCATATAAAGTCTGCCTTGCTATTAATTTCTAGAACCATTATAAAATTTCTTGGATTCAATGCGGTATCGCAACAAACGTTGTTAATTTTTGATGATACTACGCTACTAATTTAAGTTCAATATTAATCATTTCAATTGAATTTATACTCAATAATTTCGAGGTATATTATTAAGTTTTTCTAAATAATTTGTAGTTGATTTTCGCTAATTTCATTAAATTTTGTTCCTTTTGGTAGATATCTTCTTATGAGTCCATTTGTGGTTTCTGTCGCATCTGTTATAAATAATCATAAAAATTTCAATAGTTTTAAAATTTTATTTTTTCT
>JAOKTT010000054.1 GCA_028336245.1 Polaribacter sp.
ATAAGATGTTGTTGTCTAACGCATCCTGATATTGCGCTACAATAGACTTCTGTAAAAAGAATGGTGCCTTTGATCCTACTACTATGGGAACGGTTCCTAACGTAGGCTTAATGGCCCAAAAAGCAGAAGAATATGGTTCTCATGACAAGACTTTTGAGATTTCTGAAAATGGAAACATAGTGGTCTTAGACGGTGCAGGAAAAGTAATACTAAAACATGCAGTAGAAGCAGGAGATATTTGGAGAATGTGTCAAACCAAAGATTTACCAATTCAAGATTGGATAAAGCTAGCAGTTACGCGCGCGCGCGCTTCGGAAACACCTGCTATTTTCTGGTTGGATGCAAACAGGGCGCACGATGCAGAAATCATTAAAAAAGTAAACGCTTATTTACCGAATCACGATACCTCAGGATTGGACATTAGAATCATGTCTCCTATAGAAGCAACGGAATTTACTTTAGAGCGCATTGTAAAAGGTGAAGACACTATTTCGGTCTCTGGGAATGTTTTAAGAGATTATTTAACAGACTTATTTCCAATACTGGAAGTAGGAACCTCGGCAAAAATGCTCTCTATTGTTCCACTGATGAATGGTGGTGGTTTGTTTGAAACTGGTGCTGGTGGATCTGCTCCAAAACACGTACAACAGTTCTTGGAAGAAAATCATTTGCGGTGGGACTCTTTAGGAGAGTTTCTAGCATTGGCAGTTTCCCTAGAGCATTTAGGAAACTCTCATCAAAATATGAAAGCTTTAGTTTTGGCTCAAACCTTAGAAGACGCAACAGACAAGTTCTTAGAAAACAATAAATCTCCTTCGCGAAAAGCGGGGGAACTAGACAATAGAGGAAGTCATTTCTACTTGGCCATGTACTGGGCAGAGGGATTGGCAAATCAAGACAAAGACGCAACATTAAAAGCTACTTTTTCTAAGGTCTCAAAAAAACTTAAAGACAACGAAACTAAAATTGTAGCACAATTAGCGGACATTCAAGAAAGCGCTCACAGTATTGGTGGATATTACCTACCTAATGAAGGAATGGCAGATGATGCCATGAAACCCAATATTACCTTTAATAGTATTTTGGAAGATATCTAAGCTTTCTTTTCGAATATATCCTGCAAAGGTCGATATCTATATATCGGCCTTTTTTATTGTTTTATAGCTTGGAATTATATATTTATTAACATTTTAATATCAGTATAGAATTGTATTTTTGTTCTCAAAATTAAACTAATAATTGAACAAGAATGTACCAGTTTAAAAAAATATGCGCGCTGTTTATTATCCTTAGTTTTACAGCCTTCAGCCAAGAAAAAAAGACCCTTAGTGGAACTGTTTACGATGACCGAAATAATGAAACACTGATCGGTGTTTCTGTTTATATTCCTGAATTAAACACAGGAACATCCACTAATGAATATGGGTTCTACTCCATTACGGTGCCCACGGGAGTCTATGCAGTACAAGTCCGTTATTTAGGCTATCGTACCATCACCGAAACACTAGTACTCTCAGAAAAAACGACGAAAAACTTCAGCTTAATAGAGGCTTCCGAAAGTTTGAATGAAATAGTCATCGAAAGTAATATCGAGCGATTAAATTTAAAAACACCGCAGATGAGCGTGAACAACTTAACCGCTGCCTCCATAAAGCAAATTCCGGTAGTATTAGGGGAAGCAGACATCATCAAGTCTTTGATCCTATTGCCTGGAGTTACCAGTGCCGGTGAAGGCGCATCTGGCTTTAATGTTAGAGGTGGCGCAGCAGACCAAAACCTCATCCTATTAGACGAAGCAATTGTTTTTAACTCTTCGCATTTATTTGGCTTTTTCTCTGTATTTAATCCAGATGTCATTAAAGACGTAAAACTCTACAAAGGTGGCATTCCTGCGAAATACGGTGGAAGGTTGTCTGCAGTATTAGACATCTATCAAAAGGAAGGAAATAGCAAAGGCTATAATATTACAGGAGGTGTTGGATTGGTTTCTTCCAGATTGTTAATTGAAGGGCCTTTAGAGAAAGAAAAAAGCTCTTTCCTTATCGGTGGCCGTTCTTCTTATGCACACCTTTTTTTACCACTTTTTGACAATGACAACAAAGCATATTTTTATGATTTAAATACCAAAGTAAATTATCGGATCGATGACAATAATAACATCTTTTTGTCTACTTATTTTGGGAAAGACGTATTTGGCATCAATGACAGCTTTGTTACGAAATACGGAAATACGGTTGTAAACTTGCGTTGGAATCACCTTTTTACGGATAAATTATTTTCAAATTTATCGCTCATCTATTCTGATTATTTCTACGGATTGGTGTTAGACTTTGTTGGTTTCGAGTGGGATTCTGGAATTACCAATTACAACCTTAAATATGATTTCAAGCACTATCTTAGTGAAAAAATAAAATTAGGATATGGCATCAATAACATTTACAATAAATTTAATCCGGGTAAAATTATCCCGAACAGAGCAGATTCTGGCATCGTAGCATCGAAACTAATTGATAAATATGCCAATGAATTTGCCG
>JAOKTT010000055.1 GCA_028336245.1 Polaribacter sp.
AAACTCAAGTAAACATTGCAAATCATTTAAATCTTAGTGAAGGTGGCTATTTTAAAGTAGAAAAAGGAAAAACAAAATTAGACTTAGAAAGATTGCTTGAAATTTTAGAATTCTTAAAAATAAGTCCTCAAGAGTTCTTTAAAGGTATCATGTAGGCTAGATAAAGCTTATAAAAAAAACCAAAACTAAATTTAGTTTTGGTTTTTTTTATAAGGGTAAAATTTTATTTTATTAGAGAACGTCTTTATGATTCACAATAAAGAAATTAAATAGAAGCTTTCATTAGTTCTCTATTCATTCTTGCAATATTGTCTAAAGAAATTCCTTTTGGACATTCCACCTCACAGGCACCTGTATTTGTACAGTTTCCAAAGCCTTCTAAATCCATTTGTGCTACCATGTTTTTAACACGGTCTGCAGCTTCTATTTGCCCTTGCGGTAAGAAAGCATACTGAGATACTTTTGCACCCACAAATAGCATGGCAGAAGAGTTTTTACAAGTTGCTACACAAGCACCACAACCAATACAAGTTGCTGCGTCCATAGCCTCGTCTGCTGCCTTTTTAGAAATAAGAGTTGCATTTGCATCTTGCGTATTTCCTGAAGTATTTACAGAAATATATCCTCCTGCATGTTGAATTCTATCAAAAGCAGATCTATTTACTACTAAATCTTTAATTACAGGGAAAGCGGCTGCTCTCCAAGGTTCGATTGTAATTGTATCGCCGTCCTTAAACATTCTCATGTGCAATTGACACGTGGTTACCCCCCTATCTGGTCCGTGTGCTTCACCATTAATGTACATAGAACACATTCCACAAATTCCTTCTCTACAATCGTGATCGAAAGCAACGGGCTGATCTCCAGCATTCACTAGTTGTTCATTCAAAACGTCCATCATTTCTAAGAAAGACATACTTCCTGAAATTTCAGTCACCTTGTAATCAACCATTTTTCCTTTGTCTTTTGCGTCTGCTTGACGCCAAATCTTAAGTGTTAAGTCCATTTTTATTTAGCTTTTGGTTTTTAGTTGTTTGTTGTTAGCTTTTGTTTCCATAAACTAGCAACCTTCAACCATAAACTATCTTATTTATAACTTCTTTCTTTAACTTCTATATTCTCGTATGCCAATTCCTCTTTATGCAAAACAGCATCTTTTGGCTCGCCTTTATATTCCCAAGCAGAAACAAATTGGAATTCTTTAATTCTCTTTGCTTCCCCATCTTCTGTTTGATGTTCTTCTCTAAAGTGTCCACCAGCAGATTCTTCTCTTATCAAAGCGTCTTTTGCAAACAACTCTCCTAATTCAAGGAAATCTGCAACTCTACCTGCTTTTGCTAATTGCTCGTTATATTCAGTTGTTGTTCCAGGAACATTTACATTTTTCCAGAAATCTTTTCTAAGTGCAGAAATTTCTTCGATAGCCGTTTCTAAACCTTCAGCGTTTCTTGACATTCCACACTTATCCCACATAATTTTTCCTAATTTTTTGTGGTAATAATCTACAGAGTGTGTTCCTTCATTGTTAATAAAGAATTCTATTCTTTCAGTTACTTCTTTTTCGGCAGCCTCAAATTCTGGGCTCTCCGTAGAGATTTCGCCAGTTCTAATATCATCTGCTAAATAGTCTCCAATTGTATATGGCAATACGAAATAACCATCTGCCAAACCTTGCATTAATGCAGAAGCACCTAATCTATTTGCTCCGTGATCAGAGAAATTTGCTTCTCCAATTGCGTAACATCCAGGAATTGTAGTCATCAAATTGTAATCAACCCAAACACCACCCATTGTATAGTGCACTGCAGGGTAAATCATCATTGGTGTTTCATATGGATTCTCATCTACGATTTTCTCGTACATCTGAAATAAATTTCCATATTTAGCCTTTACAATCGCCTGACCTAATTCTTTTATTTTTGCTTCTGACGGATTTGGTATATTATGAATCTTAGCTTGCTCTTTCCCGTAACGTTCAAAAGAAGCTGCAAAATCTAAATACACCGCTTCACCCGTTGCATTTACTCCATAACCAGCGTCAGAACGTTCTTTTGCCGCTCTTGATGCTACATCACGAGGAACTAAATTCCCAAATGCAGGATACCTTCTTTCTAAATAATAATCTCTTTGAGCTTCGCTTAGATCCGTCGGCTTTTTACTTCCTTCTCTAATTGCTAAAACATCTTCCATATGCTTTGGAACCCAAATTCTACCATCATTTCTCAAAGACTCTGACATCAATGTTAATTTTGAT
>JAOKTT010000056.1 GCA_028336245.1 Polaribacter sp.
TGGTACCCGAAATGTATTGATTCGCTTAGGAGTTCTTGAAGGAAATCTTGCCGTGAGAGCAACGCCTATCTATGTGGAAAAAGCAAAATGGCTGCGCGCTTCACATTCTGGAATGTTTAAGATTATAGTTGCGAATGGAAGCTTTGTGAAAAAAAAGGAGGTGTTGGGTGTTCTTCAAGATCCCTTTGGTGCGTTTAAAAAGAAGATCTATGCTCCTTTTAACGGCCACATCTTTTGTATTAATAAAACGCCCATTGTAAACAAAGGAGATGCTTTATTTCACATGAGTATCGAAGACTAAAATGCTTACTTCTATTTTAAAAAAATTATAGAGCAGCGGTGCTTAAGAAGTAGTTTGTTCCCTGCTCATTTTTAGACTTTTATATTGGATGCAGGAATGCCATAAAACCAAATTATACAACATCTTCCTAAAATTATATAATATTTTTAACTGCCTTTATAAGTACTTTTATATTTTAGGTCATATTAAACACTGTTTGTTTCCTTATTCCGATACAATACCTCAATATGAAGCTTAGAAAATAAAATAAATACAGTTTTCAGCGATTGACAAACGTTACCTATCTCTTAAATTTAAGAGCATAAAAACCGAACGATCGCAATTATTTTCTATTAGAAAAAGGAGCGTATAAAAATAAAAATCGTACAAACATAACAACCGTAGGTGCGCAATCATTTTAATAAAGAAGCAAAGGCTTTAAAACAAAAGCACCTTAATGTGCTTTTGTTTTTAAAATTATTCGGGAACATTTTATTATGATCACAATTATACAGTACTTAACAAGACCGAGCGTTCCAAAAGAATATCAATCGGAAATTTACAAACACCTGTTGTATTGCGCTATCGCTGAAGGAATACTTTACAGCGCTGTGGCATTTTTTATTTAAGGCACCCAAGCTCATAGATACTAGAACGCTGTATTGGGAGATACTACGTTTCGAAACCTTAAAACAAAGAAGGATCCTATTATGATTAATGAACCCTAAAAAATTATAATGCATACAATTCCCTAACCACTGGCAGCGCTAATACACTGTATATAATTTATTGCGCACTTCTCGCATCCACAAAAAAAATCGTTGCATTCAAAGCATTCATTTCTAACACCTGTAAATTAGGACCTATAAAACTTTATTCCCATTCTTAAAAAACGCTACATTTGCAGGATGCGCATAGATATTATTTCAGTAGCACCAGATTTATTAGAAAGTCCCTTCAATCATTCGATTGTAAAACGGGCAAAGGAAAAAGGCTTGGCAGAAATTGTAATTCATGATTTGCGGAGCTACGGCTTGGGAAACTACAAACAGATAGACGACACCCAATTTGGTGGTGGTGCAGGAATGGTGATGATGATTGAGCCTATTGCTACTTGCATCCGGAAACTGCAAGCAGAGCGCAACTATGACGAAATCATCTACATGACACCAGATGCAGCTACATTAAACCAAGCTACTGCAAACACCCTTTCATTAAAAGAAAACATCCTCATCTTAACAGGCCACTATAAAGGGGTCGACCACCGCGTTAGAGCACTATTTATTACCAAAGAGATCTCTATTGGAGATTATGTTTTGACAGGTGGTGAGCTGGCAGCGGCTGTTGTAGTAGACGCTATAGTCCGTTTGATTCCAGGTGTTATTGGAGACGAACAATCTGCCCTAACAGATTCCTTCCAAGACAATTTACTATCGCCACCCGTATACACAAGACCCGCAAATTTTGAAGGAAATAAAGTTCCTGCAGTTTTACTGTCGGGAAACTTTCCTAAAATTGAAGATTGGCGCAGTGACAAAGCCTACGAGAGAACAGAACAAATTAGACCTGATTTATTAAAGTAAACACTGTATTGGAAACCTTAACCACCTTTATAAAAAACAACAAAGCTCTTTCTTGGGTCCTTGGATTTCAGGTTTTTAGATTGTGCTTGCTTCCCTTCATGGGATTAATGCCACAAGACGCCTATTATTACCTCTACGGCCAAAACTTATCCCTTTCGTATTTTGATCATCCTGGGATGATTGGATACCTCTTGCGTTTTTTTACTGATATTTTTGGAACTTCCGTCTTTGTCGTAAAATTTACTGATTTGTGCGTCACTTCCTTAACCCTCATTAGTTTTTACGTCTTGGCTTCTTATTTTTTATCAAAAA
>JAOKTT010000057.1 GCA_028336245.1 Polaribacter sp.
TTTTCCTGTTTGGTTCTCCTGAACCTTTTTTAATTTTGGCCACTTCTAGTAACTGAACTGCTGCAGGAGGAGTTTTGATAAGAAAATCAAATGATTTATCTTTGAAAACAGTAATAACAACAGGTAAAACTTTACCTTGTTTGTCTTGCGTTCTTGCATTAAACTGTTTACAGAACTCCATAATGTTAACACCAGCAGCTCCTAAAGCGGGTCCAACCGGCGGCGATGGATTCGCTGCGCCTCCCCTTACTTGTAACTTAACTACTTTACTAACTTCTTTTGCCATTTTAAAAATGTTTAATGATTTGTTTAAATTTGGAAGCTAAAAACAAATCGTTCTCTATTATATATTTGTGTAACAATTATATCTTCTCTACTTGCATATAACTTAGTTCTAATGGTGTTTTTCTTCCGAATATTTTCACCATTACTTCAAGCTTACGCTTTTCTTCATTTACTTTCTCTATCGTTCCATCGAAACCGTTAAAAGGTCCATCTACAACTTTTACAGTTTCACCAATATCAAAAGGAATGGCAACGTTTTCGTCTTGAATCGACAATTCGTCAACTTTACCTAGCATTCTGTTTACCTCTGCCTTACGCATTGGAACAGGCGCTCCACCTTTCACTTCACCAAGAAAACCAATAACACCAGTAATTCCTTTAATTACGTGTGGAACTTCTCCAGAAAGATTTGCTTCTACCATAATGTACCCAGGAAAATAAACTTTCTCTTTATTTATTTTCTTACCGTCCTTGATTTGAATTACCTTCTCGGTTGGCACAATTACTTGACTTACGAAATCAGACAATCCCAAACGGGCTATTTCTGTCTCGATATACGCTTTTACTTTGTTCTCTTGTCCTCCAATGGCTCTAACAACGTACCATTTCATTACTGAATCAGTTGCCATTATTAGTTGGTTTTAAACATTGTGAAAAAATTATCTAAACCTGTCTGGAAAACGTAGTCTATACCTGCTACTGCCAATGCAAACAAAATAGTAAAAACAGCAACTGTTACTGTTGTTTTTTGAGCATCTTCTTTTGAGATCCAAGTTATATTGTTTCCTAACTCATCAAAAGAATCTTTAATATATTGTATAAACTTCATTCTAATTGTATGTTTTTGCACGGGCGGAGAGATTCGAACTCCCGACAGCTGGTTTTGGAGACCAGTGCTCTACCGCTGAACTACGCCCGTTTCTTATTCATTGATAAAGGCATCACGCTAATAGCGTGACGCCTTTTTAAAATATAAATAGTAAAATACTACTTTGTTTTAATCTAAAACCTCTGTTACCTGACCAGCTCCAACAGTTCTACCTCCCTCACGGATTGCAAAACGTAAACCAATATTTAAAGCAATTGGTTGCAGTAAGTCTACAGTAATTGTTAAGTTATCTCCTGGCATTACCATTTCAACACCTGCAGGCAAATTAATTGTACCTGTTACATCTGTAGTTCTAACATAGAACTGTGGACGATAGTTGTTATGGAATGGAGTATGACGCCCACCTTCTTCTTTTTTCAAAACATATACTTCTGCTTTGAACTTTGCGTGTGGTGTTACAGAACCTGGCTTACAGATTACCATACCTCTTTTAATATCTTCTTTTGCAATACCTCTTAATAAGATTCCTGCATTATCTCCTGCCTCACCTCTATTTAAGATTTGACGGAACATCTCAATACCAGTAACAGTAGAAGTCATTTTTTCAGCTCCCATACCGATAATGTCTACAGTATCTCCTGTATTTGCAATTCCTGTTTCGATACGACCTGTAGCTACAGTTCCACGACCCGTAATTGAAAATACATCCTCAACTGGCATTAAAAAATCTTTATCTACTTCTCTTAAAGGCTCCTCGATCCAAACATCCACGGCTGCCATTAATTCTAAAACAGAATCCACCCATTTTTGTTCTCCATTCAAAGCTCCTAAAGCTGAACCAGCAATTACAGGTCCATTATCTCCATCATACTCATAGAAAGATAACAATTCTCTAATCTCCATATCCACTAATTCAAGCAACTCTTCATCGTCCACCATATCCACTTTATTCATGAATACAACCATACGAGGAATTCCTACCTGAC
>JAOKTT010000058.1 GCA_028336245.1 Polaribacter sp.
TCTTCAATTACAAAGTAGCAGTATACGTCAATGAAGCGGTTCCAGAAAAATCTGACTATTTTTTCGATTATAAAGATGTTTCTACTGCAAAAAAAATTCATATTATTGGATTTGGGCCTGCAGGAATGTATGCAGCATTGCGTTGCATAGAACTGGGATACAAACCGATTGTTTTAGAGCGTGGGAAAAATGTACAAGACAGAAGACGGGATTTAAAAGCAATCAACCAAGATCATATTGTACACGAAGATTCTAACTATTGTTTTGGAGAAGGAGGAGCAGGAACCTATTCTGATGGAAAATTATATACGCGTTCTTTAAAACGTGGCGATGTTCGAAGAATTTTTGAGAACTTAGTGTATCATGGAACTTCTGAACAAATATTAGTAGATGCACACCCACACATTGGAACCAATAAATTACCTAAAATCGTTCAAAATATTCGAGAAACTATTTTAAAGTTTGGTGGAGAAATTCATTTCGAAACCAGGGTTGTCGATTTTGTTGTTCAAAACAACAAACTTCGTGCTATCCAACTTCAAAATGGTGAGGAAATAACAGTGAATGCTGTTATTTTAGCTACAGGGCACTCCGCAAGAGATATTTATGAATTACTACACAAAAAAGAAATTCGCATAAAAGCAAAGTCTTTTGCGATGGGAGTGCGTGTAGAGCACCCCCAAGAAATTATAGACCAAATACAATACCATTGCACGGGAGAAAGAGACGAATTATTGCCTCCTGCAGCCTATAGTTTAGTGCAACAAGTAAACAACAGAGGGGTCTACTCTTTTTGCATGTGCCCCGGAGGTTTTATCGTTCCTGCGGCAACCGCAAATGGAGAGGTCGTAGTAAACGGCATGTCTCCCTCAAGAAGAAATAATAAATTTGCTAATTCTGGAATTGTGGTAGAATTAGACATCAATCAGGATTTTAAAAAGTACGAGTCTTTTGGTGCTTTAAAAGGTTTAGAGTTTCAAAAAGATTTAGAAAAAACTTCTTTTTATGCCGGTGGAAGATCACAAAAAGCACCTGCACAGCGGTTGGTTGATTTTGTAGACGGAAGACTCTCAACAGACCTAAACAACACTTCATATCAGCCAGGGTTAAACTCCGCGCCACTGCATTCTCTTTTACCAAAAATTATCGGAGGTAGATTGCGAAAAGGCTTTGCTGCTTTTGGAAAAAAAATGCATGGATATTATACCAATGAAGCCAATATTATTGGTGTAGAGTCTAGAACCTCATCACCCATAAATATTCCCAGAAAAGAAAACCTAGAACACACAGATATCGACGGATTATTTCCCTGCGGTGAAGGTGGTGGCTATGCTGGTGGAATTGTTTCTGCGGCAATGGACGGAGAGCGCTGTGCAGAAGCGGCCATTGCAAAATTTTAACATTTGTACTTCTATAGCAAAAAAGTATGCTTATATTCACCTTGGTTTAATTCCTTCAAATGAAAATTACTATTGGCCGCTCAGATAAAGCGGATTTTCCAGAACTAGCACTTTCAGGAATTGATGTAAAAATAGACTCTGGAGCCTATACGTCATCGATTCACTGTACTAAAATTGAAGAAATTAATACCAAAGGGGAGCCATTCTTGCAATTTACCTTATTAGATCCTGAACATCCTTTTTACAACCATAAAGAATTTATATCAAAAAACTACTCCTCAAAAAAAGTAAAAAGTTCAAATTGTGTTGCTGAAATGCGCTTTATGATTCAAACAGAAATTATCATTTTTAATAAAAAATTTCCAATACACTTTACATTAAGTGAACGAAGAGATATGAAATTCCCTATCTTACTTGGACGTAAATTTTTAAATAAAAAATTTATGATCGACACGCTAAAAATAAATTTATCACACAAGCTAAAAACAAATAAATGAAAATTGTAATTTTATCTAGAAATCCGAAACTATATTCTACTAGAAGATTGATAGAAGCTGCCGAGAAAAGAGGGCATAAAGTACTGGTTGTAGATCACTTAAAATGCAATATAGAAATTGAAAAGAAAGCCCCTAAAATATATTATAAGGGGGAATATTTAGAAGACATAG
>JAOKTT010000006.1 GCA_028336245.1 Polaribacter sp.
ATAATGGTATTATTAGTGACGCGAATATTGACAGAATGATTCATGCGATGGAAGCATTTAAACTGTTAATGGATATTCATAATGTTGAAAAATATAAAGCATGTGCGACCTCTGCAATGCGAGAAGCTTCTAACAGAAATGAAGTTACGGCAAAAATATTATCTAAAACGGGTATAAAAATAGATATTATTGGAGGTAAAGAAGAAGCCGAAATCATATCCTCTACGGATTTAAATGAGCTAATTGAAGGAGACAACACCTACTTATACGTAGATGTAGGTGGGGGTAGTACAGAGTTTACATTGTTTTCTAAAGGCAAAACTATCAGCTCAAAATCTTTTGAAATGGGTACGGTACGTCTTTTAAATAACAAGAAAGCTATAAATAAAGAAATATTTTTTAATGTAGAAAAATGGGTTAAAAAGCATACCAAGGGCTTAAAGAATGTTTCTCTAATCGGATCTGGTGGAAATATCAACAAGCTTTTTAAAATGTCGGGAAGAACAGAAGGAAAACCCATCTCATTTATTTATTTAAATGCACAGTATCAATTTTTAAAAAAACATGAGCTATGAGGATAGAATTTCTGAATTAAGCTTAAATCCTGATCGCGCAGATGTTATTATTCCCGCAACAAAAATTTATCTATCTGCTATGAAATGGAGTGGTGCACGAAAAATATACGTTCCAAAAATTGGGCTTTCCGACGGAATTATAAAAACCTTATATTACAATCAGTTGTAATTTTTTAAAGCAAATACCCGCTTAAAAAAAATCAAATAACCAACTGAATACTGCTTAAAAGTAGTTATTTCAACCAATCTAAAAAAATAGAAAGCTTATTTTAAAGATTTTGCTACTATTGCTTCAAACGCTTGCTCTTCACCATTTAAAAAGAAAGTTTCAATTGGTAAATAGGAAACTGCTGTCAAAACATGCACAAGACGTACATAATCTTTTTCCGTGGTGAGTATCATTTTAGGTGACTCCATCTCGTTGAATCTTGCTTGAATAGCCTGAATGTCTTTTGCAGAAAAATGGTGATGATCCCCAAATTTCAAGTGCTGGAAGCATACCGCTAATCCCGATAAGTAATCTAGAAGTGGTGTTGGATTTGCAATTCCAGTGATTAATAAAACATTAAAGTCTTTCAATGCGGAGGTTTGCATCTCAAGTGCACCAATAATTGTTTTGGCATATGAAATGCTTGTGAAAAAAATCTTTTTTTGAAACCTACTTAATTTTTGTTTGATAGCATCCTGTTTGCGTGCAGAAAAGTCTTTCGGGCACTTCGTAACCAAAATTATATCTGCTCTGCAGGCGCCATACTGACCTTCTCTCAAGTTTCCAGTTGGTACAACATAATCAGCTACAAATAAAGCATCCCATTGGGTCAATAAAATAGAGCAACTTCCCTGTACCTTTCTGTGCTGAAATGCATCATCTAGTAAAATAACATCTGGATTTACAGAAGTCATTAATTTTGAAATGCCCCCTACCCTATTCGCATCAACTGCAACATGAATTTTTTTAAACTTCTTATAATATTGTAAAGGCTCATCTCCAACAGCCTTTGCAGTATGCGTTTCATTTACTAAAATAAAACCCTTACTACTCCTTTTATAGCCCCTACTAAGTATAGAAACTGTGTGCCTTTCTTGCAACATCCGCACTAAATACTCTATTTGAGGTGTTTTACCCGTTCCTCCCATACTCAAGTTTCCAACTATTAGTATTGGAGTTTCAAATGCCGTGCTTTTAAAAAATCCAATATCGAAAAACAGGTTGCGGATTCTAGTGACAAAATCGTACAAAATTGTAAACGGAAAGAGTAAAAATCTAAGTACTTTCATTGTGGTAAAAATACATTAAAATTGTTAACTTTGATTTTAGAAAAAAACAAATGAATATAACAGAGGTTACAAACTATTTAGAAGAACTGGCTCCTTTACACTACGCCGAAGATTTTGATAATGTTGGTTTGTTAGTGGGGAATCCCGACACCATAGTTACTGGTGTTTTAGTAACGCTAGATACTTTAGAGGAAACCGTAAACGAAGCCATTGCAAAGAAATGCAACTTAATAATTAGCTTTCATCCGATTATTTTTAGTGGGCTAAAGAAAATTACTGGTCGCTCATATGTCGAAAGAGTTGTTCTAAAAGCAATTCAAAACAACATCGCAATTTACGCAACCCATACCGCTTTAGACAACTCTAAAAATGGGGTTTCTGCAAAAATGTGTGAAGTTTTAGGTTTAGACAATACACAAATTCTAATTCCCAAAAAGGGAATTATTAAAAAACTGACCACTTTTGTACCGATCCAAAATGCAGAAGCACTCAGAGCTGCTTTGTTTGCTGCTGGCGCTGGAAGTATTGGCAACTATGACCAATGCTCCTTTAATACAGACGGTAAGGGAACCTTTCGAGGAAATGAAAGTTCAAGTCCTGTGGTTGGTGAAAAAGGGAAAACGCACACAGAAAAAGAAACTCAAGTTAGTGTCATCCTTGAAAGTAAAAATGAAACTGGTATTTTAAATGCTCTCAAGAAACACCACCCCTACGAAGAAATAGCATATGACATCGTGACTACAGAAAATGTGCACCAAGATATTGGTATGGGCATGGTGGGAGAACTTCCGGAAGAGATGGATGCAAAAGAATTCTTGCTGTTCTTAAAAAAAACGATGCAAACGGACTGTGTTCGTCATTCTGAACTTCTCCATAAAAAAATAAAGAAAGTAGCCGTTTTAGGGGGTGCTGGAAGCTTTGCTATTGCCCATGCAAAAAGAGCTGGAGCAGACGCATATGTAAGTGCCGATTTTAAATATCATGAGTTTTTTAAAGCTGAAAAAAACATTTTATTAGCAGATATTGGTCATTATGAGAGCGAACAGTTTACAAAAACCCTTTTGGTTGACTATCTTAAGAAAAAAATTAGTAATTTTGCAGTCGTTTTATCAGAAAAAAGTACGAATCCAATTTATTACATATAAACATGGCAAAGAAGAAAGAAATTTCAGTTGAGCAAAAATTAAGAGCATTGTATGACCTACAATTAATAGACTCTAGAATTGATGAAATTAGAAACGTTAGGGGTGAATTGCCTTTAGAAGTAGAAGATTTAGAAGATGAAGTTGCCGGATTAAATACCCGTATTTCTAATTTAGTAGAAGATGCCTCTAACCTAGAGACAGAAATCAATAATAAGAAACAAGCGATAGAGGATTCTAACGTTTTGATGAAAAAATACGATGAACAGCAAAAGAATGTTAGAAATAATAGAGAATTTGATTCCTTATCGAAAGAAGTTGAGTTTCAAGACTTGGAAATTCAGTTAGCAGAGAAAAGGATAAACGAATACAAAGCAAAAATCGCTCAAAAGAATGAAGTGATTGAGAGCACAAAAGAAAAACTAGCGAAACAAGACCAACATTTAGGTCATAAAAAGGCTGAATTGGACGCTATTTTAAAAGAAACTGAAAAAGAGGAAAAAATCTTAGGAGAAAAATCTGAGGAATTTGCCAAATCCTTAGATGCACATTTATATGCGGCGTATACAAGAATTAGAACCAAAGTAAAAAATGGTTTGGCTGTTGTTGCTATTGAAAGAGGCGCATCTGGAGGGTCTTATTTCACCATTCCACCGCAGGTTCAATTAGAAATAGCAAATAGAAAAAAAATAATTATAGATGAACACAGTGGACGCATCTTAGTAGATGCAACACTCGCTGAAGAAGAGAAAATGAAAATGGATAAGTTATTTTCATAATCTTATATTCAGTTTAAACAAAAAAATCGAAGCATTGCTTCGATTTTTTTTTGTCTACTATTCTTTTAGCTGCTAATAGTCTAGCTTCCTCAAGTAACTCAACTTCTCTTTCCAAATATCAAGATCCTCCTTAAACTCTTGGACTCGAGTCTTCACATTCAGTACTAAAGGATTGTCATCTTGTGCATTTGAAAAGAACCCTAAGTTATTTTCTAATTGCTGCATTTCTTTGACAACTTCATCCATCTTCTTTCTTACAAATAACTGCTCTGAATCTAACCTTCTAAAATCCTCCGTTGCTAGTAAACCATCTACAACATTTACAAATTTCAACATAGAAACCTCTCTCTTATCTAAAGACAAGCCCTCTAATAACCGATCAATTTGTTTATTGAACTTGCCCTCTAAATGCCTGACATCTCTTGGCAACGTCCCTAGCTCTTTCCAAGCACTTATAGCTTCTAAAACAGTTTCCTTTGTATGTGTTTTTTCTTCTTTAAGCGTTTCTAAAAATGCCTTTTTAGCATCTACAACCTCTTGTTGCTCTTTACTAATTGCATTTTTTTGTTCATGGTACCGATCAAAATAAGCGTTACAGGCAGCTTTGAATTTGGTCCAAATATCATCCGAAAATTTTCTTGGCACATGTCCAATATGCTTCCAGTCAGATTGAATTTTCTTCATTGCTTCTGTTGCCATATTCCAGTCCTCACTTTCCTTTAAAGATTCTGCAATTTCAATTAGTGCTAATTTCTTCTTTAAATTTTCTTGTTGCTCACTTTTCTCATCTTTATAAAAATGATTTTTAGCGCTATTGAATTTCTTTGTTGCAGCTTTAAATTTTAGCCAAACCTCTTCACTTTTAGCGTACGGAAGTTTCCCTGCATTAAAATACTCTTGTCTCAACTTTTCTACATCATCAATACTATTTTTCCAATCTTTGTGCGTATTATTTTTAGAAGTATCATACACATCTAAGCGCGCAACTATCGCTAACTTTTCATTTATAATCTCCTGATACTTGGATTTCATATCCCGAAAGTACTCGTGACGCCTGTCATGAATTTTCTTGGTTACCGCACTAAATTTCTGCCATACATCTTCCCGTACTTCTTTTGCTACAGGTCCAATATCTTCTTTCCAAATTTTATGTAAATCTTGTAATTCTTTAAAGGCATCGTTTACATCTGGTGCTGCCGCTAAAACCTCTGCTCTTAGAATTATTTTTAATTTTTCCTCTAAATTATTTTTAAAATCTAAATCTCTAAAATCATTACTTAAATGTAGTAAATCATAAAAACGCTCTACGTGGTGATGGTATGTCTTCCAAGTATCATTGTACCGCGTTTTAGAAACTGCCCCTATAGAACGCCAAGTATCTTGCAGTGCTCTAAAATCCTTATACATAGTATTTGCATCTCCATTGTCAATAAGGTCTTTCAAACTCTCAATAACCTGCATTCGTGTATCAAGGTTCTCGTTCATTTGCTTCTCTATCGAGTTGTAATGCCCATCTCTTTTCTTCTTATACTCAGAAAGCAAGGTATTATAGGCGCCTTTTACTGGAGTGGAAAATTGAAAATCAATGGCATTTCCACCCGCTTCTAAAAAAGCGCTTTTCTTTTCCGCCAACAATGCTCCAAACTTTCTATTGAAGACGTTCTTAATAAGGTCTACTTGCTCTTTTATTTTATTTACGGGATTGTTAGATAATGTTTTTTGAAGCTCTGTAACCAATTCTTCTAAGGATAAAACAGCAAACGTTACCTCAGGAGTCACTTCCTTTTCTTTCACTTCTTTTACCACTGGGATTGCTGCTACTTCCACCACTTCCAAAGTTTCCTCAACGGCAACGCTAGCAACTGCTGTTTCGCCCTCTACAACCTCCGTTATTTTTTCCACAATTTCCGTCACCGCATCGGCATCAACTACTGCTTCTTTTTCCTCAGCCTCCGCTGTTTCTTTCGAAATTTCTACGACTGTATCTGAAAGTATCACTTCTTCTTCTGCTACAACTTCAACCGTTTCTTCAACAACTGCCGGCTGTTCATCTTTAACCTCAGGAGCCTCTTTAGAAACTATATCCACTTTTTTTACCGTTTTTTCAACGTTTTCTTCATTATTATCTAACATATCTATAATGTTTAAGTTCGATTCGTATTGCTATGGTAATATTTTATAAATATACTTACAATGTATTAAGTATACAAAATGTGACGCTGAAATCTATAGTTTGGATTCATTCCAAATGCTCCAAGATTCTTCTGCCTGCAACGCTAGCATTTCATATCCATTTTTTATAGCAGCTCCTTGCTGTTTTCCTTTTGCTAAAAACTCAGTTATCTCCGGATTGTATATCAAATCAAATAATAAGTGACGTTCTGAAAGAAAGTGGTAGGGGATATTTGGCGATACATGAGTATTTGGAGAGGTTCCTAAAGGAGTGCAATTCACAATAACATGGCATGCATTCATGATTTCTTCCGATAGCTCTTGATAGGAAATTTCCTGCCTCCCTGAAGGATTCCTGGAAACGAATTTATATGCAATTTTATTTTTTTCAAGCGCATACGCTACTGCCTTAGATGCACCACCGGTTCCTAAAATCAAAGCATGTTTGTGGTGCTTTTTCAAATAGGGACCTATCGATTTCTCAAAACCTACCACATCCGTGTTGTAGCCTTTTAATCCTCCTTGCTCCGTAAACTTAATTGTATTTACTGCACCAATTTCTTTAGCTGTTTGATCCAGCTCGTTTAAATAAGGCAATACTTCTTCTTTGTAAGGAATGGTCACATTTATTCCTTTTAAAAAGACTTCCTGCTCAATCAATTGCGGGAAGTCTTTAATCTTTTGCAAATCAAAGTTTTTATACAGATGTTTACTCAAACCTAAGGCCTCAAATTTTTTTGTAAAATATCCCCTCGAAAACGAATACGAAATATTTCTTCCTAAAAGTCCAAAAACCTTATTTGTTTTTTCTTCCATAAAAATCAATTATTAAAATTAAAGAGAGCCCTAAAATAATATATAAAACAGCAAACCAGGTTTCTGAAAACGAAAAATCAGGAACAAATCGTTGATAATTCTCAATAATTTTATGCCCACTGTTGTCTAAAAGAAACACCCCTTTTTCAGCTGTATAAAGCGCCTGCTTCCAAGGCCAAACAATCACTAAAGACCCTGTAATAAAACCAATAATTACAGCAGTTACTATGGCATTGAATCTTTTTAAAACATATCCTAAAACATGGCTGATTGCCACCAAACCAAAGATAGAACCTGCAGTAAATACGGATATTATTTTGAGGTATCTAATTTTTTCGGGGACTGCTAAAACTTCAAAGTTACCAACAAGTAATTCTGTAGCAACAAAAAACAGGGCATTTACGGAGTCTACTAACAGCAGTACATAATTTCCCATAAGGATTAGGATAAAAGAACCTGATAGTCCGGGAAGTGTCATCCCCGAAACCCCAATAATACCACAAACAAAAACAAACCACAGATTGTCATTTTCACTTGCAGGAGTTAAAAAACTAACCCCTAAACCAACAACAACTCCAAGTATCAAAGAAAAGACATTTGTACGGTTCCACTCTCCAAAATCTTTGCCAATATAATAAATAGAGCCAATAATCATTCCAAAAAACCAACTCCAAACATAGAGCTCATAATGTTGTAAAAAATAGTCTAAGACCAAAGAAACACTAAAATAACTAAAAATACTACCTCCCATCACCAATAGCAAAAACTGACCGTTTATGTAGGTGTAAAAACTCTTAAACCGGCCGTTAATAATCAATTTAAAAGCGATAATGTTTACCTTTTTAAATGAATAAATTAGCTCCTCATAAAACCCTAAAACAAAAGAAACAGTCCCTCCTGAAACACCAGGAACTTTATTTGCAGCACCCATTGCCAATCCTTTTAAAAAAAGATATAATTTCTGTAAAAAGATTCTTTCCCTTTGCATTATTTTTTTACTGCTAATTTTTCCATCAATAAAATCAAACCAAAGCCCAGCAATGCCAGTATGATCGCCAACATGACTTTTGCATCACCATCAAAAGAAAAAGGGGAAATACTATATTGTTTTAATGGAACTGATACTCCGTGAGAGTTCATTCTCCAAGATACCGTTTCTTTCCATGGCCATATTTTATTTAAAGAACCGATTATAAAGCCCGTTAGCAGCGCTAAAGTGCCATTTTTATAATTAGAAAACAACCATTTTAAAACTTTAGAAAAAGTAAGTAACCCTACAATTGCACCAAAAAAAACAGCGACTATTGTTTTATAATCACGATCGTTTACTGCAGCTAAAATAGGTTTATAAGCTCCTAAAAGCACTAATATAAATGCGCCTGAAATTCCTGGTAAAATCATTGCACAAATTGCAATTGAACCTGCCAGAAACATAAACCACAAGGATGAGTTCTCATTTACCAGAGGATTTAATGTAGTTACATAATATGCTGCGAAGACTCCAATCAATAAGACTAAAACTGCACTAAAATTCCAAGTGGTTATTTGTTTTCCAATATAAAGTACACTTGCGATTACCAAACCAAAAAAGAAGGACCACAACAAAATAGGTTGGTTTTCTAACAACCATTTAATTGTTTTTACCAAAGAGAGAATACTGATGAAAATTCCGATAAAAAGCGAAAGTAAGAACGAACCGTTTACTTGTTGCCACGCCGCTTTTACTCCTTCTGATTTTAATGTTTTTAAAAGTTTTAAATTCACGTTACTAATAGCTACTAATAGCTCTTCATAAATTCCAGAAATAAATGCAATGGTTCCACCAGAAACTCCTGGAACAACATCTGCAGCTCCCATTGCCATTCCTTTAAGACCTATTACTATATATTCCTTTACGCTTCTTCCCATTATATTTTTCCTATTTTTGTAAAAAACGAAGATACTTGATTTTAGAGAAAAAATAGAACCGTTTATTCTATTTGTAATTTTTATTAAATAAACCGCAGATGCCAAAAAAAGGAAAAGCAAAAAACACGCTAAACAAAGCGAAACACAGCAAGTTGATGCAAAGAAAAATCAACAAAGTCAAATTAGAAAAACAACTACATAAAGAGCGTCTAAAAAATATTATAAGAAAAGTCAATGAAGAAAAAGAAAATGAGCACTAAACTAAAATACTTTTTAGGGCTTCTAATTTCTATTCCACTGCTCCCTTTTTTATTCTTTCAAGGGAAATACATTCGAAAAAAAACACCTGTGCTTCCGAAGGCTGCAGTGCCAACAGGATTTGTGGACGGTCAATTTAAATCTACTTTATCGCTACTTACTATCGGAGAAAGCACCATTGCTGGTGTGGGCGTAAAAGAACACAAGGGGGGGTTTACAGGCGCATTGGCACAAACCCTCTCAAAGGTATTTCAACAGAATATAAAATGGCGTGTCTATGCAAGGAGCGGATATACTGCAAAACAATTGTGTACTAAAATAGTACCTAAAATTGAAGAAACCACTGCAGACCTTATCGTTATTGGTATTGGAGGGAACGATGCTTTTACGCTAAATTCTCCAAAAAAATGGAGCAATGATGTTGAGAGCCTCATCCATTTACTCCAGCATAAATTCCCTAAAACACCGCTGTTTTTTACAAATATGCCCCCAATAAAAGAGTTTCCAGCATTTACAAGATTGATGAAATTTGTGATTGGAAATCTCGTTGAAATTCAAGGTGAACACCTACACATACTTGCAAATAAAGAACCAAATGTTTATTATAACCATGAAGTAATTAGGCTAAAGGAATGGAGTATAAGAAATAATTTACCCATAAATACTACTGGAATTTATTTTAGTGATGGTGTACACCCTTCTGAGCTAACATATAAAGTTTGGGGAAAAGAGATGGGAAGCTTTATTTTTAATCAAAACATCCACCCGACAAAACCTCCTATTCCATTATTTTAATAAAAAAAATCTCAAGGTTTCCCAAGAGATTTTATATTTAAAATAGCCGCTATTTTATTGATCTATCGCGCCTAAAACGCGTTTCATAAATAAATTTAATGCTTCTTTTTTTGGTGTCCCTTCTTTGACCATTTTATGAACCTCTAACGCACCATACATATTAGAAATCAACTCGCCAATAACATCCAATTCATCGTCTTTTAGGGACGGAACCTCTGTCAATCCCTCTAGGGTTTCAATTGTTTCTAAAAGATAGTCTTGATCATTCTCTTCTATAAAACGAGTCAGGTGTTTAATTACGGGTAACTTCATATTAAAATACTTCGTTTACCAGTTCCTTCAACACCTCAAACTTGTTTGTTTGCACTTGCCCTTTAAAACTACCTCCTTTAAACGTTGCAAAAGTTGGTAAATTACTAACATCGGCTAACTTTCTACTTTCCGGAAATTTCTCTGCGTCCACAATTACAAAAGTGACCGTTTCATTTTCTAAAGCTAGCTTTTTAAATTTAGGCTTCATAATTCTACAATTCCCACACCAGGTGGCTGTATATTGTACAACAACAGTTTTATTGTCTGCAATAATATTAGATAAATTGTCTTGTTCTAACTCTTGAACCATCGCTATTATTTAGTTTAAGTGGGCTGCTAAATATTCAGCAGTTCCTTTTGCATTTGCTGCCATAGCAGTTTTTCCTTCTTCCCAGTTTGCTGGACAAACTTCACCATTTTTTTGTACGTGTGTAAATGCGTCAATTAAACGTAAAAACTCGTTTACATTTCTTCCAACTGGCATGTGATTTACGCCCTCGTGAAAAACAGTTCCTTCCTCGTCAATTAAATAGGTTGCTCTGTATGTTACATTGTCCCCTTCTACTTGCACTGTTTGTGAAACTTCATCAAAAGTTTCATTCGTAATGTCTAAAATACCTAATATTGAAGATAAATTTCTGTTGCTATCTGCTAATATTGGATATGTTATTCCTTCAATTCCACCATTTTCTTTTGCAGTACTCAACCAAGCAAAATGAACCTCTGGGGTGTCACAAGATGCACCAATTACAATTGTATTTCTTTTCTCAAATTCAGCAACTGCTGCCTGAAAAGCGTGTAACTCAGTAGGACAAACAAATGTAAAATCTTTTGGATACCAAAACAATAATACTTTCTTTTTGTTATTTACCGCTTCTTCTAATACATTTAATTTAAATGTATCTCCCATTTCGTTCATTGCGTCCACATTTAAATCTGGGAATTTTTTTCCAACTATTGTTGCCATGTTTTTTTTATTGTTTTTTATTGATAAATTTTAAGTTGCAAAGATACCTCTCAGAAAGGTATTGATTGCAAAAAACCTTATGATAACTTCTTATATGACCATAAACTTTATTTATTGCATTGGATCACAAAATAAGGTGTAACTATTTTCAAATGATAGTTAAAAATTTGATACCTTTAAAAGCAAACACTTAATAAGTTTTAACTATATTAAAATAAAAACTATAGATAATAATTATTCAACTAATTACTGTAGCTTTGTAATCAAGCCTTAAATTTAAGCAATTATGGAAAAAAATAGCGATATCAGTAAATGCCCTTTTATGGGAGGAACTCAAAAACAAGCTGCGGGAAATGGAACTTCAGTCAGAGATTTTTGGCCAAATGAATTAAAATTAAATATTCTTCGTCAAAATGCAGCAGCTTCCAATCCAATGGCTCAAAATTTTGACTATGCAGCTGCATTTAACAGTATTGACTATACAGCATTAAAAAAAGATGTCCTTCATTTTATGACAGATTCTCAAGATTGGTGGCCAGCAGATTATGGCCACTATGGTCCTTTTATGGTTCGTATGGCATGGCATAGCGCTGGGTCTTACAGAGTTGGAGATGGACGCGGTGGAGCGCGCTCTGGCTCGCAGCGTTTTGCACCAATAAATAGTTGGCCTGACAACGGGAACTTAGACAAAGCACGCTTATTACTCTGGCCAATAAAAAAGAAATATGGAAACAAATTATCCTGGGCAGATTTAATGATTCTTGCCGGTACTTGCGCAATGGAATCGATGGGCTTTAAAACTTTTGGATTTTCCGGTGGAAGAGAAGATGTTTGGGAACCTGAACAAGATATCTATTGGGGTTCTGAAACCGTTATGGGAGCCAATGAAGAACGTTATAAAGAGGGTGCGTTAGAAGATCCACTTGGAGCGGTAATGATGGGTTGGATTTATGTAAATCCGGAAGGACCTAATGGAAGTCCCGATCCAATGGGCTCTGCAAAAGATATTAGAGAAACCTTTGGTAGAATGGCAATGAATGATGAAGAAACAGTAGCCCTTACTGCGGGGGGACATACCTTTGGTAAAGCACACGGTGCTGCGAATCCAGATACCTATGTTGGACCATCACCACACGGAGCTCCAATAGAAGAAATGAGCACTGGATGGAAAAACTCTTACAAATCAGGTGTTTTAGATGACACAATTACTAGTGGAATAGAAGGCGCCTGGACGCCTAACCCAATAACTTGGGATCATGATTATTTTGATGTTTTATTAAATTATGACTGGGAATTAACCAAAAGCCCTGCAGGTGCGCATCAATGGAAACCAACTGCCGCTTCTAATGCAAGAAAAGCAGCCAAAGCTGGTGATGCTAGTGATACGCAAGATTTAATGATGACTACTGCGGATATCGCTTTAAAAGTAGATCCTATATATTTGGAAATTTCTAAACGTTTTCATAAAGATCACAAAGCTTTTGAAGATGCTTTTGCAAGAGCATGGTATAAATTAACCCATAGGGATATGGGACCAATTTCTCGGTATTTAGGTCCCGAAACACCAAAAGAAGAACTGCTTTGGCAAGATCCAATCCCACAAGGAAAAACGCTCTCTGGTGCAGAAGTTGCAGCATTAAAAGAAGCTATTTCAAACACCAACTTATCAATTTCTCAATTAGCAACTACCGCTTGGGCATCGGCTTCAACATTTAGAGGTTCAGACATGCGAGGTGGCGCAAATGGTGGAAGAATTCGTTTAGAGCCACAAAAAAGTTGGGCGGTAAACAATCCATATGAATTAAATAAAGTGCTTTCCGTTTTAGAAACCATCCAAAAAGATTTCACAGGAAGCGTTTCTATGGCCGATTTAATTATTTTAGGTGGAACTGTAGCCGTTGAAAAAGGAGTGAAAAATGCAGGGTATGCGATTGCTGTTCCTTTTACTTCTGGAAGAGGAGATGCTTCTCAAGAACAGACAGATATTGCTTCTTTTGGTTACTTAGAGCCAAAAGCAGATGGATTTAGAAATTTTATTAAAAAAAATTTAAATCTAGCAGCCGAAGAGTTATTGATTGACAGAGCACAATTATTAACACTTAGCATTCCAGAAATGACTGTTTTAGTTGCAGGTATGAGAGCTCTAGGAACCAATTATGATGCTTCTAAATACGGGGTATTTACAGATGCTGTTGGCACCTTATCGAATGATTTCTTAGTACATATTTTAGATTTTAGCACCACTTGGAAAGCAACTTCTGAAGATGACACCTTATTTGAAGGAAGAGATAGAAAAACAGGTATTATCAAATACAGAGGAACAAGAGCCGATTTAATTTTTGGATCAAATACAGAACTAAGAGCTATTGCGGAAGTATATGCTGCAGACGATGCAAAAGAGCGTTTTGTCCAGGATTTTGTGGCTGCTTGGACAAAAGTGATGGAACTTGATTTATTTGATATTAAAAAATAATAGATACTGCGTGTTCTATAGAAAAGGGAATCAATTTAAGTTGATTCCCTTTTTTTATTTTTCACTCTTCACGAATCTATGAACTAGTAAATAATTTTATATCATTTGCAGACACTTCTTTTTCTCCAAGAATTATTAAACGTTCTACAACATTTCTTAACTCTCGAATATTGCCTGTCCAATCTTGCTCTTGCAACAAAGTAATTGCTGCTGCTGAAAACATCTTTTCTGGAGTGCCTTGTTCTGAAGCAATTTTATCTGCAAAAAAGCGAACTAATAACGGAATATCTTCCCTTCTATCACTTAAGGCAGGAACATTAATTAAAATAACAGCTAACCTGTGGTATAAATCTTCTCGAAACCTACCTTCTAAAATTTCTTTTTGTAGATTTTTATTAGTGGCTGCGATTATCCTAACATTTACCTTAATATCAGAATCAGAACCCACTCTAGAAATACTACTTTCTTGAAGTGCACGCAAAACTTTTGCTTGTGCAGACAAACTCATATCGCCAATTTCATCTAAAAAGAGAGTTCCTCCGTTTGCCGCTTCAAACTTCCCAGCTCTGTCCTTATTTGCTCCTGTAAAAGAACCTTTTACATGTCCAAACAATTCACTTTCTATTAATTCTGACGGAATTGCGGCACAATTTACTTCGATCATCGGTGCTTTTGCGCGCGCTGATTTCTCGTGTAACCAATGCGCTACTAACTCTTTACCCGTTCCATTGGGGCCAGTTATTAAAACTCTTGCATCTGTATTCGCTACCTTGTCTATAATCTCTTTTATCCCCGTAATAGCAGCACTTTCACCCACCATTCGATAACTTTTACTTACTTTTTTCTTTAATCGCCTGTTCTCAACAACGAGCACCTTTTTATCCAATGCATTCCTTACTGTATTCAGAAGCCTATTTAAATCTGGTGGTTTAGAAATATAATCAAAAGCCCCTAAGCGCATTGTATTTACAGCGGTATCGAGGTCGCCATGACCTGAAATCATAACAATTGGTATTTCTGGTTTTATTTTCTTCGCTTTCTCTAACACCTCAACACCATCCATTTTTGGCATTTTAATATCACATAAAACCAAATCATAATCGTTATTTTTAATCATTTCGATTCCTAACAATCCGTCTCCCGCTTCTTCTACGTAATAAGAATCGTATTCTTCTGAAATAATTTTTGTTAAAACTCTTCTAATAGCAACCTCATCTTCTATGATTAATATTTTACTCATTTTATCTGTTTCAAGGCTTTAAGGTTTCAGTATTTCAAGGTGCGTTGTCAAGATTAATATTAAAAACAACCTTTTCACTAAAAACGTTACCACTGTTTATATGTATTTTTATCGTTTATATTTTATTCTGAAAAACGTGCACATCTCTTTGTGGAAAAGGAATCGTAACTCCATTTTCTTTGAATTTTTTATCTATTTCAAAACGCAGATCACTTTGCACAAACCGGGTTTCAAAACTATCATTTAATGTGAAAATAAGTTTGAAATTTAAAGAACTCTCTGCAAAATCTGTAAAAAGTACTTTGGGTATTGTATTTTTCAAGATCGTTTTGTGCTTTATTGCAGCCGCTAACAAAATTGTTTTCACCAATTCTACATCACTCCCATAAGAAACGCCAACGTTCACAGACTCTCTTGTCTCTGTTCCGTTTTCTGTCCAATTAAATAGAATATTAGTTAGATATAAGTGATTCGGAATTACTAAAACTTTATTATCGATGGTCACCGCTCTTGTTGTTCGCAGTCTGATGTCTAATACTCTGCCCACTTTCCCCTCTAATTCTATAATGTCACCAACATGAACTGACTGATCTACGAGAATAAAAATACCTGAAATAATATCTTGAAATAAGGTTTGTAGCGCCAAACCAACACCAATTAACAACACTGCAGACGCAGCAAATATTGCGGTTACATTTACGCCGGAAGCATCCATGGCGATTAAAAAAATAGCAATAAACACCAGCCATCTAATGTAACTAAAGACACTTATGAACTTCACTTTATCGTTTGCAGGAATTTTTCTAGTAATAATTCTTCGCAATAATTTCAGCACAAAAGCAGTCGTCACCAAAGCAATAACAACAAATAATAAACCTTTGAAGGAAATACTTATTTCTTCACTAAAAGTAAAGGTATATTCTAAAATTGAATTTGCTTCTTCCACAATGGTATCTGTAACTTGCTCTAATTTATCTTGCATTCTTATTAATATTTCATTCTTTATAAAGCCCTTTGCTTAGCCCCTGTTTGTACTTCGCTTCCTAGCTTGCGTATCTTTTATCAAACAGCAAACTCCAATTACAAATATAACCAATATTAACTCTAATTAATCAAGTTATCAAGACTAGACATAGCGTTCTAAAATAAGAATTATTCCCAAACAATTCTTTTACAACAAGACCTTTTAAAAAAGAATAAAAATACCTACTAAAAGAATATTATATGAGAGCTCCTTTTCAATTGCTTGTAATGAACAAAAAAATAATTTATTTTCTGACCAACAATCACCATCTACCTCCCATTTTCTTTTTTATGTTAAATTTTACTATGCACGCATAACTTTTTTGCAATTTACTATGCGTGCATAATAAATTTGCATATATTTGCCGTAATGGAGAAATACAAATCGATAGATCATCAACTGAGAGCCACTTGGCAAACTGTTGCAAAGATGTACAATGAACAAGCAGTAAAACACGACAGTACAATGGCTACCGCTTTTGTTTTATTAAATATTGACAAGGACAATGGGACCCCTTCTACGGCGCTTGGGCCTTTAATGGGAATGGAACCTACGAGTCTTTCTCGAATTTTAAAGAATATGGAGGACAAAGGTGCTATCTGTAGAGAGAAAAATCCTGATGATGGCAGAAGTGTGATCATCAAATTAACAGCTTACGGAAAAGAGATGCGTACAGTGTCAAAAGGACATGTAATACAATTTAATGATACCATAATCCGTCATGTTACAGAAAAAGATTTAGAAGGATTTTATAAGGTAACTTCAGCAATCAACAAATTAATTGCTGACAAAGAAATTTATAAAGAAATTAGTAAAACAGCAGTTTAAATATCAAACGAATGACGAGAAGAATTAAAAAAGTAGCCATCGTTGGCTCTGGAATTATGGGAAGCGGCATCGCTTGTCATTTCGCAAATATTGGGGTTGAAGTTCTATTATTGGACATTGTGCCAAAAGAATTAAATGATATAGAAAAAGCAAAAGGATTAACGCTTGAAGACAAAGTGGTACGAAATCGCCTGGTAAATGAAGCACTTACAACTTCTTTGAAGTCAAAACCTTCCCCTATCTACCATCAAAAATTTGCAAACAGAATTACCACCGGTAACTTGGAAGATGATATTGCAAAGATTGCAGCGGTAGACTGGATTATGGAAGTGGTCGTTGAAAGACTGGATATCAAAAAAATCGTTTTTGAGAAAATTGAAAAATTTAGAACGCCTGGAACCTTAATCACATCAAATACTTCTGGTATTCCTATTAAATTTATGAATGAAGGAAGAAGTGCAGATTTTCAGAAACACTTTGCAGTCACCCACTTTTTTAATCCCCCAAGATATTTAAAATTGTTCGAGGTAGTCCCTGGTCCAAATTGCACCCAAGATGTTACCGACTTCTTAATGATGTATGGAGATCAGTTTTTAGGGAAAACTTCTGTTTTAGCAAAAGACACCCCTGCATTTATTGGAAACAGAATCGGAATCTTTGGAATCATGAGTTTGTTCCATGTCGTACAAGAAATGGGATTGACGATCGAAGAAGTTGATAAATTAACGGGACCTGTAATCGGTCGTCCAAAATCAGCAACATTTAGAACCATCGATGTTGTTGGACTAGACACGCTAGTGCATACTGCAAATGGTGTAAAAGACAACTGTCCAAATGACGAAATGAGAGATCAATTTGTGATTCCAGACTTTGTAAATACCATGATGAAAAATAAGTGGTTGGGAAGCAAAACCAAACAAGGTTTTTACAAAATGACCAAGGATGCTAATGGCAAAAGAGAAATTTTATCATTAGATCTAAATACCTTAGCATACAGGGCAAAAAAATCTGCAAAATTTGCAACTTTAGAATTAACCAAAGGAATCGATAATGTTGCGGACAGATTCAAGATTTTAGTTGCAGGAAAAGACAAAGCTGGTGAATTCTACCGAAAAAGTTTTACTGCCATGTTCGCCTATGTACAAAATAGAATCCCCGAAATTTCTGACGAATTATATCGCATTGACGATGGTTTAAGAGCCGGTTTTGGATGGGAACACGGACCTTTTCAGATTTGGGATGCCATTGGTGTTGCCGAAGGCGTTGAAATGATGAAGGCAGAAGGAAAAGCTCCCGCTGCATGGGTAACGGAAATGCTGGCAAATGGCCAGACTTCATTTTACTCGGTGAAACAAGGTGCTTCTTATTATTATGACATTCCTGCAAAAACACAGGTGAAAAAACCGGGTCAAGAATCTTTTATCATTTTAGACAACATTAGAAAAACAAACGAAGTTTGGAAGAATGCTGGTGTTGTAATTGAAGATATTGGAGATGGTATTTTAAATTTAGAATTCCAATCCAAAATGAATACAATTGGAGCGGATGTGCTCACAGGAATAAACAAAGCAATTGATTTGGCTGAAAAAGATTTTCAAGGTCTTGTAGTGGGCAATCAGGCAGCAAACTTTTCTGTTGGGGCAAATATTGGAATGATCTTCATGATGGCGGTAGAGCAAGAATATGAAGAGCTTAATTATGCCATTAAATATTTCCAAGATACCATGATGCGCATGCGTTATTCGTCAATACCAACTATTTCTGCTCCGCATGGAATGGCTTTAGGAGGTGGTTGTGAAATCTCCTTACACGCAGATAAAGTAGTTGCAGCAGCAGAAACCTATATGGGTTTAGTTGAATTTGGAGTTGGTGTAATCCCTGGTGGAGGTGGTTCTAAAGAAATGGCTATAAGAGCGTCCGACGCTTTTAACAAAGGGGATGTTGAATTAAATATTCTACAAGAAAACTTCTTAACCATAGGTATGGCAAAAGTCTCTACTTCTGCATATGAAGCCTTTGATTTAGGTTTACTTCAGAAAGGAAAAGATATTGTGGTTGTTAATAAAGACCGACAAATTGCTACTGCAAAAGCACATGCAAAATTAATGGCAGAAAGCGGATACACCCAACCCGCCCTTAGGAAAGACGTAAAAGTTTTAGGAAAACAAGCTTTAGGGATGTTCTTAGTAGGTACCGATTCCATGAAAGATTCTAAATACATTAGTGGGCACGACATGAAAATTGCAAATAAACTTGCGTATGTAATGGCTGGAGGAGATTTATCTGAACCTACACAGGTCACAGAACAATACTTATTAGATCTTGAAAGAGAAGCCTTCTTATCCCTTTGTTCGGAAAGAAAGACCTTAGAAAGAATTCAACACATGTTAAAAACAGGAAAACCTTTAAGAAACTAAAATTATGAAAACAGCATATATAGTAAAAGCATATAGAACCGCGGTTGCAAAGGCTCCAAAAGGTGTTTTTCGTTTCAAGCGTGCAGATGAGTTGGGTGCGGAAACCATTCAATACATGATGAAAGAATTGCCAAATTTAGATGTCAAACGCATCGATGATGTGATTGTTGGCAACGCAATGCCAGAGGGTTCTCAGGGACTCAATATGGCCCGCTTTATTTCTTTAATTGGATTAAATTCTGTAGATGTTCCTGGAGTTACTGTAAATCGATTTTGTTCTTCTGGATTGGAAACCATTGCCATGGCTGCTGCCAAAATCCAAGCAGGAATGGCGAGCTGTATTATTGCTGGTGGATCAGAAAGCATGAGCTCTGTGCCGATGACAGGTTACAAGCCCGAACTAAATTACAATACTGTAAAAGAAGGGCATGCAGATTATTATTGGGGCATGGGGAATACTGCAGAAGCCGTTGCAAATCAGTTCAAAATCTCTAGGGAAGATCAGGATGAATTTGCCTACAATTCTCATATGAAAGCCTTAAAAGCGCAAGCAGAAAATCGCTTTCAGGATCAAATTGCTCCAATTGAGGTGGAAGAAACCTATTTAGATGAAAATGGTAAAAAAGCAGTTCGAAAATATACCGTAAATAAGGACGAAGGTCCAAGAAAAGGAACTTCTACTGCAATTTTAAACAAACTACGTCCCGTTTTTGCCGCTAATGGAAGCGTTACTGCTGGTAACTCTTCTCAAATGAGTGACGGTGCTGCCTTTGTAATGATTATGAGTGAAGAAATGGTAAAGGAACTAAATCTTGAACCGATTGCAAGAGTTGTGAATTATGCCGCTGCAGGAGTAGAACCAAGAATTATGGGAATTGGCCCCGTTGCCGCAATCCCTAAAGTTTTAAAGCAAGCAGGTTTGCAACAAAATGATATCGAATTGATTGAACTAAACGAAGCTTTTGCTTCTCAATCTTTGGCAGTCATGCGTGAACTCAACTTAAATCAAGAAATCATAAATGTAAATGGTGGTGCCATTGCATTAGGGCATCCATTAGGATGTACAGGTGCAAAACTATCGGTACAACTGTTTGATGAAATGCGAAAGCGCAACATGAAAAATAAGTACGGATTGGTGACCATGTGCGTTGGAACTGGACAAGGTGCAGCAGGCGTATTTGAATTCCTTTCGTAATTAATAGTAAATTAGATAAAAACCTTAAACTAAAAAATAGAATTTAAAAATTGGTAGCAACCTTGACCTCTTAAGTCAAAATTTTTACCATCATACATCAATAAAATATGGAAACATTAAAAAAAGACCTGCTAAGGGGTGGACAATTTCTTGTAAAAGAAACCAATTGTGAAGATGTATTTACTCCAGAAGATTTTTCTGAAGAGCAAATCATGATGAAAGAAGCTGTTAAAGAGTTTAATGAACGTGAAATCATCGCACACAGGGAACGTTTTGAAGCAAAAGATTACAAGCTTACAGAAGAGGTAATGAAAAAAGCTGGAGAACTTGGTTTCTTAGGTGTATCAGTACCTGAAGAATACGGTGGACTTGGAATGGGGTTTGTTTCTACCATGCTTACCTGTGAATATATTTCTAGTGGGAATGGTTCTTTAAGTACTGCTTTTGGAGCGCACACTGGAATTGGTACCATGCCAATAACACTATACGGATCAGAGGCACAGAAACAAAAATATGTTTCTAAGTTAGCCACTGGAGAATGGATGGGCGCTTACTGCTTAACAGAGCCAGGTGCAGGATCTGATGCCAATTCAGGAAAAACAGCAGCAGTACTTTCTGCCGATGAAAAGTCCTATACTATAAACGGACAAAAAATGTGGATTTCAAATGCAGGTTTCTGCAATGTGATGATTGTTTTCGCAAGAATAGAAAATGATAAAAATATTACTGGATTTATTGTTGAATATGATAGCGAAAACCCAAATGGAATTGTTTTAGGGGAAGAAGAACACAAATTAGGAATTCGTGCAAGTTCTACACGTCAAGTATTTTTTAATGATACTGTTGTTCCTGCGGAAAATATGTTATCTGTTCGTGGAGGAGGATTTAAAATTGCCGTGAATGCTTTAAATGTTGGTCGAATTAAACTAGCAGCAGCCTGTATTGATTCTCAAAGAAGAATTACAGAAACTGCTTTAAAATATGCAACAGAACGCAAACAATTTAAAACCCCCATTGCAGACTTTGGAGCGATTAAAGGAAAATTAGCAGAAATGGCAACCAACGTATATGCTGGTGAATCTGCAAGTTATAGAGCTGCAAAAGACATTGAAGATCGCATTGCATTGCGCGTAGAAGAAGGGAATTCTCACCCGGAGGCAGAGTTAAAAGGAGTGGAAGAATATGCTATTGAATGCTCTATCCTAAAAGTAACTGTTTCAGAGGATGTACAAGCTTGTGCAGACGAAGGAATTCAAATTTTCGGAGGCATGGGGTTCTCTGAAGAAACTCCAATGGAAGCTGCCTGGAGAGACGCAAGAATTTCTAGAATTTATGAGGGAACTAATGAAATTAACAGAATGCTTTCTGTTGGTATGTTAGTAAAAAAAGCGATGAAAGGACATGTGGACTTATTAGGCCCAGCAACTGCTGTTGCCAATGAATTAATGGGAATACCTTCTTTTGATACCCCTGATTATTCTGAATTATTTGCAGAAGAAAAAGAAATGATTGCAAAGCTCAAGAAAGTGTTTTTAATGGTTGCAGGTTCTGCGATTCAAAAATTTGGTACGGAATTAGACAAACACCAACAATTATTAATGGCTGCTGCAAATATCTTAAACGAAGTCTATATGGCAGAATCTACGTTATTAAGAGTAGAAAAAAACACCAAACGATTTGGCAAAGATGCGCAAGAGGGGCAAATAGCAATGGCGCAGCTATATTTATACAATGCTGTAGAAATTATTATTAAAAACGGAAGAGAAGGAATCATTTCTTTTTCTGAGGGTGACGAGCAACGCATGTTGTTAATGGGTCTTAAACGTTTTACTACATATGTGAATTATCCGAACGTAATTGGATTGCGTACGATGATCGCAGAAAAATTAAAAGCAGAAAATAAGTACTGCTTCTAAAATTATTTAAAATTTTCTTGAATCATCATACGTTTAAGAATTTAGTTAGTTGTTGTAAAGACCCGCTTAATCGCGGGTCTTTTTTAATAAATCTTTGTTAATTCTCTTTGTATCTTCTTTTGAGTTTTTATTTTATTGTAAATTGGTTGTACCTAAAAGTAATACATGAAAATCCACACCATTATCTTCACCAGTCTTCTCTTCGTTTTTTGCACTGTTAAAACTCCTAAAAAAGCACCTTTAATATTAAAAAACATTAAAAACACCTCCACAAAGCATCCTGAATTTAACAGCTACTGGTATGGAGGAAAAGCAGAAATAACTTCTTATAAACTTACGCAAGCGAGGTATGGAGAAGTGCACGAAGGAACTGCAGTGCATATTTTTGTGACCGAAGATTTCCTGCCAGAAAAGCAAGTGAAAGCAGATGGTAAAAATCCGCAAAACATTCCGATATTAAAGCTAAATAGTACAAAAAAATTTGTCACCGGGATATACCCTTACTCCATAATGACCAGTAGCTTCTCTCCGATTTCAAAAAAGAAACAAGCCCTGAAAATTTCTTTCTCTGCACAAGAATGGTGCGGAAACACCTTTATACAATTAAACAACCGAACTAATTTTGAGATAGATTTTCATTCTTATTTCGAAAGTGATGCAGATAGAAAACACTCCCTTAAAAAAAAGGTTTTGGAAGATGAACTTTGGAATCAATTGCGTATTTCTCCAGAAAATATACCTACTGGAAATATAGAAGTAATTCCTTCTTTTGAGTTTTTGGCACTTCACCACAAAGAAATAAAAAGCTATGCAGCAGTAGCTACTCTAAAAACTGTAGGCAACTTGCACTTTTACAAGCTGAACTATCCAAAATTAAAAAGAACCTTGACTATTAAAATCAGTAAGGAGTTTCCTTATTATATTCAATCTTGGGAAGAAACAATTACTAAAAGAGGAAAGACGTTAATAAGCAAAGCTGAAAAAATAAGCACCATCCTTTCTGCCTATTGGACCAAGAGCGGAGTTGGAGATACTACTGAAAGAAAAGCACTGGGTTTGTAATTTTTAAAAAAGAACAAAGAACCTTTGAAAAAGCACCAAACATCGCTGTTTGGATGCTTCATTATTATTTTAGAAATACAAACAAAAAAATAAAACAACAATAAAATAGCTAATCTCTTTTTTATCAGTACTTTTGCACGCAATTTGAAAACACAGAAATGAAACGTATTAAAGAATATAAAAAACTTTTTAAAGTTGAAGGCCCTATAGTTTTAAAAGAATTAAAAACTGCATACAGAGGATTGGTGAAAGAATGGCATCCAGACAAATTTCAAGAACAAGAAAAAAAGGATGAAGCAGATGTAATGAGCACTCAAATTATAGACGGGTATCATTTTTTAGTAAGCATTGCTCCAGAAACTAAAGAAGCTAATTTAGAAGCTTATAAAGCTACGATTACAGAATTTCAAGTTTCGGATTGGCATCATAAAAGTATGCTCTTAGAAGTTACTTTTACCGATGGTAATAAATATGAGTATTTTGGTGTTAGCAAAATCCTTTTTGGAAAATTTGTAAACGCAAAATCTATGAACAATTTTGGAAAGAGAAATATTTTTAATTCATTTACATACAGAAAGTCGATGAAGGCTTCTGTAGAAGTTTAAGAATTAAAGACTCCTGCTTTCCTTAAAACACCTACAAAAAAAAGAGTACCATAGGGTACTCTTTTTTTTATAGGTGTTTTTTTAAAAAAAAATTATTCCAAAGCTCCTAAATAACGTTCTGCATCTAAAGCAGCCATACATCCGGTTCCTGCTGCCGTTACGGCTTGCCTATATTCTTTGTCCTGAATATCTCCAGATGCAAAAACTCCTGGTAAATTTGTTTTGGTTGTTTTCCCTTTTGTAATTAAATACCCCGTGTCATCCATGTCCAAAACTCCTTTAAACAAATCTGAATTCGGCGTATGTCCAATTGCAATAAATACCCCTGTTACATCGATATGAAGCGTTTCTTTTGTTTTGTTGTTAATGGCCCTTACACCCTCAACCACAGTAGCACCCAAAACCTCATCAATTTCTGTATTGTATAAAACTTCGATGTTCTTCGTTTTATTAACTCGATGTTGCATTGCCTTGGAAGCTCTCATAAAGTCTTTTCGAACGAGTATGGTCACTTTACTACAAATATTTGCAAGATATGTTGCTTCTTCTGCAGCGGTATCTCCTGCTCCAACTACGACTACATCCTGCCCTTTGTAGAAAAACCCATCACAAGTTGCACATGCTGAAACCCCTCCACCAATCAAACGCTGCTCACTTTCTATTCCTAAATATTTTGCACTTGCACCGGTAGAAATGATAATGGTCTCCGCCTCTATGTGCTTATTTTCATCCACAATAACTTTATGAATACCACCAACTTCAGCGCTCAATTCTACTTTTGTAACCAATCCAAAACGAACATCCGTTCCAAAACGTTCTGCTTGCTTCTTTAAATCCTCCATCATCGCAGGCCCATCTGTTCCCTCGGCGTATCCAGGGAAGTTATCAACTTCAGTCGTCGTTGTTAACTGACCACCCATTTGCATTCCGGTATACATTATAGGTTTCATATCTGCCCTTGCTGCATAAATTGCTGCCGTATACCCTGCAGGTCCTGAGCCTATAATTAAACATTTAATTTTTTCTATTGTATCTGACATAACTTTATGAATCCTTTTTTAGTGACGTAAAAATATAGTTTTTTAACGTTTGTTGAAACGAATGTTTATAAGTTTTAATAATGCGGATATAATGAGATATAATGAAGCTTCTGATTGGAATAATAATTCCCAAATTGATTGTTTTTTTACAAAAAGAATGTATCTTCGCAGTCCTTAAATGAGCAATCATTTTCGGGGTGTAGCGTAGCCCGGTCATCGCGCCTCGTTTGGGACGAGGAGGTCGCAGGTTCGAATCCTGCCACCCCGACAAAACTCTTTATAACTAACTGATTTTCAGTGTTTTATAAAGAGTTTTTTCTTTTAGTACCCATATCAGTACCCAAATTCATAGATTTTCTTTAAATTGGTACTATGAAACTCTCATTATACCTCAAAGAACAACAACCTAATAAAAGTGGTGAATGTGAGATATATTATCGTATAAGAAGTAAGGTTGGTGATATAAAGATTTCAACCGATGTCTTTGTTAAACCAAAAGATTTTAAAAATGGTAGTATCAAAGTATCTCATCCTAGATATAATTTTCTTAACAAATCTCTTAATAGAATACGTAAAGATTTAGATAACATCATCACTGATTTAAATGAAGATGATGATGTTGTTACCCCTAAGAGAGTTAAACTAAGATATGAGGAACTCGTTGAAGATAGAGATGATGATATTACTGAATTATTAGATTTTTGGAATGGTTACGAAGAGTATTTAGAAATAAAGAAGTTAAAATCATATGGATATCTTAAAACCCTCAAAACATTAGAAAATCATCTTAGAAACTTTGAAATTCTGAAGAAACGAAGAATCACATACGAATGGATAGTTAAAAAAACTCTTCTTTTCCAAACTGAGTTCAATGATTACCTATGGAACACTAAAAGTTTATCAAACTCATATGTAAATAAAATCTACGATAATTTAAGTGGGTTCTTATACTACTCTCATCAGAACGGATACATCAAAGTAAAACCAAAATTAAAGTTGGAACAAACCTATGAGGTTGATGAAAAAATTTATTTACAAACTGATGAGGTTATTAAATTATTTAACTCAGAGAAGTGGAATTATTCTGAAAAAAATGAGAGTAAGTTATTAGAAAAACTAAACATAAGAATTGTAGAAGATGAACTCAAGGGGAAGAATAAGAAAAAATACGGAGGAGTTCTGAAGATTACTAATTGGGAATTGGTAAAAGATATCTTTTGTTGGTTGAACTCAACAGGTATGAGAATTGGCGATGTTAGGGTAATTAGAGTTAGTGATATGAACTTTGATAGAAAAACTCAATTAATTAATTGGACTCAATCAAAAACTAAGAAATCAGTAAGTGTTCCATTGAATGATATTAGTGGTTTTATATACACTAAGTATAGTAGAGGTAAATCATTAGACCAACACCTTTTTCCGAAGGTTTCCCAACAGAAATTCAATAAACAACTAAAGAACCTTCTAAAGGATTTAAGATTCAATAGAATGGTTTCAAAACCGATGTTGAAAGGTTCAGAAGTTATTAATGACATACCTCAACCATTACACCATATGATATCATCTCATAGTGGTCGTAGAGGGTTCATCAAAAACTCAATTGATATGGGTAATATGGATTACTCAACCATTATGAAACTTAGTGGTCATAAAACCTTCTCTGAGTTCTCTAAATACATTTCAGTTACTCAAAAAGATGTGTTAAAAAGTAGAGGTTTATATAGTTTAGACCCAACATCAGAAAATATAGATAGTAAACTCTTAAAAATGTTTAAGAAGTTGAGTGATGAACACAAAAAAATTGTATTTGGAATGACAGAATCCTTATCAAATAAATGATGAAGAGAGGGAAATGAAAAAAATCAATTGGAAAAATTTACAATATCATAATCCCTCCCAACACCAATACACTCCTCCCAAGTTACTTTTGGAACTCTTTTAGTTCCAATTCTCTTTTTAATTCTTGTTGTTTGATTTGAGTTAACTCAATAACTTTCTTTTGTAATAGATATCCGAAAACAGATGGAACATTTATTAACCTACTATTCTTCCACTTAACTCCTTCAATCTTTTTATCCTTTAACCATTGAAAAACGGTTCTTTCAGATACTCCAAATTGTTCTGATAAATCTTTAACCCCAACCCATTTGTGAGATTCTAATACTTCTATATGTTTGTTGAATTCATCCTCCATTATATTATCTTTTGTTCCTTAAGTTTTCTAACAGATGAAGTTATGTATGAGGAATGTTCTTGTTGAAGTAATGAGTGTGTTCCCCAATTGATACTCCAACTTTTCTTATCTACTGAACCTAATTTCATCAGATTCTTTCCTATTCCATCATAGATATTGATATCCTTTCCTTCATCAACAAAACCAATCAATCTTTTATTAGGTGAGTTTCCAATGTATTTGAATGGAATAACTGAATTCATTCTCTTATTAATTCCATCAAGGTTCTGATTTAACCTTAACGAGTAAGATGGTAAAACAGATTTCCATTCACCATATCTATTGATAAGGTTCATTATTTCGTTGTATTCCATTTCGGAATTATCCTTTAGAGTTTTTATAAGTTCATCTCTTTTGTTAATATCTGGAACCCAACCTCGTTCCATCATATGGTTTAACACCAATACATCTTGGTATTGCATTAAACCTTTGATACCCATTTCCTTCATCGTTTGAATTAACCCATCTATTTCGTGTTCGTTTATCTTTTCCATAATACTATTCTTTTTAATTCATAGAGGTTCATTCCTCTTACTATAAGTATTACAGAGTTGTTTTTTTAGAAAAAAAGTTCTTAGGGGAAAAAATTGGGTTCGATATAAAAACCCCTCCGATACCCATTTTGGAAAAAAAGTATTTTCTCAGTTACGAAAAACCTCCTTGTTTACTTGCTTACCAGTTTAAACTTTGCTACTTTTAATTTATGAAAGTCAAAGTATCCTCATTAAAACATCATCCTAAGAACAAAGAAATCTATACCCTATCTTCTATTGAAGAACTCATGGAGAGTATCTCAGAAGTTGGATTACTTCAACCACTTACTGTTGATACTCGTAATCAAGTAATCAGTGGAAATAGAAGATTTGAATCTATTAAAAGGTTGAATTGGGAAGAAGTTGATGTCAATTTAAGAGAAGTGAAAAAAGAAGATGAAGAATTACTCCTTATTCACTTCAATAAACAGAGAATAAAGAGTTTTAAGGAACTTATTAATGAATATCTAACACTTGATAATCTTTACAGAAAAGGGCAGGGTAAACGAACGGATTTAACTTCTGTTAAATCTAACATAAGTTCATCAAGAGATATCGTTTCCAAAGAAATGGGAATCTCCTCTTCTCAACTAAGAAGGTTGGTGTATATATATAAAAACAAACCTGAATACATTGAGTTACTTGATAAAGGTATTCTTACCGTTAATCAATCTTATCTTCAGATTCAAAGGGAGGTGAAAGAAAAAGAAAGTAGGGAATCTAATACATCTCTAAAATCAGATTCAATCAATAAATCTAATTGGAGGTTTTATCAAAAATCTTCTCACGATATGTCTGAACTTAATGATGGTGAAGTTCAAACTATTTTTACATCTCCTCCTTATTGGAATAAAAGAACTTATTCTGAAGAGAAAGGATTAGGTAATGAAAAAAACTCAGAAGAATTTGTTGTAAATCTTTCAGAACATTTAAGAGATTGTAAAAGAGTTTTGAATGATAGAGGAAGTTTCTTTTTAAATTTAGGGGATACTTTTTATAATGGAAACCTTCAGAATGTTCCTCATAGAGTAATACTAAAACTTCAAGAACAAGGATGGATACTTAGAAATACTATTATCTGGTCTAAAACAAATCCAAAACCTTCTTCATCAAAATCAAACCTTACCCCATCCTATGAGTTTATATTTCATTTAGTGAAATCCATGGAGTATGATTATTATCCTACACCTAATAAACTATCAGATAAAACGAAACCTTCACTTCCTCCAAGACATAGAAGTGTCAATGGAGATTATTCAAAATCAGTTTCTCCATATCTTCCAAATGTAAATGGGAAGAATATGGGAGATTATTGGAATGAGGATATTGTAAGAACATCCGTTGCAAATCAGAAATTGGATATTGAAGGAGAACACCCTGCTCCGTTTCCAAATGAAATAATCACATTACCAATTCTTCAAACTTCTAAAGAGTTTGAATTGGTTTTAGACCCTTTTATGGGAAGTGGAACTACAGGGAGGGTTTGTGATAAGTTGGGAAGGAGTTTTGTTGGGTATGATTTGAAGAAGTTTTAATAAATCGTATGAACTATAATAGTATAACCGATTTATTGTTTTAGTAGATAACTCAATTGAAATATCGAACATAAGTTTTAACCAAAGAGATTTTGAGTTAACAAACTATTTAATAAAGAAACTTGTCTCTAAAGATTATTTATAATCTCAGGATTTATTTTTTGTAAATCTTCAACAAATTTAGTTTTGTGTTTTGGAGAGATTATTAATTCTTCAAACTTACCATATCTGATTTCTATTCTGTCAAATGAAGCAGCAGGAGAGGAAATGATATTTGATGATTTAGAAACTTTTTTCATCTCCCCAATATTTACAGGGAGATATTTAATAAATCCACATTTTATATAAAGTTTTTCATTCTGAATCTTGTAAGTGGTATTGAAAAACATATGTAATATTAATCCAAATAAAATGATCAGAGTTAAAGTCATTAAGAACATATTAGTGTTAAAACCATCGTTAATATAGTTAGGAATTAATGGCCCAAAAAAAACTATAAATACAACGCTTAATAATGTATATGATACTTTAGAATAATAAATCATTCAATTAAAAATTAGATGTAAATATAAAAAAACGGCTACACTTTATAAAAGTATAACCGTTTTATTTTTTTAGTAGAGTTCTCTATTGAAATATCGAACATTAGTTTTACTCCAAGAGATTTTAACGATACTGCAAATCAAATAGAATTACTGATTCTTAAAAATTTACCAAATTATTAAATGTAACGTTTGCGTATCACAATAATTAATGTTACGTTTGCGTTACATTAATAAAATATATAAAATTATGGAAAATATTATACCGCTTTTTGGAATGCTAATTGGAGTAATAATACCTGTATCCGTATTTTACTGGCAATACAAAGAAGGTAAAGACAAAAATAAAACAATAATAGAAATTTCAAAACATTTAGATGACTCTTCAAAATTAGAAGAATTGCTGAGTATTTTTGATGAAAGAAAAAAGGAACCAATAGATTATCGTAGAAACGGAGTCATCACAATTTTTGTTGGTATTGGTCTATACCTTCTTGGATATTATGCAATTGGAAATATACTAAAAGGTGTTGGTGCTTTGGTTGGATTAATTGGAATTGGAACAATGATCGCAGGATATCTCTATCCAAATACTGGAAAAGAATTAACTGATGCCGTTGAAAAATATGAAAAAGAATAACTATGGGCAAAAACCATATAAAACTTTTAAATAATTTAGAACAACTAAGGAAGTCTTGTGGTTTAACTCAACAAGAATTATCTATAAGAGCGGAGGTTTCAAGGAAGAGTATTAATGCCATTGAAAATGGAGTGTATGTCCCATCTACCGTATTAGCATTGAAAATTTCAAAGACTTTAAATTGTTCAGTTGAAGATTTGTTCATAATTCCTTAATTGAATAGCCCTCGTTAATAATAAAAAAACGGTTACACTTTATAAAAGTATAACCGTTTTATAGTTATAGTAGAGTTCTCTATTGAAATATCGAACATTAGTTTTACTCCAAAAGACTTAATCGATACTCATCATATAATGACTCTTATTATGAAAGGTTCAGGTGTTTGAATTTTAACTCCTCTTTACACAAGATAAAATTACTTTGAAACTTTCAGGGTTACTTTAGAAGAATTAAAGTTAAGTTCATCGATGTGTCCTAATACTTGACGATCGTCGGAAATAAAGTGCGCATGAAAAAAACTATCATGATGCGTAAAAACAGCCTTATGGTGACGAGAAAAGAAACCTATCAAAGATCCACTAATATTATTAAAATCATATTGAGTCAATCCTTGGTGAGCTTCATCTGGAGATGACACTTGCTCACCCTCAGGTAAATTAACACTATGTAGTTTCATATTATTAAACACACCATCAATTCTAATCAACAACGGTTGGTCATAATTTTTATAAACTGAATCAATGTGTTCTTCTATTTCTTTTATCGAGTAATTTTCAAGAGTAAATTCAACAACTTTTAAATCACTATTTGTGCTGTATACAAAAAAGGGAGCCCTGACTGAAGGGATTTTAGTTACCTGATGAAAAACACTGTCAATAACCTTCGATACAAATGTTTGTCCTTCAAACACTACTATTTCTCCTTTCAAAAACTCAATAGGTCCTAATCCATAGGTTTCTTTGTTATTTAATGAATCTGTTGCAATCTTACCTTTTAAATCTCCTTTCCACATCACATCACTCATCTTTCCTATGACTTTTACATTATTAATCTCTTTAACAGAATTACAAGAATTAAAGAATATCAAAAAAATAAGCAGGATAAAGAATTTCATAAACTAATCTTTTATTTATAGTGAATTTACAAATAATTTTAATTCATTAATATTAATGTTTTTTTTTATTATAATTCCATCTGGATTAATTAAGAAATTTTGAGGTACTGCTTTAACACCATATTCATCAGAAATTTCACCCCATCCTCTTGCATTAGAAATATTTATCCAATTTAATTTATTTAATAAAATTGAATTGACCCATCTATCACGTCTAACATCAACAGAAACTCCAAGAATTTGAAAGTTTTTATTTTTTGCGTTATTATAAATATTTTTCATTTCTGGAAACTTTTGGATACAGGGACCACACCAAGATGCCCAAAAATCAAGTAACACATATTTTCCTCTTAAATCAATTAAAGATATTAATTCACCATCTTTTGTTTTTGCTGAAAAATTAGGAGCAATTTTTCCTTCACTTATTTTAGTAATTTTTTTATACAACTTATTTAAGTAATCATAGTAGACTGACTGTTTTGAATAATTAGAAAATTTACTCATTATTATATCCATAGTGTCCTTAGATATATTGAATATTTGAAATTGATAATAAGCTGTAAATACTGAAACTATTTTATCTGGGTGGTTTAGCATAATATTCATTCCTTTTTCTTTTTCAAAAAAAGCATCTTGAGAAAACTTTCTAAAAAAAGCATCCTCAGTTGAAGAAGATTCTACCTTAAAAGATGAAATGGAACTTAAATCACCTTTTATTTCAGTATTGCTAGTGTCACTAAAAAAAGGTATTTTTAGAGTATCATTTATAGCAAGAGTATATAAATAGGATGGTGCTTTATTTAAACTAAACTTAAAATTACCAGAACTTGAAAAAAAAGAATCAATTATAACAGGTTCATTTGATTCTAAGTCAAGTTTTAACAAGTTAATAGTTGTTTCTTTAAGACCTTTAATTTTTCCATAAACTTTAACGATTTTATTGTTGTTTTCACAGGATAAAAACATTATAAAAATTAGTAGAATACTTTTTTTCATAACCTAAATATAACAATTATCTAAACCTTATTAATCTACTCCCTTTATAGATAATTGTGTAGAGGATTAGAACTAGCTGAATTGACAGTAGAAGATATGACTATGGTTTAGTTCTAATTAACCTATTGGAAAATCTTACTTATATTGAATTACCATTAACCTGAAAACTATCTACGTGTCCCATTACTTTTTTATCATCTGAATTATTTCAAATAACACCATATCGAATTTTTAGTGAATTTTTAGATAATACAAAACCATATTTAAAAATTAAATTATCATAAATGAAATTAGAGATAAATGATAAAGTATATTTCATGTCAAGTTTCATTTCTGAATATTGGTTAATGGATTTGTCTATTCCAAAAGAGATAATTAATATTAATAAATCATAGATTTTAACTTCTGTTAGATTTAACATAAGTTACTCTATCATATTTTCCTCAGTAAAAAACTAACCTCGATATAAAAACCCCTCCGTTACCCATTTTTGGAAAAAAGTATTTTGTCAGTTACAAGAAACCTCCTATCCGTTTTCCTTTAATTCTTAAATAACTCTACAACACACTTTAACCCCTATAACCTTGTGTAAATCAGGTATTTGTTGTATATTTAGATTGTAATATAAAGGAACACACTATGAGAATTAAATATAATAGAACTTCAACGATTCAACAACAAGGAAATAGATTTCAGTTAGATAAGGATAATTACGATTTAACAATCTTTGATAAAGGTGTAAGTGGTAAGATTCCCTTTTCTGAAAGAGAAGGTGGTATTAAACTAACTCAATTAGTTAATGAGGGTAAGGTTACAGATAATACGAAAGAAACAAGGGTCGGTTCGAATCCTGCCACCCCGACTTACGAAATCCAATCAGTAAAATGATTGGATTTTTTGTTTAAAAATGCAGCGGTATTATACTCTAGCTTTGCAACGGTCTCAGGCGCTTCAAAAATTAAGAGAACGCCCCTTTCATAAAGTAGCGCATATTCCTAAAAAATTAAGTGTTTAAATTTTAAAAATGCTCCTTGTTTTAAACTAGGAAATTATACAAAGTCCCAATTTATACTTGTGGACCAGATACTAATCAAACACACCGCTTATAAATACTGCTATACTTCAATATATAAAAATGCACAAGCACGTATTTAAATGAACCATAAGAATCCTAAAGCTGCAAAGTAGTGCACAACAGCCCCTTATAAGGGGTGTAATTAACATAAAATTATTGTTTAACAAAAGTGTAATTTTATTAAACATTCGTATCTTTACCTAAAATTTAATATTTATGGCACGCAAGAAAAACATTAGCAAAGACCACTTAATTTCTTGGTACATGGAGTTTGTACTAGAACACAACCACCATCCAAAATCTGTATTTAGCTTCGCAAAAGAGTATAATTTTGAAGAAGCAGATTTCTATAAATTCTTTGGTTCTTTTGAAGCAATTGAACAGTCTATTTTTGGAGAATTCTTTAACAACACGATAAAAATGTTAGCGAAAAGTGAAGAATACCCAAATTATGATGCGCGGAATAAATTATTAAGTTTCTATTTTACCTTTTTTGAGTTGCTAACAGCAAACAGAAGTTATGTAGTATATGCTTTGCGTGGTAATGAGAGTGTTCTCAAATTAACCTCTTTAAAATTATTAAAAGATCTAAAGCAAGACTTCAAAACCTTTGCAAACAATATTGGAATTGAAAAAATAGATTTACAACAAGAACAACTTGTTAAAATTCAAGAAAAGACGACTCAAGAGTCTTCTTGGATTCAAATGGTACTGACCTTAAAATTTTGGATAGACGACACCTCTGCCTCGTTTGAGAAAACAGATATTTTTATCGAAAAATCTGTCAATTCGCGTTTTGACCTATTAGATATAAAACCACTCAAAAGTCTTCTTGACTTTGGGAAATTCATTTTAAAAGAAAAAGTAAACTTCAATTAGAGAAGCTATGAAAACAATCGATTCGATCCCCACCTCCAAAATACAACGTGCCTCAAAATTAGTAACTACAGGTGCAAAAATTGGTGTGAATTATTTAAAATATTATGGTGATAAATTTACCAAATCAGAACTTGAAGCAAAAGAGAACTTAAACAAAAATAATGCTGAAGACATTTACAATGGTCTGCAACAGTTAAAAGGAAGTGCCCTGAAAGTTGCGCAGATGTTGAGTATGGAAAAAAGTGTTTTACCAAGAGCGTATGTAGAAAAGTTTTCACTTTCTCAGTTTTCTGTACCTCCATTATCTCCGGCTTTGGTTGTAAAAACCTTCAAAAACTACTTTGGAAAAGACCCAAGTCACATTTACGATAAATTCGATACTGTTTCTGTAAATGCGGCGAGTATTGGCCAAGTGCACAAGGCTGAAAAAGATGGGAAAAAATTAGCCATAAAAATCCAGTACCCTGGAATTGCAGATAGTATTACTTCAGATTTATCAATGGTAAAACCTATTGCTGTTAAAATGTTTAATATTAGAGGAAAGGATTCTGATCGGTACTTTAAAGAAGTAGAAAGTAAGCTAGTGGAAGAAACAGACTATGTCTTAGAAGTCGCACAAAGCAAAGCAATCGTTGCTGCTTGTAAACACATTCCGAACCTCAATTTTCCGAATTACTATTCAGAATTGTCTTCGGACAGAATCATTACCATGGACTGGATGAATGGCCTGCATTTATCGGAGTTTAAAACAAGTGATCAAAACATTTCTAACAAATTAGCACAAGCGCTGTGGGACTTTTACATGTTCCAAATTCATACCTTAAAGAAAGTACACGCAGATCCGCATCCTGGAAACTTTTTAGTCTCTCCAGAAAATGAACTGATCGTCATTGACTTTGGTTGCATGAAAACGATTCCTTTATCGTTTTATACACCCTATTTCGAATTAGCAAAACCTGCATGTATCAATGATCCTGTCATTTTTGAAAAAAAATTATTTGAATTAGAAATTTTAAGAGAAGACGACTCTCCCGAGGAATTAGACTTTTTCAGAGCGATGTTTCATGAGATGTTAAGTCTGTTTACACAACCTTTTCACGAAGAAGAATTTGATTTCTCAGATGATGGATTTTTTGGTAAGATTTCGGACTTAGGCAGTAAATACATGAAGAGCTCTGAGTTAAAAAATATGAATGGAAACAGAGGTTCTAAGCACTTTATCTATATCAACAGAACTTTTTTTGGATTGTATAATTTAATGCACGATTTACAAGGAAAAGATATAAAAATAAATAACTATAAAAATCTATAATGGCTTTTTTCAATTTTAATGATATTCAGAATTTAGAGAAAATCTATAAAATAAACTTGATAAATAGCTGTTCAGGATTTAAATCCGCCAATTTATTAGGTTCGATTTCAGAAGAGGGAATTGCCAATGTTGGTGTTTTTAGTTCGGTTACACATTTAGGCTCCAAACCACCAACCTTAGGTTTTATTTTAAGACCGACAACAGTGCCAAGAGATACTTATAAAAACATGAAAGATATGGGTGTTTTCACCATCAATCATATTCATGAAAGTATTATTGAAGATGCACATCACACTTCTGCCAAGTACCCCAAAGAAGTATCGGAATTTGACATGACCAACTTAGAACCTGAATACAAGGGTGCATTCAAGGCTCCTTTTGTAAAAGGTGCGCCCGTGCAAATGAGTATGAAGTTTATAGAAGAAGTATACGTGCCCTCGAACGATGTATTGCTTATTGTCTCCCAAATTCAAGAGTTGTATATTGAGGATGAATTGTTGCAAGAAGATGGCTTGATTAATCTTTCTAAAGGAAACATTGTAGCTATTAATGGTTTAGACACCTATGCAATCCCTAAGTTTAAAACACAATTATCGTATCAACGACCAAAAAAATATAATTAAACGTGTATGAAAATTCTTGTAACAGGAGCAACAGGTTATATTGGTAAAAGGTTAATACCCCTTTTATTGAACGATGGCCATACCGTTGTTTGCGCTGTTAGAGACAAGAAAAGAGCACAAAACTACTTTAAAGAACGTGCGAATATAATTTTAGTTTCTGCAGATTTTTTAAACGCTGAAAGCTTAGAAAATATTCCCGAGGATATTGATTTTGCCTATTACTTGATACACTCGATGTCTAATTCCGCAAAAGAGTTTCATATTTTAGAAGAAAAATGTGCTTTTAATTTCAAACGTTTTGCTGAAAAAACAAAATTAAAGCAAGTCATCTATTTAAGTGGAATTACCAATGACACGAAACTTTCCAAGCATCTACTATCCCGTAAAAATGTGGAAAAGACCTTGGCTTCTAAAATGTATGCACTCACCACATTTAAAGCGGGCATCATTGTGGGTTCAGGAAGCTCTTCTTTTGAAATTATAAGAGATATCGTAGAAAAACTTCCAGCGATGATTGCACCCAAATGGTTGAACACGAAAACACAACCACTCGGAATTAGAGATGTACTTTCCTTTTTGCACAGGGCACTCAACAAGAAAGAATTATTCAATACCTCCTATGATGTTTTCGGACCAGAAATACTTACCTATAAAGAAATGTTACTGGAATTTGCAGCGGTTAGAAAACTAAAAAGACGGATTTTAATTGTGCCTGTAATGACTCCAAAACTATCCTCTTACTGGTTGTATTTTGTGACCTCCACCTCCTATAAACTTGCTACTTCTCTTGTGAATTCAATGGGTGTTGAAGTCATTGGAAATAAAAGTGACATCAATAAAATTTTAGATGTGCACCCCATGACCTATCGGCAAGCGGTTGAATTTGCATTCGTTAAAATAAAACAAAATAGCATTGTTTCTAGTTGGAAAGATTCCTACATCAGTAGTGGAAAATTAAAAAACTATGTACACGAATTTATAAATGTACCAAAACATGGATGTTTTAAAGATTTTAAAAAGAGAAAAATAAATAATAGGGAAAAGTTACTTGATAATATTTGGTCAATTGGTGGAGAAACAGGATGGTATTATGCTACTTTTCTATGGAAAATTCGTGGCATTGTAGATCAGTTGTTTGGAGGTGCCGGTTTGCGGAGAGGAAGAAGGCATCCCACAGAACTGTTTGCAGGAGACGCTTTAGATTTTTGGCGTGTAATTTATGCGGATAAAGAAAACGGAAAGCTACTACTCTATGCAGAAATGATACTACCCGGAGAAGCTTGGTTAGAATTCAAAGTAGAAAAAGGAGTGCTCTACCAAACAGCAACTTTTAGACCACATGGCCTTGGCGGGCGACTCTATTGGTACGCAGTTATGCCTTTTCATTGGTTTGTTTTTAACGGAATGATCAATAACCTCAATACATAATATTGAAAAAAAAACACTTACCACAAAAGACCTGTTTGGTCTGTAAGCTTCCTTTTACTTGGAGAAAGAAATGGGAAAAAAATTGGGAAGAAGTAAAATATTGTAGCGAAAAATGCAGAAGAAACAAGAAAACACAGCTTTAATATGGTTTCGTAATAATTTACGGGTTCATGACAATCTCTCTTTAAAAAAAGCAACAGAAAACCACTCTAAAGTCATTGCTGTTTACTTTTTTGATCCAAAACTATTTAAAACAGATGCTTTTGGATTTCAAAAAACAGCAAAGTTTAGAGCAAAATTTCTATTGGAAACAATTACAGACTTAAAAAAAAATTTAGAGGCACTAAACATCACATTGCTTACTTATTTTGAGAGTCCTGAAAACAGAATACATGTGCTTTGTGATGCACTGTCCATCTCTACTATTTATACTCAAAAAGAATGGACTCGAGAAGAGGTTTCCACAGAGAACTTAATCAACAGTACTCTTTCTGACACCGTGCACTTTACGGCAGACTACGATCAGTTTTTATACCATCCAGACGCAGTATCCAAGGATTTTTCTAAAATTCCAGATGTCTTTACCATCTTTAGAAAAAAATTAGAAAAAACAGTGAAAATTGACGGTGAATTGTCAGCGTCTAAACTTCCAAAAGAAAACTTAATTAGCACAGCAACGGTAGTCCCTACAATGGAGACTTTGGGTTTTTCTAATTTTAAAACTGCTACAAAAACAGCTTTTCCTTTTGCCGGAGGTGAAACAGCTGCATTCGAAAGACTACAGACCTACTTTTTTGAAACAAAAAAGGTTTCCAATTATAAAAAGACAAGAAACGGTCTAATCGGGGCCGACTATAGCACAAAATTTTCTCCTTGGTTAGCCAATGGGAGTCTGTCTGCGAAAACGATCTATTGGAAGATAAAGGCGTATGAGTCCGAATTTGGTGCAAATCAATCCACCTATTGGGTTGTTTTTGAATTAATTTGGAGGGACTATTTTAAATATATTTCCTTGAAATACACTTCTAAAATTTTTAAAATAGGGGGTATCTTGAAGAAAAACTATCATTGGAATACGGACCAAAAAACGATTCAGCAATGGATACAGGGGGAAACCAAAGATGACTTTGTAAATGCAAATATGATAGAACTCCGAGAAACGGGTTTTATGAGTAACCGAGGACGTCAGAACGTAGCTTCTTACTTTGCGAAAGAACTTTTATTAGACTGGAGAATTGGCGCTGCTTACTTCGAATCGATGTTAATCGATTACGATGTACATAGTAATTACGGCAATTGGATGTATGTTGCAGGTGTCGGAAATGATCCGAGAGATCGAAAATTTAATACGCAACTGCAAGCGGAACGCTACGATCAAAATCATAAATACCGAAAACTTTGGTTAGAAAAAACATTATTTTAAAATGAAGAAACTGCGCTTAATTTTAGGAGACCAACTCAACAGGCAACACTCTTGGTTTTTCGAGACCAATACAGAAGTGACCTACTGCATGTTTGAAATGCGACAGGAAACGGACTATGTAACGCATCATATTCAAAAAGTAGTGGGTTTTTTTGCCGCCATGAGGACTTTCGCTCAAGAACTTCAAGACACCGGCCATAAGGTTGTTTATTACCGCATCAATGATGCCAATAATACCCAAAATTTAATAGAAAATTTAACGGCTTTACTTGAGGAACATCGAATTGAGAAGTTGGAGTATTTAGCTCCTGATGAATACCGTCTGGATGCCCAACTGAAATCCTTTTGCAGCACTTTGAACCTCCAAACTGATGTTTTTTCTTCCGAACACTTTTATACCGAAAGGGAGGACTTGGCTACCTTCTTCAAAGGTAAAAAACAATTTTTGATGGAACATTTTTATCGCAACATGCGAAAAAAACATCAAATTTTAATGGTTGACAAGCAACCAGAGGGAGGAAAATGGAACTATGATGCCAGCAATCGAAAAAAATGGAAAGGAGAGGCGTTAATTCCACAAGAAATCACTTTCGATATCAATGTATCGGACATTTTAGCGGAAATTAAAGAAGCAGGCATTAAAACTATTGGAAAAATCAATCCAAACTACTTTGAGTATCCTATTTCTAGAGCGCAAGCATTGCAGCAACTTGCTTATTTCTGCGAACACTTATTGGTTCATTTTGGCGATTATCAGGATGCCATGCATACCGATAAAATCTACTTATTTCACAGTAGAATATCATTTGCTATGAATTCAAAAATAATCGCTCCAAAGGAGGTGGTTACAGCTGTCCTAGAAACCTATAGAAAACAAGAGGATGCAATCGACATTTCGCAAGTAGAAGGTTTTATTAGACAAATTTTAGGCTGGCGCGAATATATGAGAGGCATGTATTGGATGCTCATGCCGAACTATAAAAAAGAGAATTTTCTTGAAAACAAGAACAAATTACCAGACTTCTTTTGGACGGGAGAAACAAAAATGAATTGTTTGAAAAATGCAATTCATAATTCTTTAGACAATGGATATGCACACCACATTCAGCGCCTAATGATTACTGGGAATTTTGCACTGCTTACACAAATTCATCCAGATGAAATTGATGCCTGGTATTTGGGTATTTATGTAGATGCTATTGAATGGGTGCAATTGCCAAATACTCGTGGGATGAGCCAGTTTGCAGATGGCGGGAAAATAGCGACCAAACCTTATGTATCTTCTGGAAGTTACATCGGGAAAATGAGTAATTATTGCGATGCGTGTATCTACAATAAAACGAAGAAGTTTGAAGACGATGCGTGTCCTTTTAATACACTTTACTGGAATTTTTTAGAGGAAAAACAAGAAAAACTAAAGGCAAACTTTAGAATGAAAATGATGTACAGTGTATTGAACAAAATGTCTAATGAAGATCGAATCAAGATTGCAGAAAAAGCAAATCATATTATAGAAAATATAGATGCATATTAACAAAGAGGAAATACATGTTGTTTGGTTTAAACGTGATTTGCGTTTGCAAGATAATGAGGCAATTCAAAATGCATTGGCATCCAATAAACGCGTTCTTTTTTTATATGTCTTTGAAAATTCTTTAATCGCTGATCCTCATTATGACCAGCGCCATTGGAATTTCATCAAGCAATCTATTACCGCTTTAAACCTTGAACTAAAAAAATACAATACCAAAATACTGTGTGTGCAAACAGAGGTGGTAAACGCCTTCAATCAAATTTTTAATTCTTTTAAAATTGATACTGTATTTTCTCATCAAGAAACCGGTCTTTTAATTACTTACAATCGAGATAAAGAGTTTACCAGGTACTGCAGAAATAATTCAGTAGCTTGGAAAGAAAACAATAACAATGGTGTTTTAAGAGGCTTGTTGAATAGAGCAGACTGGTTTGATAAGTGGGACGATTATATGTATGATACGCAAATCAAAAATGAATTGCATACCAAATCATTTATTTCTTTTGAAGAAATCACACAACTAGAGAAATATTTTAAAACAGTGGATTTAGCAACTCCAAAACATCTTTATTTTCAAAAAGGAGGTACAAAAATGGCCTGGAGATATGCAGATACTTTTTTTGAAAAACGTCATGAAAAATACATGTATAACATCTCTAAGCCCGCCTTAGCTCGCGAAAGCTGCAGTAGACTATCACCTTATCTTGCGTGGGGAAATATTTCTATCCGTCAGGTATTTCAAGAAGCTACCAAATATAAAACAGATATAAATAAACGGCACTTAAGTGCATTTATCTCCAGACTCCGGTGGCAAGCCCATTTCATTCAAAAATTTGAAATGGAACATACCATGGAAAATGCCAGCATTAACAAAGGATATCAAAAATTAAAAAAGAGTGTTTCTTTGGAGTATCAAAAAGCTTGGGAAGCGGGAGAAACTGGATTTCCTTTGATTGATGCCTCGATGCGGTGTCTGAAAGAAACCGGCTATTTAAACTTTAGAATGCGCGCCATGGTGGTCTCTTTCTTTACGCATATTTTATGGCAACCTTGGCAAGCCTCCTCACAGCACCTTTCCAAATTATTTTTAGACTTTGAACCCGGAATTCACTTTTCTCAATTACAAATGAATGCTGGAGAAACCGGAATTAATATACTTCGAATTTACAACCCGATAAAAAACAGTATCGAACACGACGAAGATGGTACCTTTATAAAAAAGTGGGTTCCAGAACTTGCCCATTTGTCCATCCCTTTTATACATGAGCCTTATTTAATGACACCTTTAGATCAACAATTTAATAACTTCGAACTTGGTGTGCACTACCCTAAACCGATCGTAGACATTAAAGTAGCCCGTAAAAAAGCAAGTGATACCTTGTGGAATATGAGAAAAAATACAGCTGTACGTGAAGAAAGTGAGCGTATTTTAAAAAAACACATGCTCTCGGACAGAAATAGAGCGTTCAAGACTGACTAATTATCCCTGCTATTCAAACGATAATGTTCTGTTAATTTTTGTTTAATGTATTCTAAAAATAGTTAAACATACCTAATTTATTGTACATTTGGGTAATGCTATTTAACACAACCCTTAATAACAAAGATGCTACAGCTAATATTAATGAAATGCTGGGAAAATCTTACAGCTTTATAAAAGCAGTGAAGCTCGGTGGCGTTGGCTCTAAGCGGATGGTTATTGCTGCGGTAAGCCCTGGGTTTTCAAGTTTAATCAATGCAATTGCCGACATCAACTATGGCAATATAGAGCTCCGAGAAAAAGGGATTCTTGTGCATATTAATAAAGGACTAAAGAACTTTAGTTGGGCCATTCCATATTATCAATTACACACCTACAAAACGGAAGGATTTAGCATCCATGCCCAAGGAAATTTTGTGCGATTTAAAAACAATAAACTTTTAAAAGAAAATAAAAAATTTATCCAAAAAATAGTAAATTTTAAGATAGAAAATGACAAACAATACCAATACTATTAAATGGAAGAATTAGATAGTATCGCAGTCGATCGTATTATAGAAATGGCTTGGGAAGATAGAACAACTTTTGAGTCCATTCAATTTCAGTTTGGTTTGAAAGAACAAGAGGTCATTGATCTCATGCGAAAAGAAATGAAGTTAAAAAGCTTCAAAAATTGGAGGAAACGAGTACAGGGTAGAAAAACCAAACACGAGAAGTTAAGAACTTTTGCAAAAGGAAGATTCAAGTGCACCCGACAGCGCTCAATATCCAACAACTCTATATCAAAAAGATAAAAATCGTGCTTTGCTTTTAAGATTAGAGTACTTAAAGACAGCACCTAAAAAAGACACCATGATTGAAGAAACAAAAACAACGGAAAACACGAGGCAATTGAATGGATTTTCTCATGAGGATATTGGTGATGACCACCTTTTCACAGGGTTGCAAACTCCAATGAAAGCAAATGCATTTAAAATTTCTGACACCGATAAAAAGAAAAAGATTGCACATTTATTTTCAGAAATAATGGATGTCATGGGGCTTGATCTTACAGACGACTCCCTCAAAGGAACTCCCGAAAGAGTTGCTAAAATGTATATTGATGAGATTTTCTCAGGCCTAAACCCTGCGAACAAACCAAAGGTTGCTTTGTTTGATAATAAATATCAGTACCATCAGATGTTGGTAGAAAAAAACATCACTTTCTATTCAAATTGTGAGCACCATTTCGTGCCTATAATGGGCAAAGCACATGTTGCATATATTTCTTCAGGAAGAGTAATCGGACTGTCAAAATTAAATAGAATTGTGCAGTATTATGCGAAAAGACCGCAAGTTCAAGAGCGTCTAACGAACCAAATTGCTGAAGAACTGAAAGCAATTTTAAACACTGAAGATGTTGCAGTAATTATTGATGCAAAACATTTATGTGTATCTTCTAGAGGAATTAAAGATGATACCTCTGCTACCGTCACCTCTTATTTTGGTGGAAAATTTAATAGTACAGAAAAAATCACTGAATTACAAAATACCCTAAATTATTAATTATGGAATTAATTGAGAAAGCCTTAGAGTTCGAAACCAGAAAAAAAAGATTCCCCACAACCAGCGATCGCATCATGGCAGCAAGGGAAGCTAAAGAACTCATTTTAAGTATAAATGAAGAGTATAAAAAAAGTAAAGATGCCAAACTAATGGATCTTATGAAAAGATTGACCTTAATTAAGCAAAGAATTGAAAGACGTTTAAAAGGAAAACCTTTGACATCCTAAGAAATTAGTGCATATTTTTATTGCCTTTCTAAGTTTTATAATTATATTCACCCGATTATATAAACTGAAAAGTCATCATGAATTTATTAGAAAGAGCTGAAGAATTCGAACATAGAAAGTTCTCATTTAAAACAACCAGCGATCGAATTGTAGCGTCTAGAGAAGTGAAAGCACTTATTTTAGAGCTAAACGAAGTATATAAAGTAGATACAAATCCTGAAATAATGGATCAAATGAAGCGCTTGACGGCTGTAAAACAGAAAATTGAAAAGCGCTTGAAAGGAAGACCTTAAAAGCATATGAGAAAAATAGTTATAGTAGGCGGAAGCAAAGGAATAGGACAAGCGATTGTAAACTCCTTGCAAGATGAAAATTTAGTTGTAAATATTAGTAGATCAGCTCCTTCGCTACCGCACGCTAATCTAACCCACTATAATTGTGATATTCTTACAGATGATTTACCCGAAATTGACACCATAGATACACTCATCTATTGTCCTGGAAGCATCAATTTAAAACCAATTTCAAGATTAAAATTAGAAGATTTTAGAGAAGACTTTGAAATCAATGTAATAGGTGCAGTAAAAGCTGTGCAAAAATACCTTCCAAAATTAAAAAACGGAAGCAATCCATCCATTTTATTATTTAGCACCGTTGCTGCGAAGTTAGGAATGCCGTATCATGCGAGTATTGCAGCAGCAAAGTCTGCCGTGGAAGGTTTAACAAAGTCTTTGGGTGCAGAATTGGCTCCCACGATTCGTGTAAACGCCATTGCGCCTACAGTTACCGAAACAGATTTGGCGGCAAAACTATTGAGAAATGAAAAGATGATAGAAAATATCACCGAACGCCATCCCCTCAAAAAGTTCCTTAAACCTAGTGAAGTAGCAGATTTAGCAACCTTTCTAATATCAGAAAAAGCAAATTCCATTTCGGGCCAAATATTTGAGCTAGATTGTGGTATTGTAAGTTTCAAAATTTAAAAAATATGACAGACATCTATAAAATCAACATCAATAGTTTACAAAACAAGGCTATTGACTTATCCGAGTACAAAAATAAATACCTCCTTTTCGTAAACGTTGCTTCTAAGTGCGGATTTACCTCCCAATACAAAGAACTGGAAGAATTGTACACCATGCACAAGAAAAACTTAATGATTATTGGATCTCCATGTAATCAATTTGGAAGTCAAGAACCCGGAACAGCCGAAGATATTGAAGCTTTTTGCAAAGTTAATTTTGGAGTTTCCTTCTTAATGACAGAAAAGTTAGACGTGAAAGGGAGTCAACAACACCCACTTTACAAATGGCTAACCGACAAGAGTTTAAACAATTCGAAAAGCTCTTCAGTAAAATGGAATTTCCAAAAATATTTGGTTTCCCCAGAGGGTACCTTCGTTGATTATTACTTTTCAATTACAAAACCATCAAGTTCAAAAATCACTAAACACTTAATATAAAAGTTATGTTCGGAATATTTAAGAAAAAATCAGCAGCAGACAAACTTCAAGAAAAATATAAAAAAACAATGGAGGCGGCCTACAAGCTGCAATCTATTAATAGAACTGACAGTGATTCTAAATACAAAGAAGCAGACGATATTCTCAAAGAGATAGAAGCTTTAAATGAGGGGGCATAAGTAATGAAGCAATTGCGAAACACCCTACTTTTTTTAATCCTAAACTTTGGGGGTTTGGCTATTGGCAGCTGGCTCATGAATGGAGGCCCTCTTTCTGAATGGTATACTGAGCTAAACCAAGCACCTTGGACACCTCCAGGTTTCGTTTTTGGGATCGCTTGGACCCTGGTCATGTTTTTTTTCGCTGTCTATTTAGGGAAATTATTTACGGTCGAAAATACAAGAAAACAGACCATAGCCTTTTTCATTCAATTTATATTAAACGTAAGCTGGAACTATGTGTTTTTCAACCAACATCGTATCCTTTTCGCTTTCATTATTCTTGTTTTATTAACCACACTCCTATTTATTTATTATTTTAGAGGGAGTAAAAAACTTGGTAATTACAAATACCTATTGATCCCATATCTGATTTGGCTATGCATTGCCACCTCTTTAAATCTTTATATTTTAGTCCAAAATTAAAAATGAAAATATATACACTCCATAAAAAACAACAACTGCCGATTTCTTTAGACACCGCGTGGAAGTTTTTATCTAACCCAAAAAATTTAAAGATTATTACTCCGGACTATATGAGTTTTAATATTGTCTCTCATATAGACAGACCTTTATATACCGGTCAAATTATTCAATACATCGTGACACCGCTCTTAGGCATTAAAACAAAATGGGTTTCTGAAATCACCCATATTGAAGAAAAAAAATACTTTGTAGATGAACAAATGTATGGCCCCTATGCACTTTGGCATCACAAACACTTTATAAAAGAGATAGAGGGTGGCGTAGAAATGGAAGATATAATTGACTATAAAGTTCCCTTAGGTATTTTGGGTCAAATAGTTCATCCCTATATTGTAAAACCTAAATTGGAAGAAATATTCAATTACCGACAGCAAAAACTAGAAGAACTTTTTGGCAGCTATAAAAAATGAAAGAATCTGTAAATATTTTTTGGTTCCGAAGAGATCTGAGGTTGGATGATAATGTAGGTTTTTACAATGCCTTAAAAAGTGAGCATCCAGTACTTCCTGTTTTTATTTTCGATGAAGACATTTTAACAAAACTTCCAAAACAAGATGCGCGTCTCAATTTCATATATGAAACGCTGCAAGAGATGCGGGCTACGTTAAAGAAAACGCACAACAGTGGTATTGCCATGTTTTATGGAAAACCTACCGAAATTTTTAAAAAATTAGCATCAGCATATACTATAGACACCGTCTTCACAAATCGAGATTATGAGCCCTATGCTACCGAAAGAGATCAACAAATTGAAGAATTATTAACAAAGAATGCTATTAAATTTGAAACTTTTAAAGACCAGGTTATCTTTGAAAAAAATGAGGTCGTAAAAAAAGATGGCTTGCCTTATAAGGTGTACACTCCTTTTATGAAAGTTTGGAAAGAAAAATTTAAAATCTTTCATCTGGATTTTTACTATACAAGCTCTTTCCTGAAAAATTTAATTCAAGACACCAACCTGCCAAATTTAAGTTTAGCAGCCATTGGCTTCGAACCCGCTTCACAAAAAATTGAAAAGTATACGGTAACACCAAAGCTGATTCAAACCTATGAAGAAACCCGGAATTTTCCTGCACTGGATTCTACCTCAAAACTAGGACCTCATTTGCGTTTTGGAACGGTGAGTGTTCGTAAAATGATAGCGAAAGCAATTTCAGAGAAGAATGAAATTTTTTGGCAAGAATTAATATGGAGAGAATTTTTCATGCAGATTCTTTGGCATTTCCCACACACCTCAAAAAGTGCATTCAAGCCAAAATACGACCGCATCGATTGGCGTAATAATGAAGCTGAATTTGACAAGTGGTGCAAAGGCCAAACTGGCTATCCTTTAGTTGATGCTGGAATGCGTCAGTTAAATGAAACTGGTTTTATGCACAATAGAATTCGGATGTTGGTAGGTAGTTTTCTCTGTAAACACTTGTTAATTGACTGGAGATGGGGAGAAGCTTATTTTGCAGAAAAGTTGCACGATTATGAAATGTCAAGCAACGTCGGCAATTGGCAATGGGTTGCAGGCTCTGGAGTAGATGCCGCTCCCTATTTTAGAATCTTTAATCCAACTACCCAAATTAAAAAGTTCGACAAAGACTTAATATATATCAAGAAATGGGTTCCTGATTTTCAAGAATTCACCTATGCAAAAGAAATGGTAGACCACAAAGAAGCACGAGAAAGATGCTTGTCTACTTACAAAGAAGCATTGCAATAAATACGTATAATATCTTTTGTTTCTGCAGGAAATTAGTTCCCTAAAAATCACCTAATCTCGCAACAAAAAGGAGCTCACTAAAAGAATTTTAAAAAACCCAACGATCTTAGTGTACCCCTTATTTCACTTTAATGTCTTTGTTAAGTATCCGTAAAAATTTAAAGTATCACGCGCTGTTCTGCAAAATAGCTCCATAAAAACATAGGCTTCAGTTACTTAAACAAGACCTCACTCTAAGTTATAATTGTTCCAAAAACGGTAATTCTTCGTTAAAGAAAAGTGACGTTAGGATTCCTATTTATTGCACAAAAAATAAATCATTTTTAGTTAGGCAGTGATCTAATTTTATATTTAATTTGCGCTCTTAAAACCAATTGCCGATGTAGCTCAGCTGGCTAGAGCAGCTGATTTGTAATCAGCAGGTCGTGGGTTCGAGTCCCTCCATCGGCTCTATTTATTGAAAAGCTTCAAATTTATTTTTGAAGCTTTTTCATTTCAAAGAAAAAGTGACAATCAACACCTCTACTCCTTTTTACTACTGCTATAAATACATTAAAAAAACATGGACTTATACACATCTTATCGCATCGTAAAACAACATTGTGGTCACTTTAAAAAAAACCCAGATAGCCTCTAAATTTAGTTTTTTATAATATCTTTACTTCCGAAAGTAACAATTGTATCAAAATCATAAATTTCTATGCTCATTATTGGAATTGCGGGTGGAACTGGAAGTGGTAAAACCACCGTTGTAAATCAAATTATAAAACAATTACCAACAGATGAAGTCTGTGTAATTTCCCAAGATTCATATTATAACGAAACGGATAACTTGCCCTATGAAGAAAGGGCTAAGATTAACTTTGACCATCCGAGAGCCATCGACTTTGATTTAATTATAAGACATCTAAAAGCGTTAAAAGCGGGAAACAACATCAATCAGCCGGTCTATTCATTTGTAACCCACAATAGAACAAAAGACACGATAAAAACACATCCAAGAAAGGTAGTCATCGTTGAAGGCATCCTCATTTTTAACAACAAAGAGTTAAGAGATTTATTTGATATAAAAATATTCGTACATGCAGAAACAGATGAACGTCTAATCCGAAGGCTAAAGCGAGATATTACAGAAAGAGGTCGAGATATTGATGAAGTCTTGAGCAGGTATCAAACCACATTAAAACCGATGCATCAGCAATTTATTGAGCCTACTAAGAATTTTGCAGATTTAATTATTCCGAATGATCGCTTTAATAACGTTGCCATCGATATTGTAAGAACAGTTATAAATGAACGACTATAGCGATGTCTTTAAAAAGCATAAAAAATAAAAAAGTATTTAAAATTTTGACGAACACCTTTGTCTTAATTTTTATTCCGTTCTTAGTATGGATGTTATTTTTTGACGAAAACTCGTACCTCACACACCGAAAATTCAATAAAGAAATAGAAGATTTGGAGCGTACAATCTCATTTTATCAGTTAAAAATAGCTTCGGATAAAGCAACCATTGATAAGCTAGGGGATTCCTTGCAATTAGAACGTTTTGCGAGAGAAACCTATCTGATGAAAAAAGAGAACGAAGATATTTACATCATAGAATTTGATACCCTACAAAAATAATGAGTGATTTCCTTTTTAGCGAATTTGAAGCAATCTCACCTGCTGCTTGGAAACAAAAAATTCAAGTGGACTTAAAAGGTGCAGATTATAATGATACACTACTTTGGAAAACAAATGAGGGGATTACAGTAAAGCCATTTTACACCAAAGAAGACACAACGTATCAGAAGCCAATTGCTGGAGAAGAAGGCTTTAGAATTTGTCAGACAATTAATATCACTAACGAGAAAGAAGAGAACCTCCTACTACTAGATGCCTTGGAAAGAGGTGTTACTGCCATACAGTTTATTGCAAAAAGGAAATTTGATCCTGCTGTTTTATTGAAAGGAGCAGACCTCACTGCATTAAAAGTTTACTTTAAATTTAATTTTTTAGATGCAGCGTTTACTGCTGAAATCGAAAAATTTAGCAAGGCAAAACACTGCTATTTTCAAATAGATATTTTAGGGAGTCTTGCAGAAGTAGGGAATTGGTTTGTAAGTTTAAAAGAAGATTATCGCCACTTAGAAAAGATCGTATCTTCCACAGACAACTCCATTGCGGTCTCTGCAGATCTTTATCAAAACGCAGGTGCCAATATGGTGCAGCAACTTGCCTACTCTTTGGCACATGCCAATGAATATTTAAATCATTTTGGGGCAGAAAATGCCCATAAAATCCATTTTCAATTTTCTGTTGCGGGTCATTATTTTCATGAAATCGCAAAGCTCAGAGCTTTTCGTCTTTTATGGGAAGCACTCTTAAAAGAGTATGGTATTGAAAATATAGAAGCGCATATTTTTGTGCAACCCGCCACCAGAAATAAAACCATCTATGATTACAATGTGAATATGTTGCGGACGACCTCTGAATGTATGAGTGCTATTTTAGGGGGTGCAGATACAATTTCTAATATTCCTTACAATCATATTTACGCAGAAAAAAATGAATTTGGGGAGCGGATTGCCAGAAATCAGCTATTAATATTGCAACAAGAAAGTGGTTTTCAAGAGGCACAAAACTTTGCTGAAGGAAGTTATTACATCGCATCCCTTAGCACACAAATGGCAGAGAAGGCTTTGATTATCTTTAAACAAATAGAACAGGGTGGTGGTTTTTTAAAACAACTAAAAGAGGGCAGTATTCAACGAAAAATAAAAGAAAGTGCGCGCAAAGAGGACACACAATTTCGTCACAAAGAACTCGTTTTATTGGGGGCAAACTTGTACCCCAATAAAGAGAATTTTATGCATGGAGATCTAACATTAGACCCCTTTATAAAACAGCGGAATATAAAAACATTATTCCCTCCAATCATCAGAAAAAGGCTTTCCGAAAATCTTGAAAAACAAAGATTACAGCAGGAAATCAGCCTATTGTAGAGCCACTATCAAAGGATCATCGCACGCAAACAATGTATAAAATAATTCCCAACGGCGAAAGGCATGCTGTTTAATACCCTTAGAAAATGAGTAGAAAACCAATTCAAAACATATCTCTTTCTAAAAAAAGCACTCCTAAAAAAGAAGCCTTTCAGCATGAAGGTTTTGTTGCGGGTATTGCCCCTAATCTAAGAGGTCCTTATTCCACCATGTTCGTGCGAAGACCCTGGACCATTCGGCAGTATGCTGGATTTTCTACCGCCCAAGAAAGCAATGCTTTTTACAAAAGAAATTTGGAAGCGGGTCAAAAGGGCCTTTCTGTTGCCTTTGATTTGGCGACACATAGAGGTTACGATTCTGACCATGCGCGCGTACAAGGAGATGTTGGAAAAGCAGGCGTTGCAATTGATTCTGTTGAAGATATGAAAGTGTTGTTTGATCAGATTCCCTTAGATAAAATGTCCGTTTCTATGACTATGAATGGTGCCGTACTTCCCATTCTAGCATTTTATATTGTAGCCGCAGAGGAACAAGGTGTTTCCCTAGAAGCACTCTCGGGAACCATTCAAAATGATATTTTAAAGGAATTCATGGTACGCAACACCTATATTTATCCGCCAGCACCTTCCATGAAAATTATTGCCGATATTTTTAAATATACCAGTTATAAAATGCCGAAGTTCAATTCTATTTCTATTTCGGGTTACCACATGCAAGAAGCAGGTGCCACCGCAGAAATTGAATTGGCATATACACTTGCTGATGGATTAGAATACATAAAAAAAGGGATTGCGGCCGGAATGGATATTGATGCATTCGCTCCGCGATTATCGTTTTTCTGGGCGATTGGAATGGACCATTTTACAGAAATCGCCAAATTACGAGCAGCAAGAATGCTGTGGGCAAAAATTGTAAAACAATTCAATCCTAAAAATCCAAAATCACTTGCACTTAGAACACATTGTCAGACGAGTGGATGGAGTTTAACACAGCAGGATCCTTTTAACAATGTAGCCAGAACAACAATAGAAGCGATGGCTGCAGCTTTTGGAGGCACTCAAAGCCTTCATACAAATGCGCTTGATGAGGCCATTGCACTGCCCACAGATTTTTCTGCAAGAATTGCAAGAAATACACAAATTTATCTGCAGGAAGAAACACACATTACAAAAACAGTAGACCCTTGGGCAGGAAGTCACGAGGTTGAAAAGCGTACAGAAAACATCGCACACAAAGCTTGGAAATTGATGCAAGAAGTAGCAGCTTTGGGAGGTATGACGGCAGCCATTGAAAAGGGCATTCCTAAAATGAGAATTGAGGAGGCAGCTGCAAAAAAGCAAGCAAAAATTGACAGTGGCCAGGACGTAATTGTCGGTGTCAACAAATACGAACTGGACCAAGAAGATCCTTTACATATTTTAGAAGTTGACAATGAAGCTGTGCGCACCTCTCAAATTGAAAGACTCACCACATTAAAAGCACAACGCAATAAAAGAAATGTCGAAAATGCACTGAACGCTTTGACAGCCGCTGCAACTTCGGGGAAAGAAAACTTACTAGAACTTGCAGTAAATGCGGCTAGAAATAGAGCTACCTTAGGAGAAATTTCGGATGCTTTAGAACTCGTATTTGGAAGACACAAAGCAATCCATCAAACCATATCAGGCGTGTACAGTAAAGAAATAAAAGAAGATCCTTTGTTTAAAAAGGCTAAAGAGATGGCCAATACTTTTGCGGAGTTAGAAGGAAGGCGTCCAAGAATTATGATTGCCAAATTAGGGCAAGATGGACACGACAGAGGAGCCAAAGTAGTAGCCACAGGATATGCAGACTTGGGCTTTGACGTTGATATTGGCCCTCTTTTTCAAACACCAAAAGAAGCAACGAAACAAGCAGTAGAAAATGATGCCCATATTTTAGGAATTTCCTCCTTAGCTGCGGGTCACAAAACATTAGTACCTCAAGTAATCGCAGAGCTTAAAGCCCACCATCGAGAAGATATCATGGTCATTGTTGGTGGGGTAATCCCAGCCCAAGACTATCCATTTTTATTTGATGCCGGTGCGGTTGGAATATTTGGCCCAGGAACTAAAATAGCACAGGCTGCCATAGACATGCTTCGCATCTTAATTGACAGTGTCCCTGAATAAATACCTTCTCCATCTAAAAAATAAGAGAGGCTTTTTATGAAAACTTTAGTACTTAAAAATACCAATATCTACAAGGGTACTTGTGCTTTTATGCTTAAATTTGCAACTCGTTTAAAAAGCAATTCAAAAGAATGAAAAAAATTTTCAATTTTCTATATTCTACTCGATTAACCGCCGTTCTATTTATCGTATATGCCGCCGCAATGGCCGTTGCTACCTTTATAGAAAATGATTTTGGCACCCAGACTTCCAAAGCACTTGTCTACAATGCTTGGTGGTTTGAAGCAATCATGGGTTTCTTCATTATTAATTTCTTTGGGAACATCTTTAGGTATCGCTTACTTCGAAAAGAAAAATGGCCTGTTTTAATGTTCCATACCTCCTTCTTATTAATTTTAGTGGGTGCTGGAATCACGCGTTATGTGGGTTACGAAGGAATTATGATTATTGAAGAAGGGGAAACTACCAGCAAATTTTTAAGCGAAACTACTTATTTAAACGCAGTTGTAGACGATGGGAATACTCAAAAACCAGCAATCAATAGTCCCATCATGCTGTCGGCTTGGGGAAGCAATTCTTGGTCGCACTCGGATCGCTTTAAAACAAAAGAAAAAAATATTGACTTTAAATTTGAATTGGTTTCTTATGTTCCGTGGGCGGAAAAAAAATTAATTGAAGATGAAAATGGTATTGACCATCTGTTCTTTGTAGAATCTTCAGACGGAACCCGCCATGAACATTGGATAGAAAAAGGAACCATCCAAAATATTCATGGTATTTTAGTGGGTTTTGATACCGAAGAAAACAATGCTTCGATCAGTTTCACAGAAAAAAATGGTGTTCTGCAAATGCTCTCAAAAGAAACGGGAGACTGGTTCCGAATGGCAGATCAAGAAAAGGGGAAAATTGTAAAAGACTCCCTACAAGATTTTCAGTACTTGACACTTCACAATATTGGAGAAATGCAATTTGTAATTCCTAGACCTTCAGAAAAAGGAATTATGACCACGGTTAGTGGCCCTAAAAATGATAAGGTACAAGACGTAATCATCCTCGATATTATTACAGATACAGAAAGAGAACGCGTAGAATTAACTGGAGGAAAATTTAATACTGACGGATCTAAAGAAGTGCAAGTTGGCGATTTGAATTTTCGACTGCTCTATGGTGCGAAAATTTTAGAAACTCCTTTTAGTATTAAATTAAACGATTTTCAATTAGACAAATACCCAGGTTCTGAGAGTGCCGCGGCCTATGCCAGTGAAGTAACGGTGATTGATCCTTTAGAAACCTTTGATTATAAAATTTATATGAATCATATTTTAGACCATAAAGGCTATAAGTTTTTCCAAGCAAGTTACGACTTGTCTGACGGAAAAGAAGAAACACATCTTTCTGTAAACCATGATTTCCTCGGAACTTTTGTGACGTATTTAGGGTACTCTTTGTTGTACATCGGTATGATTACGATTCTATTTGCAAAACACACACGTTTTGATGTTTTAAAGAAGAGCTTGCAGAAAATCAAGAAAAAGAAATTGACCATGTCTATTGTTATGGCCTTGTTCCTCTCTGCTTTTACCTTTGCGCAACAGGACAACAACCATCAAAACAAGAAAATTACCAACCACCAGATAGATTCTATTTTACAAGCCAACATGGTGGATGTACAACATGCCGAAAGCTTCAATAAATTAGTAATTCAAGATGCAGGTGGCCGCATGAAGCCAGCACATACATTTGCTTCTGAATTGGTTCGAAAAGTCAGTAAAACCGAACAATTTAAAAACATGGAGCCCAGTCAGGTTTTACTATCCATCATAGAAAATCCTCGACTTTGGTTTGAAGTTCCTATTGTCTATTTAGAAGCAAAAAATACGGAGATCAGGGCACTTATAGGAGTTTCCGACACCGCCAAGTACGCGGCTTTATCAAATTTTATAACGCCAAGAGGAACCTATAAAATCAAAGAAAAGGTTGCAGCCGCACAAAAGAAAAAAGTGCAAAATAAATTTGAAAAAGACATTATTAAAATTGATAAAAGAGTCGGATTATTATACAGCGCTATTGGTGGAGGAATCTTAAAAATCTACCCCGTTCCCGATGACGAGAATAATACCTGGGTTTCTCAACCAGAAACCTCGACTGCCAATTTCAAAGGCACAGACTCTGTTTTTGTGCGCCAATCTTTACCGGTATATATTCAATTTTTGCAGAAAGCGAAGAAAACAAATGACTATAGCGAAGCCAATAAAATTTTAGAGGGAATCAAAACCTTTCAACGAAAATTTGGAGCGGAAGTAATCCCGACAAAAAAAACCATTGCTTTAGAGATTTCATATAATAAAATACAACCTTTTCAGCAACTTGCTAACTATTATGGATTTGCGAGTTTATTTCTAATCATTTTTGTGATCTGGCAAATTTTTAATTCTAAAAAATGGATCAATACGATCGTAAAAGTATTGACTTTCATTGTCCTAGGACTTTTTGTCTTCCATACATTAGGATTGATTTCGCGCTGGTACATTAGCGGAAATGCACCCTGGAGTAATGCCTACGAATCTATCATTTACGTTGCTTGGGCCACCATGTTATTTGGAATTTTCTTTGGAAGAAAATCTGCATTAACACTCACTGCAACTACATTTCTAACAGCAATCATCTTGACTTTTGCGCATCAAAACTGGCTAGACCCAGCCATTGCGAACCTGCAACCCGTTTTAAACTCTTGGTGGCTTTTAGTCCATGTTTCTATCATTGTTGCCAGTTATGGTCCTTTTTCTCTAGGAATGATTTTAGGTGTTTTCGCACTCTTCTTGATGGCATTTACCAATGAGAAGAATAAAGAGAAAATGGATTTAAATATTAAAGAAATTACCGTGATTAATGAAATGGCGGTGACTATTGGATTGATCATGCTTACCATTGGAAACTTTTTAGGAGGGATGTGGGCCAATGAAAGTTGGGGACGTTATTGGGGGTGGGATCCAAAAGAAACTTGGGCACTTATTTCTATTATGGTCTATGCTTTTGTGTTGCACATGCGCTTGATTCCTGGATTGCGAGGACGCTATACCTTTAACCTGTGGTCTGTCCTAGCATATGCCTCTATTATGATGACCTATTTCGGTGTGAATTTTTACCTCTCTGGATTGCATTCTTATGCCAGTGGAGACCGGGTGATTACGCCCGCTTCTGTATATTACTCCTTAGGGTTTATAACAATTTTAGGAACTGTAGCCTTTATTAAATATAAAAAATATTATAAAAATTAATTTTAAAGAGAAGTACTGCAGTATTTTCAGAAGAAAATGTATTTTTGTCACAAGAAATAAATCAACACTTCTCAGATAAGCAGGAGATCAGAAAACAAAACAACCTATGTTTCACAAAAATATAAAATTAATTATAGCCGGTTTAATTGCTGTTTGGGCAGTCTATGAATTCAGTAAAGTGCATATTATGAATGGAATTTCTATCCTCCTATTGGCAGGACTTTTTGTTTTATTCTATTTTAAAAATGAATTCATTCTCTTGTCTTTTTTACAACTACGAAAGCAAAACTTTGCAGGGACGAAAAAATGGTTGGACTACATTAAAAACCCAGAAACTGCTTTAACCGTAAAACAACAAGGATATTACAATTACTTGCATGGTATTATGTTGAGCCAGACGAATATCACACAAGCCGAGAAGTACTTGCGTAAAGCCGTAAAACTAGGTTTGTCTATGGACCACGATATGGCGATGGTAAAATTGCAGTTGGCAGGAATTTCAATGACTAAGAGACGTAAGCGCGAAGCGACAAATTTAATGGCAGAAGCTAAAAAATTAGACAAAAACGGCATGCTCAAAGAACAAATGCAAATGATGAAGCAGCAAATGAAAAAGATTTAAAGCTACTTATAATCGCATAAAAAAAACCGATGAAACTAAGTTTCATCGGTTTTTTTTATCTCTAAAAGTGCCCTATCATTTTATTCTTGTCAACGTAAGATCTGCATTGTATTTCACAATAAATAAACCCGTATTCTGCGCATTATCTGCAGCTTCATTCCTATAGTCAAACTTACTTTCCACGCGGTACGAATACCCTTCCTTGAAAGTATCTTTTAAGCTTTCCCCAGAAGCTAAGCGCACTAAGACATCATACGTAACATCAAAACCTCTTGTTGCATACGAAGAAGGCCAAGCACCGTTTTTTGCCAAGTATTTTGTATTGAAAGCCATTGCCTTAAATCCATCTTCTTTTCCATATTCTTCGGTAACAAAAGTAAAGCCTAACTGTGCAAGCTTTGCGTTGTCTACCTTGTTAAAAGCACTGGTCTTGTCAAAAGTAAAAACAGTTGCCGAAGTCTCTTCTGGCAAACTGATCAAACTATTAATGGCACTCGCCACAATTACATCGTCATTGGTGGTCAGCACCACAATATTTTTAGTGTTTGGCAATGCCGCTTCAATAAATTTCTCTTTCTTAATATAACCTTCCTCAGGAGTAATTAAATGCACAGTAGCTATTGAATCTTGCAGCGCTAATACCTGTTGAATTTTTAATGAATTCTTGAGAGATTCGGGCAAACTATCACCCACGATAATGATATTTCCATCTACAAAATTCGCTTCAATATAGCTTAGTAATTCTGCTCTAAATAATTTTTTACTGGGCGCTGTTTTTATGACTTCTCCCGTTTTAAACGTTGCCTGTCTCTTGGAATATACTGGGAGAATAATAGGCACCGCTGTGGTGGCAGCTACTACTTGAATCTCCTCTGAGTATAAAGGACCGATAATCACGTCCTGCGCATTTAAATCATTTTCTGCAAGAATTTCGTCAATCTTAGTTCCGTTCCTTTCCGTATCAAAAATAGTTAATGCTATCGCAACACCCTGACTTCTCAGCGAGTCTATCGCCAGCTCTGCCCCCAAATAAAAATCGGTCACAATATTCGCCAACCTACTCGTATCAAAAATAGCATCGCCAGAAAGTGTGTCTAATTCCTGTGCTCTAAAAGGAAGCATGATTGCTACTTTTATCACTACACCCGCTTCAATATTGTCTTTATAAAGCAACTCTTCTTTATCAAAAACAGCCGATATTGGCTTTATCTTTAAGAGTTGCCCCAACTTTAGGCCTTCCACTAATTCCGGGTTTAATGCGCTTAATTCTACTTCGGTAACCTCATAGAATCTTGACAGGCTGTATATGGTTTCTCCTTTTACAACTTCATGGATTTTAAACTCCATTTCCAAGCTTTCAACCAAAAGATTTCGTTGCTTTTCACGTTCAGAAATGAAAAGCGTGTCTGCAGGTTCCTGTGCACTAATTGCCGAGTCAGTTTTTGAAACCACTGCTTGGTGTACACCCCTATTTTTTCCTTTCTTATTGGGAATTACAATGAAGGTATTTACTTCTGGCTTGCTGCCAACATCCGGATTTAAACGCAGCAAATCCTTTGTTTTCATCTCCAGTTTTTTAGCGATCGTCCGCATGGTCTCCCCTTCTTTCAGTTGGTACTGAACGTATTTTTTCTGTTGACCACAAGACACGGTAAACGTTAGGATACAGAAAAAAACAATGCCTTTAAGGTACTTCATATCTTTTACTCCCATTCTATAGTTGCCGGTGGTTTTGAACTGATATCGTACACAACTCTGTTCACACCTTTTACCTGATTTATTATTTTATTGGATACTTTTTGTAAAAACTCATACGGTAAGTTTACCCAATCTGCTGTCATTCCATCGGTACTTTCTACCGCTCTCAAAGCCACTACTTTTTCGTAGGTTCTTTCATCGCCCATGACACCAACAGAGTTTACGGGAAGTAACATCGCTCCTGCCTGCCAAACTTTGTCATACAACCCATCTTCTTTTAATCCATTGATAAAGATCGCATCTACCTCTTGTAAAATTCGTACTTTTTCCGCTGTGATGTCTCCTAAGATACGAATTCCTAAACCGGGACCTGGAAACGGATGGCGTCCTAACAACTCTGCATCAATACCAAGAGAAGCCCCTACTCTTCGCACTTCGTCTTTAAAAATCATGCGCAAAGGCTCTACAATTTTCAATTTCATATAATCTGGCAACCCCCCTACATTGTGATGACTTTTTATGGTCGCTGAAGGGCCTCCATTTACAGAAACCGATTCAATTACATCTGGATAAATAGTTCCTTGTGCCAGCCAGGTAACGTCCGTAATTTGGGTTGCTTCATCATCAAAAACTTCGATGAACGCATTTCCAATTGCTTTTCTTTTCTTTTCAGGATCTGTCAAACCTACTAAAGCGGTTAAAAAACGTGCAGAAGCATCTACTCCTTTTACGTTTAATCCCATTCCTTCATATTGGGTAAGCACGCTTTCAAACTCATTTTTACGCAACAAACCATTATTTACAAAAATACAATACAAGTTTTTACCGATTGCTTTGTGCAATAACACTGCTGCTACTGTAGAGTCTACACCTCCTGAAAGGCCTAAAACAACCTTGTCGTTTCCTACTTGCTTTTTTATTGCTGCTACCGTGCTCTCCACAAAAGAATCTGGAGTCCAAGTCTGCGCAACCCCAGCAATTTTAACTAAGAAATTTTCTAAGAGCTGCTTACCATCTTTGGAGTGGTATACTTCTGGATGAAATTGAATTGCATACGTATCTTCCCCTTCAATTTTGTATGCGGCATTTGCTACATCTTTGGTACTCGCCAATAATTTTCCATTGGTTGGTAGTTCTTTGATGGTGTCTGAGTGACTCATCCATACTTGACTTCCCTGAGAAATATTTTCAAAGAAGATTTCATTGCTTTCAATAAAAGATAAATTTGCCCTACCATACTCTCTAGTATTCGAAGAAGCCACTTCACCCCCCGCAAAATGCGCTAGATATTGCGCGCCATAGCACACTGCTAACATCGGCTTTTTTCCCCTAATCTCTGACAAGTCTGGATGTAAAACGTTTTCTCCTCTTACAGAGTTTGGACTTCCCGATAAGATGACTGCTTTGAATTCCCCTTGGTTTTTAGGTGGATGATTGTAGGGATGAATTTCACAATAAATATTTAATTCTCTAACCCTTCTTGCGATTAGTTGTGTGTATTGCGATCCGAAATCTAAAATAAGTACGTTGTGTTGTTGCATGCGCAAAAATAATATTTTGATTTTAGAAATAGGGATTCGCTTGGAGGTTTTTTTAATTAAAAAAGGAATTCTTTCTTCCGAAATTGTAAAGTTGTTAAATTAGCTCTTGTCGCTTTGCGTTCGGATTAAAAACGATATACAATTGCATTGATATTCATTCCTGCACCCACAGATGCAAAAATGGCTACCTCGCCTTCTTTTACCTCTTGATTTTCGATATTCCCTTTCAATACCAAATCTAATAAGGTGGGTACGGTTGCTACAGAACTGTTTCCTAGCTTGTGAATACTCATCGGCATCACGCCTTCCGGAACGGGCGTTTTAAACAATCTATAAAAACGTTTTACAATGGCCTCATCCATTTTTTCATTTGCCTGGTGTATGAATATTTTTTTTACAGATTCAATCGCAATCCCGCTTTTGTCCAAGGCTGTTTTCATGGCTGCGGGTACATTTGTAATTGCAAATTCATATATTTTACGTCCGTACATTTTTATATAGCGTACCTTCTCCTCTTCACTTTTATTGAAAGACTTTCCAAAATACAAGAAATAGGCTTCTTCTTTTGCAAAGGTCTGCGTAGCATGGCTAAGAATACCTGCAGCTTGATCTGCTGTTTCTGCAACAATACAAGCCCCCGCTCCGTCACTGTAAATCATGGCATCTCTGTCATGTTTATCAACGACACGTGACAAGGTTTCTGCACCAACTACCAAACATTTTTTCGCAATTCCTGCCTTAATAAAAGCTTGGGCTTGGATTACTCCTTCTACCCAACCCGGACACCCGAAAAGAATGTCATATGCAACACAATTAGGATTTGAAATCCCCAGCCGATACTTTACGCGGGTTGCCAAGCTTGGCAACATATCTCCCTGAATCGTTCCTTGGTTAATATCTCCAAAATTATGTGCTAAAATAATATAGTCTAATTCTTCAGGATCTATGTTTGCGTCTTCAATTGCTTTTTGTGCTGCAAAAAAGGCAATGTCCGATGTTTTATACTCCGCCTTGGCATAGCGCCTTTCGGAGATCCCTGTAATTTTTTTAAACTTATCAATGATCACCCCATTTTCTGAAGGGAAATCACTCCCATCATCATTTAAGAAATGGGACGCTAAAAAAGCAGCGTTTTTTACTTTTATCCCTGGGATAAAACTTCCTGTTCCTATAATTTTTGATGAAATCATATCGATGTACTCTTTTTTTTAATTAGAATCAATGTTCTAATGTACAAAAATGTAAATTTAAATCAAACTCAACAGATACTCAAATAATGATATTCAAAAGGAGCAGTATCCAAATACTATTCCTACATAAAAGCAAATAATATTTTTAAAATACCTATTAACAATGCATTAAAGGGAACTGAAATTTGTTTTTATAGAAAATAAACCTTCTAAACAAACTTTCTTTCTTAAAAGTAATTACGATGTCCAAGCTACAAAATTGACAGCGCTAAACTAAGGCTACGGAATTCTTAATCTCTTTAAAAGTCTGGAAAGCAATGTGCGAAAAAAACTCTATAAGTAGGAACTATCAAAAGAAAAGGGTAGTAAAGAAAGTAAGGAAGGTGTTTTTATCACCTCGCCAACTGCTCCCATAAAAAGAACGGGGAATGCCTTCTTTTGATTGACCTCAAACTCTGACAAGGTCTGTCTGCATGCTCCGCAGGGTCCTACCGCTCTATCTACTGTGGTGTTTGTTGAACTTGCCGAAATTGCCAAAGCATTGATGGCCACCCCTGGAAATGTTGCACCTGCATTCCAAATAGCAACGCGTTCTGCACACATGCCAGAAGGATAGGCAGCACTTTCTTGGTTGTTGCCAAGCACTATTTCTCCATTTGCTAGCAATAAGGCCGCGCCCACATGAAAATTCGAATACGGAGCATAGGCATTTCCTCGTGCTTTAATAGCGCTGTCCATTAGCATGCGATCTACTTCTGAAAGTTCACTAATGTCATTGTACACTATTGCTGAAGTCGCTATTTTAATTTCTTTCATCTCTTTATTTCCTTTTTTATAAAGGCATACTGCCTCCAATTTGTTATTTCTAAAAGTACAGCTATGGTATAGGGTTTGCTGCTAACTTTGGCCGTCAAAAAAAGCAGCCGATATGGACTGCTTTCTTAGTACGTATAAAATTACTAAAAAAAAACGATTTTTTAATAGTACTCATAAATTTCACCCAAATCAAAAGAGAGTGAAAAACGCAATGAATTTTCTAAAGGATTGTTCACATCGGAAGCATTTACCAAATACGACAAATCGATGTTCAATGCGTTGGTTTTAAAGCCACCACCCAATGTAAAATACTGTCTATTTCCTTTATCCTCATTTTCATGAAAATAACCTCCTCGCAATGCAAAGGCATTGTTGTACAGATATTCAGCACCAAAAGCGTAGGTAAATTCTTTCATCTCTTCACTAAAACCTCCGGGAGCGTCTCCAAAAGAACTAAACATCCCATCAATCCAACCTTTGTCAGAATCGCTGAGCGTAGGCACCAATAATTTTGTGAATTCTACCGTTGTAGAAATCGTATTGTAATCATCTAAGATAAAATCAAAACCTCCTCCAAACTTTAAGTTTGTAGGTATAAAGTCTTCTTGATCTGGAGTGTACGACACTTTAGGGCCAATGTTGGCAATATTAAATCCAATTCTATACCGTCCATTAAAATCTCCATAGTATTCTTCTGAAGACTGGTAATATCCAGAAACGTCTACAGCAAAGGAGTTGATCGGTTGTATTGAACTTCCTTGAACGCCATTAAATGCTAAATTAGAACGAATGTATTTTAGGGAAACTCCCATGGCGAATGTTTCACTTAGTTTTAACGAATAAGAGCCTGAAGCCACCAGTTCGTTCGGGTTTATAGAACCAT
>JAOKTT010000007.1 GCA_028336245.1 Polaribacter sp.
ATCGCAACGCTGCATTTGCGTCTTGCTGTGCTCTATAAACTGCCACTGCGTGCTCTCCTAAAATATTTGGGTCAAAGCCTAAACGATAACTTATGGTGGCTGCTACAAAACCTCTTTTAGCAAACTCTTTACATAGATTGGTCATGTGAAATTCTTTGTTTCCTCCAGTAAATCCACCGCCATGAACAAGTAAAATAAAGGGTCTTTTGGATAGCGTATCTAAGGTGTTATTTGGAAAGTAAAAATCAATGAATAGTTCTTGTGATTTCCCAAGAACATTAACTGCAGTTCCGTACGTACTGTTTTTTAAAGAGTCAATTTCAATACTAGAGAAAAATTCACCATTACTGTATCTACCCTCTTGTGAGCAGTATTGTGCAGACATAGTGCTTGAGGTTATAAAGAGTATTGCTGTTAAAATAAAACGAATTGTATTCATAGTTTTAGTAGTTGTGAACACCAAATTTAGTCAATAGAAATTAAAAAGGTAGCTTTTTTTCTTTAATGTGCTTCCAACCAATTCTCTCCAGTACCCACTTCAACATCTAGCGGGACACTCATTTTAAAAGCATTTTCCATTTCGTATTTTATAATAGGTTTAATGGTCTCTAATTCGTCTTTATGAGCATCAAAAACCAATTCATCATGCACTTGTAATAACATTTTTGATTTGAAATTTTCTTTTTCAAAACGATTGTGAATATTGATCATGGCCAACTTTATAATATCTGCAGCTGATCCTTGAATGGGCGCGTTTACAGCATTCCTTTCTGCACCGCTTCTTACCATTGCGTTTCTAGAATTGATATCTTTTAAATACCTGCGCCTGTTTAATACGGTTTCAACATATCCGTGTTCTCTGGCAAAGTCTACTTGTGCAGACATGTATGCTTTCAGCTTCGGATACGTTTCATAATAGGTATCAATTAATTCCTTGGCTTCGCTTCTAGATAAGTTCGTTTGATTGCTCAATCCAAATGCGGACACACCATATACAATTCCGAAATTAACAGTTTTTGCATTACTTCTTTGCTCGCGTGTCACTTCCTCCAAAGGAATATTAAATACTTTTGCAGCGGTAGAAGCGTGAATGTCTTCGCCATTTTTAAAAGCTTCCATCATATTTTCTTCTGCACTCAAAGCAGCAATAATTCGCAACTCTATTTGAGAATAATCAGCTGCTAATAAGACATAATTTTCATCTCTTGGAATAAAAGATTTTCGAACTTCTTTGCCGCGTTCTGTTCTAATAGGGATGTTTTGTAAATTTGGATTGTTAGAACTCAAACGTCCTGTAGCTGCAACAGCCTGCATATATTGCGTATGAATTCTTCCTGTTTTGGGATTCACTTCATTTGGTAAGGCGTCTACATACGTGCTTTGTAATTTTTTATATTGTCGGTATTCTTGAATATCTCTAATAATTTCGTGTTCTTTCGCGAGATAAGATAAAATATCTTCACCTGTTGCATATTGACCCGTTTTCGTCTTTTTTGGTTTCTTCACCAATTCCATTTTTTCGAACAAAACTATTCCCAACTGTTTTGGCGAAGCAATATTAAACGCTTCACCTGCTTGTTCGTAAATATTTTTTTCTAGACGGTTGATGTCATTCGTTAATGTAACCGAAAGCTTGTTTAGAAAATCGGTGTTAATGTTAATTCCCTCAATTTCCATGGCGGTTAAAACCGAAACCAAAGGCAATTCAATGTCATTAAAAAGTTTCGTGACATTTCCGCTTTCTAATTCGCTAATAAAAAGTTGTTTCAATTGAAATGTAATATCTGCGTCTTCCACAGCATATTCTGTTTGATCTGCAATAGGAATTACACGCATCGAAAGCTGATTTTTTCCTTTTTTACCAATCAATTCTGTAATAGAAATGGGTTGATAATTTAAATAGGTTTCCGCCAACATATCCATGGTATGGCGCATGTCTGGATTGATTAAATAATGCGCAATCATCGTGTCAAACAATTTTCCTTTTACGGGCACACCATAGTTTGATAAAACTTTGATATCATATTTTAAATTATGGCCAATTTTTTCGATTTTACTTTCAAAAAACGGTCTAAATTCTTCTAAAATAGTTTTTGTTTCGTCTTGATCTTCAGGAAATGAAACATAATATCCTTTTCCAGCTTGATACGAAAATGCAATTCCAATCAACTCCACCTCTAAAGCTTTTAGGCCCGTTGTTTCGGTGTCAAAACAAACGGAAGTCTGCTCCATTAATTTACGAATCAATAATTTTCTTGAGAAAGGTGAGTCTATGTGTTGGTAAAAATGACTCGTAGTTGCAATGGTTTTAAATCCAGAGGCAACTTCGGCTTCAGAAATACTTCCAGTTCCAGGAGCCGCAAATAAATCGAATTGTCCTTCTGTGCTTGGAGCTCCTTTTTTAGGCGCAGCGTTTGTTTTTTCTTCCGAAGCATTTTCTACGGAATTTGTTTTAGCAGCATCTTCAACAGCAAAAGTCTTTGTGAAATTGGTTAACAGGTTTCTAAATTCTAATTCGCTAAAGAGTGCTGTTACTTGCGCTATATCTGGTTGGTCAAGCTCAAAATCTTTTGCATTAAAAGTTACAGGAACATCTAGCATAATGGTTGCTAGTTTCTTAGAAAGCATCCCTAAATCTTTGGCAGCTTCTACTTTCTCTTTCATTTTTCCCTTGAGCTCATGCGTATTTGCTAATAAGTTTTCAATAGAACCATAGGTTGCTAAAAACTTCTTTGCAGTTTTTTCTCCAACACCAGGCAAACCTGGGATATTATCTGCAGAATCGCCCATCATTCCTAAGAAATCAATTACTTGCAAAGGATCTGTAACTCCGAATTTTTCTTGTACTTCCGGAACCCCCCAAATATCATAACCCCCACCAAAACGTGGTTTATACATAAAAATATTTTCAGAGACTAGTTGCGCAAAATCTTTATCGGGCGTTACCATAAAGGTTTTATATCCTTCTTTTTCGGCCTGTTTAGAAAGGGTTCCAATAACATCATCTGCTTCGAAACCAGCTTTTACCATAATTGGTATGTGCATTGCTTTTAAGATTTCTTGAATATAAGGTACTGCAATTTTAATAGCTTCTGGCGTTTCGTCTCTATTTGCTTTGTATGCTTCAAACATTTCTACGCGGTCTACACTGCCGCCTTTGTCAAAACAAACTGCTAAATGGTCGGGTCTTTCTCGTTTTATCACATCTAAAAGAGAGTTCATAAAACCCATGATAGCCGAGGTATCTAAACCTTTTGAATTTATTTGCGGATTTTTAATAAATGCATAATAACCCCTGAAAATTAGTGCAAAAGCATCTACTAAAAAAACTCTTTTTTGATCTGACATATTCGTTTTGTAACCTATTTGTGGATGATTTATTTTGAGTGCACGTAAAAACTAGCGAGTACTACAGTCGTTGCAGTAAAGCTACAAAACTTTAACATCCTATTAAAATTCATTCGACATTATAACTCTTATCTTTGACAAAATTTTTTAAACTTGTTTTATGTCCCGTTGGTTGTTTCCACTAATTATCGTTGCCGTTTTAATAGTTGTTGTAGAAATATATACATTTCAAGCATTTAAAACAGTTTCTAAAAACAAATTGGTTCCTTTCTTTTTTTTAGCGGGGAGTGTTGGAGTATACCTGTATTCTTTTACCACCTTGATTACCTATGATAGGAGCAATGGGCAAACACCAGAGTTTCAAATGGCAATGGGCTTGTTGCTAACAGTTTCTATTCCAAAATTAGCAGTTATTTTAATTCTTTTTGGGGAGGACATGTATCGCGGGGTTTTTAAATTAATTTCTGCAATTGCATCCGGAGAAACAAAACCTTTAGTTGGTAGAAGAAAATTTATTTCTCAAATAGCCCTAGGTTTGGCTGCAATTCCTTTTGTGTCTTTTATTTACGGAATTGTCCAAGGAAAGTACAACTATAAAATTTTAAAATATCAATTGACTTTTAAAGATTTACCAGCCGCTTTCGACGGATTTACAATCACACAGATCTCCGATATTCATTCTGGGAGTTTTACGAACAAGGAGAAAATTCAATATGGTGTTGATTTAATCAATCAACAAAAATCGGATATCATGTTATTTACAGGAGACATTGTAAATAATAAAGCAGATGAAATGGATAATTGGATGGATGTTTTTGATAAATTAGAAGCAAAAGAAGGCAAGTATTCCATTCTTGGGAACCATGATTATGGCGATTATATGGATTGGGACAATCCACAAGATAAAAAAGATAACTTTCAAAAAGTAAAAGACATTCATCAGAAAATTGGGTTCGATTTATTGTTGGATGAACATCGTTATTTAGAAAAAAATGGGCAAAAAATTGTACTTCTTGGAGTAGAAAATTGGGGAAAGGGATTCAACCAAGCGGGAGATTTACAAAGAGCTGCCACAGGGATTCGCAAAGAGGATTTTAAAATTCTAATGTCTCATGATCCAAGTCATTGGGAAGAGAAAGTAAAAAAAGACCCTTTAAACTATCAGCTAACTTTAAGCGGGCATACACATGGTTTACAAATGGGTATTGAGATTCCCGGGTGGTTCAAGTGGAGCCCCTCTAAATACGTTTACAAACAATGGGCAGGGCTGTATAAAGAAGAAGGCAGGTTTATAAATGTAAACCGAGGTTTTGGTTACCATGCATTTCCTGGGCGTGTTGGTATTTGGCCGGAAATTACCGTTATAGAATTGAAGAAAGGTTGATCTTTAGAGCATTTAAATACTTTTCTATATATTTGAGAGTTAAAGAATAACTATTTATATGTTTTACCCCTTTTAAAACTTAATATTATGGCGAAATTTGGTGAGTTGATTAGTGTTGAAAAACCTGTTTTAATAGATTTTTATACCGATTTCAATGACGTCGAGAATACTTTAGAAATATTAAGAAGTGTAGTTGCTGCTTTGGGCGATAGTGCAAAGGTAATTAAGATAGATATTAGTAAAAATAAAGCTCTTGCAGATGCTTTGCGGGTGAAAGGAAATCCGACTTTTATGATCTATAAAAATGGCCAGATGAAGTGGCGTCAAACTGGATTTCAAGATGCCAATACTCTAATTGGTCTCGTACAACAGTTCGTTTAATTTTTGTGTTTTTAGAAAGTATGGGTTTACGGTATTTAAGTCTATTACCTGTTCGTATTGCCATATATTTTATTATTAAAATTGAGTGGACTTTAACAAAGGACTTCTTAGAATATCTTTAGTTTAATTTTTTGAAGAGTTAAGATTTTTCTTTCGGTGCGTGTTTTTGAAAACAGCCTTCTTTTAGTGCATTAAATGGCTTTAAAAACAAAACCTTGCGACGTAAATTCCGCGAGTACAATGGGCAAAGCGAATTTTAGTTTTTCAGCAGCTTTTTTGCTGTCATGAAACACAATAATACTGCCGTTTTGAGTATTTTCTAAAACATTTTGCAAGCACTTTTCTTTGCATATCTTTTCGTCAAAGTCAGCCGACAAGACATCCCACATAATTATTTTATATCCTTTTTTAAGAAGTGCTATTGTTTGATTCTTTTTGATTTTACCATAAGGAGGGCGGAATAATTTTGTTGCTGGTCGCCTGGTTTCTAGTTTCTGATTTTTGTCTAAAATATTCGTAATGCTTTGCTCACATTCCAAAACGTTTTCGATATACGTGTTTTTAACCGTCTTCCATCCATTCAAGTGTTGCTGGGTGTGATTCCCAATGGTATGACCGTTGATTTTTATTTTTTTAAAAATTTCAGGATGCTGTTGTATGTTTTTTCCAATACAAAAAAAAGTTGCTTTTGCATTGTACTTTTTTAGTTCGTTCAATACAAACTCCGTAATTTCTTCTGCAGGTCCGTCGTCAAAGGTGAGATAGATTTCTTTTGTATCGAGAGAAAAACGCCAAATATAATTAGAGAAAAATCTCCTAATAATATTTGGCGTTTTTGGTAAATAAAATCTCAATGTTTTTTTAGGTATTAAATTTTAAAACAAATTAATCTGTATGCTCTTCATCGGGTATTAAAGACTCAAAAAGGTTTACGGTATTCATAAAGTCTTTTTGGATTTTAGAAACAAAGTCTTTTTCAACACTTCCATTCTCAACTTGATCTATCAAGCTTTTAAACATATACAAAGACCTATCAATTTCGTCAAAAACAAGTGTACTGTCCTTTTTATCAAAGGTACTTAACCAGGTGAGTTGTTCCGTAATTAGTCGCACTAAAGTATTTGTAACCTGTTTTCCTTTTTCCTGTTCCCCTAATTTAAAATACATTTCAGGATATCCTAGGGACAAGCTATAATGGTCAAAATCCGCTATTGGTAATTTACTTAAAGACAAATCTAATACGGTCACTGCTTTTGCTGTGTCTCCTTCCTTTGCAAAGGCATCAGAAAGACGCATCAAACTGTTCCTTAGAGAAATAGCATTTCTTTTCGTTTGCTCGTCTAAGTATATGTTCCCATTATTTATGTTTTTCCATTCTAGTTTTTGAATATTGGCGTACATTTTTTCGGTATCTATTCTACCAATATCAAATAAACTTACTTCCCGTTCTCTTCCATTATCATCGATGTAGTTGGCAGCTGTTTTTATTGGGACTAATTTAAAAGCCAAGCCATCTAGTTGTAAATAGTCTTTTAGCCAAATATATTCTTCAGCTGCATTGGCACCGCCAGTAAAGTAAATAGGACGTTTCCAATCGTTATTTGCTAAAATATCGAGCATTAAAATACGGTTTTTAGTAATCCCTCTCGAGTCAATTGTAATGTCAATAAAATCGACGATTTTTTCAGCATCTTTTTGATCAACAACCCCATTTTTTAAAACATTTTCTTTGTTTACAGGGATTCGAATCCTATTGGTAGGGTAAAATTTTTCTTTGATATCATTTTCTTCATCGATATAATATGTTGCATCGCTATCTGAGGAAATCCAACGCATGAAGTCTTTAATTCCGATAATAGAGTCTTTAAATCTTGGATGTTCTATATGATACGCAATGTCTAAACTTCCATATTTATATTGATCATGTATCAGTTGAGATGGAATTGGAGCCGATTTATAGGTTGCCCGCTTCATTTGATCGATGTACCAATCAGTGGCAAATAAACTTGTATTTACTAGTTTTAAATCGGTTCTAATACCTTCGACCTCCTGCATGTACCATAGCGGAAAGGTATCGTTGTCTCCAATGGTGAACATAATGGCATTTTGGTCACAACTTTCCAAGTATGCCTGCGCATTTAGACGAGTGGTATAGCGGTCAGACCTGTCGTGATCATCCCAGTTCTCGGTGGCCATAAGCGTTGGCACTGCGAGCAGTGAAATGATAGAGACTGCAAATGCAATAGTTTTTTTATTCGCAACATTCTTTAAATATTCATAGAGCGCCAATACTCCAAAACCAATCCAAATAGCAAAAATATAAAAACTACCTACAATGGCATAGTCACGCTCTCTTGGTTCAAAAGGTTTTGGATTTGTGTAAAAGATAATAGCAAAGCCTGTAAACGCAAAGAATAAAAAGAGTGTAAAGAAATTTTCTTTGTCCCATTTTACTTGAAAAAATAAGCCGATAAGTCCTAATATTAATGGTAAAAAATAGTACTTGTTGCGTCCTTTATTTTCTAAAACTTGTGTGGGAAGTTGTTTTTGGGAACCCAATCTTACTTCGTCTATTGCATCAATTCCGCTAATCCAATTTCCATTAAAGAGGTCTAACCTTCCTTGAATATCATTTTGTCTTCCTGCAAAATTCCACATAAAATAACGTCCGTACATATATCCAAATTGATAGCTGAACATGAATTTTAGGTTTTCTCCAAAAGTGGGTCTTCTTTTGCTATTTGCTGGGATTCCAGCAATACTTTTATACATTTTTTCTGCTGCTGGATTTACCATCCGAGGGATAAAACCTTTGTGCTTGTCTGCATAATTAGGCATTATATTTTTGTATTTATTTACAATAATATACTTTCCATTTTTCTTTTCATATTTAGGTTTGTCGTCTTTAAAGGGATTTTTTGTGTCTTGCGCTCGTTCAAAGCTATTCGAGTAGTAGGTATCATAAAAAACATTGGCATCACCGTACTGTTCACGCTCATAATAAGCTAATAATTCGCGCGCGCTAGAAGGGTTGTTTTCGTTAATGGTTGTATTTGCATTTGCTCTTATTGGCAACATCATCCATGAGGAAAAACCAATCATTATAAAAAGTACCGATAAGATTAAAGTATTGGCATGTACTTTGTTGTTTTTTCGCGTATATCTTATGCCAAAGAAGAAGAGTGCTACTAAAATTAAAGCGGCAATAATACTTCCCGAATTGAAGGGCATTCCAACTGTATTTATAAAAAACAACTCAGCGGCACTAAAAAACTTCAGCGTGAATGGGAATAAAAATTTGAAGACAAAAGCCAAGACCAACACCGCTAGGATAGTTGCTATAGCCGTTGTTTTTAAATTGATATTTTTATAGGTTTTAAAGAAATATAAAAGTACAATTGCTGGAATTACTAGTAGTGATAAAATGTGAACACCAAATGATAAACCCACAACAAAACTGATTAATATTAACCATTTATTCCCTCTTGGAGTTTGCAGTTCACTTTCCCATCTTAAACCTAACCAAAATAAAATGGCCATCAAAAAAGAAGACATCGCATACACTTCACCTTCTACTGCACTAAACCAAAAGCTGTCTGAAAAGGTGTACGTTAAAGAGCCAACAATGCTACTTCCTAAAATAGCAATGTAGCTACCTGAAGTGATTTTACCCGTTTTTAATGCTAATTTCTCGGATAAGTTTGTAATGGTCCAAAACATAAATAAAATGGTAAAAGCACTTGCCAAAGCTGACATGAAATTTACCATTTTCGCAATTTCGGAACTTTCAGAGGTAAACATTGCAAAGAATGCGCCTAACATCTGGAACAAAGGTGCACCCGGTGGATGGCCAACTTCAAGTTTTACAGAGGTTGCTATGTATTCTCCAACATCCCAAGCGCTAACGGTAGGCTCAATTGTTAAAGAATATGTTATTAATGCAATTATAAATGCAATCCATCCTAGAATGATATTCCATTTTTTAAAGGTTGCTGTTGTCATAAGAATTACAAAATATTGATAAAGCGAATTTAACAATAAATATGATTAAATTGCTTCTTAAAGACCTGAATTACGGGGGTAAAAGGACCTAAAACTTTGTTAAATAAAAAATTCCTGAAAAAATGTTTGTGAAATTGAAAGAATAGACTAAATTTGCATCCGCTAAGCAGTATTGGCCTATGGTGTAATTGGTAACACACCGGTTTTTGGTACCGACATTCAAGGTTCGAGTCCTTGTAGGCCAACAAAAAAGTCCTAACAAATTAAATTTGTTAGGACTTTTTATTTTAGGTAGTTATTTGTCTTTGTAATTGTAATTTTTAGGTCAATTAAGGTTCTAATATCGAGTAATTTACACTTTTATTTTCTCCAGATTTTTATTTTATGACCCCAAACAGCAAACATTAGAATGATCACATAACAAGGTATTAAAATCCAATAACTATCTGTAGAAGCGATTGCCAATGCATCTATTTCTTGGGCTCCGTTGGTAATTAATTCTTGTTTAGTGGCATCTACAATTCTACCATATAACGGTGGAATAATTGCTCCACCAGAAATAGCCATGATTAAAAGTGCCGATCCTGTCTTTGTAAACTTTCCTAAACCCTCTAATGTCAAAGGCCAAATTGCAGGCCAAACTAAAGCATTTGCAATTCCCAAAGCCGCCACAAATAATATAGAAACAAACCCTGTTGTATTTAAAATACAAAAACTAAAAACAATTCCTAAAAGAGCACTTGCTATTAAAGCAGTTTTTTGTGTTAGATATTTAGGGATTAAAAATACACCCATAGCATAGGTTGCAACCATAGCCAATAATGTATAGGTAGTAAAATATTTTGCTTCTTCACCTGTAAATCCAAGTGATATTCCATACGCAATAATAGTGTCTCCAGCAATTACCTCCGCCCCAACATACACGAATAAGGCTAAAACTCCCAACCATAAATTTGGAAATTGAAAAACACTGGTTTTAGCTGTTTTGCCTTCTTCTATTATTTCTATTTCGGAAGCTTCTACTTGTGGTAAGGGTGCTTTTCTTATGAGAACACCTAATATAAAGAGTACAAGTGCCATAATAAGATACGGCATAAAAACGCTATCTGCCATAGCATCTAATAAAGTGTTTTTTTCTTCTAAAGTAGCGCCACTTAATTTTTCTTTGGTTTCATCTATTCCAGTTAATAAAAGAGCTCCAAAGATTAGAGAACCTAAAGCACCAGCGGTTTTATTCGCAATTCCCATAATTGCAATACGTTTAGCACCACTTTCAAGAGGTCCTAAAATAGTAATGTATGGGTTTGCAGCTGTTTGTAAAATAGTCATTCCAACGCCTTGAATAAAAATACCTGTTAGGAAAACCCAATAGGTTCTTGCCTCTGCAGCAGGAATAAAAATCAATGCTCCAATCCCCATAATTATTAATCCTAAAGACATGCCTTTTTTGTAGCCAATTTTATTTAAAATATAAGAAGCAGGAAGTGCCATGAGTACAAATGAAATATAGGAGGCAGAGGCTACCAAATAAGATTGTGCGTCCGTAAGTTCATTTATGGTTTTCATAAACGGAATTAACGCTCCATTTATCCAGGTAACAAATCCGAAAATGAAAAATAAACTTGCAATAATTACAATTGCCGTGGTATTCTTTTTTTGCTGCATTGTGTATGTTTTATATTATGCTGCTAAAACTACATTGTTTATTCTGTTTAAAAAAAAAGTTTTTAAAATTAGTTACAAAAATAGTAATCGTTGTTTTATTTCAGTAACAAAGACTTTAAGCCCGCATAGTCAGCAATCTGAAGTGCAACCTTTTTATTGTTGATTACTTTTTGAATCTGTTCAGGAATTTTAACTTGAATAGGTAATGTTTTTTCAACAACATCTAAAAATTTCACAGGGTGTGCCGTTTCTAGAAAAACGCCGTATTCGTTTTCTTTCAAGCCGTATTTTTTCAATCCTAAATACCCAACTGCGCCGTGAGGCTCTGCAACATACCCCGTATTCGTGTAAATTTCTTTCATGGTTGCTTTCGTTTCAGTGTCAGAGAAACTATAAGATGAAAAAGTACGTTTAAGAAGTTCCAGATTGTTGTTAAACAGTTCTTGAATTCTTATAAAGTTACTGGGGTTTCCAACATCCATTGCATTAGAAATGGTTGCTTTAGAGGGTTTAGGATTGTAAACACCATCTACTAAGTAATTAGGAACGGTATCATTTACATTTGTAGCGGCAATAAAATGTTCAATTGGTAAACCTAATTTTTGTGCCATAATTCCGGCGCAAATATTTCCAAAATTTCCACTTGGTACTGAGAAAACAAGCTTTTTATTTTCTTTTTTTAGTTTTTTGTAGGCAAAGAAAAAATAAAACATTTGTGGCAACCACCGTGCAACATTGATAGAGTTAGCCGAAGTTAACTTCTTGGTAATATTGGTGTCTAAAAATGCCGTTTTCACCATTTCTTGGCAGTCATCAAAAACACCATCTACTTCCAAGGCAGTTATATTTTGTCCCAAGGTAGTCAGTTGTTTTTCTTGCACATCACTTACTTTTCCTGAAGGATATAAGATCACAACATTTACTCCTTTTGCTCCTAAGAAACCATTGGCCACTGCGCCACCTGTGTCTCCGGAAGTAGCCACTAAAACGGTGATTTCTTCTTGATTTCCTTGGTTAAAATATTCTAAGCATTGTGCCATGAATTTAGCACCAACATCTTTAAAAGCCATAGTTGGTCCATGGAAAAGTTCTAAAGAGGCAATATTATCGTCTATTTTTACCAAAGGAAAATCGAAAGAAATAGTTGCTGCAATAATCTCTTTTAATTTTTTAGTAGGAATTTCATCGCCTACAAATTGTTTAATTACTTCGTAGGCAATTTCGTGATTGGTATAGTCCGCAATATTTTCAATAAAATTTTTAGACAGAGGTGTTATTTTTTCTGGAAAATAAACGCCTCTGTCTTTTGCAAGACCCTGTACAACAGCTTTTTTAAAAGTTGTATTTGGAGATGTATGATGCAGACTGTAATAGTTCATTTTTTAGGCTTTTTTTTAGACTTTTGAGTTGTCGTGAAGACGCTTAACTACACACTTAAAAATAGTAGTTATTTTATAATTTTGATTCCTTCCTGGTTTACTTTTGAAAGAAACAGTTCAAAATCAATTCCTGTATTTTTATAAGTTTCTTCAATACTATGGTACACGGCTGTAGCAATTTTATCCCCTTTACAAAACGCAAAAATTGTTGGTCCAGAACCACTTATTCCAGCACCCAACGCACCTGATTGTAGCGCGCTATTTTTAACGGCATCAAAATATGGGATTAAATATTTACGCGCAGGTTCTGCAACAATATCTACTAGGGAATTGCTAATTAGATCATAATTGTCAGTATACAGTCCGCTTACCAAACCACCGAGGTTTGCCCACTGTGTAACGGCGTCTTTCAGCGGAATTACTGCGGGTAAAACTTCTCTAGCTTCTTTTGTTTTTATTTGTATTTGAGGATGAATTGCAACGACTCTCAATTCAGAGGGAACTGGTAATTTTATAATTTCTAACGGCTCGTAGCTTCTTACTAAAATAAAACCTCCATAAATGGCAGCAGCAACATTGTCTGCGATTTCTGTACCGCAAGCAACTTTTTCCCCAAACATAGCAAACTTTGTCAATTCTAATTCAGAGTACACAGCACCTAATAGCTGATTAGTACCAAAAGCAGCTCCTGCAGCACTGGCAGCGGAACTTCCTAGGCCGCTTCCTGGAGAAAACCCTTTGTGTATGGTGAGTGCTACTCCAAAATCCGCACTGGCATCATTTAATATTTTTTTAACCACAGCACTTGCGGCATTTTCATCTACATTGTATGTGAGCTCAGCACCTGTAATTTCAGTAATCTTAACGCCTTTTTCAGTTGTTTTTGTAAACGTCATTTCATCTCCAACAGCATCAACTGCAAAACCAAGAGAATCAAAGCCACAAGAAACATTTGCAACTGTTGCCGGAGCGAATATTTTTAAATAATCCATTTTTTTAGTGTTCATTGTTCATTGTTCAGTTTGCAGGTGATTGCTTATGACGGTTGAAGCCTTATTTATTCGCAATTCTAATGACATCTGCAAAAATACCAGAAGCAGTTACATCTGCACCTGCACCCGCACCTTTTATGATTAAAGGATTTTCTGGATATCTGTCGGTGAAAAATAAGACAATATTATCACTTCCTTCTAAATTATAAAAAGGATGTGTTGAGGCGATGTGCTGCAAACCAACATTCGCTTTTCCATCAATAAATTCTGCCACATATTTTAAGCGGCATTTTTTGTCATTGGCAGCATTGTATATCTTTTGGAAATGACTTTCATTATTAGTCAACGAAGTATAAAACTCCTCATTATTTGAACTGCTTAGACTGTCTTTGGGTAAAAAAGAGTTGTTCGAAATATCTTCTAATTCTAATTGATATCCGCTTTCACGAGCTAAAATTAAAATTTTTCTAGCAACATCAACTCCACTTAAATCAATTTTAGGATCTGGTTCTGTATAGCCCTCTTTTTGAGCCGCTGCGACCACATCGTGAAAGGTAGTATTTTCATTAAAATTATTAAAAACAAAGTTTAAGCTTCCAGATAATACGGCTTGAATTTTATGAACTCGGTCACCGGAGTTAATTAAATTTTTAAGAGTATCTATAATCGGTAATCCTGCACCAACATTTGTTTCAAATAGGAAGGAAGCATTGTATTTTCTAGAAACTTCTTTCAAGTTCTTATAATTATCAAAACTAGAAGCACAGGCAATTTTATTACAGGTAACTACAGAAATACTCTCACGAAGGTATTTTTCATAGACTTCAGAGACCTGTTGGTTTGCCGTATTATCAATAAAAACACTATTTCTATTATTTGCTTCTTTTACTTTTTCACGAAAGAGATCTAAGTTAGTAGGAACACCATTCTCTAAATTTTCTTTCCAGCTTGTAAGATCGATGCCAGAATTATTAAAATACATTTTTCGGGAATTTGAAATCCCAATGACACGTATGTTTAACTTTAACTTTTCTTTTAAAAATTTACTTTGTTGTTGTAGCTGCGCTAAAAACCGTTCGCCTACATTTCCAACACCCGTTATAAAAAGGTTTAGCTGTTTTGTTTTTTCTTCAAAAAACTGTTCATGTAGAATGTTTAAAGCTTTTTTTGCATTCTCTTTATTGATGACAGCAGAAATATTTTTTTCTGAGGAACCTTGAGCGATTGCTCTAATGTTTACGTTGTTCCTTCCTAACGCACTAAACATTTGTCCACTTAAGCCCTGGTGGTTTTTCATGCTTTCTCCAACAACAGCAATGATGGCTAGATTACTTTCGATAATAATTGGCTTTATTTTTTTTCTTTCTATTGCGGTACTAAAAGTTTCATCTAACAGTTCTTTTGCTTTTGAAGCATCATTTTCATAGACACCTACACAAATGGAGTGCTCAGAAGATGCCTGTGTGATAAAAACAACATTAATTTTTTGTTGTGATAATGTTTCAAATAATCGTTTAGAAAACCCTGGAATCCCAATCATTCCTCCACCTTCGAGTGTAATTAAGCTAATGTCCTCAATATGTGAAATTCCTTTCACCTCATTATTGTTTTTAGGGTGCTTACAAATGAGTGTTCCAATACTTTTGGGACTAAACGTGTTTTTAATTCTAATTGGAATTTCTTTTCTTAAAGCAGGTTGTATTGTTGGTGGATACAAAACCTTTGCTCCAAAATGAGACAACTCCATCGCTTCTTCATAGGAGATTTCTGAGATTGGATATGCCTCTTTCACAACGCTTGGGTTTGCAGTAAACATACCACTAACGTCGGTCCATATTTGCAGTTCTTCTGCGTTTAAAGCAGCTGCATAAATAGCGGCAGAAAAATCAGAACCCCCCCTCCCTAAGGTCGTGGTATCTCCAGAGATATTAGAAGAGATAAAGCCCCCTAAGACGATAACTTTATTTTGGTTTTCTTGAAAAAAAGCGCTGATATTTTCATTTGTAAGTTTAAAATTTACTTGCGCATTTAAATAGTCATCATTTGTAAGAATCAAATCTCTACTCTCTTTATGTGCAGCATCAAATAATTCCTTTGCTGCATTTGCTATTATAAAAGAAGAAAGTCGCTCGCCAAAACTACATACTTTAGCAAGAGTTTTGTCAGATAATTCTTGAAGTAGAAAGATTCCTTCATAAATAGAGCTCAAGCGATTAAATAAATAGGCAACCTCTTCTAAAACTTCCTTCTTATTCAGAACTATTAGGTCTTTTATAATTTGGTTGTGAAGTTCTTTAATGGTCTCTAAAATTGATTTCGAAGTTTTTATGTCTTCCAATGCACTATTTGCTGCGGCTAGAAGTTTGTCTGTAGTTTTACCAAATGCAGATACAAGGACTGCAATTTTATCTTTTTTAGATGCTTGTTCAACAATAGCTAATACCTTTTGTATGTTTTCTGAGTTTGCGACAGAGGAGCCGCCAAATTTTAATACTTTCATTGGTACTGGATAATTAATGTAACTTATTTTATATTGAATTTATTTCGAACTGCTTCGAAACGTTATTTGACCTCAGTTGATATGAATATATAGAACCCCTAAAGGGTCGTTATTGTAGAAGATGTGCGCGTATTCTTAGCCATAGAAATACCAACTACAGAGATGGTTTGAATGTTTTTTATGTTGAATATTAAGTTATGCACAAAGCAAAAGTATTCTTTATATTTAATTAGCACTTATAGAATGTAAATTATTTTAGTAAATAAGAGCATTAATACGATTTTGATAAAATCAGGAGGTTAAAATTGAAAATTTAAAGCTACTTGGCAAATAGATTTGCTTTTTCTCTAATGATTTCGGCAATGGGTTTGTTTTGAATTTTGCTTTCTAACCAAGATAAAATATCTAAATATAAGAAGGCTCTTTTTTCATACGGATGGTTTTCGAACTTTTTTAATTTGGTATGAATTTTCTTGAATTCATTTTTAATTTCATGCGGAAATACATCACTTAAATCCCGAATAGAGGTAAGGAATACCTTCTGGACTTCTTGTAAATTCTCCATTTTTAGTAAAAATTTATAGGTGTCTATAAACTGTCTTTCAAGGTCATAATCTAAACCGCATTCGTAATGTGCTATCAAGTTTAAGATGCGTGCAAAGCATTGTAAATCCTCTGCTGAGCTTAAGTTTTTGGAGCGAATTATTTTTTGTAAGTAGGCAATGCAGCGTCTGTTTTCGCCCATACCGAAGTACAAGCACGCAATCTTATAATTTAATAAAACAATATAATGGTTGTCTAATCTATTTTGATATTTTTCAATTTTAGCATTTATTACAGCCACTAAGTATTCTCCATTTTTAAAAGATCCTTCTAAAAAGTGCAAGTGCAATTTATTAGAATACAAATACATGAAAATTAACAATTCTGTATTGGTATTTAATGGAATTTCTTTGTTCTCAATCTCGGTTTCAAAAGCTTCTAATTCTTTTTTAAAAGTCGATGTTTTTTTTACTAAAAAAGAAGCCTCTAGCAAGTAGTTTTTTGATTTTAAATAAAAAACGGGATGCAAGTGAATGAGCTTAGAACTGTTGAATAAATCAACACATTTTCGTGCGTATTTATAACTTAATAAAAAATCTTGAACTAAAAAACTATGCCACAAATGCGCTTTGTATAACCATAATTTTTCTCTGAAACCTAGAGAATGATAGTCATACTTTGGCATTTTTTTGTTAAAATAAACTTCAATAAATGCAACTTCTTTTTCATTTTTTACATAGCCATTTTGTAAAAGGTGGCTATACAGTTGTAAAGATAAATTGGAGAGTTTGCTGGCAATTACATTTTGCTGGCTTAACTCTTTTGCCTGCACAGAGAGTTGATCTGCTCTGTTACTTAAACTTCTGGTGATATATTGGGTTTCGATAACTTTTTCAAGCTCTACAATTTCATAAGCAATGTTTTTTTCTTCATTATCCAACGCCATATTTTTGGCTTTTTCTAAGAGCTTTAAGCTCTGTTTATACAAACCTTTTTGATATAGAACCGTTGCAAAATCTAACTGCTCTCTAATTTGAATTCTTACATTTTTATGTGCAGGATTCAAACGCAAACTAATTAATATTTGTTTGTATAAATGTGCTTTTAAATTAGAAAGCTGTTGCTTCGAAACAATACCACTTCCAATAATTACTTTTTCATCATATATTTTTAACTTTTCTAAAAATTTAAACAATGAGAAAAATTTAGCATCAATATTTCCACCTAATCTTCCAACATAAAGGTTAAATTGTCGCTTTTCGGACTTGGTTAGGGACTTAATTAGTACAAAAAGAGCATCATTTTGCTGATTGGCGGATGTAATGATTTTGCTCATAAAATATTGATGGTCAGTTTTTTAGTTATGATCGATTTCGTTTAGAAATCGTATGTTATTCTGTAGGGGGAAAATGAATAAGTAGGCAAGATATATATTTGATTTATAATAATTACAATCTTTTCAGAAATTATGCAAGACAACCAAGTACAAATTTTCGACACAACACTTAGGGATGGTGAGCAAGTACCTGGTTGTAAATTAGATACATCGCAAAAACTTGTAATTGCTGAGCGTTTAGACTTATTGGGTGTAAATGTGATAGAAGCTGGTTTTCCAGTATCGAGTCCGGGAGACTTTACTTCTGTTTCTGAAATTTCAAAAATAGTTAAAAATGCAACGGTTTGTGGTTTAACAAGAGCTGTAGAGAATGATATAAAAGTTGCAGCAGCAGCTTTAAAATACGCGAAGTTTCCTAGAATTCATACAGGAATTGGAACAAGCGATTCACACATAAAATTTAAATTCAATTCCACGAGGGAGCAGGTAATCGAAAGAGCTATAAAGGCAGTTTCATATTCAAAGTCGTTTGTAGAGGACGTAGAGTTTTATGCAGAAGATGCAGGGAGAACCGACAATGCATTTCTAGCCAAAGTTTGCGAAGCAGTTATAAAAGCGGGCGCAACGGTTCTTAACATACCGGATACTACAGGGTATTGTCTTCCAGAAGAATATGGTGCAAAAATAAAATATTTACGTGAAAACGTGAAGGGCATAGAAAAGGTAATACTTTCATGCCACTGTCATAACGATTTAGGAATGGCGACTGCAAATTCGATCGCAGGTGTAATCAATGGTGCGCGTCAAATTGAGTGCACTATTAACGGAATTGGAGAGCGGGCAGGAAATACAGCTTTAGAAGAAGTGGTAATGGTGTTAAAACAACATCCATATCTAAACCTAAGTACAAGTGTGAATACAAAACTTTTATATGATACGAGTATTTTGGTGCGCGAAAGTATGGGGATGCCAGTGCAACCTAACAAGGCAATTGTGGGTGCGAATGCATTTGCGCATAGTTCTGGAATTCACCAAGATGGAGTGATAAAAAATAGAGAAACGTATGAAATTATGGATCCTGAAGACGTTGGTGTTACAGAGAGTGCCATTGTTTTAACTGCAAGAAGTGGAAGAGCTGCCTTGGCATATAGAGCTAAGAAGATTGGGTATGAATTAACGAAGGTTCAATTAGATATTGCTTACAACGCATTTTTAATTATAGCGGATAAGCAAAAAGAGGTAAGAGATGAGGGGATTCATGGAATCATGAAAGAAGTTGATAAAGTCTCTAAAATTGCAGTCACATAAGAACTTGATACAAGCATAAAAATGAAATATACAATTGCAGTAATTCCTGGAGATGGCATTGGGCCAGAGGTTATTAATCAAGCAAAAAAAGCACTAGATGCAGTTGCGGAAATGTATGATCATGTTTTTTTATATCAGGAAGCTCAGATGGGTGCGTGTGCAATTGAGCGTTTTGGGAAACCTTTGCCTGAAGAAACGATCGCTATTTGTAAGCGTGCAGACGCTATTTTATTTGGCGCTATTGGAGATCCCAAATATGACAATGATCCTGAGGCGAGGGTAAGACCAGAGCAAGGACTTTTGCAATTGAGGCAGGCGTTAGACTTGTTTTGTAATACGCGGCCGGTGAAGGCCTTTGATAGTCTTATAAAAAATTCTCCTTTAAAAAGAGAAATAATTATTGGAACAGATATTGTTATTTACAGAGAATTAACTGGGGGTATTTACTTTGGAAAAAAAGAAACCAGTAAAGATGGTTTAACTGCTTTTGATATATCTTGTTATACTGTAGAGCAAATTTCAAGAATAACACATATTGCCTTTAAGGCATCTCAAAGTAGAAACAAAAAAGTAACTCTAATTGACAAAGCGAATGTTTTAGAAACTTCTCGTTTGTGGAGAAAAACAGTTACAGAAATTGCAAAACAATACAAAGATGTCACGCTGGAATATCTGTATGTAGATAATGCCGCAATGCAATTGATTTTAAATCCAAAACAGTTTGATGTAATTCTTACTGAAAATTTGTTTGGAGATATTATTTCCGACGAAGCAAGTGTTATAAGTGGTTCAATTGGCCTACTTGCATCTTCTTCAATAGGTGTTAAAAATGCATTATTTGAGCCAATACATGGTTCTTTTCCAGCGGCAAAAGGAAAGGATATTGCGAATCCTTTAGGGTCTATTTTATCTGCAGGAATGTTGTTAGAGTATTTAGGATTGCATGAAGAAGCTGGCGCTATAGAGCGTGCTGTAGAAAAATCTCTAATTTTAGGGATTACTACACAAGATATTAAAGGAAAGAATAAATACCCTGCATCTACTTCGAATGTGGGCGATTTTATTGCAGATTATATTTTAAATCAAGAAGATAGTAATTTGAATTTCATGAATATTCACGCCGGTCAGAGTACGATCATATAATTGTAAAAAATACAGTAGGTGTTTTTAATAAAAAATTATAGTATTTGACCGATGAAAAAACAAGTATTAAATATTATTTCTAGTGTTAACGTCATTATTAAGAGGTGATAAGGAAGTGCTATTTATATTTTTATAAACAGACCTTCCAGTAAAACGGAAGGTTTTTTTATGGAGTTTTTTAAGGTGTTGAGTATCATAATAAAAAGTATCTAAAAACTTAATTTTGAGTATTTTAAGTTATTTTTTTAACACATGAATTTAAACATTCTTGTTGCTTGTCACATAATAAAAATTGAGAAACATAGTAATTTAGTCAATAAATTGAAGAATACAGTAAATGGAATTAAATAAACACAGCAAAAGACTAACACAAGATGAATCTCAACCAGCATCGCAGGCAATGTTGTATGCGGTAGGTTTAACAGATGAGGATATGAGCAAAGCTCAAGTTGGTATTGCAAGTACAGGATATGATGGCAACCCTTGTAACATGCATTTAAACAACTTAGCAGCAGAGGTAAAAGTAGAAACTAAAATTGCAGGTTTAGTTGGTTTGGGTTTTAATACTATTGGAGTATCAGATGGAATATCAATGGGAACTTCAGGAATGAATTACTCTTTAGCATCCAGAGATATTATTGCAGATTCCATAGAAACTGTCATGAATGCGCAAAGTTATGATGCTTTGGTATCCGTAGTTGGTTGTGATAAAAATATGCCAGGAGCTGTCATTGCAATGTTGCGCCTAAATCGTCCATCAATTATGATGTATGGTGGTACGATTGCATCTGGAAATTACAAAGGAAAAAAATTAAATATTGTTTCTGCTTTTGAAGCTTTAGGGCAAAAAATGGCAGGGGAAATTGAAGAAGAAGAATATAGAGAAATTATAAAAAGAGCCATTCCGGGAGCGGGCGCTTGTGGCGGAATGTATACGGCAAATACAATGGCTTCTGCCATAGAATGTATGGGATTTGCATTGCCTTACAATTCTTCAATTCCTGCAGAGAATCCAAATAAATTATCTGAAGCTGAAAGAATCGCTTTAGCTATAAAAAACTTATTAGAACTAGATTTAAAACCTTTAGATATTATTTCTAAAAGGTCTTTAGAAAATGCCATTGCCATTGTAAATGCTTTGGGAGGATCTACAAATGCTGTTTTACATTTTTTAGCAATTGCACATGCCGCAGATATTGAATTCACCTTAGAAGATTTTCAGAGAGTAAGTGATCGAACACCCTTAATTGCAGATTTAAAACCATCTGGAAAATACTTGATGGAAGACGTGCATGGCGTTGGAGGTACACCTGCTATTATGAAATATTTGTTAGACAATGGGTATTTATATGGAGATTGTATGACCGTTACTGGAAAAACATTAGCAGAGAATTTAGCAAGTGTTGCCCCAATGGAGTTTGATGAACAAGATGTAATCTATCCAAAAGACAAAGCATTAAAATCCTCAGGAAATATTCAGATAATTTATGGAAATCTTGCAACAGAAGGAGCGGTTGCAAAAATTTCAGGAAATGAAGGGCTGCTTTTTGAAGGAAAAGCTGTTGTTTATGACGGTGAACAGGCCGCAAACACAGGTATTGTTGCAGGAGAAGTAGAGAAAGGAGATGTGGTTGTTATCAGGTATGTAGGTCCAAAAGGTGGACCAGGGATGCCAGAAATGTTAAAACCAACTTCGTTAATTATGGGTGCAGGTTTAGGGAAATCTGTTGCTTTAATTACAGATGGTCGATTTTCTGGAGGAACACATGGTTTTGTAGTGGGCCATATTACACCAGAAGCACACTCTGGAGGAACTATTGGAATATTAAAAACAGGTGATAAAATTAGAATTAGTGCAAAAGATAATTCTATTAATGTTTTAATTTCTAATGAAGAGATTGCAGCAAGAAAAGCGGAATGGGTTTCGCCCCCATTAAAGCATACGAAAGGAATTTTGTATAAATATGCAAAAACAGTAGCATCAGCGTCTAAAGGATGTGTTACAGATTTATAAAATAAAATATTATTCTTACAGAAGTAAGACCCTAAAATAAATACTATGGAAACACAAACCATAAAAAATCAAGAAAAAGCAGCAAATGTTACTGAAAGAATATCTGGTAGCGAAGCAATTGTTAGGTGTTTAATTGCAGAAGACGTAAAAATAATTTACGGATATCCTGGTGGAGCGATCATGCCAGTATATGATGAATTATACAAATATCAAGATAAAATTCACCATGTTTTAACGCGTCATGAGCAAGGGGCAACCCATTCTGCACAAGGTTTTGCAAGAATTTCTGGTAAAGTAGGTGTTGCAATTGCAACTTCGGGTCCTGGAGCAACCAATTTAGTTACAGGTTTAGCGGATGCACAAATAGATTCTACACCAATGGTTTGTATTACTGGGCAAGTGCCGTCTCATTTATTAGGTAGCGATGCTTTTCAGGAAACTGATATTGTTGGTATTTCTACACCAGTTACAAAATGGAATTGTCAAGTTACCAGAGCAGCAGACATACCAGCAGCTTTGGCAAAGGCGTTTTATATTGCAAGAAGCGGAAGGCCAGGACCTGTTTTAGTAGATATTACAAAAGATGCACAGTTTGAAGAATTCGATTTTTGCTACGAAAAATGTACCAAAGTAAGAAGTTATGTTCCGATTCCAAAAACGGTAGCAGGTTCTTTAGAAGCTGCTGCAAAATTAATTAATGCTGCTAAAAAGCCTTTAATCGTTTGGGGACAAGGGGTTGTTTTAAGTGTTGCAGAAACTCAGTTTAAAGCTTTTGTCGAAAAAGCGGGCATCCCTGCGGCTTGGACAATTTTAGGAGCTTCAGCATTGCCAACTTCTCATAATTTAAACGTAGGTATGTTGGGGATGCATGGTAATTATGCACCAAATAAGTTAACCAACGAATGTGACGTTTTAATTGCAATTGGTATGCGTTTTGACGATAGAGTTACAGGTAAATTAGATGAATATGCGCGGCAAGCAAAAGTGATTCATTTTGAAATTGATCCTGCAGAAATAGACAAAAATGTAAAAACAGATGTTGCGGTTTTAGGAGATGCAAAAGCAACTTTAGAAGCTATTTTACCATTAATTAATACCAATTCTCATAAAGAATGGCATCAACAGTTTAAAGATTTATATGAAATTGAATATGAAAAAGTAATTAAAGGAGATCTTTATCCAACGAAAGAAGGATTAACAATGGGTGAAGTGATTAAAGAAATTAATATTCAGAGTAAAGGAGATGCTGCCATTGTTACAGATGTAGGGCAACATCAAATGATTGCGTGTAGATATGCCGAATTTAATAAAACAAAAAGTAATATTACTTCTGGTGGTTTAGGTACTATGGGCTTTGGTTTACCAGCAGCTATTGGTGCTAAAATGGCAGCACCAGATCGCGAAGTTGTTTCAATTTCTGGTGATGGTGGTTATCAAATGACTATTCAAGAATTAGGGACTATTTTTCAGCAAAAAGCTGCAGTTAAAATTGTAGTTTTAAATAATGATTTTTTAGGAATGGTGCGCCAATGGCAGCAGTTGTTTTTTGAAAAACGCTATGCATCTACAGAGATGGTGAACCCTAATTTTGTAGCCATTGCGGAAGGATATTATATTAAGGCAAAAAAAGTCACAAAACGTGAAGAATTAGCAGGTGCAGTCAAAGAAATGATGGAGAGTAAAGAAGCTTATTTTTTAGAGGTTTGTGTAGAAAAAGAAGGAAATGTATTTCCAATGGTTCCTTCTGGAGCAAGTGTTTCAGAAATAAGATTAGCATAAGATGAACAAAGAAAAACAACTATTTACAATATCAGTTTACACTGAAAATAACATAGGTTTGTTGAATAGAATTTCAGCAATTTTTCAGAGAAGACATATCAATATAGAGAGTTTAAACATCTCTCCTTCCGAAATTGAAGGGGTTGCTAAATTTACAATTGTTGTAAATATGACTGAAGAGAATGTGAAGAAAATTATTGGTCAGATAGAAAAGCAGGTAGAGGTTATTAAGGCATACTATCATAATGATGAGGAAACCATTTATCAGATTTCTGGATTGTTTAAAATAAAATCTAAATTATTGTTTGAAGAGCCACAAATTCAGAATATTGTAAAAGAAAGTAACGCAAGGATAGTTACGGTAAATAAAGATTTTTTTGTTTTAGAAAAATCTGGTAAAAAAGAAGAAGTAGTCGCATTATATAATCAATTAAGTGTTTTTGGTATCATGCAATATACGCGTTCAGGGAGAGTTGCAATTACCAAAGAAGAAATGAAAATTTCAGAATTATTAGAAACATACAACAACTAAATAAATAAAAATGTCAAATTATTTTAACACATTAACATTAAGAGAAAAATTAGAACAATTAGGAAAATGTCGTTTTATGGATGCTTCAGAATTTGAAGACGGAGTAAGCGCGTTAAAAGGAAAGAAAATTGTTATTGTGGGTTGTGGAGCGCAAGGCCTAAATCAGGGATTGAATATGAGAGATTCTGGTTTAGATATTTCTTACGCTTTAAGACAAGCAGCTATTGATCAAAATAGAGCTTCTTTTGTGAATGCCAATTCAAACGGATTTGTAGTGGGTACTTATGAAGAGTTAATTCCTTCCGCAGATTTAGTATTAAACTTAACGCCAGACAAACAGCATACTAATGTTGTGAACACGGTAATGCCTCTAATGAAAAAAGGCGCAACACTATCGTATTCTCATGGTTTTAATATTGTGGAAGAAGGAACACAAGTTAGAAAGGATTTAACCGTAATTATGGTGGCACCAAAGTGTCCTGGTTCTGAAGTTAGAGAAGAGTATAAAAGAGGATTTGGAGTGCCAACATTAATTGCTGTGCATCCAGAAAATGATCCAGAAAATAAAGGTTGGGCGCAAGCAAAAGCTTATGCTGTTGGAACCGGAGGTCATAGAGCAGGTGTTTTAGCATCTTCTTTTGTGGCAGAAGTAAAATCTGATTTAATGGGGGAACAAACTATTTTATGTGGTTTGTTGCAAACAGGTGCAATTTTATCTTTTGATAAAATGGTTGCAGAAGGCATTGAACCCGGGTATGCCGCTAAATTAATTCAGTTCGGTTGGGAAACGGTAACCGAGGCTTTAAAGCATGGAGGAATTACAAATATGATGGACCGTTTGTCGAACCCTGCAAAAGTAAAAGCATTCGAAATCTCTGAAGAATTAAAAGAGATCATGCGTCCGCTGTTTCAAAAACACATGGATGATATTATGACGGGTCATTTCTCTAAAACCATGATGGAGGATTGGGCGAATGATGATAAAAACTTATTGACTTGGAGAGCTGCAACAGGCGAAACTGCTTTTGAGAAACAAGAACTTACAACACAAGAGATTTCTGAACAAGAATATTTTGATCACGGAACCTTGTTAGTTGCTTTTGTAAGAGCTGGAGTAGAATTAGCATTTGAAGCAATGACAGACTCTGGAATTATAGAAGCCTCTGCGTATTACGAATCTTTGCACGAAACACCATTAATAGCAAATACAATTGCAAGAATGAAGTTGGCTGAAATGAACCGTGTAATTTCTGATACTGCAGAATACGGGTGTTATTTATTTGACCATGCTTGTAAACCTCTATTAATGGATTTTATGAAAACTGTTTCTACAGATCTTATCGGTCAAAAATTTACAGCGGGTAACGATGTTGATAATAAAGAGCTGATTCGAATAAATGGAATCATTAGAAATCATCCAGTAGAAATTGTGGGAGCAAAATTAAGAGCTTCTATGACAGCAATGAAAGTTATAAAATCGGTATAGTAAAACATAAAGATTTTAAATTTTAACAAAGCCTGTCAGATTTCAAATTCTGACAGGCTTTAGTTTTAAACTGAATATTATGCGCACAAAAGAAGTTTATTTCCCGACCCTAGAAAATGTAAAAGCTGCGGCTAAAAATTTAGTAGGAGTTGCATATAAAACGCCTTTAAATAAAAACCGCAATCTTTCGAAACAGTTTGATTCCACTATTTTATTTAAAAGGGAAGACTTACAGGTGGTTCGTTCTTATAAAATTAGAGGTGCCTACAATAAAATGTCTTCTTTAAATGCAGATGAAAAGAAACGTGGAATTGTATGTGCAAGTGCAGGGAATCATGCGCAAGGCGTTGCCTTGTCATGCAAGCTTTTGAAAGTAAAAGGGACTATTTTCATGCCTTCTCCCACACCAAATCAAAAAATAAATCAAGTAAAAATGTTTGGTGAAGATTTTATTGAAGTAGTTATCGAAGGAGATACTTTTGATGATGCATTTAACCTTGCAAATACTAGATGTAAAGCACAAAATAAAACATTTATCCATCCTTTTAATGATGAGAAAGTAATTGAAGGACAGGCAACGGTGGGTTTAGAAATCTTATCGCAAACTACTAAGAAAATTGATTATGTTTTTGTAGCTGTGGGTGGTGGTGGTTTGTCATCGGGCTTGTCGTCGGTATTTAAGTACTTGTCGCCAGAAACAAAAGTTATTGGGGTAGAACCAGAAGGCGCCCCTTCGATGCTTATCTCTCTGAAAAATAAAGAAATTATTACTTTAGAAAAAATCGACTCCTTTGTTGATGGAGCTGCTGTAAAACGAGTGGGGGATTTAAATTTTAAAATTTGTCAGCAAAATTTGTATAAAATGGTGACAATTCCCGAGGGAAAAATTTGTCAGATTATTTTAGATTTGTATAACAAAGATGCTATTGTTGTGGAGCCAGCGGGTGCTTTAAGTATTGCTGCTTTAGATTCGTTTGCGGAAGAGATAAAAGGGAAAAATGTTGTTTGTATTGTTAGTGGAAGTAATAATGATATTACGAGAACGGCAGAAATTAAGGAGCGTGCCATGTTGTTTGCCAATTTAAAACATTATTTTATTGTTAGATTTCCGCAAAGAGCAGGTGCTTTAAAAGAGTTTGTTGCAGAAGTTTTAGGTCCTAAAGACGATATTACCCATTTTGAATATACTAAAAAAACAAACAGAGAAAATGGAGCAGCAGTAGTTGGTTTAGAGTTAAAGTCAGCAGAAGATTTAGCACCATTGATTCAAAGAATGAAAGAGAGAGGCTTTTTTGGAGACTATTTAAATGACAAACCAGATCTCCTCCAGTTTTTATTATAGTATCTAGATAGACTCCGAAATGCTTTTCGTTTTTTAAAAAGGAAATCATATATTTTATACTTTTTTTTAGTTAATTTTGAGGGTAATAATATGTAAGAACCATTTTACCTTTTATTTATTATTTTTTTAATCAAAGAACTTCGCTTTTTTACTAAATTCAATTTATGAAGAATACATTTAAAGAAATCCCGAACGAATATAAAATTACGTCACTGGTCCATCAAAACACTTATTTAGTTGACGGTGAATTGAAAGCATGGAAAGGTGCAACTGCAGAAGTGTATTCAACCATTTCGTCAACCGAAGAATATACGCCAACGTTATTGGGAACAGTGCCAGATTTAACAGGAGAAGAAGGTCTTGAAGCTTTGCATGCTGCGTCCAAGGCATATGGAAGAGGGCAAGGGTTTTGGCCAACAATGAAGGTAGAAGGTAGAATTGCTGCCATGGAGAAGTTTGTGGTGCAAATGAAAACAAAAAGAGATGCCATTGTAAAACTACTGATGTGGGAAATTGGGAAAACCTTGCCAGATTCAGAAAAAGAGTTTGACAGAACAGTAGAATATATTTACGATACGATTGAAGATTATAAACAAATGGACAGAAATTCTGCTAAGTTTCAAAAAAACAGTGGAGTCCATGCGCATATTAGAAGAGGTCCTTTAGGCGTTGTGCTTTGTTTAGGTCCTTATAACTATCCTTTAAATGAAACGTTTGCGCTGTTAATCCCTGCTTTAATTATGGGGAATACTGCTGTGTTTAAGCCGGCGAAACATGGTGTTTTATTATTATCGCCATTATTAGAGGCATTTCAAACCAGCTTCCCTGCAGGTGTTGTAAATATTATATATGGTAGAGGCAGGACTTTGGCTACGCCAATTATGAAAACAGGTTTGGTTGATGTACTAGCCTTGATTGGAAATAGTACTTCTGCAAATGCAATTCAAGCCAATCATCCACAGAAAAACAGATTGCGCTTGGTACTAGGTTTAGAAGCGAAGAATCCAGGAATTGTTTTACCAGATGCAGATTTAGATTTGGCAATTAATGAATGTATTTCAGGTGCAACTTCATTTAATGGACAGCGATGTACTGCTTTAAAAATACTATATGTTCATGAAGACATTGTTGTTGAATTTAATAAACGATTTGCAGAAAAAGTAGACGGTTTGAAATTTGGAAATCCTTGGGAAAACGACGCGAAATTAACACCTTTACCAGAACCAGGAAAACCAGCATATATTCAGGAATTAATTGATGATGCCGTTTTAAAAGGGGCGAAAGTAATCAATAAAAGAGGTGGGGAAACTACCGAAAATTATATTTTTCCAGCAGTTTTATATCCGGTTTCTAAAGACTCTAGAGTCTTTGAAGAGGAGCAATTTGGTCCAGTAATACCGGTTGTTTCGTTTAAAAATATTCAAGAACCTTTAGATGATATGGCTGCTTCAAATTACGGGCAGCAGGTGAGTGTATTTGGGAGTGAGGTGAAAACTTTAGCGCCATTAATTGATACGTTAGTGAATTTAGTGTGTAGAGTAAATTTAAATAGTGCGGCACAGCGCGGACCAGATGTATATCCGTTTACAGGAAGAAAAGATTCTGCCGTTGCAACTTTAAGTGTACATGATGCTTTGCGTTCTTTTTCAATAAGAACTTTTTTAGCAGCAAAAGACACCGAGTATAACAATGCAATCTTGCAAGAATTATTAGATAAGAAGACTTCTAACTTTATCAGTACAGATTATATTTTGTAACAAATTAGATGTGTTAAAAAAAGTAAACCCAACAGTATGGTAACCCCTACTATTGGGTTTTTTTATGTTTTCATTGCTAGGAAAAAAGGACCCTAGTCTGCGCACGAAGTGAAGCTAAAAACGAATATCTTACTGCGCTTAAAACAAAGTTTTTTTAGGCAACTTTTTTTTAGTATATTTATTTTTAATTTCAACATATGAATTTTTTAAGAAAAACTACTTTCGTAGTATGTGTATTAACTGTGAGTCAATTGTTTACTCAAATTTTAACCGTTTCAAACGGTGCTTCAATTTCTGTTGAAAACACAGCCTCCATAAATTTAGGTGGTTTAACCTTAGCCCCCAGTAACACGTTTGTTATTAGTGGTACCAAGGCTGTTTCAATAACAAACACACCTGTAGGTGCAGGGTCTGAGGACAATACAAGTATTAATAGAGTGTACGACGCTACAACAGCTTTGAGCGGTTTTACTGGCACCATTATTTTTGCCTATGAAGAGTCCGAACTCAACGGCATTGCTGAATCTGATTTAACACTAGAAACTCAAAGTGCTGACGGCGTTTGGTCCAGTCATCCAGCAAATGTGGACGCAACAAATAATACGCTAAGTTATGTTTTTGCTGATACTTTAGAATTTATGCGAATTACTGCCAGCTCGCTCAATGCAAACCTTACTGTAGAAGAAATGGCGGCAAATGATTTTGTGAAAGTGTATCCCAATCCGACGACTGACAAACTGATTATCGTATCAAAAAGTCTTCAGAAATCTATACTTTATAATGTCAATGGACAAAAAGTATTGGAATCTAACCGCAACGAATTGACCGTGTCTGAGCTTCCAATAGGAGTTTATTTTTTACACACCACCAATGCCCAAAACCAATTAATAACTTTTAAAGTTATTAAGAAATAATAATATTAACTTCATTTTAAATAAAAAAAATCGCTCAGTAGAGGTTTTTTTTGCATTGGTATTACCAGGTAGGTATGTACGAAGTTATCTCATAAGTATTAGTTGCATAAACAGGTTTCCGCCTTTTAAAAACGCTTCGCAATGACGACATGTGTAAATAACTTGTTAGGTTTTAGCTGTAAAAAGGGGATAAGCCGGCGATGTTTTGCTAAACTTTAACTGTAAACATTGGTTTTAGTGCTTTTTTTGAGAGGTTTTTGGCAACACTTCCTACAAATAAATGGGATATTCCACTTCTTCCATGTGTGCTTAAAGCAATTAAGTCGGCTTTTCTCTCTCTAGAAAAGTTTAAAATACCCTTCTCTACAGAGTTGTCATTATAAATATTTATAGAGAATTTAGGAAGATCATATTTTTCTATGAAATTCTTTATTTTTTGTTTTGAATCAGCTGTGTTTTCAAATTGTGAGGGTGTATTTATTTGTAAGAGATGAACTTTACTGTTAAATGCGTTTGCAAAGTTTAAAAATTTACCAAAAGCTTCTTGATTTTCTTTTTTAAAGTTTGAGGCAAAGACCAAATTCTTTAATTTAAATTTTTTAGGATTTGTTTTTAAAATTATAACTGGTATTTTAGAGCTGCGTACTACCTTTTCTGTGTTAGATCCAATTATAATATCATCAAAGGTTGAGTGTCCTTTGGAGCCCATAATGATTAAATCTGCATCAATTTTCTGTGCATATTTTTTAATACCCTCAAAAGGATTGCTTATTTTTATGAAATATTCCACAGCAATCTCTCCAGAAAAAAATATCTTTTTAAATGCTACTATTTTATCCTTTGTTTTTCTCAGGTATAACATGCTTTCTGGAATGCTAAATCGACTACTTACTCCAACATCTATGATTCCAGAAGGAAGCTCAATAAAGTGTATTAAATACACTGTAGCATTTGTTTTTTCTGCAATTTTTGCAGCCATTTTTGCAGCATATTCAGACGGTTTAGAAAAGTCAACAGGAACTAGAATCTTTTTCATAAGTCAGTGTTTTAAGATTAAAATTTGTATCAGATGAAGTTACAAGAAAATAATGAATTCTAGAGGTTTGGTAAATCGTAAACAATTCGTATATTTGCAGCGAATTTGTGGTGAATGAAGAAGGAAGGGGACTCAAAAGTCCCCTCTTTTTATACTTCATTTTAAGGTTTAGTATGGATCAAACAGCAGTAAAAGACTTAGTTGACGAGGCATTAGCACTTAATGATTCGTTGTATTTAATAGAATTATCAATATCTATAAACGACAAAATTAAAGTTGTTGTAGATGGAGATAATGGGGTGCCGCTGAGTGAATGCATCCGGATAAGTAGAAATATAGATGCCAATTTAGACAGGGAATCAGAAGATTTTTCTTTAGAAGTTACAACGCCAGACATTGCACACCCCTTAAAAGTAAAGCGGCAATATATTAAGAATTTGAATCGAATTTTGAAAGTAAAAACCGCATCAGAAGAGTTTGAAGGAACCTTATCTGTTGCAGACGAGGAGAAAATCGTCCTACAATGGAAGGCGAGAGAGCCAAAAGAAATAGGTAAAGGAAAGGTCACTGTTCAAAAAACAGTAATCATAGCACATACAGATATTATAGAAGCAAGAGTGAAAATCGTATTTTAAGAAAAAACGTAATGGAGAATATAGCATTAATTGATTCGTTTTCAGAATTCAAAGATAACAAGAGCATAGACAGAGTAACATTAATGTCTATTTTAGAAGAAGTATTTAGAGCTACCTTAAAACGAAAGTTTGGGTCAGATGATAATTTTGATATTATCATCAATCCAGATAAAGGAGATTTAGAGATTTGGAGAAATAGAGTGGTGGTTGCCGATGGTTTTTCAGAGGATGATAATGAAGAGATTGAACTGGCAGAGGCCCGTTTGATTGAACCAGATTTTGAAATTGGAGAAGATGTTTCTGAAGAAGTTAAGTTAGTTGACTTAGGGAGAAGAGCTATTTTAGCATTGCGTCAAAATTTAATTTCAAAAATATACGAGCACGATAGCACAAATATTTTCAAGCATTTTAAAGAATTGGAAGGCGAATTATACAGTGCAGAAGTGCATCATATTCGACACAATGCAATTATTTTATTGGATGACGATGGTAATGAAATTGTTTTGCCAAAAAGCGAACAAATTCGTTCGGATTTCTTTAGAAAAGGAGATTCAGTGAGAGGGGTTATTAAAACAGTAGAATTAAGAGGTAACAAACCTGCTATTATTTTATCAAGAACGGCTCCAGCTTTTTTAAATAAGCTTTTTGAGCAAGAAATTCCAGAGGTGTTCGATGGTTTAATCACGGTAGAAAGAGTTGCAAGAATCCCTGGAGAGAAAGCGAAAGTTGCAGTAGACTCTTATGATGATAGAATAGATCCTGTAGGCGCCTGTGTGGGTGTGAAAGGGTCAAGAATTCATGGAATCGTTCGTGAGTTAGGTAATGAGAACATTGATGTTATTAATTATACTAAAAATGAACAATTATTCATTTCAAGAGCGCTGAGTCCTGCAAAAGTGACTTCAATGGAAATTGAAATGTATGAGGAAGAAAGAAATGGTAAAAAAGGACGTGTGAGTGTTCTTTTAAGACCAGAAGAGGTTTCTAAAGCAATTGGTAGAGGCGGTGTTAATATACGTTTAGCGAGTGAATTAACGGGTTATGAAATAGACGTTAAGAGAGAAGGTCTTGAAGAAGAAGACGTAGAATTAACAGAGTTTGGTGATGAAATTGAAGCTTGGGTTATTAAGGAGTTTAAAAATATCGGTTTAGATACAGCAAGAAGTGTCTTGGAAGCTAGTGTGGAAGAATTGGTGAAAAGAACCGACTTAGAAGAAGAAACTATTTTAGATGTTCAAAGAATTTTGAAAGAAGAGTTTGAGCAATAGTTTGAGTAAAGAGTAAGCGTAAAAGAGTGTTTTTTTTACAAAATTAAAGGTTAAAAAATAATATATGTCTGAAGGCAAAACAACGAGGCTTAATAAGGTTTTAAGAGATTTAAATATTTCTCTAGATAGAGCAGTAGAATATTTAGCAGACAAGGGTCACGAAATTGAATCGAGACCTACTACTAAAATTTCTAGTGAAGTCTATCAAGTCCTGCTGGATGGTTTCCAAACAGATGCTAGCAAAAAAGCTGCTTCTAAAGAAGTTGGTGTAGAAAAGCGAAAGGAAAAAGACGCAATTCGCGCAGAGCTAGACGCTAAGCAAGAGGAAAAGAGGTTAGAAGATGCTAAGAAAGAGGAAGTTCTTAAGGCAAAGGCCAAGAAACTAGAGGTAAAGACGGTAGGTAAAATTGATATCGACAATCTTGGAAAACCAGCTCCTAAAAAAGAGGTTGAGGTAAAGCCTGAAACTCCAGAAGTTCAGTCCACTAAGGTTTCAGAAGTTTCAAAGGAAGAACCTCTTGCGAAAGAGGTTGAGGAATTGAAAGAGGTGAAGGTTGTAAAATCAGTTTCAGGAGTAGAAAAAGAGGCTTCGAAAATCGAAAAGAAAGCTGAAGGCAAAAATGATGCTATTAAAATAGAAGAGAAAGCTGAAGAGGTTACTGCAGAAAATGCAGAAGCGATCAAAACGCAATATAAAAAATTAGATGGGCCAAATTTTACAGGAGCGAAAATTGATTTAAAACAATTTGAGAAACCTAAAAAGAAGCAGCCAGAAGTTAAAAAAGAAGCAGCTGCAGACCCACGTAAAAAACGGAAACGTATTGTTACTAAAATTGGTGCTCCAGGAAGTAGAAGTGCCGCGAGAGGCGCAGTACCAAGTAGAGCAGGAAATGGAAGAGGACCCTACAATAAAGCTGCAAGAGGAAATGTAAGACCTGCAGCAAATGTTAAGAAAGAAGAACCAACGGAAGCAGATATCCAGAAGCAAGTAAGAGAGACTTTAGAAAAACTTCAAGGAAAATCTTCCAAGGGAAAAGGTGCAAAATATAGAAGAAATAAACGGGATGCTCGTAGAGAGCACTCAGATGCTGAGCTAGAAGCAGAGGCATTAGGGAGTAGAATTTTAAAAGTAACAGAGTTTGTTACTGTGAGTGAGGTCGCCACGATGATGGAGGTTCCTGTTACTAATATTATTTCTGCTTGTATGTCGCTAGGTATGATGGTAACAATGAATCAGCGTTTAGATGCCGAAACATTAGTTATTGTTGCAGAGGAATTCAACCACAAGGTAGAGTTTGTAGGAGCAGAGGTAGAGGAATCTATAGAAGAAGTAATAGACAAGCCAGAAGATTTGTTAACGCGTGCACCAATTATTACGGTAATGGGTCACGTAGATCATGGAAAAACTTCTTTGTTAGATTATATTAGAAAAGCAAATGTTATAGAGGGCGAGAGCGGAGGAATTACGCAACATATTGGTGCATATTCTGTGCGAGTTGGAGAGCAAAAAATAGCGTTCTTAGATACACCTGGTCACGAAGCGTTTACTGCAATGCGTGCCCGTGGAGCACAAGTAACAGATTTAGTAATTATTGTAGTGGCAGCAGATGATGATGTAATGCCGCAAACAAAGGAGGCAATTTCCCATGCACAAGCAGCAGGAGTTCCTATTATTTTTGCTATCAATAAGATCGATAAACCAAATGCAAACCCAGACAATGTGAAAACGCAACTGTCTTCAATGAATTTATTAATTGAAGAATGGGGTGGGAACATTCAGTCACAAGATATTTCAGCCAAAACAGGAGAAGGTATTCCTGAGTTGTTAGAAAAGGTATTGTTAGAAGCAGAAGTTTTAGAATTAAAATCGAATCCAAATAAAAATGCTATTGGCGCTGTAGTAGAGGCTTTGTTAGATAAAGGTAGAGGGTATGTTTCTACCATATTGGTGCAAGCAGGAACTTTAAAAATTGGAGATTACCTGCTAGCAGGTAAGCACAGTGGTAAAGTAAGAGCAATGTTTGATGATCAAGGAACTAATTTAAAAGTTGCAGGTCCTTCAACACCAGTGTCTATTTTAGGTTTAGATGGTGCGCCACAAGCTGGAGATAAGTTTGTTGTTTTTGATGACGAAAGAGAAGCAAAGCAAATCGCTTCAAAAAGATCTCAATTGCAACGTGAGCAATCCGTAAGAACTCAGAAGACTTTAACCTTAGATGAAATTGGACGTAGAATCGCATTGGGTGATTTTAAAGAGTTAAATATTATCTTAAAAGGAGATGTAGATGGTTCTGTAGAGGCGTTAACAGATTCTTTCCAGAAATTATCAACAGAAGAAATTCAAGTAAATATATTACACAAAGGGGTAGGGGCTATTACAGAAAGTGATGTGTTATTAGCAACAGCTTCGGATGCAATTATTGTAGGATTTAATGTGAGACCGCAAGGAGGTGCAAGGATGATTGCAGATAGAGAAGAGGTAGATATTAGAACGTATTCTATTATTTATGATGCAATCAATGATCTGAAAGATGCCATGGAAGGAATGTTATCTCCTGTAATGAAAGAAGAGGTTACCGGTAATGTTGAGATTAGAGAAGTTTATAAAATTTCTAAAGTCGGAAATATTGCAGGTTGTATGGTAATGTCTGGTAAGATTTTTAGAGATTCTCAAATCAGAATTATTAGAGACGGTATTGTTGTTCACGATGGAACGCTTACCGCTTTAAAACGCTTTAAAGATGATGTAAGAGAAGTTGCTAAAGGATATGATTGTGGAGTTCAGGTTAAAAATTACAATGATATTGTAGAAGGAGATTTAATAGAAGCTTACAAAGAAGTAGCTGTTAAGAAGAAGTTGAAATAAACAGCTTCTTATATAAAGTAAAAGCCGGAATTCATTTGAATTCTGGCTTTTTTTTATGAGTTTTTGCAAGAAATTTAAAACAAAGTATTAGGAATCATAAACGTACGATTACGATTCAAAAATGAACTAGAGACAATTTATTTTCCAATTGGAACAACAATAGTTGCAGCGAATTTTTCTCGGAAGATTAAGTTCACCCTGTCTGCTTCCAGTTTCGTTTTATAATGACCAACTTGTACTTTCCATTCTGGATTATTATAAACTAATGCTGTAGGCACTTTTGGAAATAAAACGCTGAATTGAGTGTCTGTTTTTTTTGCAGTTATTTCGTTTCCATAATAGATTTGAATACAGTAGCCATATCCTTTTGAGATATTGTAACTTCTTTTCTTTTCTAATAAATTAGAAATCTCTTTTTTATTATTTTCAGCGTCCTGTGCGCTTGCTATCGGGGCAATGGCGAACGCAATTAGTATAAATATTTTAAAAAATAATCTATTTTTCATAAGCTAAAATCTTCCTGTAAAAATAAGAACTTGTAAAAGAATATAGCATCTTTTTTAGTTATTTAGAACGGTTATAAATTGGTATTTAAGATTCTATTAGCTTTTCAAAATTTAGCAATATGTATTACTTTTGTGCAACTGTTCAGGAGCTGTTTTTCTTGAAGGAATTTATACACAATAGTAAAATTATAGTTTGTAAATATGAAAAGTGTAGCATTGCAGAATAAACGAACTTCGGTACTTTTAAAAAGTCTTACATTACTTTTGTTTTTTGCGTTTAGCATGTCTTCTTTTTCTCAAGAGATGGATGCAGCTCGTCAAAAAGAAGGGCGTAAATTATTTAGATCTTTATGTGCCTCTTGCCATAAGTTAGATAAAAAATTAGTAGGCCCTGCTTTAGGGGGAGTTGAAGAGCGCAGAGAAAACTCTTGGTTAAAATCTTGGATTAAAAATAATGCAGAATTTCAAAAAGTAAATGCAGAAGCTGCAGAGGCAGCATTATATAGTACATCCGCTATGAATGCTTTTCCACAGTTAACGGATACCAACATAGATGATATCTTATATTATACAACGGTTGGTGAAATTAAAAAAATACCTGCAGTTGGTGAAACTACCATTGGTGGAAACGTAGTTGTAGACGGCGGAGCTCCTTCATGGGTGATTTACTTTTTGGCGGCAGCAATTATCGTTGCGTTTCTTATGATTGCTAGCTTGTTGAAACAAGTGAATGAATTAAAAGGTAAAAAAAGGCCAGAGGTACAATCGAATCTTAAAAGAGATTTACAAGAGCTTTGGGCAGGTGTAAAGAAAAATACATTTTTAAAAGCATTATCAGTAGTGTTTTTGATTTTAATAGGGATCTATCTCTTTTTCGGAAGCTTGTTAAGTATCGGTATAGATCAGGGATATCAACCAATTCAGCCTATTGCATTTTCACATAAGATACATTCAGGAGAAAATAAAATAGATTGTCAATACTGTCATTCATCAGCAAAACATAGCAAACATTCGGGAATACCTTCCGTTAATGTGTGTATGAACTGTCACAAAGCGATTGCAGAAGTAGCAGAGGGAACGGAGATAGAATGGAATGGAGAAATTTACGGAAAGGAACGCTTGGACAAGGAAATTGCAAAAGTATATGATGCTGCAGGTTGGGATCCAGAAGAGTTAGTATATACAGGAGTAGAGAAGCCAATCAAATGGGTCCGCATTCACAATTTACCTGATTTAGTGTATTATAACCATGCGCAACACGTTACTGTTGGAGGCGTAGCATGTCAGAAATGTCACGGTCCTGTCGAAGAAATGGATGAAATGTACCAATACTCTCCGCTGACAATGGGTTGGTGTATCAACTGTCACAGAGAGACAAATGTAGATTTAAAAGGAAATGACTATTATGCAAAAATACATAAAGAATTAGCAACTAAATATGGGGTAGAGAAGGTTACTATCGCACAGTTGGGTGGTTTAGAATGTGGTAAATGTCATTATTAAGAAAGTAAAAGATTCAAAATTAAAAGGTATAGAACGTTGTTATTTTCAGCCTCTTACATCTTTCAATCATTAAATAAAAAAGTATAAATGGCTTCAAACAAAAAATACTGGAAAAGTGTTGAAGAACTTAAAGGAAGTTCTGTTGTTGAAACGCTTACTAAAAATGAATTTGTATCGGATATTCCTACAGAGGATTTTTTAGGAGATAAAGAAACATTGGAGAGCTCTTCTACCACACGTAGAGATTTCTTAAAGTATGTTGGCTTTACAACTGCAGCAGCTTCACTAGCAGCCTGCGAAGGGCCGGTTGTGAAATCGATTCCTTATGTGGTAAAACCGAATGATATTATGCCGGGAGTAGCTGACTGGTATGCTACCTCTATTGCAGATGGTTTTGACTTTGCGAATGTTTTAATCAAAACACGTGAAGGCAGGCCCATTCAAATAATGCCAAATAAAGAAGCGAATGGGACCACTAGTGCGAGAGTGCAAGCAGCCGTTCTTTCTTTATATGATGAGCAATTGCGTTTAAAAGAACCTACTAAAAATGGTGAAGCGATTTCTTGGTCAGATGCAGACAAAGAGATTGTACAAAAATTAAATAGCTTTAAAGAATCAAATACACAAGTTGTTTTACTAACAGGAACAATGGCAAGTCCATCAACAGATAAAATTGTTGGTGATTTTATAATTACTTACCCAAACGTAAAACACGTTATTTATGACGCTGTTTCTGAAGATGCTGCAGCAGATGCTTTTGAAGCAGTCTATGGGAAAAGAGCATTGCCTAATTACAAATTAGAAAATGCCGAAACGATTCTCTCTTTTGGAGCAGATTTTTTAGGGGATTTTCACGGAGGTTTTGAGAAAGCATATGTAGCGGGTAGGAAACCAGAAACTGGAAAGATGTCTTACCATGTTCAGGTAGAAAGTAACATGTCTCTTACAGGAGCAAACGCAGATAAAAGAGTGGTTGCAAAACCTTCGGATGTTGTTTTTGCTTTGTTGAATTTGTATAATGAAATATCAGGAAATTCGGTTGCTTCAAATAAGACGCCGATTGATGCTGAAATTAAGAAGTTGTCGAAAGCGCTTAAAAAAGCGGGTTCGAAAGGAGTTGTCATCACAGGGCTGAATGATAAAAATGCTCAGTTAATTTCATTAGAAATCAATAAGATTTTAGGGAGTGAAATTTTAGATACAAACAACTCTTTGAACATACGTCAAGGAAGTTTTGAGAAAGTTCAAAAGGTAGTTTCGGATATGAAGGCTGGAAAAGTAGGAGGTGTACTGACCTTAAATATTGATCCTTCTTATACCTTGCCAAATGCTTCCGAATTTACAGAGGCCTTATCTGAAGTAGCTTTAAAAGTAGCCTTGTCTGTCGAAAACAATCAAACTGTGAATGCAATGGAATATGCATTGCCAATGGCTCACTTTTTAGAATCTTGGGGAGATACTCAATTTACCGAAGGTAGTTTTGGCCTGGTGCAACCAACGATACAACCGCTGTTCAAAACACTTCAAGTACAAGATGTTTTACTAAAGTGGTCTGGCAGTACTGTAGAATATTACGATTATTTGAAGTCCTTTTGGACAGCAAACGTTCTAGAGGGTTCTTCTTGGAACAAAGCTTTGCACAATGGTTTTTATAACAAAAGCATCAGCGCGTCTGGTGAAGTAAAGAATATAAATAGTTCTATTTCATCGGTTGCAAGTTTGTTAAAGAAAAGCACTACAAGTTCAGCAATGGAGTTGAACCTGTATACGAAGACTGGTTTAGGAGACGGGAAGCAGGCCAACAATCCTTGGTTGCAAGAATTTCCAGATCCAATTACGAGAACCTCTTGGGATAACTATTTGACTATGTCTATGGCAGATGCCAGAGAATTAGGTTTTTCAAATCCTGTAAAGGACAATGGAGCAATTAACGGGGATTACGCGAAAGTATCTGTTAATGGTGCATCTGTAGTCGTTCCTGTGATGATTCAACCAGGGCAGGCAAAAGGATCTGTAGGGTTATCATTAGGTTTCGGAAAAACGTTTGGTTTAAAAGATGAAATGAAAGTGGGTGTAAATGCCTATCCTTTATATACAGGTGGTCAAAACATCCAATACAATGTTGCCATAGATAAAGTATCAGGAACGCATAAGTTTGCTTGTACGCAAGTACAAAAAACAATCGCAGGGCGTCATGATATTCTAAAGGTAGCTTCCTTAAAGGAGTACAATACGGTTGCTCCAAAAGACCACCATAATGGTTGGAACAAGCCGGCGTATGTTTCTTATGATCACAAAGAGGTAGAGGCGAAGACCATCGATTTATGGGATGAACACAATAGGGATATGGGGCACCACTTCAATTTATCTATTGATTTAACATCCTGTACAGGTTGTGGTGCATGTATTGTTGCCTGTCATGCTGAAAATAACGTACCTGTTGTAGGGAAAGATGAAGTAAGAGTCGGTAGAGATATGCACTGGTTGCGTATTGATCGATACTATTCTTCGGAAGTAGAAACAAGAGAAGATGCAAAGGAGTTAGGATTAAGTACTGCAGCTACCTATAAAGCATTAGAGACAGAAGCAGAGAATCCTGAAGTTACTTTTCAACCAATGATGTGTCAGCACTGTAATCACGCTCCATGTGAGACTGTTTGTCCGGTTGCTGCAACAACGCATGGACGTCAAGGTCAGAATCAAATGACGTATAACAGATGTGTGGGTACAAGATATTGTGCAAATAACTGTCCGTATAGAGTTCGTAGATTTAACTGGTTTAAGTATGCGAATAATAATGAGTTTGATTTTAACATGAACAATGAATACGGTAAAATGGTATTAAATCCAGATGTTGTAGTTCGTGCAAGAGGTGTTATGGAAAAATGTTCGATGTGTATCCAAATGACACAAGCTACTATTTTAACAGCAAAAAAAGAAGGAAGACCTGTAAATACAGGTGAGTTTGAAACTGCTTGTTCTTCTGCTTGTACTACAGGAGCTATGGCTTTTGGAGATGTAAACAATAAAGAAGACGAAGTAACTGCACTAGCGGAAGATAAACGAGCATATCATGTGTTAGACTACCTTCAAACGAAGCCAAATGTAGTATATCAAGTAAAAGTTGTAAATACAAACGAAGCGTAATTTAAATTTAAGATATAAAAACATGTCTCATTACGAAGCATCCATTAGAGAACCTTTAGTATTAGGTGATAAAACTTATCATGATATTACTGAAGATATTGCAAAACCCATAGAAGGTGCTGCAAATAAGAATTGGTACATTGCATTTTATATTTCTTTAGCAGCGATGCTTTGGGGTTTTGGGTGTATATTTTATACTGTAGGAACGGGTATTGGAGTTTGGGGATTGAACAAGAACATCGGATGGGCTTGGGACATTACTAACTTTGTATGGTGGGTAGGTATTGGTCACGCAGGTACATTGATATCCGCGGTACTTTTATTATTTCGTCAAAAATGGAGAATGGCAATTAACCGTTCTGCAGAAGCAATGACAATTTTTGCTGTTTTTCAAGCAGGATTATTTCCAATTATCCACATGGGACGGCCATGGAATGCTTATTGGGTGTTGCCACTTCCAAATCAATTTGGATCATTGTGGGTGAATTTCAACTCTCCTTTACTATGGGATGTTTTTGCAATTTCAACGTATTTATCAGTATCATTAGTTTTCTGGTGGACCGGTTTATTACCTGATTTTGCAATGATTAGAGACAGAGCAGTAAAGCCTTTTCAAAAGAAAATATATGCGTTACTATCTTTTGGTTGGTCGGGTAGAGCAAAAGATTGGCAACGTTTTGAAGAAGTATCTTTAGTACTTGCAGGTTTAGCAACACCATTAGTACTTTCTGTGCATACAATTGTATCTATGGATTTTGCGACTTCTATCAACCCAGGATGGCACTCTACAATATTTCCTCCTTACTTTGTGGCAGGAGCAATTTTCTCAGGATTTGCAATGGTACAAACCTTGCTAGGAATTATGAGAAAGGTTACAAACCTTGAAGATTACATTACCCGGATGCATATTGAGTATATGAACATGGTAATTATTCTTACAGGTGGTATTGTAGCTGTAGCGTATGCAACAGAATTTTTTATTGCTTGGTATACAGGTTCACCATATGAAAACTATACGTATTTATCCGTGGGTGCTGCAACAGGACCTTATTGGTGGGCATTTTGGTCACTAATTACCTTTAACATTGTGATTCCACAATTACTTTGGATTAAAAAATTTAGAAGAAGTTTTATGATCACTTTTATCATTTCCATTGCCATTAACATTGGAATGTGGTTCGAGCGTTTTGATATTATTGCAATTGTGTTAAGTAAAGGACATTTACCATCTACATGGTGGCGTTTTGAACCCACGTTTGTAGATGTAGGGATCTTTATTGGTACCATCGGTTTCTTCTTTGTGTTGTTCCTATTATATGCAAGAACTTTTCCTGTCATCGCGCAAGCTGAGGTAAAAACAATATTAAAATCTTCAGGAGAATTTTACAAGAAGAGAAGAGAACAAGGAATCCCTACGAAGCCAGAAATTATCGTAACTGATATTTCGGCAATCACCGGTCGTTCTGATAACAATTTAAACGGATAATTATGGAAACATCAAAAGTTATTCACGCATTTTATACGGATGATGAAGTGTTGTTAGATGCTGTAAAAGCTGTAAAAGCAGAGCATCATCATATTGAAGAGGTGTTTTGTCCTTTTCCCGTCCATGGTCTAGACAAGGCAATGGGTTTAGCACCAACTAGAATTGCTATTACAGCATTCTTTTATGGAGTAACAGGTTTGGCATTCGCTATCTGGATGACAAATTATATTATGATTGAAGATTGGCCGATGGACATCGGTGGTAAACCAAGTTTTTCATGGATAGAAAACATGCCAGCCTTCGTACCCATTATGTTTGAGTTGACAGTGTTTTTTGCAGCCCATTTAATGGTGATTACTTTTTATATGAGAAGTAGAATCTGGCCATTTAAAGATGCTGAAAACCCAGATCCAAGGACTACAGATGACCATTTTTTAATGGAAATTCCAGTTCATAATAATGAGGAAGCGTTGACTTCTTTGTTAGCAAAAACTGGGGCCGTAGAAATTAATATCGTAGATAAGCACTAATATATAGATAATGAAGAATTTTAAATTAATTATCGGGTTAGTAGTTTTTACAAGCATGATTTCTTGTAACGACAATAAAACAAGACAAGCACAGTACATGCCAGAAATGTATGAATCTATTCCTTATAAAGCGGACGGAGCAAAGGGCTTGGGTGGAAATCCAGTAAATAGTAAACCAGTTTTAAAAACGTTGACTAGGGGTGGAACACCTGCATATGATATTGCAGATACTGCTGAGGGCTATGCGGAGGCAAAAATGAGTTTAAAATCACCTCTGGCTAAGAATGAAAAAAATCTTGACAATGGTAAGAAAATGTACAGCATCTATTGTATTTCTTGTCACGGTAAAAAAGGAGATGGAAATGGATATTTGTCGACCTCAGAAAAGTTTCTAGGGATTCCAAACTATAAAGATAGAGATATTACAGAAGGTAGTGTATACCATATATTAATGCATGGAATTAATTTAATGGGTTCTCATTCCTCACAGTTGACATACAAGGAACGGTGGCAAATTATTCAATACGTAGAAGTATTAAGAGCAGATTTGTTAAAATAAAGCACAATAAGAAAGAATACGAAAGATATGTATCAATTCTCAGGTAAATTAAAAACATTTTCAGTAGCACTAATCATTATTGGTCTAGTAGGAACTATCTTCAGTTTTTATAATGGTTCTCAAAAGACCATAGAAGATGCAAAGCATGTAATAACAGCCTCGCACGCCACAGGTCACGGAGCTGGGCATGAAGATGCAATGCTTCATTCGGAAGAAAAGTCAAAAATTGAGCATTCTAATAATACAAATGAACATGGCGATGAAACGGCGCATGCTGAGGAAATTATTTCTGACAGTCATGCCCCAAAAGTAGCGGAGGAGGGAGCAGTAGATGCACACAGTGCTACTGATGTTCAAGAGCACGAAGCACATGTGCTACACCAATTGCAGAACAGACCGTGGTCCGCATTTTATGTAGCTTTATTTTTCTCATTAGGAATCACATTATTGGTTTTAGCCTTTTATGCAATACAACGTGTTGCGCAGGTTGGTTGGTCTATTGTTATTTTACGAGTAATGGAGGCCATCACAGCAAATTTGTTACCGGTATCAATCATTATGATTGTAGTACTTGTGGCTTCTGTGTTGCATATGAATCATCTATTTCCATGGATGGCAGAAGGAACAGTAGATCCCACAAGTGATAATTACGACGCTATTGTAGATGGAAAATCTTGGTGGATGAATTCTACGGGTTTTATATTGCGAAGTGTTTTTTACTTAATTGCTTGGAATGCATATCGATTCTTTATTAGAAAAGGTTCTATTAAAGAAGACACGGCTGATGATGGAAATAAGACCTACAAGAAAAATTTTAATGGATCTGTAATTTTCTTATTTATTTTTATGATTACAGAATCTATGATGTCTTGGGATTGGATCATGGGTTTAGACCCACACTGGTTTTCAACATTGTTTGGATGGTATGTATTGGCTACTTTGTTAGTAAGTGCATTAACGGTGATCGCATTTTTTACGATTTATCTGCGTTCACAAGGTGCGATACCTGGAATAAATGACAGCCATATTCACGATTTAGCGAAGTTTATGTTTGGTTTTTCAGTATTCTGGACCTACTTATGGTTTTCACAGTTCATGCTAATTTGGTATGCAGATATTCCTGAAGAAACTACCTATTTCGTCGCAAGATTTACAGAATATAAGTTGCCGTTTTTAGGAATGGTGGTGATGAACTTTGTTTTTCCAATATTACTTTTATTGAATAGTGATTATAAAAGTAAGCCTTGGTTTGTAGTAATCGGAGGAGTGGTAATATTAGCAGGACACTACATAGATGTTTTTATAATGGTAATGCCCTCAACGGTAGGTGCACAGTGGTTCTTTGGAATTCCAGAGATAAGCGCTTTGTGTTTTTTCATTGGGTTACTAATTTATACAACGTTGAATGCGTTTTCAAAAGCCAATGCTATTCCAAAAGGAAATCCTTTCTTAGAAGAAAGTGAACATTTCCATTATTATAATATTGAACATACAGGAGAAGGATCAGCGAATCATTAATAAATAGTTGAATTAAAATTAAGAAAAGATAAATATGCTAGCTCTATTTTATATTTTTATAGGTGTTGCAATCGGTGTAAGTTTTTGGCAAATTACTAGAATCATGGATTTTAGAGGTTCTATCGCCAACGATAAGGATAACGATGCTCAAGGTAAATATGCCATTGGTTTTATGGCTTTCTTATATGCAATGATGATTTATTGCTTAATATTCATGAACGTGATTATGTTGCCTGAGTCGGCATCCATAGAGGGTGAACATGACGATAATTTATTTAATATTACCTTCTGGTTAATTGGTATTGTGCAGTTTGGAATGCAGTTTCTAATTTTTTACTTTACTTTTAAATACAGGGGTAACAAGAATAATAAAGCGAAGTTTTATGCTGATAGTCACAAATTAGAGTTTATTTGGACTGTAACTCCATCAATCGTTTTGGTTGGTTTGGTAAGTTATGGTTTGTGGCAATGGAACAGCGTGATGGATTTATCTGATTTAGAGGATCCTATTGTAATCGAAGTATATTCGCAGCAGTTTAATTGGAAGGCACGATATGCAGGAGCAGATAATACCTTAGGCTTTGGAAACGTAAACTTTATAAAGGGCATGAATACGATGGGTGTCGACATGTCTGATGTAAATGCTGCAGATGACAAACAGGTAACCGAGTTGTACTTACCAAAAGGAAGAAAAATACATTTTAAATTTCGTTCTCAGGATGTATTGCATTCTGCATATATGCCGCATTTTAGAGCACAAATGAATTGTGTTCCAGGAATGGTCACACAATTTGGATTTACGCCAAAGTTTACTACGGAGGAGATGAGAAATCAGTCGGAGGTAATTGAGAAATCTATAGGGATTAACAAGATAAGAAGAGCGAAGGGAGAGGATCCTTATATTTTTAATTATTTATTGTTATGTAACAAGATTTGTGGGGCTTCTCACTACAACATGCAATTTAAAATTACTGTGGTAGAACAAGATGAATATGACGAGTGGATAGCAGCGCAACCTACATTAGCAGAAGTTATCAAATAATTTATAAAAAAACTACAAATACATAAGATATTATGTCAGAGCACCATCATAAAGAAACATTTGTAACGAAATACTTATTCAATCAAGACCATAAAATGGTTTCTAAGCAGTTCTTAATAACAGGAATGTTTATGGGGATTATTGCCGTTTTGATGTCCATGTTATTTCGCCTACAACTTGCATGGCCAGAAACTTCATTTTCGTTAGTGGAAGCCTTTTTAGGTTCCCACCAGACGGATGGAATTATGGATCCAGATATTTATTTAGCATTGGTTACCATACACGGAACCATAATGATTTTCTTTGTACTTACAGCGGGTTTAAGTGGTACCTTTTCTAACTTATTGATTCCTTTGCAAATTGGTGCAAGAGACATGGCCTCTGGGTTTTTAAACATGATTTCTTATTGGTTGTTCTTCTTATCAAGTGTCGTTATGATTATTTCATTGTTTGTTGAGGCTGGGCCTGCAGCAGCAGGATGGACTATTTATCCTCCCTTAAGTGCATTGCCACAGGCAATTCCAGGTTCTGGGACAGGAATGACATTATGGTTGGTCTCTATGGCAATTTTTGTAATGTCATCTCTTATTGGAGCATTAAACTACATTGTTACGGTCTTAAACCTACGAACAAAAGGAATGAAGATGACAAGATTACCGTTAACTATTTGGGCGTTTTTCGTTACCGCAATTATTGGAGTAGTTTCTTTTCCGGTATTGTTATCAGCAGCATTGTTGTTAATATTTGATAGAAGTTTTGGAACTTCGTTTTATCTTTCAGATATTTTTATATCGGGAGAAGTTTTGCACTACCAAGGAGGTTCACCGGTTTTATTTGAACATTTATTTTGGTTTTTAGGGCATCCAGAAGTGTACATTGTATTGCTACCGGCATTAGGGATTACTTCAGAAATTATATCAACAAATGCTAGAAAACCAATTTTTGGGTATCGAGCAATGATTGGTTCTATTTTGGCGATTGCATTTTTATCAACAGTTGTTTGGGGACACCATATGTTTATTACAGGAATGAATCCTTTCCTAGGTTCTGTGTTCACGTTTACAACCTTATTAATTGCAATACCTTCTGCAGTGAAGACGTTTAATTACATCACCACGCTTTGGAAAGGGAACTTGCAATTAAACCCTGCAATGTTATTCTCAATTGGATTGGTATCTACTTTTGTAACGGGAGGTTTAACGGGTTTAGTTCTTGGTGACTCTGCTTTAGATATTAATATTCACGATACGTATTTTGTAGTTGCGCATTTCCACTTGGTAATGGGAGTTTCGGCTATATTTGGTATGTATGCTGGTATTTATCATTGGTTTCCAAAGATGTACGGCAGAATGATGAATAAAACCTTGGGTTACTGGCATTTTTGGATTACGATTATATGTGCTTATGGAGTTTTTTGGCCGATGCATTTTATTGGCTTAGCAGGTTTGCCAAGAAGATACTATACGAATACAAATTTTCCTATGTTTGATGATTTAGCAGATATTAATGTAATTATTACTTTATTTGCTTTAGTAGGAGGAGCTGCTCAGCTATTCTTTTTAGCAAATTTCTTCATCTCAATGTATAGAGGTGAAAAGGCAACACAAAACCCTTGGAGGTCTAACACTTTAGAGTGGACGACTCCCGTAGAGCATATGCATGGCAATTGGCCAGGACGCTTACCAGAAGTGCACAGATGGCCTTATGATTATAGTAAGCGTTTAGATGCAAACGACGACGATAGTGCTTTTTTGCATGGCGAAGACTTTGTTTTACAAACAACACCGATGCTAGAGGGAGAAATACCATCTTAGAAATAAAAAATACAGCAAAAAACCTTTCCAACTTGGAAAGGTTTTTTGCTTTTTAACAAGATTATTTATTCCTCTTTAATTCTATTATCTTTGTTGTATGAACGAAAACTTAAATCCAGAAAACTCAAACCTCTCGAACGATGATTTGGATGTGGAAAAAAAATTGCGCCCCCTTTCTTTTGACGATTTTACAGGGCAGGATCAAGCAATTGATAATCTTAAGATATTTGTTGAGGCAGCGAATCAAAGAAATGAGGCTTTAGACCATACTTTATTCCATGGGCCTCCGGGTTTGGGTAAAACTACATTGGCACACATTTTAGCAAATGAGTTGCAAGTAGGCATAAAGGTAACTTCAGGGCCTGTTTTAGATAAGCCAGGAGATTTGGCAGGGTTGCTTACCAATTTAGATGAACGGGATGTTTTGTTTATTGATGAAATTCATCGATTAAGTCCTATTGTAGAGGAATATTTGTATTCGGCCATGGAGGATTATAAAATTGATATTATGATTGAGTCTGGACCAAATGCAAGAACGGTTCAAATTAATTTAGAGCCATTCACATTAATTGGTGCTACAACGCGTTCTGGGTTATTAACCGCTCCAATGAGAGCAAGGTTCGGAATTAGCAGCAGGTTACATTATTACAAGACAGACTTATTGACTACAATCATTCAAAGAAGTGCACAAATTTTAAATGTGCCAATTTCGATGGAGTCGGCAATTGAAATTGCAGGAAGGAGCAGGGGAACTCCACGAATAGCGAATGCATTGTTACGTAGAGTTCGAGATTTTGCACAAATAAAAGGGAATGGCAGCATTACAATAGAAATTGCAAAATATGCCTTAGAAGCTTTACATGTAGATGCACACGGTTTAGATGAAATGGATAACAAAATTCTAGCAACAATTATAGATAAATTTAAAGGCGGGCCAGTAGGGCTCTCAACGATTGCAACTGCTGTAAGTGAAAATACAGAGACGATTGAGGAAGTATATGAGCCTTTTTTAATTCAGCAAGGATTTATAATGCGAACACCAAGAGGAAGAGAAGTAACGGAGTTAGCCTATAAGCACTTGGGAAGAGAGAAAGGGAAAAATCACGGTGAGCTTTTTTAGTTTTACGAAATAAGATAATAGTATAGGATAAAAAAAGAAAATTGCTTCTCATGAGGAGCTTAGGAAGGCTTTATGAATATTAAAAAGATACTGCCAATTTTAGAATGGTTGCCAAATTACAATAGCACTCTTTTTAAGGGAGATTTAGTTGCTGGCATAACTGTAGGGATTGTATTAATTCCTCAGGGAATTGCCTACGCCCTTATTGCTGGATTACCTCCTATTTATGGACTGTATTGCGCTTTGGTTCCCCAACTTATCTATGCGGTCTTTGGTTCCTCAAGACAAGTGGCAATTGGCCCCGTTGCAATGGATTCTTTAATTGTAGCAACGGGAGTTTCTACGATAGCCTTGTTAGGGTCTGAGGAGTATATTTCAATAGCTATTCTATTGGCTTTGATGGCGGGGGGAATTCAATTTATTATGGGAGTATTCAATTTAGGCTTTATTGTAAACTTTCTTTCAAAACCGGTTATTACGGGATTTACATCTGCAGTTGCCTTAATTATTAGCTTAAATCAATTAAAAAATTTAATGGGAGTTGCTTTTCTTCAAAGTGACCAGTTACACCTGATTCTAAAGGATATCTGGATTCAAATAGGAGATTTCAGTCTGAATACAGCAAGTATTGGGATATTTTCGATCCTATTAATAATACTTTTAAAAAAAATAGATAAGAGGATTCCAAACGCATTGATTGTAGTGGTTTTAGGAATTTTAATTATGAAATATTTTGGAAATATTTTAACGGATGTCTCTATTGTAAAAGAGATTCCTTCTGGACTGCCTTCATTCGGAATTCCGGAATTCAATATAGATCAGATACGAGAGTTATTACCTATTGCACTGACCTTAGTTATGGTAGGGTACTTAGAAACGATTTCTATTGGTAAACTATTAGAAGCAAAGCAAGATGTGTATAGAATAAGACCAAATCAAGAACTAATTGCATTGGGTCTTAGTAATATGTTCGGTTCTTTATTTAAAGCATATCCCAGTGCATCTAGTTTTTCAAGATCTGCTATTAATGAAGAAAGTGGTGCAAAAACGGGAATGGCAGCACTCATTTCTGTGGCAATGGTTGCTATTACTTTACTGTTTTTAATGCCACTATTTTACTACCTACCAAACACGGTATTGGCGGCAATAATAATTGTGGCTGTTTTAGGATTGGTTAATTTTACGGAGGCGAAGTTTCTTTGGAGAGCAAATCAATTAGATTTTTGGTTAATGCTTGCTACTTTTTTTGCAACTTTATTTTTAGGAATAGAATATGGCATAACCGCAGGCGTAAGTTTGTCTTTAATCATTTTAATTTTTAGAACATCCCGACCGCATGTTGCGGAATTAGGCAAAGTGCCAAATTCTAATTTTTATAGGAATATAGAACGGTTTGAAGAGGTTATTATAGATGAAGATATTTTAGTCTTAAGATTTGATGCACAATTATTTTATGCAAATTCAAGCTATTTTAGAGATAAGTTGGATGAGTTAACAATCAAAAAGGGTATAGGTTTAAAGTTGATTATTTTAGATGCAGAGAGTATAAATAGAGTAGATAGTACTGGGGTAGAAATGTTGAAAGAACGGATTCGATATTATCAGAAAAAAGAGGTGTTATTTTATTTTTCGGGAGTAAAAGGCCCTGTAAGAGATACTTTTTTTAGAAGTGGTTTTTTAGAGATAATAGATTTACAGCATTTTTATATGGGCATTTATCAGGCAGTTCAATTCTATAAAACTGGAGACAAAGCCTTTCAAGTGAAGTATGCTAAATATATTCATCAGGCTAATACCCAGAAGAGTAGTCCTCTATCCCTTAAAAAAGACGGAATACCCCGTGTTTCTTCCACTAATAAATAATTTAGAACTAAATGAAAAAGAATATCTGTCTTTTGTTAATGAGTTTTTTCTTTCTTAACTGTCATGGACAACAAGCATTCAACTCTATTTCAACTAAAGAATTAAAAGTGCTGCTAGCGCAAGAAAAGATTCAGTTAATGGATGTTAGAACTCCAAAAGAAGTAAAAGAAGGTGCTATAAAGACAGCTTTTTTTGCCAACTATTTTGATATTGATTTTGAAAAGATAGCAATAGCGAAACTAAATAAATCAAAACCTGTTTATTTGTATTGCAGAAGTGGCAACAGAAGTGGAAAAGCATGTAAAATTTTGAAAGAAAAAGGTTTCGAAGCCATCAATGTCTTAGGAGGATATCAGCAGTGGGATTCAGAAAAAAACCAATAACTTAAATTAGCCTTCTAAAGAACAACTTTTAACCTAAGTACGTTTTCAGCATTTGTGTTTTGGAGCCCGATTGTAACCTCCGAATTGCTTTCTGCTTTACTTGGCGAACGCGTTCCCTTGTTAAATCAAATTTTTCACCAATCTCTTCCAAGCTAGACAACTCTTCGTTTCCAATACCGTAATACATTTTTATCACTTTTGCTTCTTTATAAGTTAGCGTTCCTAGCGCCCTTTCAATTTCAATTTTTAAGGATTGTGCCATTAATTGGCTGTCTGGTCTTGGGGAGTCCACTGATTGTAATACATTGTAAAGATTAGAATCTTCCCCTTCTTTAAAAGGAGCATCCATAGAAACATGCCTTCCAGAGTTTTTTAAAGACTGTTCTACTTCTGCTTCAGTCATGTCTAACTGTTTTGCAATTTCTTTATGGGTGGGCATGCGTTGCTCATTTTGCTCAAGACGCGCATATATTTTTTTTATTTTATTGATACTTCCTATCTTATTCAAAGGCAAGCGCACAATTCTAGATTGTTCTGCCAAGGCTTGCATAATGGCTTGACGAATCCACCAAACAGCGTAAGATATGAATTTAAAACCTCTGGTTTCGTCAAATCTTTTTGCCGCTTTTACCAAGCCTAAGTTGCCCTCATTTATCAAATCAGATAATTTCAAACCTTGTCCTTGGTATTGCTTGGCAACGGAAACTACAAATCTTAAATTTGCACTTACAAGTGCATCTAAGGCTTTTGAATCTCCTACCTTAATTTTTAGTGCAAGTTCTACTTCTTCATCAGCAGTAATAAGTCCAATTTTACTAATTTCTTGAAAGTATTTATCTAAAGACTCCGCATCGCGGTTGGTGACTTGTTTTACAATTTTAAGTTGTCTCATTATAGGAAGTTGTAAGATTTAATAGTGTATAGCAATAGGTGAATTTTAAAAAGAATATATTTCTTTTAAAAGTGGTAGTTAGGAATCGTTGCAACGAAAAACCTAGAGTGCAGGAAGCTTGAATTGAACCGATTGATTGTTATCAACAAGGTTCATTCGAGTGTATGTACTTAGGATAACGAAATTATTTCCCATAATTTCGAATATACGAAAAACGAGCAGTTTTCAATAGAAAATCGCTCGTTTTGTGTCTATTTTAACATGTTTTGGTCAATTATGACGTAAAAACGATGTATTTGTTAAAATCTAAAAGTTGCACCTATTAGAAAGTTTCTAGTAGCTTGTGGATAATATCCTGCTCCGTCGACTGTAGTTACCGTTCCTGGATTAGAGTAATCATCATCAAAAGTATAGTAATACCCTCTGTCTACGTACTCTGTGTCAAAAAGGTTGGTTACCAATGCTGTAAAAACAACAGATTTAAAGAGTTTATTTGTATTTAAGGTATATACAATATTTAAGTTAGATGTAAAGTAACTTTCTAAAACATCGTTTGCAGAAACTTCACTACTAAAATTACTCATAAACTGCTCACTAACATACTTAGATAAGATTGAAAGTTGCACATTCTTTAGAGGTGTATAGGTAAATACATTCCCAACAATTACGTCTGGTGAAAACGACAAATCTGTATTACCCAGAGATTGTGGCGTCGTATTTCCATCCTTGGTAATGAAGAAATCCCTATTCTTATTAGCACTAAAAGTTGCATTTGGTCTGATAGAAATTTTATCAGAAATTCTAATGTCTGCATCTATCTCGGTACCCAGTCTGTAGCTGCTTCCAGAGGTTGCTCTAATGGGCGCACCCACATCATTTAAAGCACCTGTTAATACTAACTGATTCTTGTAGTCCATATAATAACTATTGATAGTCAGTTTAATATTCTCACTCTTAAAACGCCAACCTAATTCATAATCGTTTAAGGTTTCTGGAGTAGTTACACCAATTTCAAAATCGTTTCTATTCGGTTCTTTACTTGCAACGGCAAAAGAAGTATATAAACTGTTATTTGGATTTATTTTATAGGTAAACCCGAATTTAGGATTAAAGAAACTAAAAGTAGCATCTACATCAATTGGTAGAATATCATTGGTAATACCCTGTGTTTTATAGCCAACAAATCTCCCTTGCACATCTACATACCCAATTAACGCATCCGAAATGTCAAAGGTTGCTTTTGCAAATATAGAAAAGTCCGTTTTCTTTGCATCAGAAAAATAATAACGATCTCTAATATTCACATCTGCAGCCAAGTCAGATCCCCAAATTACCTCTCCATAGTGGTCTCCACTATAATCCGAATAAGAAATTCCTGATATAAAATTTAGTTTGTCTGTTTTATAATTTGTATTGAAATTAAAAACATAAAAATCATTATCTAACCAACGTCTTACAATTACATCACTACCATCTGCTATCAAATTATTGAAATCTGCTGCATCTTCATTCTTTTTAGACTGTTCAAAATACCCAACCCCTTTGGTGTAGTTTAATGCCAAATTAGTAGACCAATGGTCATTCAACTTTTCATTCCAATGCAATTGATAATGGTTTTGCTCATAATTATCCGTTTCATTGTCGTAGGTATATGGATTTTGTCTTCTATCCGCTGCTAATTCATCCGCAGTCAAACCATACCAAGCTTGGTAGGTGTGTTCTTTTCCGCCAAAAGTAACGGCCTTTATTAATGTGTTTTCATCTGTGTAACTTCCTTGTAGATAATATGATTTTAAGTCGGCAAAAGCTCTGTCTACATATCCATCTGAATAAATATTAGACAAACGTCCTGCAATCTCTATATGATCGTTAATTTTTCCTGTACTAAACTTTACAGTATGTTTTCTTGTGTTATAAGAGCCAACAGAATTAGAGATTTCTGCAAAAGCATCCTCAGAAGCAGCATCGGTTAAAATATTTAAACTTGCACCGAAAGCACCAGAACCATTGGTAGATGTACCAACACCGCGCTGCAGTTGTAAGTTTTCTGTAGAAGAAGCAAAATCCCCTAAATTAACCCAAAAAGTACCATGACTTTCGGGATCGTTGTATGGAATTCCATTTACCGTTACGTTAATTCTTTCTCCGTTAGAGCCACGAACGCTCATATAGGTATAACCAACACCAGCGCCAGCATCACTAGAAGAAACTACAGAAGGCATGTAGTTCAGTAAAATAGGAATGTCTTGCCCTAGGTTACGTTTTGCAATTTCTTTTTTTGATAAGTTAGAAAAAGTCACAGGAACGTCTGTATTGACACGAACCGCGGAAACCAAAACTTCTTCCAAAACGGTGTTACCTGTTTGTAATTCGATTACATATTCTTCATCTTTAGAAAGTGTAATTTTCTCTGAAACAGTGCTGTAACCCAAAAATGAAACTTCTACGGTATAGGTTCCCTTTTCTAGGTTAAAACTAAAGTTTCCGTCAAAATCTGTAGAGACTCCTTTTTTAACTTCTTTAACAAGGATAGAAGCTCCAGCTAAAGAATTTTTGTTTTCATCTACAACTTTTCCAGAAAGCGTAAAGGATTGGGCGCTTGCAAGTGTACTTACAAACAAGAATAAAAAAATGGATATTTTTTTCATTTTAAAAAATTTAAAACGAATAAAAAGAGGTAATTATTCTTGTGATTAATAGTGAATAATTAATTATTGTTCCTACGAAGAAAGCTTTTTCCTATGCATCGGAAGAAGTAATTTATACTTTAAATTAGTTCACTTTTTTTGTAAAATACATTCAAAATCCCTAAACAGCATTACCTGTTCTAGGTTCATTGGGTATGATCTCAGCTTTTTAAAGCACCCCTTTATGAGAACGTAACAAAATTAAGTCAGAAAAATTGATTGTGAAACAGAAAAGTGATTTATTTTAATCAAATTTTGGTTTTTTGCGAAGTGCCTTTTTAATGGAGGTTCGTTTTTTAGTTTCAACCCTTCTTTTTAAGGCGCCTTTGCTAGGTTTTGTTTTTTGTCTTTTCTTAGGACGAGTTAAATTTGTTTTCAATAATTCTAAAAAACGTTTGATCGAAATTTCTTTATTTCTGTGCTGAGAACGTGTTTCTTCACAGAAAATAATTAATACATTTTCTTTCGTTAATTTTGATACAAGTTTGACTTTTAACAGTTTTTTTTCGTTTTCAGAGAGCGAAAGAGAATGTCCTAAATTAAAGGATAACTCAATTTTAGAAGATGTTTTATTTACGTGTTGTCCTCCAGGACCAGAACTTCTAGTCGCTTTAAATCCAAGTTCTTTTAGTATATTTTCGGTATGCATTGATGCCGTTTTTGATATTGAATTTTGGTATTCTTATAAATTCAATTTTTTTTAGTCAAAAAAACTTTCATTATTATTTTGGGGAATAAAAGGAATGTCTAAATCTAATAAAGAAGTTGAGAATGAGTGTAAATTCTTTTTATTAGCAATGATTTCATCAATAGCTACTGTGGCATTTTTTAGCCGAGTTTCTTTGTTCCCTTTTAGGATGATGTACTTTTTTTTATGCTTTTTTAATGCGCGCTCGAAGGCATTAAACATTTCTAAACGTTGTTTTGGTCTGTCACGTAAATCATCTGCTTCCCAGGGTGTGTCAATATAGGTTAACAAATAGAGGTCATACTCATTTTTATTTGCCGCATCATTTAATTTTTCATCCACAAAGCCGTCATAAAATTCTTCTGAATATACTTTTGTTTCTAAAAGATCCGTGTCGCAAATGAGTAACTTATCTGCTCTTTTGGCCAATCTGTTTTCTAATTTCATTTGTCCAATAGCAATTGGAATGATGTCTTCTTTCTGGCAGGTTTTACGTTCATTATTCCATTTTTTCTGCAAATAGTCTCGTGCAAATTCTGGTGCCCAAACGGTATTGTAATACCTTGCTAAGTGACGAGAAAGAGTCGTTTTTCCTGACGATTCTGGGCCAAATAAAACAATTTTTACGATGTTAATGGGGTCTTGTGTAAGTTTTTTTTCCATGCTAAATAACCAAAAATGGCAATAAAAGTAAATCCGAAATATTGAAAGCTTGTAAATGCAAATCCTTTATATAAATATAAAGGTACAGAAATTAGATCTCCAACAATCCAGAAAATCCAATTCTCTATTTTTCGTTTTGCCATTAACCACATACCTACAAAGAAAATGGCTGTGGTTACGGTATCTATATAGGCAACCCAATTGTTCCATTTATCAAAAATTTGATAGACGATACAAACAAAAATTAATGCAGCTAAGAAAAGGAGTGTTGCAGTCTTTTTTTCTTTAGGAGATGTTCTAGAAATTGGTGTAAAATGAGTATCGTCTACTTTTCGTGTCCAAACATACCAACCATAGATGCTCATTATAAAATAATAGACGTTGATCATCATATCACCGAGTAATGCCCATTTTAGCAGCAGGTGTACAAATATGGCGGTACTAATTATGCCTGTTGGAAAAACCCAAACTTTATTCTGTTTAGAAAACCAAACGGATAAAAACCCAAAGATTACCGCTATAATTTCCAGCACAATATCTATCGTTTCATAGGTTTTGTATTGTTCAAAAAGCAGGTTAAAAATTTCTAGCATCTATTATAATTGAGCATACAAATTTAAGAATTTCTCTCTATTAGTCTTGTTTATATTTCAAAAAAGAACATTTAAATTGCGTATACACAAGTAAACCCATCAAATTCTAAAAAGAATATTTGATAGGTAGCTGTTTTTCCTTCATATCGAATAGTTCCTGTTGTTTTTTCATCAGCAAAATTAAAGTCTTCAATAAAGATATGGTGTAAAAAGAGTAAACTTTTCTTTCCATATATTTTATATAAACTTTCTTTCGCCCCCCAAACAATGGTTAGTTTACTAATTAATGCTTCATGATTTGCAATTGTTTTGTATTCTTCAAATGGGGTGAATTTGTGGGCTATTTTTAATATTTTTTCTCGTTGTTTTTCAATATCAATACCTACGGGCTTTTCGTCAGAGACGATGATCCCCGAAAAAGTATAGGAATGGGTGATTGAAATGAATCTCCCATCTTTTAAATGAGGCTTCCCGTAGGCATCATAAACTACATCGGAATCGGAGTAGCCGGCTTCTTTTAATAAATGACGCACACTTAAAAAACCGCGCTGATGCAATTGAGATTTCATGCCATTTAAACGCGCCTGACTTTTTTTTGTTAGTAAAACGTTTGTGTTTAATTCGTTAAAGGTTTCCTCAATTTTCCAGATGAGCACTTTTGTCTTGTTGTCAATCGTTAAACTTTTGTAAAGAGGCATACTTTTTTGGAATGGATGTCGTAACTTTGCAGTTCGAAAAATTAGAACATAAATATACAAAATATGAGCACCAAAACAGCCACGTACGTACCATTTAAAGTGAAAGATATTTCTTTAGCAGATTGGGGTAGGAAAGAAATTCATCTGGCAGAAGCAGAAATGCCAGGACTGATGTCTTTGAGAGAAGAGTATAAAAATGAGCAACCTTTAAAAGGAGCACGAATTGCGGGTTGTTTGCATATGACCATTCAAACAGCGGTCTTGATTGAAACATTACAGGCTTTAGGAGCGGAAGTTACTTGGAGTTCTTGTAATATTTTTTCTACACAAGATCAGGCTGCAGCTGCAATTGCGGGTGCAGGAACAGCGGTATATGCCTGGAAAGATATGACAGAAGAGGAATTCGACTGGTGTATTGAGCAAACCTTGTTTTTTGGTGAAGACAAACAACCATTAAATATGATTCTAGATGATGGAGGAGATTTAACCAATATGGTTTTGGATAGATATCCAGAATTAGCAGCAGGGATTAACGGGTTGTCAGAAGAAACAACAACGGGAGTTCACAGGCTGTATGAAAGAGTGAAAAATGGAACGTTACCAATGCCAGCGATCAATGTAAATGATTCCGTTACGAAATCTAAATTTGACAATAAGTACGGTTGTAAAGAATCTGCAGTAGATGCAATTCGAAGAGCAACAGATACGATGTTAGCAGGAAAACGTGTAACCGTTTGTGGATATGGAGATGTAGGTAAAGGAACAGCGGCCTCTTTTAAGGGAGCAGGTTCTATTGTAACAGTTACTGAAATTGATCCTATCTGTGCTTTACAAGCAGCAATGGATGGTTTTGAAGTAAAAAGATTAGAGACTGTTGTAGCAAATTCTGACATTGTAATTACGACCACAGGGAATAAAGATATTATACAAGCCCGTCATTTTGAAGCAATGAAAGACAAGGTAATTGTATGTAATATTGGGCATTTTGATAATGAAATTGATATGGCTTGGTTAAATAAAAATCATGGACATACAAAGGATACTATTAAACCACAAGTAGACAAATATAACATCAACGGAAAGGATATCATTTTGCTTGCAGAAGGACGTTTGGTAAATTTAGGCTGTGCAACTGGCCATCCAAGTTTTGTAATGTCGAATTCATTTACAAACCAAACTTTGGCTCAAATTGAACTTTGGAAAAATGCAGCAGCTTATGGAAACGATGTCTTTATGTTGCCAAAACATTTAGATGAAAAAGTGGCATTTTTACATTTAGCTAAAATAGGTGTAGAGTTAACAGAATTACGCGAAGATCAAGCTACATATATTGGTGTGACTCCAAAAGGACCTTTCAAACCAGAGCATTACAGATACTAAAAAGAGTTTATGAGTTGCGTTGTTGGTCATTTTTCGTAGCTAAAACATAGAAACATATTGCAAATAAAAAAAGCCTCACATGTGAGGCTTTTTTTATTTTCTAGTTTTTCTCTTTTTTGAGAGCACCGGAGTGTTCTAATACGATTTTATTGTCTCGATACTTACAACATGGATGCACTAAGGCATAGGCTTCTTCCGTGGCTATAAAACCTTTAATATCATGGCCAGCAGATGAAATGTTTGTTTTTAGTGTTTTTAAACTTGTTTTTTGTTCATTTAAAATAACATTTAATTGGTGTGTTTTTACGTCCCAAATAGCAAATTTTATACCTTTAGTTTTTAAGGCTGCAGTTTCAATACGTTTTTTACACATGCCGCAGATACCGTCTACTTCAAAAGCAATTTTAGCATTTTTTTTCTTTTCTACTTGTTGTCCTCGAGTGGAGAAACCAATCAAAAATATACTGAATATAAATACTGCTTTTTTCATTTGTTTTCTGTTTTATGATTTGTTTTTTTAAATTAATAGAAATGCTGAAAGTTTCTCAAAATTTTATTTTATTTTAAAACGAAGTCCAGCATAGATTGCACGTCCGAAAATAGGGGCATATACAATCGTTGTGTCAAAATTAGGTCCAAAAGGAGTATCGCTTGCTAGAATAGGATTCTTCTGTTGAAAGTTTGTAATATTTTCTCCTCCAAAATAGACTTCAAATCTATTCGAGAATACTTTTGTGATTTGAGAATTTAACAAGCTATAGCTTTCAGAATGAGTTGTTAGTCGATAGCTTACTGGATTAGAGGCTGTACTCGGCAATCTTTGTCGACCAATATTATTAAAGGTTACGTCAATTTTCCATTGCGCTTTGTTACCATTTAATTTTGTTTCATAAGAAATATTTGCAAAAAAGCGCTTATTTGGCTGCAGCGGTTTTTGCAGTTTCCCACCCTTATAATTTGTTGAAATATCAAAATATTTGAAGGCGGTTCTCAGACTTAAGCTTTCTATTAATTCATAATTTACTTCTACCTGAAAACTATCCGCAATACTTTTTCCTTCAAGGTTATAAAAAGAAATTTCTTGAGGATTTTCCCAGTCGACAACAACTTGATTGCTGAAATCTGTTCTGTAAAAATCAAACGTAACATCTCCTTTTTTATCAAATAAATTGAATTTCTGTAAATAGGAAATTCCAAAGTTCCAGGCAATTTCTGGATTTAATCCGTAGATATTTCCATTGGTATTGTCAATGTTAATATTTCCTTTATTACCTCTAGAACTAGCAAATACTTGTTGGTTTTCAGCAAAAATATTTGCACTTCTCTTACCTCTTCCTACAGAAGCTCTAAGCACACTTTTTTTCCAAGGAACGTATCTTAAATGCATTCTTGGTGTTATAAAGGTTCCAAGTAGGTTATGAGTATCTATTCGAAGTCCAGCGGTTAGGCTAAAATCATCTAAATTATCAAAAGCATATTCGAAAAAAGCGCCCAACGAATTTTCTTTTCGATTATAAATCGTTTTGTTAACAAGCTCATTGTATTTATCATAAGTGAAGTTGACTCCTGTTTTAAACTTGTTTCGAGTGTCATTGATAATAGAGTTGAAAAGGAAATTAGAATACAAGCTTTCGTGTTGAATATCATAGCTATTTAATCCAAAATAAGAATCTTGTTGGTGTTTGCTATACGCTAGCTGTAGCCCTAAGCTTTGGTATGGTAAATCAGGAAAAACATATCCTAATTTGGCTGAGGTTTCAAAT
>JAOKTT010000008.1 GCA_028336245.1 Polaribacter sp.
GAAGAAAAACGCATTAAACTGCAAGAAACACAAGCAAAATTAATCACCAAAGAAAATAGTGTGCTCACTGCAAAAAACGAAGTACTGAATGCACAGTTAGAACTGTCTCGGATTGCCGCAAACTTTTCAGACAAAATTTCTAAGGCACAAAGTGACATGTATACCGCAAAATCCGATGGCTATGAAGCCAAAGTACAGGTTTCTAAATTGGAAAATAGCAATAGTAACTATAAAATTAGAAACGGACTCTTGTACATTACGGCTCCTCTAAATGGCTATATTAACAAAGCCTTGAAAGGCGGCATTGGAGGTGCTTTTAAGGCGGGAGAATCTTTAGTGGGTATGATGCCTGAAAAATATGACTTGGCTGTAGAAACCTATGTGAGACCGATTGACTTGCCCTTATTGCATCTCAATGAAAAAGTACGCGTGCAATTTGACGGTTGGCCTGCCATTGTTTTTTCTGGATGGCCCAATGTCTCCTATGGAACCTACGGAGCCCGCGTCATTGCCATCGAGCGCTTTATTAGCGACAACGGAAAATACCGTGTATTGCTTGCTCCTGACAACAAAGACCAAGTCTGGCCTGACGCAATTCGCGTGGGGTCTGGAGCCAAAACAATCGCTTTATTAGAAGATGTTCCTATTTGGTTTGAATTGTGGCGACAAATCAATAGTTTTCCTCCCAACTATTATCAGCCCGTAAAAAGTAAAAAAAGAAAATCGAATACTAAAATATAGGTATGAAAAAATATATAATCCCCTTCTTTTTATTAATTTTCTTTTCCCAGCATGCACAAGATAAAATGAAAGATGTCCTGACTTTGTCTGAATACTTGGGCTATCTCAAAAGGTACCATCCAATTGTGAAACAAGCAAACTTAATCATCAATAACAGTGAAGCAAAATTACTAAAAGCAAGAGGTGCTTTTGACCCAAAAATTGAACTTGATTTTAATAAAAAACATTTTAAAGAAAACGCATATTATACCCATTTAAATGGTTCTTTTAAAATACCTACTTGGTATGGAATTGCGTTAAAAGCAAATTTTGAGCAAAACGATGGCCTTTTTTTAAATCCAGAAAACCAAGGCCCTGTAGACGGATTATACACTGCAGGAATTTCGATTTCACTGGCTAGAGGCATGCTAACCAATAAAAGAATGACCACTTTAAAACAGGCGAAATTCTTTGTAAACCAGGCAAAAGAAGAACAGCAAATACTTGTAAATAAAATTTTATACAATGCCTCTTTGTCGTATTTTAATTGGTTAAAAACCTACAATGAAAAACGTGTTTTTAGTTCCTTTTTAAACAATGCCAAGGAGCGTTTTAAAGGTACTAAGAGAGCGTATGAAGAAGGCGATAAACCAGCAATAGACACCTTAGAAGCAGGAATCACTTTAAATTCTAGAAGGTTGGGTTTAGAAAAAGCTAGCATCCAACTGGTACAGTCTTCTTTAGAACTATCTAATTATTTATGGTTGAATGAAAACACACCAATCGAACTAAAGGAAAATATTATTCCAGACCTAAATACCTTTGATGCCATTGATAGCTGCTTTAATATTGGGCTCTTTCATAATGAGAACTTCGAAGTTGAACAGCATCCCAAAATAAAGGAATTAGGCTTTAAAATTAAAAGTTTAGCTGCAAATAAGCGCTTAAAAATGAATAATTTATTACCAAAAATGGACTTTCAGTATAATTTTATTTCACCCAAAGCAAAGCAACTCAATTCGTTTAACACCAATAATTATAAGGCAGGTATCCATTTTAGCTTGCCTTTATTCATACGAAAAGAAAGAGGAGATTTCGCGTTAGCAAAAATACAGTTACAAGATAAAAAACTTGAAAATAATGCAAGCAAAGTAGTCATCCAAAATAAAATAACTGCCATTCACAAAGAATTAGCATCCTATATCTCACAAAACGATTTCACTTTTAAAATAGTAAGAGATTATGGAGTATTGCTAAGCGCAGAGGAGCGCAAGTTCTTTTTAGGAGAAAGCTCTTTACTTTTGGTCAACTATAGAGAGCAGCAATACATTGACTCTAAACTGAAAGCAATTGGTCTCGAGAACGATTTTTTTAAAGCAAAGGCGCGCTTGTTTAAAGCAGCTGTCATCGCGATCAATTAACCTTTAGCGCTGTTACTCAAAGAAAGCCGCCAAAAACTCAGCAACACATGCAGGCTTCTTTTGTCCTTTAATCTCAATACTACAAGCGAAGGTTACTTTGACCCCATTGTTTGGTAAGTCCTCCATAGAAACTACTTTAGAAAGCATTCGCAACTGACTGTTCACCGGAACGGCATTTGGGAAACGCACTTTATTCAAACCGTAATTCAAACCCATTTTTAAGCTTTTAATAGTAAAAACTTCTTCCAGTAACTTAGAAATCATCGCTACAGACATAAATCCGTGTGCAATGGTACTTTTAAAAGGAGACTCTTTGACAGCTCTTTCTGCATCTACATGAATCCACTGTTTGTCTAAAGTAGCATTGGCAAAGTCATCAATCATTTGTTGAGTAATGGGATACCAATTACCTACTGGTAATACTTTTCCTACCATTGTTCTGAAATCTGAAATTGTATTAAAAACTTCCATCTTTATTTTTTAAACCTTGTGAATAGATCGTACTTTATTTTGGGGAGTTCTAAATGCAGTTTTACAGCAACTATGCGGATACTCACAACAACAGTGGCTGAAATTATAAAATTTATATTTTCATCGACCCTAAAATACGACAAAATTAAATACATCAATCCTCCAACCAAACAAGCGGAAGCATAAATTTCTTTTTCAAAGATTAATGGTACTTTATTGGTCAACACATCACGCAACACACCGCCAAAAACAGCAGATATCATTCCCATAATCAACGCAACTAAAGGATGTAGATTATAAGCCAAGCCTTTTTGAAGCCCGAGTAGCGTAAAAACACTCAAACCTATGGTATCAAACAAAAACATGGTGGTACTCAGGTACCCGATTTTACTTTTCACAAGAAAAGTAAACAGTACCGCAAAAAATATCGTGTATAAGTAATTTAAATCTCCAATCCAATTGATAGGATGTGCATCGATTAAAACATCACGCAACATACCACCACCAACAGCAGTAACAAATGCAATAATAATTACTCCAAATAAATCCAATTTTTTATCTGAAGCCACCAAAGTACCACTGATTGCAAAAGCAAAGGTTCCTAAAATATCCAACACATAAATAACATCCATTTTATACGCTCACTTCTGTGAATTTTATATTGAGTGACTTCTGAATATCATGAACTTTTTCAAGTTCATTGGGTAAGATAAACGCCAAGGAAGTACCTGTTTTTCCAGCTCTTGCGGTTCTACCACTTCTATGCGTATAATATTCTAATTGCTCTGGCAATTGGTGGTGTATCACAAATTCTAATCCACTCACATCAATTCCTCTTGCAGAAACATCCGTAGAAACTAAATATTGTAAATTTTCCTTTTTGAAAGCACGCATTACTTTATCACGTTCTTTTTGTTGCATATTTCCTTCTAAAGCAGCAGTAGAAAAACCTTCTTCAATAAGTAAGTTGGCTAAATTTTGAGCGCCAGCTTTGGTTCTACAAAAAATAATTCCACGTTGGGTACCTCTTTTTTCTAGAAAAGAAATAATATCATCCGCTTTTGTTTTTAGCGTCGTTTTCACAAACTGATGTCTAATATTCGCATTCACCAAAGCATTTTTATTCACTTCGACTCTCGGTGCATTCGAATCCATATACGTTTTAATAATACGTTTTATTTCCTCTGGCATGGTCGCTGAAAACAACCAAGTATTTCGATTACTCTGAGAAGAGAATTTTAAGATATGGTTCAAATCTTGCTTAAATCCCATACTTAACATTTCATCGGCCTCATCTAAAACTACTGTTTTTACATGACTGATATCAATATCTCCCCGCTCAATTAAATCAATAAGCCTCCCTGGAGTTGCTACCACAACATGTGTAGTTCTTTTTAAATTCCCTATCTGTCTGTCAATTTTCTCTCCACCAAAAACTGCTTCAATAAATATTTTATCCTCGTTGTATTTTGTAAACTTAAATAGCTGCTTTTTAATCTGCTGCACCAACTCCCTTGTTGGGGACAATACCAAGGTTTGAATATGGTCGGAACTCGCATCAATATGGTGTAGTATTGGCAAACCGAAAGCTGCAGTTTTCCCGGTACCTGTTTGTGCCAATCCAATAAAATCTGTTTTCGAATTTAATAAAATAGGAATCGTCTGTTCCTGAATTTCTGTAGGCATAGAAATCCCTAATTCTTGAATCGATTTGATGTATGCAGGAGTGATTCCTAATGCCGAGAATGAAGCCATTTTGTTTGTAAATTTTGTGCAAAGATACTTTTATTTAATAGGTTGTAATACATTTAAAACATTTTCTCTAATTCTCGCAGGTTTGAAGCTTTTTGCATCCAACATACCCCAAACGGTTTTTGCTTTCACGAGTAATTCCGATCCTTTGTAAAAATCCATCAAACGTTCTGATTTAAAACCTTTGGTTTCTCCTACCCATGTTTTTACCGTAATATCATCTCCTAATAATGCTTGTTTTAAATAATCTATTTCATGCTTAAGCACTACCCAAACATACTCGGACAAAGCATTGTTCTTTGTTAAAAATGCCCAATGCGCAACAGCAACTCGGTCCATCCACTTTACGTAGACCACATTATTCACATGGTTTAAGGTGTCTATATCTTCTGCCATTACCTTTATTTTTAACTCAAAAACATCTTTCATATGGTTCGTTTTTACAAATTTATAAATTTTAATAGTCCTATAATAATTATTGATGTTTCATTTTCAATAAAACAACTATTATTTCCTTTCTTTGCAGCACTTTTATGAACAAACTAGCAAACGATTTAGGGACCCAACCAATAAGTAAATTACTCATAAAACAAGCAGTTCCTGCTACCATTGGAATTCTTGTCATGTCCTTAAACATGATCGTGGACACCATTTTTGTTGGACAGTGGATAGGAGTTCTTGCCATTGCTGCTATTACAGTGGTATTGCCCATCGTTTTTCTTATTTCTTCTATAGGAATGGGTATTGGAATTGGTGGGAGTTCAATTATATCGCGTGCACTAGGTGCCAATGATACTAAAAAAGCTTTCCTAACTTTTGGAAATCAAATTAGTTTGACTGTTATTTTAGCACTTTTATTTGTGATTCTTGGCAGTATTTATAGCGCTCCTATATTGAGTTTATTCGGAGCAAAAGGGACCATTCTCCCCATTGCAGCGGAATATTATGGCGTCATTATTTATGGTGTCCCATTTTTAGCTTTTGCCATGATGGGAAATCCAACGATTAGAGCCGAAGGAAAACCAAAGTTTGCCATGTATGCGATGATGGTTCCTGCCGTTTTAAATGTCGCATTAGACATTCTATTTATCAAAGTATTTGATTGGGGAATGTGGGGAGCTGGTTTGGCGACTTCCTTATCTTATGCCAGTTGCGGTCTCTACATTCTATACTTTTTTCTGTCCTCAAAAAGTGAATTACAAATTATTCCTAAAAACTTTAAATTAGATTTTCCTATTCTGAAAGAAATTGCAAAATTAGGAGGCATATCTGTCGTGAGACAAGGTGCTATTAGTATCTTAATGATTGTCTTAAATTACTCACTATACACTTATGGAGGGGAAATATCGATTGCAGTCTATGGAATTATCAACCGCGTTATGATGTTTGCCCTTTCCCCTGTATTAGGTGTTACTCAAGGCTTCTTGCCGGTTGCTGGATATAATATTGGGGCAAATCAAAACGAACGTGTGAAGGAAACGATAAAAAAATCCATTTATTTTGGATCTATTCTGGGAACGCTTATTTTTATTGCTATTGTTATCTTTAAAGAGGAAATTATTTGGATTTTTACGAACGACGAAACGCTGCTTGCACAAACCCCCGATGCCATGTTGACTGCCTTTTTAGTGACCCCAATTGTGACCCTGCAGTTGATTGGTTCTGCCTATTTCCAAGCAGCAGGAAAAGCAATGCCTGCACTAGTACTAACACTATTAAAACAAGGGATTTTCTTGATTCCACTTGCTTACATGCTCCCTATTTATTATGGTGTTGATGGCGTTTGGTGGTCCTTTCCAATTGCAGATACCCTGGCAACCATCATTACTGTACTTGTATTGAAACGAGAGGTTTACAAAAATTTAAAATAAAATGAAGCACCCCGCACCCCTCAATTACACTTTTTTTAAAATGAAAAACATAGTACTTAAACCAACAATTCCCCATTTAAGTTGGTCGTTAGAATATCACTAAAAAGATTAAAAAATGGTCGCAAGGCTTTGAAACTTATATTTACTTCTTCTGCAAAATTTGGAGACAACACTTCTGCATCGGTAAAACTTCTACTGGCAATAAACCCCTTTTTTCGAAGCAATTCAACCTCAGGATGCTCTTTATCAAAACCTCTTGGTGCTGTTTTTAATTCAGAAAATCTTTCAAATTTGCCGCCAAAATATTTTTTATAGTTTTCATCCTTTAAAACACCTTTTATTTCTGAAGCATCTAATTCAATTTCTTTCCGAATTCTAAACAAATCTTCCTTACTTGGCTCCCAAAATCCACCAGCTAAAAAAGAAGCTCCGGGTCTAATTCTTAAAAAATACCCTCCTCTTAGAGTAGCCCCCAACCTTGCATATGAATTTGCAAAATGCGCTTTGTAGGGGGTCTTGTCTTTTGAAAAACGGACATCTCTATAAATACGCATCATTTTAGATTTCTCTATCTCATCATGCTTTTGCAAGTCTTGATGAATTGCTGCAAAGACATTCTTTGCATTTTGCTGGGCACTTAAATAAGTCTCTTTTTGATCGGCAAACCAATCTCTATTGTTATTTTCCTGAAGATTTTTTAGGTATTGAAGGGTTTCTTTCTCGAATTGCATGTGCTTCGTATTTTTTAAAAAGTTCAATTTACAAAGAATTCTACAAAATAAAAGCCGCTACTTCCAAAATTAACAGCAAATAAGCTGCCTTTATTCCTATAAATTAGTGAAATTAGTGCTTGAAAATGAAGCATCAAAAAATAAAAGATATTCAGAAAAGGTATGTGGGCTTTTTACAAACACCTGCATTGTGGAAAGGCGCTGCTGTTTTAGAGATGCGACAGTTAGAAATCCCGATGCATCCTGCCAGATTTGATAGTATTATGGATGAAAAAGCGCGGCTTGGAAGGTATATAGAACGCTTTGTATTCTTTCAATTGCGCCAGGCTCCAAACCATACCATTATTTCAGAAAATATTCAAATTCATAAAGACAAGATTACACTTGGCGAATTGGATTGCATTCTAATGAAAGACGAGCAACCAATTCATTTGGAAATTAGTTATAAATTTTACCTCTATGATCATACTGTTGGGACTTCAGAAATCGCCCACTTTATTGGCCCAAACAGAAAAGATTCTCTCTTAGAAAAACTTACAAAATTAAAGCAAAAACAATTGCCGCTGCTCTGTTCAAAAGATTGTAAACCTTACCTAAAAAGCATTGCTTTAAAAGCGGAACAAATGACACAATATGTCTGTTTTAAAGCACAGTTATTTATACCATATTCAAATATGAACAGGCAATTAAAGACGATAAACCAAGCCTGTATTGTTGGATTTTATGCAAACGTAAAAGAGCTTCAACAATTGTCTGCCTGTAAATTTTACATTCCTATTAAAAAAGATTGGTTGGTGCAGCCCTATGAACGGGTGAATTGGCAGTCTTTTGAATATTTTACAAAAGCTACAAAAGAATATTTAGAACGTGAGTTTTCGCCACTCTGCTGGGTTAAAAACCCAATGGAGTTATAGAGAAATTCTTTTTGGTTTGGTGGGGTTAATGGTTGCACCATATGAACCAAATGCAGTATGGAACAAAAAAAAGAGAGGAACCTACTCGCGCATATTCCTCTCTCCAACAAAACTAACTGAAATTATTTATCCTCTTCTTCCTCCTTTTTAGAAGCCTTGTTCCAAATCTTTATTTTATCCTCAGCAATAACACCTTTAATAATCTCTACGTTTACGCCATCAGAAGTCCCTAATTCTACCATTCTTTTTTCAAAAACGCCCTGCGTAGTTTCTACTTCTACATAGGGTGCTTCCGTTTCCTTTTCAAAGCGTAATAAACCCTCTTTTATAGACAAAACACTGTCTTTTTTAACTAAAATAATTTCTGCATTTGCACTATAACCAGCTCTAATAAAAAAATTATCATCTAAAGATACATCTGCTTTAATTTTGAATTGAACAGCTCCTCCCTCTTCAGTTCCTTTCGGAGCAATAAAATTTAATTTTGCAGGAAACTTCTTCCCTTCGATTGCACCAATTGAAACTTCAATGGTAGTGCCTCTTACTAATTTTCCTACTTCAGATTCATCTACTTTTCCTTCAAAAATCATTTTACTCATATCAGCAATAGACGCAATTGTAGTTCCAGCATTAAAGTTATTAGACTGAATTACTTGATCTCCCTCTTTTACAGGTATCTCCAAAATTGTACCAGACATTTGTGCAATAATATTGGTGTTTGCTCCTCCACCTAAATTGGCCGAACCTTTTTTAATAATTAAATAATCATTCTCAGCATTTTTTAAGTCTTGTTTCGCCTGGTCGTAAGACAACTCAGCACTTTCATATTCTGCTCTCGCAATTACCCCTTTATCAAATAAATTCTTAGTTCTTTTGAAAGAAACTTGTCCATTATTTACTCTCAACTTCGTATTATCTACCCTACCTTTTGCGCTGATTAAAGCTTGTTCATTAGGTACAACTCTCACTACGGCAATTAGGTCTCCTTTTTTAACTTTAGAGCCTTCTGACAACATTACCTTATCTATAATTCCTGTTATTTGAGGCTTAATTTCAATTTCCTCCAAAGGAATTACTTTTCCAGTAGCCACTGTTTTTTTTACAATTGTAGTTCTAAATGGTGTTTCCGTTTCAAATACTAAAATACTCTTGCTATTCTTTTTACCGAACCAAACAAGTGCTGCAATAAAAAATATTGCGATAACTATTAAAATAATTTTTGCTCTTTTACTCATGATTTGTTGTTGATTGATTTTATTGTTCTCTTAATGCTTCTATTGGTTTCACTACGGTTGCCATATGTGCAGGAATTATGCCTATTGCAGTTCCTAGTACAATTAATGTGACAAATGCTATAAAAATAATTGGTATATCGACCGTTGGGTTTATCAGAGCAGCATCTTCTCCTTGTCCAAATGCACTGTCTATTATAAATAAAACAAAGGCCCCAAAAATAATACCCAACATACCAGCTACTGTTGTTAAAAAGACAGACTCTAAAATAATTTGTTGTCTTATACTTTTTGGTGTAGCGCCAATCGCTCTTCGAATCCCTATTTCTTTGGTGCGCTCTTTCACCGTGATTAGAAGGATATTACCGATTGCAAAAACGCCTGCAATTAAAGTAGCAATCCCTACAAACCAGGTTAAAAATTGCATCCCCGTTATAAAACCAGTCACCTTGCCTATTCTTTTTCCTAAATTAATACTTCCAAAAGCTCTTTCATCATCTGGGTGCACTTTGTGCAAACCTTTTAAAGTAAGTAGCACATCACTCTCCATCTGCTCTATATCCGTACCTTCATGTCCAGTAATCATCATCCAATCTACTTTATTTGCCGTATTGTATACTTTTTTAAATGTAGAAAAAGGAATGTACGCACAATCGCCATCAAAATCTATGGTATTTGAGGGCTTATACACGCCAATTACTTTGTAATTGATACTATTTATTTTAATGTATTGTCCTATTGGAAATTCATCAATTTCAAACAATTGCTTGTACATATCCTCTGATATGACTGTAACTTTTGAAATGGATAAAATATCATTTTGATTTAAAAAACGACCATATAATAGTTGCTTTTTCTGAATTTGATCTAAAATTGGATAATCTCCACTCACTTTAAAGCTACCCGACTTAAAATCTTTAATAATTAAATTATTGGTTTGATTTCTTGGTGCTAATAATTTAATTTCGTCTGAATATTCTGACTTTAAAACATCAATATCATTCATTGTTAAGGTAAACCTTCTTCCCTCTTGAAAACCTTTAAAAGGGGTATCTGTGGCTTGTGTCCAAACAAAAACACTGTTGGTTGCAAAATTACCAAAAAGCTTGTTAAAACTGTTTTCTAAACCTCTTGCAGCTCCTAATAACACCACTAACAAGAAAATCCCCCATAAAACACCAATTATAGTAATTGAAGTTCGCACTTTATTTTTACGGATGCTTCCGTAAATTTCTTGCCAAGTATCTGAATCAAATAAAAATTTCATAATTAATATGCTCTTAATGCTTCAATGGGTTTAATATTTGCCGCTCTTTTTGCAGGTACATAACCTGCTATTAATCCTGATAAGACTAATACAATGGTAGCACCTATAACAATTTCTGGACTTACACTTGGATTCGTAATAAAATAATCTTCTTCTAAACTATCTCCAATTAAACTCAATAGATACGTTCCCAATGTTAAACCAACATAGCCTGCAATGGTTGTAATTAATACGGATTCTTGAACAACCATTCCAACAATAGAGGCAGGTTGCGCCCCTAATGCCTTTCGAATACCAAATTCTTTTGTCCGCTCTTTAATTACGAAAATCATAATATTTGAAATCCCAATAATGCCTGCTATTAAGGTTCCAGAGCCAATAAAAGTTATAATCAATAACAAGGCAAACATGACCGTACTAATAAATTTATTTGCCTCCGCCATATTCCGTATGGAGAGCGCTGTCTGATCGTCTGGGTGAATACTTAATTTTTTACGTAAATCACGTTCCATTTGATTTCCAAAAGCAATGGCTGCATCTGTATTTAAATTCCTATCATATCCTAGATTTATCTGACTGATATAATCATTATTTCCATACATCATTTGGGCAGTAGAAACGGGTATATATGCCTTTCGTTCTTCATTATCACCTCCTTCATCGGAAAAAACACCAATAACCAAATAAGAACTCCCATTCATATTTACGCGTTTTCCAACCGCAGGTCTTTCCCCAAACAAATCTTGTTTGATTAACCGCCCAATAACAATCGACTTTGATTTTTGTTTTATGTCTCTTTTATTTAAAAAACGTCCTTCTGTAACAATCGTTTTTTCTAAAAACTGGTAATCAGGATTTACTGCTGTTACACTATAGGTATTCGCCTCATTTTTATACTTGATTGAAAAGTTTTTGTAAATGATGGCAGATTGATATTCAATCTTATTTTTATAAGTCTCACTTATGTATTCGTAATCCTTATTTTTAAGTTGAATTTTTCTACCAGTTTGCAATCCTTTATAAGGTTTAGACGTTTGGCGAACACGCACAAATATCGAATTCTCTGCAGTATCAACAAAAGCCCCTTTAAAAAAATTACCAAGACCATTAGCAATGCCAAACAATAAAGTAAAAAGTAAAATTGCAAAAGCTACCGTAAAACCAGACATTACAGAACGCAACCTGTTCTTGTTTATACTTTGAAATATTTCCCTCCAACGATCTAAATCAAACATGCCTATACTACTTTTGCTACCTTGGTTAACTCATCACTTGTAATTACACCGTCTTTCAAACGAACAATTCTTTTGGTTTGTGCAGCCACCTCTTCTTCATGTGTAATTACAAAAACAGTCATTCCTTCATCATTAATATCCTTTAACAAATCCATTACGGAATCTGAAGTTACAGAATCTAAGGCTCCTGTTGGCTCATCTGCCAAAACTACTTTTGGTTTGGTTACCAAAGCTCTCGCAATGGCAACACGTTGTTTTTGACCACCAGAAAGCTCATTTGGCAAATGATTTGCCCAATCTTTTAAACCTACTTTGTCTAAATAATCTAAAGCAACCGTTAACCGTTCCTTTCTCGCCATTCCTTTATAATACAATGGCAATGCAACGTTTTCTATAGCTGTCTTATAAGCAATTAAATTAAATGATTGAAAAACAAAACCTAGAAATTTATTTCTTAAAAGAGCAGCCTTCTTCTCGTTCAACTCTTTTATCAGTTGACCGTTTAAATAATAATTACCTTCATCGTGGCCATCTAATAGTCCAACAATATTTAAGAGCGTAGATTTTCCAGAACCAGAAGACCCCATAATAGAGACAAATTCGCCTTCTTTTATGTGCAAGTCTATTCCTTTTAAAACGTGTAAAGAATCTTTTCCTATTGGATACGATTTGTGTAAATCTTCTATCTTAATCATGCAGTGCTTATTTAAATATAAAACTATTGATTGTCGTTGATTTTAGCTATTAATTTTATGTTAAAAGCCACCGAAATAACAAAGTAATACGGTAATAAGACGCAGCAAATTAAGAGATGTTACACGTAAATTCAGAAAAGATAAAGTATCTTTGTGCACCTTATAATTTGAATGCGTTAAATGCTTGATATTCCGAAAAACAAGAAAGTAATTTTATTTGATGGTGTTTGCAATTTATGCAACTCTGCAGTAACTGCCGTGATCCGATACGACAAGAAGAATACGTTTTTATTTGCTGCCATTCAATCTGAAAGCGGTAAGAAAATTATTACTACTTTAAAAATAGATACGAATACAACTGATGCAGTTATTTTATATGCGCCCGGGGTTTCTTATGATATAAAATCTACGGCAGCCTTAAAAGTGATGAGTGATTTTGGTGGGCTCTGGAAAGCGAGCATTTTCTTTTGGATTTTCCCTGAATTTTTTAGAGATATCGTCTACGACTATATTGCTAAAAACCGTTATCAATGGTTTGGAAAAAAAGACCATTGTATGCTTCCTACAAAAGCATTAAAAGCCAAATTTTTAGACTAAATGAAAATTATAAGTCCAATAAAGTGTGTTATTTTTGACATGGATGGTGTCATTATTGATTCTGAAGAAATTCACAAAAAAGCCTACTACGAAATCTTTAATTCTTTAAATGTAAGCGTTCCTGATGCTTTATATAAGTCATTTACAGGTTCTTCTACAATCAACGCATTTCAAAGGCTGGTTGCTCATTTTAAATTGGACGAAAATCCGGAAGACTTGGTCCTTGACAAAAGAAAGCGCTACATAAGTTTCTTTGAAAACGACCCAAATTTACAGTTGGTTTCTGGTGTCAAGGAACTAATACAGTATCTGCATGCTAAAGGAATTACATTAATTTTAGCGTCTTCTTCTGCCATGGTAAATATCGATCGTGTTTTTAACCGCTTTCATTTAAATCAATACTTTACTGCAAAAATTAGTGGTGCCGATTTAGTAGCATCAAAACCACATCCAGAAATTTTTATCAAAGCAGTAGACCTCAGTAATTGTGTAAAAGAAAACTGTATTGTTATTGAAGATTCCGACAACGGAATTAAGGCGGCCAATGCTGCAAATATCTTTGTTTTTGGCTATGCAAATAAATTATCTCAAGGACAAACTCTGGAAGATGCCGATGCAGTTGTCGAAGATTTTAGTGCATTAAAAGAATTTATATAAAAAAAGACGACGCTGCAGATGCTGTGAATGCTGTTTTAATCCGTAAATAATTATAGAATACTGATGGCCCTCCAATCAAAGTAGAAATGCCTGATTCATAAATACGCGCAGTTACAAGATTCGCAATACAAGTTACCGCACTCAAAAAGACATTGATATCTAAAAGCATGCTTTGAATGCGATGTTGCTACTCCTTAAAAATTAAAATAATGCTGCAAGCTATCTTGCATATTAGACTGCCGTGTACTTGTCTTTTAAGATTCTTGGGTAACTTCAGGTAACTTATTTTTAAAGCTCGGTGAATTCTCCCGATACGATATAAGTTTCTTTTTTGAAATAAGCACAAGCAAATCCTCCTGCAATGTAAATAAGGTGGCCGCTCTAAAAGACTCCATTAGTAAACCTTCAATTTCAACAATAGCAGCCTCCAATGAAAGTTGTTGGTATTGATTGTCAGTTTCCTGACGGTATTTCAACTGAAAGACTTCTTTTCCTTCTACGATAAACAAACGGACATAGACGTTTTGCGCCCCTTCCTTTTTACGCAGTGGCTTGCTAACTGTTAGTTTAACGAATGTGTCCTGCTCTAAACTTTGTTTAAATACATCAAATAAATGTTTCATGGTGTCCATAGTACAAAGGTAAAATCTTTCATACAAAAGACCTCACTAAAAAGGGAAGTCTTTTGTTTTCGTTTTAAATTTATCGTTATTTTAAACCAACGTTTCGTTTTTTAAATCGAAAGCGCCGCTACCTTTTTTAAGTTGGGTGTTTTTGCAACAAAACCTTCCAATACACTAAAGAAATTTAAAATATCTACCTTTTCATTATTTGCATTAATAGTCACCAATCTAATAAAAGTATCCGCTGCAAAAGAACCAAAGCCAACTATCGTAATCTGATCCTCATACAACGCAGTGCAGAGCGCCATAGGCTCAATATTCTTATAATTGAAACAAACTGAAATAGAAGCATCAAAACTGTACAAGGTATACTCCGAATTTGATCTAATATATGCCAAAGCAATGTCTGCCAAATTAAATTGTTGATTTACAATATCCTTTAAGCCGTTGGTTCCTATAGATTTCCATAAGGTCCAAAACTTTAAGGCGTCATTTCTTCTTCCGCATTGGAATGAAGTTTTTCCTAAATTAAAATCATCCCCATCTGTTTGATATAAGTAGTCTGCATCGTTGCTAAAAGAATCATGCAAATGTTTTTTATCATTCACTAAAAGAATAGAACAGGTTAATGGAGTTCCTAACATTTTATGTGCGTTGTAACTAAAGGAGTTCGACCGTGCTACTCCTGTCACCAGATGTTTATAGTCTTCACTAAAGATAACGCTCCCACAATAGGCACCATCCACATGCAACCACATCGCATGCCTTTCGGTAATGTCTGCAATGGCATCAATCGGATCAAAAGCACCTAAAACAGTCGTTCCTGCAGTAGCATTCACATAGGTTGGAATTCCACCATGTGCGATGTCCTCTTTAATTTGCACTTCTAACGCATTTGCAAGCATTCTTCCTTTTGCATCCGTTGCAATATAGCGCATGTTTTTTCTTCCAATACCTGCGAAACTTGCATTCTTATCGTTGGAATAATGTGCTTCTTTGGAAGTATAAATAATTAATGGTTTCGTCATTCCGTCCAATCTGCACTCAGGATCTTTAGCATCACGTCCCATTATCAAGGCCATATAATTACTCATAGACCCTCCTGTTGGAAAGGTACCATTGCTCGCTGCACCATACCCTATTAAATGACAGGATTGACGAATAACTTCTTGTTCAATCCCTACCTGTGGACCTGCAACCTTATAGGTGTACATGCTATTATTTAGCAGTACTGCCAATAAATCTCCAAGAACGGCTTTGCTTTGTCTTCCTCCAAAAAGTTGATTAAAAAATAAATTGGTTGCCGTTTTTGGAGTAGAAACAAGCACTTCGCGCAGTACAACCTTAAACTCATCATCAATCATTTTATCTGTATTCAAAGAAAGATCAAGCACATCGTATAGTGTATTAGCTTCGATTCTTTCGGCCACTGGATGCGCTGCTTCTTCTGTAATTAAAACGTCAACAAGTTCGTTAAACAGTGCCAAGTCCTTCGTAATGTTAGACATACTATTTCTTTTCTTTTAAATTTTAGTACTTAAAATGCACGTGTATCGTACCCCAATTCCTTGTCTGCAAACGTTTTTGATGCTGCATCAAAAACCCTACATTTTCGAATAGGCTTTGCATACAAATGAAGTGACATGCTCTTTTGATTCGATATATTTTCCAGAGAATGAAATCCCATAAAGTCCTTCATATAAGTAACCTCATTGGTTTTTGAAACACCGGTTTTTTCAAACTGTAAAACCCCTGTATCATTCTCTTTGTATATTGTTTCTTTAAATACTCCTGTAATTACTTTTACCCAGCATTCCTCTCCATCATGATCATGAATTGGCGTGGAATGTCCAGCGCACCAACATATTAAAATTAGCTCATACTTTTCGGTATCTACAATACAGTTTCTGGTGTAGCATGATTCTGACCAAGAAGTATAGCTCTCAAAAATACTTGGCGCAAATTTTATGGCGTGCATTAAGTGATTGTAAGTCGTCCGCTCTCCTTCCGACAGTGCGCTTATTAAATCGTCCAAGTCTTGAGGTACTTTAGCAGGGTCTCTTTTCGTATTCAAAATAAAGTTTTTTTTCGTAGTGGCAAAGCTGAAAGTTTGACCACACACTAAATTTACTAAATTGGGGTCTTTTGTGTAAATTTATTACTTTTCAAATATAATAAATTTTGCTGTTTTTTAAAGGCTTTTATTGTATTTTTCCTACAATTTAATTCAAAAAACATATAATTTCCTATTTTTTTTGACTAATTTAGAAATTTAAGAAACTTAAATATTATCCATTTTTTTTCCTTTACAAACTTCAAACCTGTATCTAAAAGTAAAACAAGTAATATGCAAGACCCAGATTTTATAATTAAAATTGCTGTATTGGCAGTCTATGTTGGTATTTTATTTCTAATTGGTATAATGGCATCTCGCCGCATAAAAAGCATGAGCGACTATTATGTTGGTGGCAAAAAAATGGGCTTTTGGGCGGTAGCATTTTCCGCAAGAGCTACCGGTGAATCTGGGTGGTTGCTTATCGGACTTACAGGAATGGGCGCAATTGCAGGGTATTCTGGATATTGGGTCGTAGCTGGAGAATTACTTGGTGTATTTATCTCCTGGCAGTTTATGGCAAAACGATTCAAAAAAAGATCGGATGCCTATGGAGCTATTACAATTCCTGATTATCTCCAGAGTCATTTCCAATCGTCTACGCACACGCTGCGCATTATCTCCGCAGCAGTATTGGTTATTTTAATTATTATTTATGTTGCATCCCAAATAGACGTTACTGGAGTTGCTTTCAAGTCAATGTTGGGAATTGATTATAAATTGGGGGCCCTGATTGGATTTCTAATTGTACTCGCTTATATTTTTATTGGAGGTTTTGTGGCTGCGGTTTGGTCGGACTTATTTCAAGGCTTACTGATGTTTTTTGGTTTGGTACTGCTTCCCATTGTTGTTTGGTTTTCTATGGACCACGGAACTGGCGTTACCGAAGGGTTGAATGCAATAGACCCAACCTTAACACAAGTAATGGGAAGAAGCACCGATGGCTGGATGAATCTTTTTACAATTCTAGGATTCTCCATGATCGGGCTTGGTTTTTTAGGCTCACCGCAAGTATATGTGCGTTTTGTGTCCATAAAGAACTCTAAAGAAATAGACAAAGGAAAATGGGTAGCTACCGCATTTACATTGCTAACAGACGCTGCTGCAGTAACCATTGGAATTCTTGCGCGTATTTATTTTACAAAGGAAGGACAAGATCCAGAGGCCATTCTTGGGAACAGTGGAGAAAATGTATTGAGCATGATTACAGAAGAATTTTTACCCACAGTTCTAGTGGCCATTTTTGTTGCTATTGTATTATCGGCAATCATGTCTACCATAGACTCGCTCTTAATATTAGCCTCCAGTGCAATTACACGTGATTTCTATCAAAAAATATTTAGACCCGACATTAAAGATGAAAGTCTGACTAAAATTTCTAGAGTCTCTACTGTAATCATGGCTTTTACGGCGCTAATCATTGCAATGGTAATGAACTACGTTTCTCCTGACAGGCAAATATTCTGGGTGATACTATTCGGCTGGTCTGGAATCGCTGCGACTTTTTGTCCTGTTATTATCTTATCTCTTTTTTGGAAAGGATACTCCGAAAAAGGCGCAATAGCATCTATGATTTCAGGGTTTATGTCCGTAATCGTATTTAATTTTGTTTTCAAAGAAATGGCAAGTATTGGTGCGTATTTTGTTGCGTTAGATGTACTAGCGCCCTCCTTTATAGTAGCTATGCTTGTTGGGTTTGTAGTATCTAAACGATATCCTCCTCGTGCAGCAGCAATTCAAATGATTGAAAAAATTGATGCTGCTCCAGATTCAGAATAATTCCTGTGAAGTTCGCAGAAAAAGCACGGGAAGTTTCTTGTGCCTTCAGTTTCTCTTATTTACATTAATAATCTTCTGAACTCTCATGATATAGCATTTTTTAGCACTATCTTCTCAATGAATCAAAGTGAGATTGGCCCTATATAAAAAAACAGAATAATTGAAAGCGCTCACTTTTATTGCTCTCAAACAAGCATCCCAAAATAGCATAACCTTTAAAATATTTGTTATAATCGTTCAACTCCTTCGTACTTATTTTTATTTTTTCTTCTTTCACAAATATTTAACCAAATTATAACAGATTATTATTATTTTTACGAGATGCAAAAAATGTTACTCATATTTTGTTTACTATTCGCTGTAAACCTCTTTTCTCAAGTAAATACTTTAAACGTAAAAAAATTAAAAGGGCAAATTATTCATGCTGAAAATCAAAAAGTTTTAAGTGCTGCACATATCTTGAATTTAAATACGGTACAAGGTACGATTACAAGTGACACTGGTTATTTTGAAATACCAACAAGGGTCAATGATACTATATTGGTCTCTTATCTCGGATACTCTAGTATTAAATTAAAAATCACAAATGACTTACTAAAAGGAAATGAATTAGAAATTGCCTTGTATGAAAAACCAGAAGACATCAGAGAAGTGGTGATTAGATCTACAAACTTAATTGGTGTTTTAGAAATTGACGTCAAACAAGTTCCTAAAGACCGGTTTACAAGAATTCATATCAATGGGCTACCACAAACGTATGAAATTGGAAGAGCAAAAACGAAAAGCTTCTCCACTCCTATTGCTGCTTTGTTTCAGCCGGTAGATTTTTTATATAATCTTTTTGGAAAAAAACCAAAACAATTAAAAAAATTACAAAAATTAAAGAAAGAAGACAATTTGCGTAAAATGCTTGCAGGTAAATTCGACAGAGAAGTAATGATGGAGTATTTAGAAATGGACCGTCAAGAGCTTTCAGAGTTATTAATTGACTGCAGTTACTCTGATTATTTTATCAAAAAAGCATCAGATCTTCAAATGATTGAGGCCGTTTTAGATTGTTATGAAAACTACAAAGCTTTAAAAATGGGGAAAATAGAGCGAAATAAAATCCCGGTTAAAGATTAAAACATTTCCGTCGCTTGCGGTATTTACAAATCAACAGGAGTAGCTTTACTAAAACTAGATTTTCAATACCATTTGTAAAATACCAACCTCTTTCCATCCTCCTGCATTGCAATGCTAGCTTAAAAAATCTTTCAAACAACACCTATATACACGTTCATCATTGTAAAGGGTCATTCATGCGCTTCAAAAAAATTTAAACTTAAAGCACCCTCGTTTAGGAAGTTTTATTCAAAAAAAATCCAGCAATTGCTGGATTTTTTTTTATTAGTATACTACTTGTATTCTTATTGATTTCCCAATATAATAGGCATTCCTGATTTACCAGAACCAATAACAACAACTTTACTGTTTGGGGATTTTGACAACTCTATCGTTGCTTCAATTCCTTTGTCTTGAAGAATTTTCTCAGTTAATGACGCACTTAAAATTCTATTCGCATCTGCTTTACCTTGTGCTTCAATAATTTGTTTTTCAGCCTCTTTCTTCGCAGTAACCAATCTAAATTCATATTCTAAAGACTCTTGCTCTTGCTTTAACTTTCGCTCAATCGCTGTTTTAATGGTTGATGGCAATGTAACGTCTCTCACTAAGATTTCGTTTAGTTGAATGTACTGATTGTCTAATATTTTTTTTGTTTCTACAAAAATTTCTGTTTGTATTACATCTCTTTTACTAGAATACAATTGCTCAGGCGTATAACGCCCTACAACACTTCTTGCCGCAGATCTAATTGTTGGTTGTATAACTCTAGAAATATAATTTTCACCTTTTTCTTGGTGTAAAGAACCTATTTTATCTGCTTGTGGTTGAAACCAAGCGGAAGCTTCCAACTGAATCTCTAAACCGTTTGAAGATAATACCTGCATTTTCTCATAAATCTCCTGTTGTCTTACTTCATAAATAAACACTTTATTCCAAGGTGCAACAATTTGAAAACCTTCTCCTAAAGGCGGTTCATCAGTTACAACACCGCCACCAAAAGTCTTATACAAAACTCCTGCCTGACCAGAGTTTATGGTCACCGTTGCTTTTGAGAATAAAATGATTGCAAGTACTGCTAGTACTATAAAAAAAACTCCACCTTTCGGAAATTTTATATCCAATTGATTATTTGCCATTATTTTAATATTTTAAATTCTTTCAAATTTACGATATAACTTTAGGAAACACAATCTATATGCGTACAATCTTAAAAGAAGTTCTCCATATGTTCACAAATCAGCATCAAATCTTACCAGAATACTTTCGGAGAATCCATTCTACTGTAGATAAAGAAATAATTATTAGCAATAACCACTTCCATTCTAATAGAGATTGCTCTTTTACAATTGCTTTTTGTTCTGAATAGTAGGTTTTATCTGCAAGTAACTCTTGAATTAAAAGGGTTATTTCATCTTTATAAAAGGGTGCTCCACCTGTATTTAATGCCAATTGTTCTAATTTGAATACATCTGCATGGGTAAATTGAGCTTCTATTTGATACTTTGTTATTTTAAAGCTGCCATATTTTTCATGACTTTGGTCTACAACCCCTACTTTAAAATTATAGACACCAGGAGAAAGGTTTTCTATGGCGATTTGATAGGAATTGTTGCGCAAAGAAAAAGGTAGTTTTGTCTCTTTTTTTGTTTCATTATTAGTCAGTGTTATCTCTAATGATACACTATCGTCAAACTTATAATTGGTATCTGTAAAAAAAGCAGCGATGTTAACTATGGTATTTGAAGCATATACGTGTTCTGAATTCACCTCTAAGCGCGCACTGTTTTTATTTGTAGTTAGATATTGCAATGCGTTTCCAATGAATTGATCAAAGTCTTGAAAAGTATTACTACTTAAAAAACTTTCAGCTCTCCATCTCCAAATTCCTTCGCCAAAGATGACTGCTATTTTTTGTTTTTCCTCCTCAAAAAACGATATTAATGGTTGCGTTGTTTCCACTCCTCTTATTTCTTGCAGCACTAAATCTTCATGTTGCTTATAGAAATCAAGACCACCAAAGGCATCCTTTAATGGTGGGAACCCGGAAAAACCAATGTCTTTTTGTAAAAAAACAGAAAATGAAGTGTGATGCCTCGCACCATAAGTTTCGGTCTCTTGAAGGAAGTTTTTAGTAAAACCAAACTGCTGTTTATTTAGCAGTGCCCAATTGGTATTTGTGCCTGTTACAATTAACAAATTACACTGCGCCTTTCTTATTTTTGAGAATACATCTTCAAAAACATTATTTGGTTGGTATAGAATGACCAATTGAAATTCGGAGAAGTTGTCTTTAAATTCCGTGACCCTTGAAATTGTTACAGCTCGTTGCGGATTGCTTTCTATCGCTTTTTTTAAAGCACCGATGTCTGGGTGCAAAACATCGGCAAGGAGTAATACTCTTGCCTGCTCATCAATTACCTCGACCGAAAATATTTTTGTATTATTTTTAATATTTTTTTCGTTCTTTATTTTTTCAATTTCGGCTGTGAAATAATTCACTCCTACTTTTAAAGCTGCTAAATCCAACCTAATAATACGAGAACGTTCCTTTTTTGAAAATTGAATTCTTTTGGAGAATATTTTTTTTCCAACGCTATAAATAGAAAAAGTCTTTTTAACGGACCCTGTTCCATCATAATTTAAAAGGACCTCTACTGGGAACTTGTTATTTAGGTAACTGTATTTATTTACATTGATTTGAGTTATTTTTATATCGGTATGCTTTGAAGTATCTCCAAAAATAATGGGATATACTTTTTGTTCAGACTTCATGAATTGATAAGCATTTCCAATCGTTTGATTGCCATCTGTTAGCAGTAAAATAGGTGCTTTTTTTTCAGTGTTCAATTTATTTACAACTGAAACTGCATTGTAGATATTTGTTGCACTCCCTAAAAAATCAATACTATCTGATGATTTCAAATCTGCACTAAAAACATAATTTTGAATCTCAAACTTATCAGATAAACGAGCATTGTTATTTAATTTAGAACTAAAGTCTTGAAGGTTTTTTTCTTCTTTGAAATAAGAAATTGATTTCGAGTTATCCACCAGAATCGAAAGTATCGGTTTTATGGTTTGAAACGTTGTTGTTTTTATCTTTGGACTGATGAACAAGGCAAGCAATAAAAATAAAGAAAGTGTTTTTAATGCACACAGCAATATATGGATGCTCTTCTTGCTTTTTACTTTATAAAAATATTGAAAATAACCAATCGAAACGCTACATAGAAATGCGCATAGAAGGTATAAAATAGATAGTGTCTGCAATTATTTATATTTCATGGAAAGATATCAATAACAATCTAAAAAAAGAAAACCTACAACGTTTAATTGTTGTAGGTTTTAAAAATGTGTTAGATACTTCACTTTAATAATTTCATCAAATGTGCTATTAAAAACAGAAAACAAAAATAGAATGATGGTAAAAACACGAAGAAGGATAGCATTATTTTTTTTCTAAACTTTTCTTTGAACTATAGCATTAAAAAATAAAATAAAGACAATGCAAAACCAACATATACGAAACTTCTAGAAATAAAGTTTCCATATTTATAACCCTCCGAATGCAGATCTGAAAACGTATAAAATTGTAATTTTGATGGGATGAATAAACCTTGAATTATACATCCATAAATCACAATTAACACTACCACGGGCGCTTGTAAAAAGTCAAATAACTTTTTCACCGTATTTTATTTAAGGCAACATACCTCCGTCTACAGATAAGGTTTGTCCTGTAATATAAGTACTCATATCAGAAGCTAAAAAAACACATGCATTGGCAATATCTATTGGCTGTCCTCCCCTTTTTAAAGGAATTCCATCTCTCCAAGACTGCACCGTTGCTTCATCTAACTTAGCGGTCATTTCAGTTTCAATAAAACCAGGAGCAATTACATTACTTCTAATGTTTCTAGAGCCTAATTCTAAGGCTACAGACTTTGAAAAACCTACAATACCTGCTTTTGATGCCGCATAATTAGACTGCCCTGCATTTCCTTTTAATCCCACAACAGAACTCATATTAATAATAGAGCCTGAACGCTGCTTCATCATCGGTCTGATTACTGCTTTTGTTAAATTAAAAACCGATTTTAAATTTACTTCGATTACTTTATCAAAATCGTCTTCAGAAATACGCAGCAACAAATTATCTTTTGTAATCCCTGCATTATTTACTAAAATATCAATCGCTCCGAATTCTTTATGAACTTCTTTTGCTAATGCTTGTGCCGCATCAAAATTTGCAGCATTCGATTGGTATCCCTTTGCAGAAACTCCATATGATTTCAGTTCTTCTTCTAACGCATTTGCGGCATCCACAGAAGCACTGTATGTAAATGCAATATTTGCACCTTGTTTTGCAAACTCAACTGCAATGCCACGTCCAATTCCTCTCGTTGCCCCGGTAATTATTGCTGATTTATTTTCTAATAATTTCATAGTGTATTATTTATTTGCTGTTCAAATATAAAAAAGAAATTCCCGTTTTCACGGGAATTATATGTTATTATCATTGCTATTTATTCAAATAACTCCGTTTTACATTCGCGTTAAATGATTGACATTCGCAGTAACACTTTACTTTTTACCCAAAACTTTTGCGACCATTTCTCCGATTTTTGCTGGTGAGCTCACCACATAAACGCCACATTCCGCTAGAATTTTCATTTTTGCTTGTGCTGTATCGTCCGCTCCTCCAACAATCGCTCCAGCATGTCCCATTGTTCTTCCTGCTGGTGCAGTTTGTCCTGCAATAAAACCAACTACTGGTTTTCTATTTCCGTCTGCTTTGATCCACTGTGCTGCTTCTGCCTCTAAATTTCCACCAATTTCACCAATCATTACGATTGCTTCTGTTTCGTCGTCATTCATTAACAATTCAACTGCTTCCTTAGTAGTAGTTCCAATAATAGGATCTCCACCAATACCGATTGCTGTCGTAATTCCGTATCCTTGTTTTACAACCTGATCTGCCGCTTCATAGGTTAATGTTCCTGATTTAGAAACAATACCTACGTTCCCTTTTTTAAAGATAAAACCCGGCATAATACCAACTTTAGCCTCGTCTGGAGTGATTACTCCTGGACAGTTAGGGCCTATTAATCTGCAGTCTCTTGTGTCTATATATGCTTTAACTTTCACCATGTCTGCAGTAGGAATTCCTTCTGTAATACAAATAATTACCTTAATTCCTGCATCCGCCGCTTCCATGATTGCATCTGCAGCAAAAGCCGGTGGTACAAAAATGATCGAGGTATCTGCTCCTACTTTTTCTACAGACTCTAATACGGTATTAAAAACAGGTTTACTTAAGTGTTCTTGACCTCCTTTTCCTGGTGTCACTCCTCCAACAACATTGGTTCCATAGTCAATCATTTGACCGGCATGAAAAGTACCTTCACTACCCGTAAAACCTTGAACTATAATTTTTGAATTTTTATTTACTAAAACACTCATTCGTTTGTTTTTTTATTATGTTGCGCAAAAATAGTTTATTGCAGGTTTCTAAAAAAGTATTTTAAGTAATCTTTCTACCTTTTAAAAAACGTTTTATTTCAGCCATCTCCTTTAATTTTTCTCTCGATTCTGAAATCGGAGTTCCAAAATAACTTTTTCCTCCTGCTACTGATTTGGTAACTCCCGTTTGTCCAAGAATTACAGCTCCTTTTCCGATTGTAATACCACTAGTCGTGCCCACTTGGCCCCAAATAACAACTTCATCTTCGATGACTACACAACCCGCAATTCCCGTCTGTGAAGCGATCAAACACTTTTTTCCAATTACCGTATCGTGACCTACATGCACTTGATTGTCAATTTTTGTTCCTTCTCCAATAATGGTATCTCCTGTAACTCCACGATCAATAGTACAAGAAGCACCAATGTCCACATTATCCTGTAAAACCACTCTTCCCACAGAAAGTAATTTATCAAATCCTTCGGATCTCTTTTTATAATAAAAGGCGTCTGCACCTAAAACTGTATTTGCGTGGATGGTTACATTATTTCCAATAATGGTGGTATCGTAAATAGTTACATTCGGATGAATAAAACAGTTTTCTCCGATTACGACATTATTTCCAATAAAAACATTGGGCTGCACTATGGTTCCTTTTCCAATGGTGGCAGAACTTGAGACCGCTTCTTTGGAGACTACGAACGGATTAAAAAAATTTGATATTTTATTAAAATCTCTAAAAGGGTCTTCAGAAATCAATAAAGACTTTCCCTCGGGACAAGCGACCTCCTTATTAATCAATATTGTGGTTGCCGGAGAGTTTAATGCTTTTTCATAGTATTTGGGATGGTCTACAAAAACGATATCTCCCTTTTCTACCACATGAATTTCATTAATTCCCAATATTTCAAAGTTAGCACTCCCTATAAATGGAGCACTTATTAATTTTGCTATCTGTTGAAGTGTTTGTGGCGTTTTGAATTTCATGTATCCCTTTTTGTAATTAACCATTGGTGCTTCACAAAGCTCATTGCTAAGCACCAATCATCATTACTCTTTTATTCTTTCTTGGTAGGTTCCTTTCGTAGTTTCCACTTTAATTTTATCCCCTTCATTTATAAATAAAGGAACATTTACCATTGCGCCACTTTCCACAGTGGCAGGTTTTGTGGCGTTTGTTGCAGTATTTCCTTTTACACCAGGCTCTGTGTGTGTAACCTCTAAAATAACACTTGCGGGCATGTCTACAGAAAGTGGCATTTCGTCTTCCGCATTAATAATAATTGTCACAATTTCACCTTCCTTCATTAATTGCGGAGAATCTAAGGAACTTTGCTGCAGTTGAATTTGAGAGTAATCTTTTTCATTCATAAAGTGATACGTCTCCCCTTCATTGTACAAATACTGAAATTTATGTGTTTCCACACGAATATCTTCAATTTTTCTTCCCGCTGGAAAGGTATTATCTACTACTTTTCCATTGGTAACACTTTTTAATTTTGTTCTAACAAAAGCAGGGCCTTTTCCTGGTTTTACGTGTAAAAACTCAATAACTTTATAAATGTCATTGTTGTACTTAATACACAGTCCGTTTCTAATATCTGATGTTGTTGCCATTTGTATTATTGCTTTTATTATAATAATTTTATGAGGTACTCTTTTAAACCCTTTGCTTCTGGGGAATTAATTTGAATTGAAATAACCTTTCATAATTCCTCTGTGAGAATCTTTAATAAACTGGATGATCTCATCTCTTTCCGTAGTCGCCTCTAATTCTGCTTCAATTATTTCAATTGCTTGGGTATAATTGTAATTTTTTTGAAATAAAATTCGATAAATATTCTGAATTTCTGTAATTTTTTCTGTGGTAAACCCACGTCTTCGTAAGCCTACTGAATTAATACCAACATAAGATAATGGTTCTCGTGCAGCTTTAACATAAGGAGGCACATCTTTTCTTACCAGAGAACCACCTGTTACAAACGCATGCTTTCCTACAGATGCAAATTGATGCACTGCTACCATTCCAGCTAACACAACATTGTCTCCAATAGTCACATGCCCCGCTAAAGTGGAGTTGTTAGAAAAAACACAATTATCACCCACAAAAGAATCATGTGCAATATGGCAATATGCCATAATTAGGCAGTTATCACCAATTTTGGTTTTCATTCTATCTGAAGTTCCTCTATTGATTGTAACACATTCTCGTATTGTAACATTGTCTCCAATTTCTACTGTAGTTTCTTCATCATCAAACTTTAGGTCCTGCGGAATTCCTGCGATGACTGCCCCTGGGAAAATCCTACAATTTTTACCTATCCTAGCCCCTTCATAAATAGTTACGTTCGAACCAATCCATGTTCCCGAACCAATTATTACGTTATTGTGAATGGTTGTAAAAGGCTCTATAACTACATTTCTTGCAATTTTTGCTTGGGGATGCACATACGCTAATGGTTGATTCATATTTTAATTTTTTCTAGCAATTTGAGCCATTAATTCCGCTTCTGCAACTACTTTTCCGTTTGCATATGCATATGCCTGCATGTGACAAATCCCTCTTCTTATTGGCGTAATCAGTTCACATTTAAAAATAACAGTATCTCCAGGCAACACTTTTTGTTTAAACTTCACCTTATCCATCTTCATAAAGTAAGTCAGATAGTTCTCTGGATCCGGTACGGTATTTAAAACCAAAACACCTCCACATTGTGCCATTGCTTCAACTTGCAATACTCCGGGCATTACTGGTGCACCCGGGAAATGACCTACAAAGAAGTTCTCATTCATCGTCACATTTTTCATCCCCACGACATGCTTGCTAGAAAGTTCTAAAATTCTATCCACTAATAAAAACGGAGGTCTGTGCGGAAGAATCTCCATAATTTGGTGAATGTCCAATAATGGTGGCAAACTTAAATCATAAGAAGGCACATTATTTCTTTTCTCCTGCTTAATAATCTTCGCAAGCTTCTTCGCAAACAAGGTATTTATTAAATGACCTGGTTTGTTTGCAATCACTTTTCCTTTAATTCGCGTTCCTACGAGCGCTAAATCACCTATGACATCTAATAGTTTATGCCGCGCCGCTTCATTTGCCCAATGCAAAGTTAAGTTGTCTAAAATTCCGTTTGATTTTACGGCAATGTCTTTTTTATTAAAAGCTTTCTTTAATTTTTCCATGGTACTCTCAGACAATTCTTTGTCTACATACACAATGGCATTATTTAAGTCTCCTCCTTTGATCAAATCGTGCTCCAAGAGCATTTCAATCTCATGCAAAAAACTAAAGGTTCTAGCCGCAGCAATTTCTTCTTTAAAATCAGAGACCTTTTCTAAAGTAGCATTCTGAGTCCCTAGTACTTTCGTGCCAAAATCCACCATAGTAGTTACCTGATAATCGTCAGCAGGCATTAGTATTATTTCGCTACCTGTAACTTCATCTTTGTAAGAGATAATCTCTTTAACTACGTATTCTTCAATGAAAGCATCCTGTTCTTTAATACCAGCCTTTTCTAAAGCTTCTAAAAAAAACTTAGAGGAACCATCCATAATTGGAGGTTCTGAAGCATCTATCTCAATTAGTAAGTTATCAATATCTAAACCTACAGCAGCTGCCAACACATGTTCTGATGTCTGAATTTGGACTCCATTTTTCTCTATATTGGTTCCTCTTTGCGTATTTACAACATACTCCGCCCTTGCCTCAATAATAGGGGTTCCCTCTAAATCTAATCTACAAAATGCAAAACCATGGTTTATAGGGGCAGGTTTAAAAGTCATTTTTACAGCATTCCCTGTATGCAAACCCACACCTGATAAACTGATTTGATTTTGTATTGTTTTTTGTTTCTTACTCATTCTTTCTTCGTTGAGTCTTCAACTCTTTTTCTAATTGGTTAATTTTTGACACTATTGTTGGTAAATTTTTAAAGTGCACATAACTTCTATTAAAACTACTAGATTTAAAAGCGGGTGTTCCGTAAATAATTTCACTATCCTTGATGTTTTTTGTGACTCCTGTTTGACCTAAAATCTTCACATTATTTCCTATTTTTAAGTGACCTCCAATTCCTACTTGTCCACCAATCATACAGTTTTCTCCAATTTTTGTAGATCCAGAAATACCTGTCTGCGATGCAATCACTGTGTTTTTTCCAACTTCCACGTTGTGCGCAATTTGAATTTGATTATCAAGTTTTACTCCTGTTCTAATAATAGTAGACCCTAAGGTAGCTCTATCAATTGTAGAAGCTGCACCAATATCCACATTATCTTCAATAATAACATTCCCTATTTGCGGAATTGCCAGATACTCTCCATTTTCATTAGGAGCAAACCCAAAACCGTCGGCACCAATAATAGCACCTGAATGAATTTTACAATTTTTACCAATATGTGTGTCTGCGTATATTTTCACGCCTGCAAAAATGATGGTATTGTCTCCAATTAAAGAATTATCTCCGATATATGAATTCGGATAAATTTTGACATTTTCACCAATTTTGACATTTTCACCAATGTAACTAAATGCTCCGATATATTCTTTTTTACCTATTTGTGAAGATTCAGCAATAAAACTCGGTTGTTCTCTTCCTAGTTTATTGTTTTTTGCTTCATTATAAAATGCTAATAACTTAGAAAATGAGCTATATGCGTCTGCTACCTTAATCAACGTGACTTCCACTTCCTTTTCAGGGATAAAGCTTTTGTTTACAATCGCCACAGAAGCATTTGTACTATATAAATATGCATTATATTTAGGGTTTGACAAAAAGGTTAAAGATCCCTTTTTTCCTTCTTCAATTTTAGAAAGTTCAGAAACTTCTTCATCCGGATTGCCAACAACCTCTCCTTCTAAAATATCTGCTATTTGTTGTGCTTTAAATTTCATCAAAGGCAAAAATATAAAAATTATACCGTTTTCTCTAATCTCATGTTACTTTGGGTAACAAATAAAATATTTTACTACGGGTATTGTGAGTGCCTGCAAGTTTAATTGATCCGATGCTTTTGCAATATCTTTTAAATTTCCATTTTTGTTTAAGATATATATCGGTGATTTTAAAGTATATGCTTGATTGCTTATTTTTTGGTGAAACACAAAATACTTCACGTCATTCTCAGAAATACTTAATTTACGCATTGTCTTTTCTCTTCTTTTAGTAAGATAAACATCCTTAAAAACCTCTTGCTGCATCTCTATTCTTAATAACTTCCTATCCACAATCATCTCAGACAATAATGCCAACACTTTATCTTTATGATGCACCCATTCTTTGATTGCCGACAACACATCATAATCATCTAACTTCGAAAAGATTTCTAAGGTTTTCTCCGTAAAGTTTGATTTAGAAATTGGAGTTTCTAAAAAGTATTTTAATGCGGAACTCGCAAATAACTCCTCACCTTCTCCCACTAATTCTTTTGCTCTTTTTAATACATTTACTAAAATGTTTTCTGCTACTAAGCCCGTTTTATGCAAATACACTTGCCAGTACATTAATCTGCGAGCAATTAAAAATTTCTCTACAGAATAAATTCCCTTCTGCTCAATAACCAACTCATCATCTTTTACATTTATCATTGCAATTAATCGGTCTGACGAAATATTTCCTTCAGTAACCCCTGTATAGAAACTGTCCCTTTTTAGATAGTCCAATCGATCAATGTCTAATTGGCTAGAAATAAGCTGTCCTAAAAATTTACGTGGGTTTTTGCCTTCAAAAATTTCGATTGCTAGTGCAAGTTGTCCCTCAAACTCTTTATTTAATTTCCTCATAAATTTTAAAGAAATCTCTTCATGACTAATTCCGTTAACGATGCTGTGTTCTAACGCATGTGAAAATGCACCATGACCAATATCATGCAATAAGATAGCAATACATAGTGCATTTTCCTCTTCATTAGAAATTTCAACTTGTTTAAATCGTAAAACTCGAATTGCTTTTTGCATCAGATGCATGCAACCAATTGCATGATGAAAACGGGTGTGATTTGCTCCTGGGTACACCAAATTAGAAAAGCCCATTTGAGCGATTCTTCTCAAGCGTTGAAAATAAGGATGCTCAATGATATCAAAAATTAAGGAGTTTGGTATTTGTATAAATCCGTAGATGGGATCGTTTAAAATTTTAAGCTTATTGGGTGTGTTTTTTTTCAAAAGTATTATAATTATCTATGTATAAGTGCAAAATACAATATTTCTTGTGACAAATTCATATATTTATAAGGGATCCTCTTAAATTATAAAAATATTATAATATTGGCAATATTTTATCATTTTCTAAGGGTTGTAAAATAACAAATACTTAGTTTTAACGTTTTAAAATAAAGAATTAGATATGAGCATGCAAATTTTATGGGTTGATGATGAAATTGAATTATTAAAACCACACATTCTCTTTTTAGAGCTTAAAAGTTATAAAGTTACTACCTGTACAAATGGCGCTGACGCCATAGATCTAATAGATGAAAAAAACTTTGACATTGTTTTCTTAGATGAGAATATGCCCGGTTTGACAGGTTTAGAAACACTTTCTGAAATCAAACAAAAACAAGCAAACCTTCCAGTGGTGATGATCACTAAAAGTGAAGAGGAGTATATTATGGAGGAAGCAATAGGTTCTAAAATTGCAGATTATTTAATAAAACCGGTAAACCCAAATCAAATTTTATTAAGTTTAAAGAAAAATTTAGACCATTCTCGCTTAATTTCTGAGAAAACAACTTCCAACTATCAGCAGGAATTTAGAAAAATTTCAATGGATTTGGCAATGGTGAACTCCTATGCGGATTGGATTGAACTGTATAAAAAATTAATTCATTGGGAATTAGAACTAGAAGACATCAGTGATCCTGGAATGCTCGGAATCCTTGAAAGTCAGAAACAAGAAGCAAACACACAGTTTTTTAAATTCATTAAAAAAAATTATGAGGAATTCTTAACGGCACACGACAAACCAACATTTTCGCATACCTTGTTTAAAGATTATGTAGTTCCTGAACTCAAAAAAGAAACACCCGTACTTTGGGTGGTGATTGATAATTTACGGTATGATCAATACCGAATTTTAGAGCCCTTAATTAATAACCACTTCAAAAAAGAGGAAGAATATAGCTACTTTTCAATATTACCAACAGCCACTCAATATGCCAGAAATGCTATTTTTTCAGGTCTTATGCCTTCTGAAATGGAAAAAAAATATCCAAAATTCTGGAAAAATGATACGGATGAAGGTGGAATGAATTTATTTGAAAATGATTTTTTATCCGCTCAAATTAAACGCTTAGGTTTGGATATAAAACATGAATATTATAAAATTACATCTCTAAAAAGCGGAAAGGAATTGGCTGACAATTATAATGGTACCCAGCAAAACGACCTCACTGCAGTCGTTTATAATTTTGTTGACATGTTGTCCCATTCAAAAACAGAAATGGAAGTCATTAAGGAGTTGGCAGGGGATGACAAAGCATATCGGAGTCTAACCCTGAGTTGGTTTAAAAATTCTCCACTTTTTGAAATTATTCAAAAAGCACAAACTTTAGGACAAAAATTAATTATTACCACAGATCACGGAACCATTAATTGTAAAAATCCTACAAAGATTATTGGTGATAAAAATATTAGTTCTAATCTGCGTTATAAGACAGGAAGAAGCATCTCTTATGAGGAGAAAGATGTATTTGCTGTACGAAACCCTAAAGACATCTTTCTGCCAACGGTTGCCATGAATAGTTCTTTTGTATTTGCAAAAGAAGATTTGTTTTTTGCCTATCCAAATAATTTCAATCATTTTGTGAAATACTTTAAAAACACCTATCAGCACGGAGGTATTTCTCTAGAAGAGATAATTATTCCCTGCGTCGTGTATAGTCCTAAATAAATGAGTTTTAAAAAAGCCTCGGGTTCATCCATATCACTATGCAAATAAATATTTAAAATTTAAACGGTACAAATCTTACTATTCTGTACCGTTTCTTATTTTACCTTTGTAATCATACCATGAACAAAATATACTCTTTAGAAAAATTAACGGAAGTTGCCATTGCAATAATTGCAGTAGCAAAAAATAAAACACTTTTATTTTACGGAGAAATGGGTGTTGGTAAAACTACGCTTATCAAAGAAATTTGCCAACAGTTGGAAGTTAAAGATAGAATCTCCTCTCCTACATACTCCTTGGTAAATGAATACCAAACTTCGAAAGGAGAAACCGTTTTTCATTTTGATTTTTATAGAATTACAAATGAAGTGGAAGCCTTAGATATGGGTATAGAAGATTATTTCGACAGTAACCATTGGTGTTTAATCGAATGGCCTCAAAATGTTGAAAATTTACTACCTTTAGAGACTGTTGAAATTCACTTAACGCTTTTAGAAAGTGGCCAACGGAACATACACCTAAAATAAATAAAACATGAGTTCATTTTCGCCCTTCAGTAAAGAGGAATTACTTCCTCAAGAAGAAATGCTAGAAATACAAAAGCAAAAAGGAGATTTATTTATTGGCGTACCAAAGGAGACTTACTTCAGTGAAAAACGGGTTTGCTTAACTCCAGATGCTGTTGGTGCATTGACCGCAAATGGGCACAGAATCGTAGTAGAAACAGGTGCTGGAGACGGCGCAAATTACACAGATAAAGAATATTCAGATGCAGGTGCAAAAATTTCGTACAATGTCGAAGAAGCTTTTAAATGTAATATTATTCTAAAAGTTGCTCCACCAACAGAAGAGGAAATCGCATATATCGCTCCAAAAACAATATTAATATCTTCCCTGCAACTCAAAACACAAAATAAAAAATACTTCGAATGTTTAGCAAAGAAAAAGATTACTGCACTGGCATTTGATTATATAAAAGATGAGCTTGATTCTTTTCCAATTGTAAAATCGTTAAGTGAAATTGCGGGAACTGCCTCAATTTTAATTGCGGGTGAGCTAATGAGTGGTGTCAATAAAGGAAATGGCTTGCTATTTGGAAATATTGGAGGGGTTCCACCAACAAGTGTCGTTATTTTTGGAGCTGGAACTGTTGGCGAATATGCAGCAAGAGCTGCAATTGGCTTGGGTGCACGAGTAAAGGTATTTGACAATTCTATTAGTAAATTAAGAAAACTGCAAGATTGTTTACACACACCAATTTATACTTCAACTTTGCAACCGAAAACAATTTTAAAGGCATTGATGCGCTGTGATGTTGCCATTGGTGCAATTCGAGGTAAAAACAGATCTCCTATTTGTGCTACTGAAGAGATGATTGAAAAAATGAAAGAAGGTGCTGTGATTGTAGATGTAAGTATCGATAGAGGTGGTTGTTTTGAAACTTCTAACCTAACTACCCATACCGAACCAACATTTGTAAAGCATGGTATTATACATTATTGCGTCCCAAATATCCCTGCACGTTATGCAAGAACAGCCTCCGTTTCCATTAGTAATATTTTCACTCCATATTTATTAAACATTGCAGAAGAAGGGGGATTTGAAAATACAGCGAGATTTGATAAAGGTTTGCGCAACGGGATGTATTTTTACCACGGAATACTCACAAATAAAACAGTTGCAGACTGGTTTGACCTTCCTTTTAGAGACATTAACCTGTTAATTTTATAGCCTTTATAAAGTAGTTTTATGCCTTCCAACCTTCCTAGAAATAATAAGGAAGTATCCCTTAGATATTACCTCAAAAAAACTAAATTTGTAGCCTAAAATTTTTAGTATGCTCGTCAAAAGAATTTTTTATTATTTAATAGGTGTATCCCTAGGGTCTATCGGTGTTTATTTTTTTTGGCAAAAGAAAAATGCCACTTTTGATTATGGGATGGATGCAAGAACACTGAAAACTATAAGAATTAAAAAGCGTTTATTTTCTGAAGATGCAAAAACTGCCATGCGAAAATTTGACATAGATACTCTAAAAATCGCCACAATTTTGAATACTGGTGATGTAGATTTTGGAAAAGGAAACCCGCGACAAACGCCGTGTGCAGAATATTATATCACTGGTGACAAAGAGCTAGAAAATATAAGTTTATTGGTAAAGCGTTGTGATTCTTCGGCTACCATTGAAAAAATAATTATTGAATAACTCAAAACACTGAGCGTGCACTAAACTCCTCTGAGTATAGAGACTACTTTTTTTAGTGCTATTCTTCTTTTTGTAAACTTTGACGATAATGCGCTTCGATGCTTGCTACATTTTTGATGGTCTTTTTCACCCAATCAAAATACAACAGTTCTTTTTCTTCTGTGGATAATTGCCAATTTACGTCAGAGTTTCTGAGTTTTGTGGTGACCTCTTGCAAAACAATAGCTGCAGCCACAGAGATGTTTAGACTTTCTGTAAAGCCTACCATCGGTATTTTTAAAAACCCATCCGAATGCTCAATAACACAGTCAGAAACTCCTTCTGCCTCAACTCCAAAAACAAAAGCTGTTTTTTTTGTAAAATCAAAATCTTGCAATACACAAGAGTCATTATGTGGTGTTGTTGCTATTATCTGATACCCCTTTTCTTTTAAACTGTCTAAACAGGTCTTTGTATTGTCACCATCATTTCGATACCTGTATTGATTCAACCATTTTTGAGAACCTTTGGCAACATGTCTAGAAACTTTAGTATTATATTTGTTTTCTATAGCATGTAAATCTTGGACTCCAAAAATATCACAAGTTCTTACAACAGCACTTGCATTGTGAGACTGAAATATATCTTCTAAAACCACTGTAAAATGTCTTGTTCTGTTTTCCAAAACCTTTTTAAAGAGACTTTTTCTTTTATCCGTTAAAAAGCCTTCTAAATAATTTAATAGTTTTTCATCAACCATAAACACAAATTTAAAATTATTATTTTTATCTTTCTTAAAGATTTTTATAAAATACTCAAAACCTATTTTTATATGAAAAAAATCGTCATTCTAACGGGCGCTGGCATGTCTGCTGAAAGTGGTATCAAAACCTTTAGAGGCACCGATGGCTTATGGGAGGGACATGATATTATGGAGGTTGCTTCTCCAGAAGGATATGTAGCAAACCCAGAACTAGTTTTAAGTTTCTACAATCAACGACGAAAACAACTCTTAGGAGCAGCTCCGAATAAAGCGCATTTTAATTTAGTACAGCTAGAAAAAAATTATGATGTAGAAATTATTACTCAGAACGTAGATGATTTGCATGAACGCGCGGGAAGTACTAATGTAACCCACCTGCATGGTGAACTGCTAAAGGTTCAAAGTAGTATTGACGAAACTATTATTTTAGATTGGAAAAAAGATTTGGTTATCGGAGATTTTTGCAGTAAAAATAGCCAATTAAGACCTTATATTGTTTGGTTTGGAGAAATGGTACCAATGCTAGAAAAGGCCGCTAAAAAAGTAGAAAAAGCAGACATACTGGCTCTTATTGGAACCTCTATGCAAGTATATCCTGCTGCTGGTCTCATTGACGCTGTAAACTTAAACACCCCTATCTATTTTATAGATCCAAATCCCGCTGTTTCAAAAAGTGATTTTCAAAACTTAAGCATTATTAAAGAAGTGGCTAGTGCTGGAACAAATACATTAATACGCTACTTAAAAGATAAAAATCTTTAGGTGAAAAGTCAAATATTAATGGAATCTAAGAAACCAACTGATTGAAATACTCAAATATTTCTCCTTTAGAAATAACACTTCCTTTCTCTATTAAGTCAAATATCTCTATATTGCGTTCCCCTTTATAGGGTTTAGATCCTTTAAAAATTTCAACGGAGTTGTCCATAGGGTTTTGCATCAACCATTCAAATCCTTTTTGTTCTAACAAATTAATATCCCACGTTATTTTTATGGCAATTCTGTGAATTTCTTCGTCTTCACATTTGAATAAGTTTACTGATGTTTCAGAAAAATGCTCTACATACGCAGTTTTTGTAAGTACGTCATCCCAAACAACATCAGAAAAAACATTCATTTCATCTCTTGCCACCAAGGGTTTCTCTTCTTTCATTTGCTTCCATTCTTTTGCATCAATACTTTGTGATGCTAAAAACAATGAAAACTCTTTATGCAAACCTTCAAATTGTTCTGTAGTAAGTTGTCTATATTTCATATGATATCATAAAAAAACCGCCCATAATTGGGCGGTTCAAATATCTAAATTTTTAATGAATTAGAATGAATATCTCAATCCAAATTGCATTTGCCATCTCGAAATTAAAGTAGAGTTGTAAACAAATGTTTCTTTTAAATTAGAGTTAAAAGTATAGGTTGGCGTTCCACTACCATCCACTGAAACACCAATTGGCTGCACCGCATTTGGCTGCTGTACTAATCCCCAATCTGAATTTAATAAATTCCCAAAGTTTAAAATATCGATACTGAACTCTAAAGAGTTGTTGTCCATTATTTTTAAATTTTGAATAAATTTCACATCCATTTTACCTCTCCAAGGAGAAAGTGCTCCATACCGCTCTGCGTATTGTCCTCTTCTCCCTTTTAAATAAGCATCTTGACGTATGAAATCTTCAAAACCAATAGCATCTTCTGGTGTTGAAAATTGCATTTCTGAAAGCTCACTTGCAGTAGGTATGTAAATTAAATCATTCAGGTTAGAACCATCATTATTGATGTCTCCCGCATAGGTATAATTAAAACGGCCTCCCTTTGCCAATTCATAGAATGACGAAAGTGTTGTTGTCCATTCATTATTTGATCCATAATTCCAAGATTTAGCAGCAACTCCAATAAAACGGTGTTTGTCACCATACTTAGAATTTGCTAAAGTAGCGCTATTTGAGTCTGAAAGCGTAGGATTAAAGTCAAAAGCATCTCCTGTAATTTCTGCTTCAATTGAATTTACATCTTTCGAATCTAAATAGTTATAAGCACCCATTAAATACAACCCATTATCAAATGTTTTTTGTGCCTTGAAAGATGCGTTTAACGTACGTCCTTTATTTGAATTTGTAAAGACATATGCATTATTTCCTTTATCATCACCCATATAAACCGGTCTATTATCTACCCCTTCTAAAGTACCTGTTGGCGTTTTTAATCCCCAATTTTGCACATGTGCACCATTGATATCTTTCGTGTAAGAAATATCCGTAGTTAAAATAGTTCCATCTTTTAATTTCATATCTGCCCCAAAACTTGTTCTCCATACTTGTGGAAATTTAAATTCTGGATCTACAACTTGGTAATAATATACATTTGGATTTCCTATTTGGTTTCCTAACCATACAAAAGGAAAACGCCCAGTAAATAATCCGGAGCCACCACGCAATTGCAATGAACTGTCTCCATTAACATCCCAATTAAAACCAACTCTTGGAGAAATTAAAAAATCGTTGTTTGGCATTTGTGTTGAATCGAAAAATACAGTCTCTTCATAAGAAGAAGAAATAGTATTTGGATTGGTGTAAGGAGTCTCTGGTAAATACAAACTATTATCAATCACATCTTGCGCTTTTTTAGCAGAATCGAAAAACAAAGGCTTATCAAAACGTACTCCAAAAGACAATTTAAAATTATCATTAACACTCCAATCATCTTGAACATAAAATGCAAGCTGGCCTACATTTGTTTCCGCTAATGCCCAAGATTCATCGGTATTTTTACTTTCAAAGGTAGCTTGAGCAGCAGCAAAAGCATCTGCTAATAATCCATTGGCAATTCCAGCTCTAAAACCATCCATGTTCGCAAAGTCTCCTCCAAAAGCACCTACATAACCTCTGCTATCTCCAAGGCCATATGCTCCTAAGTTAAAAGAATTATCAAATTCAAATTTTTCAAAAGAAAAACCAATTGTATAATTATGATTTCCTTTGGAAATGTTTAAGTTATTTGTAATCTGGAATACCTTTTGATCTAATTTATTATGGATTGAGAAAGGCTCATGTCCTGCGATAATATAATTTCCTCCACTACCATCTTGAATTCTAAATGCAGGCATCGGTGCCGATTTAGAATTTCTAAAATCATCAAAATGAGTATATCCCATTTGTAATTTATTGGTCGTATTTTCGTCAAACGTCGAATTTAACTCGACTAAATAGGATTTTAATTTATTATTGATCTGATATCCTGTATTTTCAAATTGTAACATTTGAGAACTGGGCCCTCTAAAGCCTAATGCCGTTGGATGCGCAGGTAAATCTCTAGAAGCATCTAAAAAGTTATATACAAAAGACACCCGGTGGTCCTTACTCATGTTCCAATCAAATTTAATCAATCCTTTAGAGCTGTTAGAATTGTGTGTAAAGCCTTCATACGCTCCAGTATCATAACCAATACCAGCAAGTGCACTTTGTACTTCTTTTAAATCAGCAACTAAAACTCTAGATTCATTAATTCCATTAGAACCTGTATTTGGCAACCATGATTGTCCTAAATCAATGCGCTCATCTTCTTCAAAGTTCACAAAAACAAACAGTTTGTCTTTAATAATTGGTGCACCCACACTAACCCCAGTTTGAGATTGTCTTAATTGAGGAACAAAAATATTTTCACCTTTAATTTCACTTCCTGTAAAGTCTTGATTTCTAAAAAATCCGTACACGGTTCCAGTAACTGTGTTCGTACCACTTTTTGTTACTGCATTTACAGAAGCCCCTGTAAAACCAGATAAAGTAACATCGTAAGGTGCTGTAGAAACAGAAATTTGCTCAATTGCATCCAAAGAAACAGGTTGAGATGCTGTTTGACCTCCTGGCGTTGCAGCGTCTAAACCATATGGGTTATTAAAAATAGAACCGTCTAAAGTAAAGTTATTAAACTGATCATTTCTACCACCAAAAGAACCCCCACTTGCAGAAGGATCTAATCGCGTAAAGTCTGCTGCAGATCTTGAAATTGTTGGTAAAGTTCTTAAATCTTTAGATCGAATACTTGTTTGTGCTCCTGTTCTTCCATTATTAAAAACAGTGTTTTTACCAGAACTGATAACGATTTCATCTAGCATATTCGCATCGTCTGACAAAACAGCATTGATATTTGTTGTTTTCCCTAAAGTCAAAAAGACATCTGTTAATTTTTGAGTTTCAAAGCCAATGTAACTAATGGTAATCGTGTAAGGACCTCCAATTCTTAAATTGGCCAAGGTATAACGACCGTTGTCTTGGGCTGTAGTTCCTGACAAGGTTCCTGTAGGGGTGTGTAAAGCAACAATATTTGCTCCAAATAATGCCGCTCCTGTGCTTTCTGTTATGGTTCCGCTAATTTTTGAAGTCGTAGTCTGTGCATGCGCTGTAAGACCAAAAACTAAAATTAAAGAACATAAAATAAGTAACTTTTGTTTCATCGTTTTTACTTTTTTGATTATTAGTTGTTTTTATTTGATAGTAGTGTATGTAAATATAAATTTAAAAAAAAAAGTCTACTATTTAAAGTAGACTTTTTTTTTACAAGTATTTAACAATTTGTTAATTACTCTGAAATTACTTCAAAAGTGATGTCCGCAACTACAGCTCTGTGCAATCTTACAGACGCTTCATATTTACCTAATCTCTTTACCGAACCACCAACAACCTTGATAAATTTCTTATCCAAGTCTGTTCCTGCTTTCGCAAGTGCAGCAGCTACATCAATATTGCTTACAGAACCAAATAATTTGTCTCCTGAACCCACCTTAGATGTAATCTTAATTTCATATCCTTTAATTGCCTCAGCGATTACATTCGCATCTGCAATTAATTTAGCTTCTTTATAAGCACGTTGTTTCAAATTCTCTGCTAAAACTTTCTTCGCAGAAGAGGTTGCTAAAACTGCTTGTCCTGACGGGATTAAAAAGTTTCTACCGTATCCGTTTTTCACAGCTACAAGGTCATCTTTAAATCCTAAATTTTCTACGTCTTGTCTTAAAATCAATTCCATGTTCTACGCTTTATTATTTTAACAAATCTCCAACGTAAGGCATTAGCGCTAAATGACGCGCTCTTTTAATTGCTTGCGCAACTTTACGTTGATATTTTAATGAAGTTCCTGTTAAACGTCTTGGCAAAATTTTACCCTGTTCGTTTACTAAATACATTAAGAAGTCTGCATCTTTATAATCGATATACCTGATACCTTTCTTTTTAAACCTGCAGTATTTTGCTTCTTTCTTAGTGTCTATATCTAATGGCGTTAAATATCTAACGTCAGCAGACTTACCACCTTTTGATTGTTGTTCTATCGTTGCCATTTCTTATTTTTTAGTAGATTTAACACGTTCAGTTCTAATTTTTGCCCAAGCAGCAGCATGTTTGTCTAATCTAACAGAAAGGTAACGCATAACACTATCATCTCTTCTAAACTCTAACTCAAATGCAGAAATCTCTTCTCCAGCAACTTTGTACTCTAATAAGTGATAAAAACCACTTTTCTTTTTTTGGATTGGATACGCTAATTTTTTTAAGCCCCAATCTTCTTTGGAAATCATTTCGGCACCTCTAGAAACCAAATAGTCGTTAAACTTTTGTACTGTCTCCTTTATCTGAGTATCAGATAAAACGGGATTCAAAATGAAAACAGTTTCGTAATGATTCATAAATTAAATTTTAAATGTTTATTTTTAAGGGTGCAAATATAATGACTTTTTATGAGTTAGATAAATATAAAACAAATAATAATTATAGTTATTCTGCAATTTGATGTTTTCTGATACTCATACTTTTTTTTTTAATGCCTTACAACTATATAGACTGTGTTACTTATAACAAGATTGCTTGGAGAAAAAAAGATTTAAAATAGTTTTATGGAGGATTTTATAAAAAAAATATTTCAATAAATTAATAGGCGTCTACGTCAATAATAAAGCGAATAGGCCTAAAGTCTGCAACGGCATCAAACGTATTCTTAATTTTGGTAATCTGATTTTTTGTATTTGCTAAGCTATGTTTTGGAGGAATTTTAATGACAATATTCTTAATGTATTGGTTCCGAATTCTGGCCACCGCTGGGGCAGTAGGACCTAATACATGTTCTCCAAAAGAAGCATACAAGGCTTTAAATAGCCAGTTTACACCACTATCTACTTTAGTATAATCTCTATGTTTTAAAGTGATTTTTATGACTCTGTAATAGGGCGGATATTTATACTGCCAGCGCTCTTGCAGTTGTTCTTTATACATTTCTGTATACTTAGTAGTAGCAACTTGTTGTAGTATTTGATGAAATGGATTGTAAGTTTGTATGGCAACCTGACCTTGCTTTTTACTTCTTCCTGCTCTACCCGAAACCTGCACCATCATATCATAACCACGCTCATGTGCTCTAAAATCAGGAAAATTAAGCATGCTGTCAGCATTTAAAATTCCAACCAAAGAAACATTCTCAAAATCCAATCCTTTGGACAACATTTGGGTGCCCACCAAAACGTCAATTTCTTTGGCCTCAAAAGCACCAATTATTTTTTGATATCCATGTTTTCCGCGCGTGGTATCTAAATCCATTCTACCGATTTTAAAATCTGGGAAAAGCGCTTTTAACTCCAACTCTATTTGCTCCGTTCCAAAACCTTTGGTATCTAGTGTATTGCTACCACATGCACCACAACTGTTTGGCATTGCCCGCTGATAACTGCAATAATGACAGCGCAACTCATATTTGAACTTGTGAAATGTCAAGGTAACATCGCAATTTGGACATTCAGGAGAAACTCCGCATGTTTTACATTCCACAACGGGAGAATACCCACGTCTATTTTGGAATAAAATTACCTGCTCTTTTAGGTCTAACGCTTCTTGGATTAATGCCAACAGTCTGTCGGAAAAATGCCCTTTCATTTCTTTTTTCTTAAACTTTTCCTTTACATTAATGAGTTCAATTTTTGGCAGTTGTACATTTCCATGACGTCTATTTAATTCTACAAAACCATATTTATTTTGCTGCGCGTTAAAATAGGTTTCTAAAGAGGGTGTTGCAGAGCCTAACAAGATTTTAGCCTTATGAATTTTAGCCAATACAATAGCAGCATCTCTTGCATTGTAGCGCGGTGCGGGGTCAAATTGCTTGTATGACGTCTCGTGCTCTTCGTCTACTACAATCAATCCTAAATTAGAAAAAGGTAGGAAAACAGCGGACCTTGCACCTAAAATAATACGTGCTTTTAGTTTGTTCTCTAAAACGTTGTTCCAAACCTCTACCCGCTCATTGATCGAGTATTTTGAATGAAAAACAGAAATTTGTTCTCCAAAGTAAAATTGTAAACGGGTTATAATTTGGGTGGTTAAAGCAATTTCTGGTAATAAAAACAAAACTTGTTTGCCTTCATCTAAAACCTCTTGAATTAACTTCGTATACACTTCTGTTTTTCCAGAACTTGTAATTCCATGCAACAGAGTTACCTCTTTTTCTTTGAACGTTTCTTTAATTTCAGCAAGTGCTTTTTCTTGAAATTCATTCAAAACCTTTAAAGCGTTCGTATCTCCTTTGAACTGAACCCTATCCGTTTGAATGTGATAAAACTCAAAGATACCTTTGGTCACTAGCGATTTTAAAATAGTAGCGGAAACAACTGCTTTTTCCTCTAAATCCTTTACTTTTATTGGTTTTTTCGTGGTGAGTAATTGAAAAAATCCCAACACCGCTTCTCGCTGTTTCTTTGCATTCGACAAGGCTTCTAGTAGTTTTCCTAAAGAGTCATCTGACGTATAATTTTTATGTAAACGAACATATTTTACCAGTTTTGGTTTGTACTGCTCGTAAATCTCTTCTTTGATAGCAATGGCCGTCTTTTTAATAAGCGCGTTTACAATAGGCATTACTTTTTTCTTACCCAATATTGCAATCACTTGGTGAATAGTTAACTGCGATTGCTGCTGTAAAGCCTCGAAAATCAGGAATTCATCATCTGCTAAAATAGAGGCATCTAAAAAGCCAGCATTCTTATAGATAATAGTTTCACTTTCTAATAAAAACGCAGAAGGTAATGAAGCTCTATACACCTCTCCTAAAGCGCACATATAATAGGTTGAAATCCATTGCCAGTGTTCCAATTGACGCGCTGTTACCAGCGGAGTTTCATCTAAAATTTGATGAATTTCCTTGGCTTCGTATAAGGTTGGTGGATTGGTATGTATATTAAAAACCAGCCCAGTATACATTTTAGATTTCCCAAAAGAAACTGCTACGCGCATTCCTTTCTGCAAAAAAGTAGCTTCTTCCTCAGTTACAGCGTACGTAAATGTTTTCTGAATTGGAATGGGTAATATGATGTCTATAAAATGCAACAAATAAAGGACTTTAAGTTATACATTATTGTAAAAGTCAAAGAAATGAGTTTTCCAAAAACTTGAACTCTTTGCTTATCCTTCGTTTCATGAATCATGAAAATCAAAATTACATAAATTTAGAATTAAAAGGATACTATTTACAAGAGAGATTCCTTTAGATACCTATTATAATTTCGAAAGAGGCCTTTTTAAAGACTTGAAGAGGCTGCAATAAATTTGAACCACATCGAATTTTCCTTGCTTCATACGCCTGTGTGCCATTTCGTAAAACGATCTTTAATTTTTAGTAAGTTCCAAAAGAAAACGCTAATTTTCTTCCCTTGTTGCCCTCCTCATCTAAGGAAACAAAGTTCCTGAAAAATGACTTCAAAGCTACTCGAGTAGGCTTCCTATTTAAAAATTAATCTTCTGATTGCGGTTCACTGTCGGTGTCAGAGAGCTGAACAGTCACTGTCTCTTTTTTGGGCTCTTTAAACTTACGGGTTCCTTCATACAAATCATACTTCACAAACTTACAGTCTAAGTCTGCATTTTTCAATGCAATTCTTCTAGAAGTTCTTAAACCTACAGCTTTCAAAGCATCGGTGTCTGAAGTAATTAACCACGCCGTAGAACCGGGATAATTGTTTTTTAACGTGTCTCCAATTTTCTTGTAAAACTCTTCTGTATCAATATTTAAACGTTCACCGTAGGGTGGATTAAATAGAATAGTGGTATTCCCAAAAACCTCTTTTTTAGAATTGAAAAAATTGACATGGTGAACACCAATAAAATCGTCTAAATTGGCGTTTTCTACATTTGCAATTGCTTTTTGCACTGCAGAAGGTGCCTTATCAAATCCCATGATTTTAAAATGAGAAGAACGTATTTTCTTTAATAAGGATTCTTGAATTATAAAATATAATTCTTCATCATAATCCTTCCACTGTTCAAAAGCGAACAACTTTCTATTGATATTTGCGGGAATATTGTTCGCAATCATAGCGGCTTCAATTAGAATAGTACCAGAACCACACATTGGATCGATAAAATTTTCCTCTCCCGTATATCCCGACAACAATACCATACCGGCAGCCAACACCTCGTTAATAGGTGCAATATTCGTAGCGGTTCTGTACCCTCTTTTATGCAAAGAATCTCCTGAGGAGTCTAAAGAAACGGTTAACCAATCTTTTTGAATGTGAATGTGAATTTTTACATCAGGATATTTTAAATCAACATTTGGTCGCTTACTATACTTGTGACGAAAATAATCTGCAATCGCGTCTTTCGATTTTAAAGAGATATAATGAGAATTCGTTGTAAAGTTCTTCGAGTTTACAACAGCACCAATTGCAAAAGTTCCTTCTGTCTCTAAATAATTTTCCCATTTAATTTTTTGAATCGCATCATATAAATCCTCTTCATCATAAATTTTACAAATTTTAATGGGCTTTAAAATACGCACAGCAGTCCTTAAAGCAATATTTGCTTTGTACATAAATCCTTTGTCACCTCTAAAGGAAACGCTTCTTACCGCTTCCTTTACATCCTGTGCACCTAAATTTTTCAACTCTTCCGCTAAGACACCTTCTAAACCAAAAAGGGTTGTTGCTGTCATTTTAAAATCTTTATCCATACCTGTAAAATTGTGTGCAAAAATACGTTTTATTGTTTGAATGCTGCAGATAGCACCTCAAAGTTTTAACTTTAAAAAAAAACATTGACTTCACTAATTAATTCCTACTATAAATCCTTTAAGACACCTGTTCATTTATGAGTTCTTCAAAAAATTTGTAGTTTCTCTAAAATACACTTTACAAAACCTAAGATTTTGTTACTTTTACCAATTCAAAAGGCTTATGAAAACAAAAGATTGGTTTACAGATTGGTTTAACACATCCTATTATCATATTCTTTACAAGGAAAGAAATGACTCTGAAGCGCAGCTATTCATGAAGAATATCACTGATCTTCTCCGTTTAGATAAAGCAAATCATATTTTAGATTTACCCTGTGGTAAAGGCAGACATGCTGTGTTTTTAAATTCTCTCGGCTATACAGTTACTGGAAAAGATTTGTCCGAAAACAGCATAGAAGCTGCAAAACCATTTGAAAATGATACTTTACATTTTAAAGTGCATGACATGCGAAAGCCTCTAAATGCAACCTACGATGCAATTTTCAACCTTTTTACAAGCTTTGGTTATTTTGAAGCGGATATAGAGGATCTTCTCATTCTAGAAAACATTAAAAAAGGTTTGAAAAAAGATGGCTTTTTTGTCTTTGATTTTTTGAACGCACGTTTGGTGAAAAAAAATTTAGTTTCAAAAGAAACAAAAATTGTAGAAGGTATTTGTTTCGATATCACAAGAGAAATTAACAATGGTTTTATTATCAAAAATATTTCGTTTTTTGCTGATGGCAAAGAACACACATATACAGAACGTGTAAAATATTTAGATGAAGAAAAAATGATCTATTACCTGAATAAAGTTGGCTTTAAGATTATCCATACTTTTGGGGATTATCATTTAAATGTTTTTCAGCCCTCACATTCCAATCGATTAATACTAGTAGCCAAATGAATTACATCTTACTTATAGTGTCTGTACTTTTTGGTGCGCTGCTAGTGTATGTTGCAAAACCTAGTAATAAAATAGTGCGTTTACTATTGGCTTTTAGTGGTGCTTATCTTTTATCTGTAACCATTTTACACTTATTACCAGAAGTGTACACAGCGTCATCAGATTATAAAAAAGTAGGAGTTTTTATTTTAATCGGTATTATTCTGCAATCCGTATTGGAATCTTTTTCTAAAGGTGCTGAACACGGTCACATTCATATACATGCAAATCGAAACGAATTTCCAACCTTACTATTTGTAAGCTTATGTCTGCATGCTTTTTCGGAAGGCCTGCCAATTCATGAGGGAGAAACTAATTTATTATGGGCAATTATAGTTCATAAAGTACCCATTGCAATTGTATTAACTACCTTTTTAATTCATACAAAATATTCTAAAAAAATTATTTTTATTTTTCTATTTTTCTTTGGTCTGATGAGTCCATTAGGCGTTTTAGTTGGAAATAAAATTAATTTTTTTACCAATTATTATACGGAAATTACAGCACTTATAATTGGTGTCTTCTTGCACATATCTACCATTATTCTTTTTGAGAGTTCAGAGAATCATACGTTCAATCTTCAGAAGTTTACCGCGATTCTCTTAGGGATACTGCTCACCGTTTTTACCTTGTAGTTTTAGCTATTTTTTTTTTAAGCGACCTTGGAGTATATTCAGCTGCTGCAAAGACTATATTTTCTAAAAGAGCATTCGCTCTTAAACAAAGTTAGCCTCGCGAGTGTATTAGAATTAAACTAAAAAAACATAAAGGAGTTCGATTGTTGTTCAAAAGGAAGTTGAACAACTATTTTAATTTGCAACTTCATTTATAAACTTAATTCGCATTAAGCGCAGCTCATCTTCATCATAATCTCCCTCAAATTCATCCAATGCATCTTGAATTTTGTCAGTTTCTGCCTCCATGAAGTATTCGTGAATTTCTTCCTGTTGCTCCTCATCTAACAGATCATCTAAAGCATAATTAATATCTAACTTTGTTCCTGAAAAGATAATTGCTTCCATTTCCTTGATGAGGTCCTTTATCTCTAATCCTTTCGATTTTGAAATATCTTCTAATGACAATTTTCTATCTGTATTTTGAATAATATATAATTTTAAACCAGAATTTGTTCCAGTACTCTTTACAATTAAATCATCCGGTCTTAACACCTCATTTTCATCGACATAGGTTTTTATTAACCCGATGAAATCTTTACCAAACTTCCTTGCTTTTCCTTCTCCGACTCCATGAACAGTAGAAAGTTCTTCTAAGTTGATTGGGTATTTCAAGGCCATGTCGTCTAAAGATGGATCTTGGAAAACAGCAAAAGGTGGCACTCCTTGTTTTAGTGCTACTTTTTTACGCAAGTCTTTCAATAACTTAACAAGGTTGATGTCTAAGACTGCACCCGAAGACTTCGCACTTATAATGATTGCATTGTCATTTTCTGCAGAATAAGAATGATCCTCTGTCATGAGAAAAGAGGTAGGATTTTGAATATAAGCATCTCCAACGGAAGTTAATTTAATAACTCCGTATTGTTCTATTTCTTTTTTAATAAAATGAACGACTAATACCTGACGTATTAGAGCCATCCAATATGCAGCAGTGCGGTCTTTACCAATTCCAAAAAATGGTTGCAAGTGTGTTCTGTGTGAAGTTAGCAAAGCGTTTTCTTTGCCAATCATTGTATTTACCACTTCTTTAGACTTATACTTTTGAAGAGATTGTTTTACAACATACAATAGTTTTACTACATTTTCTTTTGCCTCGTGCTTTTTCTTTGGATTTCTAGAATTATCATCCATATTCGCCCCGTCCCCATTTATAGCGTCAAAATCTTCCCCAAAATAATGTAACAAGTATTTACGCCTATTCATAGAAGTCTCTGCATAGCCTACAACTTCTTGCAGCAATGCATGACCAATTTCCTGCTCTGCAACGGGCTTACTAGCCATAAACTTTTCTAACTTCTCAATGTCTTTGTACGCATAAAAAGCCAAACAATATCCCTCACCATCGTCACGTCCTGCTCTTCCCGTTTCTTGGTAATAACTTTCTAAACTTTTTGGAATGTCATGATGAATTACAAAACGCACATCTGGTTTATCTATTCCCATACCAAATGCAATGGTTGCAACCACGATATCGCAATCTTCCATCAAAAACATATCTTGGTGTCTTACGCGCGTTTTTGCATCTAAACCTGCATGATAAGGAACTGCATTCAATCCATTTACTTGCAAAACCTGAGCAACTTCTTCTACTTTTTTTCTACTTAAGCAGTATATAATCCCTGATTTTCCCACCCGCTGTTTTACGAAACGAATAATATCTTTTTGTACTTCCTTTGTTTTCGGTCGTACCTCATAGAATAGATTTGCCCGATTAAAAGAGGCCTTGAATCTATTTGCATCTGTAATTCCTAAGGTTTTTAAAATATCTTCTTGAACTTTTTCCGTTGCAGTTGCAGTCAAACAAATAACAGGCACGTCATCTATGGCCTTTATGATGTGTTTTAAATTTCTGTATTCCGGTCTGAAATCATGGCCCCATTCAGAGATGCAATGCGCTTCATCGATAGCTACAAAAGAAATTTTTTGTGTTCTTAAAAAAGTAACATATTCTTCTTTAATCAAAGATTCTGGAGCAACATATAAGAGTTTTGTAATACCAGAAGCGATGTCTTCCTTTACCTGCGCTATCTCTGTTTTATTCAGAGAAGAATTTAAAACATGTGCAACGCCATTGTGTTCAGAAATACCTCTGATAGCATCTACTTGATTTTTCATTAAAGCGATTAAAGGCGAAACCACAATCGCAGTGCCTTCTTGCATTAATGCTGGTAATTGATAACACAGAGATTTTCCCCCTCCGGTAGGCATAATAACAAAAGTATTATTCTTTTCTACGATGCTCTTGATTACTTGCTCTTGTAAGCCTTTAAATTTATTAAATCCAAAGAACTTTTTTAGAGGACTGTGTAAATCCATTTTTAATTTATTCATTTAACGTTAAATACTGCTGACAAACCAATTATAAAATTTGATGTAACTGAATTTTATAGTAGATTTGCTTATTTCCCAACATAAAGATATGACATTTTTTTATTCTGATAAAACAACAATCTATTGAAAAATTCTAAGCCTATTTTACAAACAGCAAAAGAAACTATTTTATTAGAAAGTAGTGCCATTGCGAACTTGGTGAACTTACTAGATAAGCACTTTGAAAATGCCGTTAATTTTATTTTACATGCCAATGGAAGAGTCATTGTAACGGGCATCGGAAAAAGTGCAAATATTGCTACAAAGATAGTGGCAACTTTTAATTCTACAGGCACCCCTGCCATTTTCATGCACGCTGCAGATGCCATTCATGGAGACTTGGGAAATGTACAAGAAAACGATGTGGTCATTTGTTTGTCAAAAAGTGGAAATACTCCAGAGATTAAAGTGTTGGTTCCGCTCATAAAAAATTATGGAAATAAAATAATTGCAATCACCGGAAATATCAACTCTTTCCTTGGTAAAAACGCTGATTTTCCTCTAAATACTTTTGTAGAAAAAGAAGCTTGCCCAAACAACTTAGCACCTACAACCAGCACTACTGCTCAATTAGTGATGGGAGACGCTTTGGCAGTTTGCTTGCAGGATTTAAGGGGTTTTTCCGTTAAAGATTTTGCAAAGTACCACCCAGGAGGCGCTTTAGGAAAACGATTGTACTTGAGAGTCTCTGATTTGATTAAAAACAATCAGGTGCCCCAAGTGCAGTTTGATAGTTCTATTGCAGCAGTAATCGTAGAGATTTCAGAAAAAAGATTAGGAGCTACAGCGGTATTAAAAAACAAGGCATTAATTGGAATTATTACGGATGGAGATATTAGACGTATGTTAAGTAAAACTACGGATATTAATAATTTTACAGCAATCGATATTATGGGTAAAAACCCAAAGACAGTCTCTGAAAATGCAATGGCAATAGAAGCGCTTGAAAAATTAGAAAGTGGCAGTATTACGCAAATTTTAGTAGTAGATTCGGATAATAAATACAAGGGTGTCGTTCATTTACACGACTTAATCAAAGAAGGAATTTTTTAATGGCTAAAAAACAAAAAGACATGTCTTTTTTAGGACATTTAGAAGAATTAAGATGGCATTTAGTGCGCAGTGCATCTGCTATTTTTATTATTGGTATTCTCTTATTTATATTTCAAAAAGAAGTTTACGAGCACTTTTTGTTAGCACACCGGAAGTCGGATTTCATTACCTATCAAATATTCTGTGATTTTTTTAGCCTCTTTGGCTTCGATAGTACATTTTGCAATGTAGCTTTTACTGATAATTTAATTAGTTTAAAACCTACACAACAATTAATGAACGCCATTTGGTCTTCTTTCATTTTAGGTATTATTCTTTCATTCCCTTACCTTTTGTGGGAAATTTGGAGATTTATCTCCCCAGGATTAACAAAAAATGAAGTAAAAAGCTCTCAAGGGTTTATTTTCATTGCTTCTTTTTTATTTTTCTGTGGAATTGCTTTTAGTTTCTTCGTAATTGCACCAATATCCATTCATTTCCTATACAATTATCAAATTTCAGAATTGATACAAAATAATTTCACACTAGACTCGCACATCGGTTTGGTTACAAACATGCTACTTGGTGTTTCTATCCTTTTTGAATTGCCTGTATTAATTTATTTTCTAACAAAAATTGGCTTGGTAACTCCAGATTTTTTAAGGAAATATAGAAAACATGCACTCGTAGTTGTATTAATTTTAGCTGCCATTATTACACCTCCAGATATTGCGAGTCAAGTAATTGTAGCAATACCCATACTTATTTTGTATGAAATAAGTATAAAAGTCTCGAAAATAGTGATTAAAAAACAACAAAAAAATGCACAAAAAAGTCCAAGAGTTTAATGACTACCGTTCTAAAATGAACAAGAAAATATTAGCCTCTGATAATAAAGTAATTAAAAGAATATTTAATTTAGACACCAATGCCTTTAAAGAAGGCCATTTACCCGTTAAAACAAAAGAATTATTAGGCCTAGTAGCCTCTGCTGTTTTAAGATGTGACGACTGTGTACAATATCACTTAGAAGCTGCTAAAGAAAATGGCGTTACTACAGAGGAAATGATGGAAACCATGTCTATCGCAAATTTAATTGGTGGCACTATTGTAATCCCCCATTTAAGAAAGGCACTGGAGTACTGGGAAGCTCTTGATGAAACTACTGCATAAGTATGCACTATATTGCGCATTTAAATTCTTTAAGAAAGGTTTAAGGCTCTTCACATAGTTATTTATTACTTTTACGAAAATCAACAATTTCAAAATTTGTTGATCTTACATTTATAAAACATGATTTTAAAAGCAGAAAACATTCAAAAGATCTACGGGAGTAGAAAAGTGGTGAAAGGAATTTCTCTGGAGGTCCAACAGGGTGAAATTATTGGACTCCTTGGCCCCAATGGAGCCGGAAAGACCACCTCTTTTTATATGATTGTAGGTATGATTAAGCCAAATGCTGGTAAAATATTCTTGAATGATGAAGAAATCACAAAAGATGCAATGTATAAACGTGCACAAAAAGGAATTGGTTACCTCGCGCAAGAGGCATCTATTTTTAGAAAATTGTCTGTAGAAGACAATATTATGGCTGTATTACAATTTACGGGTCGCTCTAAAAAGGAACAAAAAATAAAGCTAGAATCTTTAATAGAAGAGTTTAATATTGGTCATGTTCGCAAGAATCGAGGCGATTTGCTTTCTGGAGGTGAAAGACGAAGAACAGAAATTGCACGCTGTTTGGCTTCTGATCCCAATTTTATACTTTTAGACGAGCCCTTTGCTGGGGTAGATCCCATAGCTGTAGAGGATATACAGAGTATTGTGGCACAATTAAAAAATAGAAATATTGGAATTTTAATCACAGATCACGATGTGCAGGCAACTTTAGCCATAACAGATAAAACGTACCTAATGTATAATGGTAGTATTCTAAAAGAAGGGACTCCTGAGGAATTAGCTGCGGATGAAATGGTGCGTAAAGTATATTTAGGAAATGATTTTGAATTGAAAAGAAAAAAGATTTTTTAATTTTTTATTATTGGGGTTTTTAAATTAAACAGCCCCCTGTTCCATTCTCTTTTGTTTCTTGAAGCCTAATACTTCCGCCTAACCTTTCCAATATTGCAGAGACCTTGGGCATACCGATGCCTGTACCATTATTATTTCCTAATGTTTCAAAAAGTGAAAATGCTTTTGTATGGTATTTTGCAGCGATTCCAAAACCATTATCCGTATAAATAATTTTATAACAATCGGCAGCAATTTCTATAGATATCGAAATAATGAGTGTTGATACTAAACAATATCTAGATTTAAAATATTATGCGCACAAAAA
>JAOKTT010000009.1 GCA_028336245.1 Polaribacter sp.
CAGTTTCAATGGAAATAGAAAAACAATTGGTCGCATTACCAAGGATTGCAATTGCTCAAAAGGCGATTCAGAATTCTAAATCTATTTTTGTTGAAAACGACGAAATAGCGCTTGAGTTAATTAATGAATACGGACCTGAGCACTTTATTGTTTGTACAAAAAACAATGATTTTTATATTGACAACATATTGAATGTGGGTTCGGTTTTTATAGGGAATTACACACCTGAAAGTGCGGGTGATTATGTATCAGGTACTAACCATACTTTGCCTACAAACGGATTCACAAAAGCCTATTCCGGAGTAAATTTAGACAGCTTTACAAAGAGTATTACTTTTCAAGAAATCTCTAAGGAAGGAATTCAAAACATCGGAAAGTCTATTGAGGTTATGGCCGCTGCCGAAGGCTTGCAAGCGCATAAAAATGCTGTTACATTGCGTTTAAGAGACTTCAACTAAGCAAAAATAGCTATGATTTTTTTTAAAGCCATTTTAACATGAAAACAAAATTCAACTTAGAGAACCTCATTCGAGAAAATATAAAATCTCTAAAACCATACTCGTCTGCGAGAGATGAGTATAAGGATGCGACTACTTCTGAAATGATTTTTTTAGATGCCAATGAAAACCCTTTTGAAAACGGAGTAAATCGATATCCTGACCCACAGCAGGGCAGTGTTAAAGAATTACTTTCAAAGATTAAAAATATTGCCACAGAAAATATTCTTTTAGGAAATGGAAGCGATGAAGTGTTAGATTTAATTTTTAGAGCATTTTGTGAACCGAATCAGGATAATATAATAACGCTACCGCCAACGTATGGAATGTATGCTGTATTAGCAAATATCAATGCAATCGAAAACAGAGCAGTGCTATTAACAGAGGAGTTTCAACCGAAAGTAGGACCAATTTTAGAAGAAGTAGATAAAAATAGTAAGATTTTATTTTTATGCTCGCCAAACAATCCTTCAGGAAATAGTTTTACAGAAGAAATTATAGAGAACTTATTGACAAAATTCAATGGATTGGTTGTAATTGACGAAGCCTACATCGACTTTTCAAAACAAATCAGTTGGTTGGAAAAATTAGCACAATTTCCGAATTTAATCATTACTCAAACATTATCAAAAGCTTATGGTTTGGCGGGTATTCGACTAGGGGTTTGTTATGCATCCGAAGAAATCATCAAGATATTAAACCGCATAAAGCCACCGTATAATGTCAATGCGCTAACGCAGCAAAAAGCAATTGAAAGACTGTCAAAAATTGCTGTTGTTGAAAACGAAGTTTCTGAAATTATACAACAGAGAACATTGGTACTAAAAGCATTGAAAGCCATTTCCTGCGTTCAATTAATATATCCAACAGATTGCAATTTTGTTTTGGTTCAAGTGGACAATGCAACAATGCGTTACGAGCAATTGACTCGCAAAGGAATTGTGGTGCGCAACAGAACAACGCAAGCTTTGTGTGAAAACTCTCTCCGCTTAACGATTGGTACAGCGCTAGAAAATCAGCAATTAATAAAAGCTTTAACAGAAATATCATTATGAAAAAAGTATTATTTATAGATAGAGATGGAACCTTAGTTTTAGAGCCACCTGTAGATTATCAACTAGATAGTCTAGAGAAGTTAGCATTTTATCCAAAAGTATTTCAATACATGGCAAAAATTGCCTCAGAACTGGATTACGAATTGGTCATGGTTACCAATCAAGATGGTTTAGGAACAGCCTCTTTTCCTGAAGATACTTTCTGGCCAGCGCACAATAAGGTACTCTCTGCTTTTGAAAAAGAGGGAGTTATTTTCTCTGAAATTTTAATAGACAAGACCTTCCCAGATGAAAATGCGGACACAAGAAAACCGAGAACTGGCCTGCTTACAAAATATTTTTCAAACGATTATGACTTAAAAAACTCTTTTGTTTTAGGGGATCGGGTAACGGATATGGAATTGGCAAAAAACTTGGGTTCTAAAGGAATATACTTAGCTGAAAATTTAGAGTTAGAGACGAATGAAATAGCATCAACCAAACAGGAAATTTTAGATTGTATCGCTTTAACTAGTCCCAACTGGTCAGAGATTTATGAATTTTTAAAGTTGAAAGACCGTGTTGCTGAAATAACAAGAAACACAAACGAAACAAAGATTTATATCAAGGTAAACTTAGACGGCTCTGGGAAAAATAAGATTAACACGGGTTTGTCGTTTTTTGATCACATGTTAGATCAAATTGGTCGGCATGGAAACATGGACTTGACCATACACGTAAAAGGGGATCTAGAAGTAGATGAACACCACACAATAGAAGATACTATGATTGCTTTTGGGGAACTATTTAACAAAGCGTTAGGAAATAAACTAGGTATCGAAAGATATGGCTTTTGTTTGCCTATGGATGACTGTTTGGCGCAGGTTGCAGTGGATTTTGGAGGTAGAAATTGGTTGGAATGGGATGCCGAATTTAAACGAGAGAAAATAGGAGACATGCCAACAGAAATGTTTTTCCACTTATTTAAATCCTTTACAGATGGTGCGAAATGTAATTTGAACATCAAAGCATCAGGAACCAACGAACACCATAAAATAGAAGGTATTTTTAAAGCATTTGCGAAAGCAATGAAAATGGCGGTCAAGCGAGATGCTAATAAAATGTTCTTGCCCAGTACAAAAGGGGTGCTGTAAAAGAATGTTCACAATGTAATATTTACAGAGAGTAAAAAAGAAATAAAAATGAAAATCATAATTATAGATTACGGTGCTGGAAACATTAAAAGTATTCAATTCGCGTTTAAGCGTTTAGGTTTCGATGCCGTTTTGTCTCATAATATTGATGAAATCAAAGCTGCAGACAAGATCATTTTTCCAGGTGTTGGAGAAGCAAGTTCTGCAATGAAAATGCTTCAGGAAAGTGGTTTAGACAAGGTAATTCCCACCTTAAAACAACCGGTATTAGGTATTTGCTTGGGAATGCAATTAATGTGTACTTCCTCTGAAGAGGGAAATACGAAAGGATTGGGGATTTTTGATGTCGCAATAAAACGTTTTTCTAATGCTGTTAAAGTGCCGCAAATGGGTTGGAATGTTATTTGTAATTTGAAGTCCGCGTTGTTTTTAGGGATAAAAGAAAATGAGTTTATGTATTTAGTACATAGCTTTTATGCCGAAAGTTGTGAAGCAGCAATCGCCACAACAAACTATGAACTTCCCTATGCATCTGCACTGCAAAAAGATAATTTTTATGGCGTACAGTTTCACCCAGAAAAAAGTGGCGTTGTGGGCAGTAAAATTCTTGCTAACTTCTTGAAATTATAGAATAACATGTTGACTGCAGTCGATTCGTTCATGAATCGTCTCAATTTAATAAAAAGTAAAACAATGAGAATAATACCAGCCATAGATATTATCGACGGCAAATGTGTGCGTTTGACCAAAGGAGATTATAGTACAAAGAAAATATACAATGAGCATCCTTTAGAAGTAGCCAAAGCATTTGAAGCTGCAGGTATAAAATATTTACATGTAGTAGATTTAGATGGGGCAAAAGCAAGTCAAATCATCAACTATAGGGTGTTGGAGCAGATTGCAAGTAAAACGAGCTTAAAAATTGATTTTGGTGGTGGTTTAAAATCAAACAAAGATTTAGAAATTGCTTTTAACTCAGGTGCTAACCAAATTACAGGAGGAAGTATTGCTGTGAAAAATAGTGCGCTCTTCGCAAGTTGGATTAAAAAATATGGTGCTGATAAAGTTATTTTAGGAGCTGATTTCTACCCCGATACTTCAGGAGGAAAGATAGCAACCAATGGTTGGCAAGAAGAAAGTACTTTGGAACTGATTCCGTTTATTCTAAGGTATCAGCAACAAGGAATTTCGTCCGTAATATGTACAGATATTTCTAAAGATGGTATGCTCTCCGGTCCCAGTTTTGAAGTTTATAAAAATATTTTAACTTCGTGCACTCCAGACCCCAGCAAAGTGTCTCTAAAGTTAATTGCTTCTGGAGGAATCTCAGTATTTGATGAGCTACCACTATTAGCAACGATGGGATGTGAAGGTGTAATTATTGGAAAGGCTATTTATGAAAAAAAAATAAGTTTAAAACAATTAGAACAGTATATCTTGAATAATTAGTTATTCGTTTTTAGTAGTTTGCAATTTTAAAACTGCCAAAAGCCAAAATATAAAAGCCATTAAAATGTTAACAAAAAGAATAATCCCTTGTTTAGATATTAAAAACGGAAGAACCGTGAAAGGCGTCAATTTTGTTGATTTAATTGATGCTGGAGATCCCATCATTTTAGCAAAACAATATGCTGAATTAGGAGCTGATGAATTGGTTTTTTTAGATATTTCTGCAACCTTAGAAGGCAGAAAAACAATGTTAGAAATGGTCTTAAAAGTTGCGGAACAAGTAAATATTCCATTTACTGTGGGCGGTGGTATTTCTTCGGTGGCGGATGTAGCCTTGTTGTTAAAATCTGGAGCAGACAAAGTTTCTGTAAATTCATCTGCCATTAAAAGGCCTGAATTGGTCAATGAATTAGCCGCCAAGTTTGGAAGTCAATGTGTGGTAGTCGCGATTGACGCAAAGCAGGTTAGAGGGGAATGGAGAGTCCATCTCGCGGGAGGAACAATTCCAACCGATTTGAATCTATTTCAGTGGGCTAAAGAAGTAGAAAAAAGAGGTGCTGGAGAAATTTTGTTTACTTCTATGAATAACGACGGAACAAAAACTGGATTTGCAAACGAGGCACTAGCAAAGTTATCCACAGAACTAAACATCCCTATTATTGCTTCCGGAGGTGCTGGAACTGTGCAACATTTTGTAGATACCTTTAAAAAAGGGAAATCAGACGCCGCACTTGCAGCAAGTGTTTTCCATTTTGGAGAAATTAAAATATTGGAATTGAAGCAAGTTTTGAAAGAACATCTCATTCCTGTAAGAATATAGCTTTTTTAAGAAATACATGAAGGCATTAGAAATAAAAAAATATGAGCATCGTTATCATCAGCAATTTAAAGAAATTTCTTTAGAGTGGTTGAATGGCTATGCACTATATGAAAAAGCAGATGCCGATTTGTTAGCGCATCCACAAAAATACATTCGTGCAGGAGGGTTCATTTTTCTTGCACATTATGAGCAAAAAGTTGTGGGGACGGTTAGCTTGATTCCAACGAAAAAGGATACTTTTGAGATCATGAAATTAGGAGTATTTGGAGGCTATAAAGGACTTGGGATTGGACGTGCATTAATCGAAATTTGCATTGACGTCTGTAAAGAAAAAAGAGCACACCAAATTACCTTAGAAACAAGTAGTAAACTAAAAAAAGCCATACAACTCTATGAAAAATTAGGGTTTTTACATGTAGAAATTACCGATTCTTATTATGAATCTGCAGACGTAAAAATGGTATTAAACTTAAAACAATGAACATAGATTTTAATAAAAATAGTGATGGCTTAGTGCCTGCAATTATTCAAGATGCGACCACAAAAAATGTTTTAATGCTGGGATATATGAATGCAGCAGCTTTTAAAAAAACAAAAGAGACAAAACGAGTTACTTTTTACTCGCGAACTAAAAAACGTTTGTGGACCAAAGGAGAAGAAAGTGGAAACACACTGCAATTAGTAAACATGCAGTTAGACTGCGATAGTGATAGCTTATTGATCTCAGTGCACCCAAACGGCCCCACATGTCACAAAGGTACGGATACCTGTTGGAGTGAGAAGAATACTTCGAATTATGGTTTCTTTTCAATTTTAGAAAAAACGATTACTGAGAGAGTTGCGAACAGCGATGTGGAAAAATCTTATGTGGCAAGCTTATTTGATAAAGGAATTAATAAAATAGCTCAAAAAGTAGGAGAGGAGGCAGTTGAAACTGTTATTGAAGCCATGGATACTAATGACGAACTATTTTTGTATGAAGCTGCTGATTTGTTATTTCATTATTTAATGCTCCTACAGGCCAAAGGTTTTACATTAAAAGATATCGAAGCTGAACTTATAAGCCGACAGAAGTAACCGATAATCAACAAGCTAAGGGTTTTAAAAGTATTTAAATAAATAAATTACTTGGAAGCTTTATAGTTTAATAGCTGCCAAAAAGTTATTGCTCTTTTTCCCTTTTCAATAGGCTTTATGTACCCTTAAGTTTTAGATAAAAAAAGTTTAATTATTTAAATAATAGTGCTACTTTCACTCGCTCTAAAAAGTAATATGACGCTTCATAAATCTCAGACACTCATTCTTATCGCATTCATTTTTATTTATGTTATTTGGGGATCAACCTATCTTTTCAATAAAATTATAGTTTCTGAAGTCGCTCCGTTCTTCATAGGAGCTATACGATTTATCTCTGCAGGAATTTTGATAATGATCATTGCTAAGCTTTTAAAGTTAAAATTACACATTACAAAAAAGCAATTTTTAAATTGTTTTATAGCGGGGTTCTTGTTCTTGGTCTACGGCAACGGTGTCTTTGTTTGGGCTCTAAAATTCGTGGATAGTGGCTTTGCCGCTTTATTAGCCTCTACGCAACCTTTATTTGTGCTATTATTAATGCGATTAGTAGATAGAAAACCAATGCAAAAAAAATCAATTTTTGGAGTTTCATTGGGTTTATTAGGAATGTATTTATTAGTCAGTCAACAAGATATTACTTCTTCAGAAGGAAGTGTTTTAGGAATTTTTATGATTTTTACCTGTGTACTGAGTTGGAGTTACGGCAGTGTATTTGTTTCAAAAGCGGATTTACCACAAAATTTCTTTGTGAGTACTGGATACCAAATGTTAATTGCTGGAACCATGTTGCTTTTAGGAAGCTTAATTTTTAATGAAATCTGGATATCTCCTTTAAGTTGGAGCTCGGAAGCACAAGGATCGATGCTTTTCCTCATCTTATTTGGGGGAATTATAGCGTTTACTTCCTTTAACTATTTACTAAAAATGGTATCCACCGAAAAGGTAGCAACCTCCGCTTATGTAAACCCAATCATCGCAATGCTTTTAGGGTGGTATGTGTTGGACGAGTCATTAACGCTTCAATCCGTCATCGCATCTATCATTTTATTATCTGGGGTGTACTTTATTACTACGCGAAAGAGAATTGCAAAAGTAACTGCCGATGAGTCTATAAAACCCTAATAATCGCCACGCTATGCGCAATAGCTAGGCATTAATGGCCTTCTATTAAAGTAATTACAAAGTATTTTGGGGCATCACTAAATTCTACTTAAAAATTCTTTTTAATTCTCGCTAAGTCTCTTTTATTGTCTCTGTCCTTAATAACTTCTCGCTTGTCATGCGTTTGTTTTCCTTTTGCAAGCGCTATCTCTAGCTTGGCAAAACCTCGCTCATTAATAAAAAGTTTTAAGGGAACAATCGTATTTCCTTTTGCCTCAACATCTCTTTTCAAACTCCGTAGTTCACGCTTATTTAGCAACAACCTTCGCTCACTTTTAGGTTTATGGTTAAAGTGGTTTCCGAACATATATTCTTGGATATACATATTTACAATGAACAATTCTCCACCTTCATTAAACTCACAAAAACTTTCTGTAATCCTAGCTTGGCTTAATCTTATAGATTTTATTTCAGTTCCTGTTAATTGAATTCCGGCCACAAACTTGTCAAGAATTTCAAATTCAAAACGGGCTTTTTTATTTTGTATGTTGATGTTTTTTTGAACCATCAATAATCATTTTTTAATTTTAACAAAGATACATTTTTACATTCGGGAAAGAAATGTAATTTTGAGTTCTATTCCATATTTCATTAAATAAAAGCCGAATGAAACAAATTATTTATGTGTTACTATTTCTTTTAATTGCATGTAAACCAAAAGAATTGGACTTAACTGCACAGCAAATTATTGACAAAACCATGCATTATTCAGGCGCAGAGCAGGTAGTGAACTCTAAAATTAAATTCACGTTTAGAACCAAAGAGTACACCGCGATAAGAAAGAATGGTTTTTTTGAGCTTTTTAAACAATATCTTACAGCAGACAGTCTAAAAGTAAAAGAGGTGCTCTCCAATAATGGATATTTAAGATTCATAAATAACAAAGCTGTTCCGGTTGTCGATTCACTAATTACAGACTATGGAAATGCCATAAACTCTGTGCACTATTTCTCAGTGCTTCCTTTTGGTTTGAACGATGCCGCTGTTCATAAGAAACTATTAAAAAGTACTCGAATAAAAGGAAAAGAATATTATAAGTTAGGAATTAGTTTTTCTGAGCATGGAGGAGGAGAAGACTTTGAAGATCTCTTTATTTATTGGATTGGAAAGGAGAGTTTCTTAATTGATTACCTGGCCTATTCATATCATACAAACGGAGGCGGAATGCGTTTTAGAGCAGTAAAAAATCAAAAGAAAACAAAAGGGATTCGTTTCGTAAACTATGAAAATTACAAACCCATAGATCCAACTATAGATTTCAATACCATAGATCATGCCTTTGAAAATAATGGGCTAAAAAAAGTGTCTGAAATTATTCTTGAAGCGATTGAAGTTGAGTTATAGTTTTAATGCATATTCACAATTCGGCTCGTTTTTTTTCCGTTTTGAATAATGACAACGTACAAACTTGAATTGTCTTTGTCATTCATGCTTTGGTACTTTTCTTGTTCTAAAATTAAATTAGCAAAGGCCGGAGTGGTATTGCTATGACCTACCACCAAGACTGCCTTGCCAAGCGTTACTTTTTGAAATATAGCATCATACATGCTATTGGGATCATAAAATTGCATACGTAAACCCTGCTGCGCTGCAGTTGGCTCCGCTGTTTGTTGGGTTCTTTTGTAATCACTAGAATAAACGGCATCCAATGCAATCGTATCAAAGTATTTTGCCCAATTATGAGCTCTTATCAATCCCTCTGAATTTAAATTTGGATCGCTATTTGTTGCATCTGTTCTGTCTTTTTCTGCGTGGCGAATTAAGTAATATGTAGTTGTTTCATTCGAGTTACAAGCACCTAATAAAATAAAAAGTAATAAAGTTTGTAGTTTTTTCATGAGGATTCCTTTAACGTACGAATATAGATAAAAAAGAAGTTGTGCTTTTATGTGTTTGTCAAGTCAGGGAAAAGCGAGCTTTGGATTAAGAGCTTAAAGGTATACTTCTTAACTTTCCTATGACGATGAGCACTGTATTTTAATTTTATTCGCATAAAAATAAATTATTATATCGTGTAAAGTATTGTCATTACTGAATTTTTGACGGATAAAAGTTTCTTACCTTTGTTCCAACAAAGCATTAAAATAGATAAAAATGGGTATATTTGGTAATATGTTTGGTGGGGCAGAGGATACCGGACCAAAATCAGAAAAAAAATCATATTTAAATTGGCTTCCGCTAACTTCCATAGAGCAATTAGAAATCATTAAAAATCAGTCTAATACAGGCGCCGTTTTAATTTTTAAACATTCTACAAGATGCGGAATTAGTCGCATGGTTATTAAACAATTTGAAAAATTATTTACAGCAGACCACGAAAACTTAAAAGTATATTATCTAGACTTACTGAATTATAGAAATATTTCGGATGAAGTGGGTTACAATTTTCAAGTGATACACGCATCTCCGCAATTAATTATAGTTCGAAATGGGACTGCTGTCTACAATGCTTCACATGAGGATATTAGTTTAACAAATTTATCTCGATTTATCTAGTTTATATTTGGTAAAAACCTATTTTAAGTCTTACTTTTGTAACTCAAAATTTGTAAACTTTTGGCAGACACAAACACTTCACAGGTAAAAGTAGGTAAAGAATTATATGGGTATCAAAAAGATGCACTTCAAGAGATTTTTAATCGTTTTGAAACTGCACCTCAAGACTATCACTTATTATATCAATTACCAACAGGAGGTGGAAAAACGGTTATATTTTCTGAGATTGTAAGGCGATATATAGAAACCTTCAATAAAAAAGTATTAGTGTTAACACACCGTATTGAATTAAGCAAACAAACCTCTAAAATGTTAGATGAGTTTGGTGTTAACAATAAGATTATTAATAGTACGGCGCAGTTAGATGATCAAAATGATTACCATTGCTTCGTTGCGATGGTAGAAACCTTAAAAAACAGGTTGACAGATGATAAATTAGATATTTCAGATATTGGATTGGTCATTGTGGATGAGGCGCATTATAACTCTTTTACCAAAATTTTTAAATTTTTTGATGATGCTTTTGTTTTAGGAGTTACTGCAACTCCCTTAAGTTCAAACATTAAGTTACCAATGTTTGAGAATTATCAAGAACTGTTTGTTGGGGAACCAATTCATCACCTAATAGAAAGTGGTTATTTAGCGCAAGCAAATATGTATTCTTATAACGTTGGGTTGACTTCTTTAGAAGTGGGAGCCAATGGTGATTATACCGTTAAATCTTCCGAAGATCTGTATATGAATGCAGACATGCTTTCGAAGTTAGTGGGCGCTTACGAAGAAACAGCAAAGGGTAAAAAAACCTTAATTTTTAATAATGGAATTAACACCTCTATTCAGGTGTTTCATGCGTTTAAAAAAGCAGGATACCCGATTGCCCATTTAGACAACACCAATACTAAAAAAGAAAGAGAACTTATTTTAAAATGGTTCCATAAGACGCCAAACGCAATTATTAGTTCTGTTAGTATTTTAACTACCGGATTTGATGAACCTAGTATTGAAGCAATCATATTAAACAGAGCAACGAAATCACTTACTTTATACTATCAAATGATTGGTCGTGGTTCGCGTATTTTTGGAGAGAAAAATACCTTTGAAGTAATTGATCTCGGAAACAACTTCCATAGATTTGGTCCTTGGGGAGCAGATCTAGACTGGCAAAAAATGTTTAGAGCACCAGATTACTATTTAGATGCAATTCTTTCCGATGAAGAAATAGAAAATACGTTTAGGTATGAATTTCCTGGAGATATTAAAAAGGAATTTGAAAAATCGACAGACACCTATTTCGATATGAAAAAAGTATATATTGATACCGTGAAAGCTGGAGAATCTTCAAAAAGAGTATTAGAAAAATCTATTGTACATCACGCAAAAATGTGTATTGAAAATAGTGAGGATGTTTTTGATGCTTTGATTTTAGTGAAATTAATAGGAGAGGAAATTGATGATCGCATCAATCGATATGCAAAATGCATTTCTAAAAGCACCCATAATTTTGTTACCTGGTTAAAAGACGATTATCGCAAAAAACTAAATGCTTATTTGCGTACAAATTTTGACAAAGATTTTGAGAAAATTCATGGACATCCACCCATTGAAGAATAAATAGTGAGATCAAAAGGGTGGTAAAATTTGCACCTTCTTATGGTTTAAACTTTAAGAACCACTTGGTACCTATATCTAAAAAAACCTTACAACCATAAAGGTTGTAAGGTTTGTATCTAAGGTTTTTAATTTCTTTAGCTTATTTCGCGGGCAACACTTTTCCGATACATTCACCGAAACCAATACGCACGGTCTCATTTTTACAATGGGCACGCATAATTACGGTATCATGGTCATTTATAAATTTACGCGTAGTTCCGTCTTTTAATAGAATTGGGTTTTGTCCACGCCAAGTCAATTCCAACATCGATCCAAAACTGTCTTTTGTAGGTCCAGAAATTGTTCCTGAGCCCATCATATCTCCGGCTTCTACGGGACAACCATTTACAGTATGGTGTGCTAACTGTTGCGCCATTGTCCAATACATGTATTTAAAATTAGAATTGGCCACTACCGTTTCTTCCCCATTTTCTGGTTGGATTCCTACCTGTAAATGAATATCATAACTTCCTTTTCCTGTTTGTTTTAAATAGGGTAATGGTGTATACACTTGTTTTGGATTTTCTGTTCTAAAAGGCTCTAAAGCATCTAAGGTTACAATCCAAGGTGAGATAGTAGAAGCGAAGCTCTTTCCTAAAAAAGGACCTAATGGCACATATTCCCAAGCTTGAATGTCTCGTGCCGACCAATCGTTAAATTGTACCAAACCAAAAATATATTCTTCCGCTTCTTCAATGGGAATTCGGTCACCCAAAACATTTGCGTCCGTCGTGATAAAAGCCATTTCCAATTCAAAATCTAATAGTTTTGAGGGGCCAAAACCTGGAGTATCTGATCCTTCTGCTGGTTTTGTTTGTCCGTATGGTCTTCTAACAGCGGTTCCTGAAGGAATGATAGAAGAACTTCTTCCATGGTACCCAATGGGGATGTGCAACCAATTTGGTAACAATGCATTCTCAGGATCTCTAAACAACGAGCCAACATTTGTAGCATGTTCTTTACTGGCATAAAAATCAGTGTAATCTCCCACAGAAACTGGCAATAACATTTCAACTTCATCCATTCTAAAAATAATATTATTTTTATGCGCTAATTTGTCACGTAAAGATTCATTATTTACATCAAAAACTTCAGCAATTCTATTCCTCACCAATCGCCAAGTTTTACGTCCATCTGCAATAAAATCATTTAAATTATCTTGTAAAAAGATATCCTCCGTTAGAGGAATTCCTTCAAAATAACCCAATTGATGAAACGCACCTAAATCAATAGCGAAATCACCAATTCTACTTCCAATTGTTATGATATCATCTCTCGTAATAAAAACACCGAAGGGAATATTTTGTATGGGAAAATCTGAGTTTTCAGATACTTCTAACCATGATTTTCTGTCCGGATTATTTGCTGTTATGATCATTTTATAAATTCTTTAATTTGTCCAAATCTATGCAATTTTTTCTCATTCTGGAGTTGAAACTCCACGAATAACTTATTTTTAACACTGCTTTTTTTTGAATTGCATAAATATTAATAAATTAGATAAAATTTAAGAAAAAGTTATTTAAAATTATTTGGTTTTTTGTTACTTTTGTAACTATTCAAAACAACAACAATAATGCAATTAGACAATCAAATTTTTGATCTTATTCAGGAAGAAAAAGAAAGACAGTTAAATGGTTTGGAGTTAATCGCTTCAGAAAACTTTGCAAGTGACCAAGTGATGCTGGCTCAAGGGTCTGTTTTAACGAACAAATATGCAGAAGGATATCCTGGGAAAAGATATTATGGAGGTTGTGAAGTTGTTGATATTGTTGAACAAATAGCAATTGACAGAGCAAAAGAATTATTTGGAGCAGAATATGCTAACGTGCAACCACATTCCGGATCACAAGCAAATACTGCTGTGTTTTTTGCGTGTCTAAAGCCTGGAGACACCATCTTAGGTTTTGATTTGGCGCATGGTGGTCATTTAACCCACGGCTCTCCAGTAAACTTTTCCGGCAGACTGTACAACCCAACTTTTTATGGTGTTGAGAAAGAAACAGGTGTTTTAAATTATGATAAGATTCAAGAAATAGCGACAAAAGAGCAGCCAAAATTAATAATTGCTGGTGCTTCAGCCTACTCGAGGGACATCGATTTTGAACGTTTTAGAGTCATTGCGGACAGTGTTGGCGCTATTTTGTTGGCAGATATTTCACATCCTGCAGGAATGATTGCAAAAGGTATTTTAAATGATCCATTACCACATTGTCATGTGGTAACCTCTACTACCCATAAAACTTTACGAGGACCAAGAGGTGGTATTATATTGATGGGGAAAGATTTTGACAATCCTTTTGGGGAAAAATTAAAAAGTGGAAAGCTGAAAAAAATGTCTACTTTGTTAAATTTTGCTGTATTTCCTGGAAATCAGGGAGGTCCTTTAGAACACGTGATTGCTGCAAAGGCGGTTGCTTTTGGGGAAGCTTTAACAGACGAATTTTTAGAGTATCAGATTCAAGTGAAAGAAAATGCTGCTGCTATGGCAAAAGAATTTGTGGCAAAAGGTTATCATATTATTTCTGGTGGTACTGACAATCACTGTATGTTGATTGATTTACGAAATAAAAATATTTCTGGAAAAGATGCAGAGATTGCCTTAGGAAAAGCAGAAATTACAGTAAATAAAAATATGGTTCCTTTTGATGATAAATCTCCATTTATAACTTCTGGGATTAGAGTAGGTACTCCTGCAATTACAACGCGTGGTTTAAAGGTTGAACATATGAAAGCAGTGGTAGAATTTATAGATGAAGCCATTACAAATGCAGACAATGACGAAGCACTGCACGAAATCAGTGAGCGTGTTGCGGACATGATGAGCTCTAGAAGATTATTTGTAATGTAATTGTATCCTTGTTTAAAATACCGTATTCAAATGTGATTATAAAAGTGAAATAACAACATACTATTCCTCATTAGCTTTCTCTAAGAGGCTCTCAGGAAGTGCTTTTTTCGCTTTTGCACCCATTTTCTTTAATTTTTCCACACTTGTAATTATATTTCCTCTTCCCTCAACTAGTTTATTCATTGCATTAGAATATTCCTTTTTACTCTCGTCAATACGCTTTCCAATACCGATTAAATCGATTAAAAAACCTTGAAATTTATCATAAAGTGCGCCTGCTTGTCTTGCAATTTCTAAGGCATTTCTTTGCTGTTTCTCATTATTCCACATGGTATCTATGGTCCGAAGTGTTGCCAATAGTGTAGATGGAGTGACAATCACAATATTTTTTTCGAAAGCCTTATTGTATAAGTAAGTGTCTGAATTTAAAGCTACAGCAAAGGCTGGTTCAATAGGTATAAAAAGTAATACAAAATCTGGAGATTCAATTTTATAAATATCTTCATATTTTTTTTCACTTAATTGATTCACATGTCTTTTAAGTGAGTTCACATGCTCTTTTAAAAATCCTTCTTTTAAAAGGTCATCTTCCTCATTTACATACTGCTCATAAGCGACCAAAGAAACTTTAGCATCCACAATCATTTTTTTATTATCTGGCAAATGAATGACCACATCTGGGAGTGCGCGTTTGCCTTCTTCATTGGTAAAGCTTTGCTGTACAAAGTACTCTCTATCTTTCTCTAAACCAGACTTTTCTAAGACCCGCTCTAAAACAAGTTCACCCCAATTCCCTTGCATTTTATTGTCCCCTTTTAAGGCTTTTGTTAGGTTTAACGTTTCTTTACTCATCTGCTGATTCAGCTCTTTTAAACCTAGTATCTGCTGTCGTAAAGCGGCATGATAATCAATACTTTCTTTATGGGTTTTATCTACCTTCTCTTCAAATCCCTTGATTTTCTCTTGCAAAGGATTTAAAATATCTTTTATATTCTCCTTGTTTTGTGCTGTAAATTTCAAGGATTTTTCATCTAAAATTTTATTTGCTAGATTTTCAAATTCTTTGCTAAATTTTTCATTTAATTTTTCAACTTCTTGTTTGTTTTCTTCTAATTTCAACTGCAAGCCCTTCAAGTCTGAAGTCAGGGTTGACTTTTCGGAAATCAATTGTTCTTTTTCCCGGTGCATCCCTTTCAGCTCTTTTTGCAATTCAATAAAGTTATCTTCTGCTATTCCTTTTGTTTCTTGCAATACGGCCACCCGCGCTTCTATCGTAGCTTTTTCTTTCTCTATAATAATTTTCTCTTTAGAAAAGCTCAATTTAGCCGCTAGTTTGCCAATAAATAATCCCATTAAAGAAAATAACACCGCAATTAATAAGTATATAAATATTTCGTTCATCATGTCAATTTAAGTCCTTAAATTTATCACTTTAAATAACAACACAAAATCTTTATTTTTGATTTTTGTAAACAATTAAATTTTATTGAAAAGAATATCCACTTTTATTTTAAACAGGATTTTAGGTTGGAAGGTTGAAAATAGCTTTCCCAAAGAACCAAAAAAATATATTATTATCGCTGCTCCCCATACCAGTTGGATAGACTTCCCGATTGCTATTTTAGCAAGAATGAGTGTTGGGACGATGGTTCATTTCATAGGAAAGGGCTCGCTCTTTAAATTTCCTTTCGGTTACTTTTTTAGGGCTTTGGGTGGAACCCCTGTAGACCGCACTAAAAGTAATAAGTTGGTAGACGCCGTCATTAATCTATTCAATTCTAAAGAAGAGTTTAGACTGGCATTGTCTCCAGAGGGGACTCGAAAAAAGGTAGCACACTGGAAAACAGGTTTTTATTATATCGCCAAGGGTGCAAAGGTGCCTGTTGTCATGGCAACTTTAGATTTTGAAAATAAAAAGTTAAAAATTTCAGAGCCCTATTATGTAACTGGTGATTTAGAAAAGGATTTCGAGCATTTTAATCTTTTTTATAAAAATGTAAAAGGAAGAAATCCTGAATTATCATAATTTTTTTTATCGCCTTGTTGGACTCATAAAATTGGAACTGCTACCAAACTTTTAGAAGCCACGAGTCTTAAAAAGGAGTCTTATTTTTAGCTGTTACTACTTTTTTTAGCAATTTTCTGGACGATTCCAACAATCACTTCTGTAGCTTTTATCATGGACTCCACAGGCAGGTATTCAAAACGTCCATGGAAATTATGACCTCCAGCAAATATATTAGGGCAGGGGAGTCCTTTGTAAGATAATTGTGAGCCATCTGTTCCTCCCCGAATGGGCTTTATAATCGGTACAATGCCAATATCTTTCATCACCTCTTCTACCAGATCGACAATATGCATTACAGGAACAATCTTTTCCTTCATATTAAAGTACTGGTTTTTAATTTCTACCGCCACAATGTCCTGACCCGCAAGCTCGTTAAAATCAACAGCTATTTTTTGAATTAATTTTTTTCTTTGTTCAAACAGGTCTGCATCGTGATCTCTTATGATGTATTCTAAAACTGTTTTTTCTACATTTCCAGTCATATCGTGTAAATGAAAAAAACCTTCATATCCAGAAGTTTTCTCTGGAACCTCTCCTGCGGGAAGTGCTGATATGAAATCATTTGCGAGCTGCATAGAGTTTATCATTTTTCCTATTGCATAACCAGGATGTACAATTTTACCTGTAATTGTCACCTTTGCACTAGCCGCATTAAAATTTTCGTACTCTAATTCACCAATCTGACTTCCATCCATGGTATATGCCCACTCAGCACCAAATTTATTAACATCAAATTTATGGGCACCTTTGCCTACCTCCTCGTCTGGTGTAAAACAAATTCTAACTTTTCCGTGCTTTAGCTCAGGATGTTGCAATAAATATTCCATGGCGGTCACAATCTCTGTAATTCCGGCTTTATCATCTGCTCCTAGCAATGTTGTTCCATCCGTAGTAATAATTGTTTGCCCTTTATATTGTAATAAATCCTCAAAATAATCTGGAGAAAGTATGATGTTTTTTTCTTGATTTAAAATAATATCATTTCCTTGATACTTCTCTATGAGCTGTGGCTTTATATTTTTTCCTGTAAAATCAGGACTGGTATCGATGTGGGAAATAAAACCGATGGTAGGAACCCGATGCGTTATATTACTTGGTAGCGTAGCCATGATATAACAATTTTCATCCAATTCTATTTCTTGCATTCCAATCTTCTTTAAATCTGCAACCAAAACATGGGCTAAATTCCATTGTTTTTCTGTACTCGGAAATTTGGGGTTATTGGGATCTGATTCGGTATCAATGGTTACATATTTGATAAATCTATCGGTAATGTGCTTTTTATCAATCATATCAGCATCTTATTTTTATTCGCAGTATTTTAGATTTTACAATCCAATAAGCATTTGCTAAGCTCATCTTGTAATCCGCATCTAAATTAAGGGTTTAGACAGACTAAAAAGAAATATATACTACTTATTAATTCCTACAAATCAAGTTTCCCTATTTTTTGATGCCCTCCCAACCAAGCAGTATTCTTATCTGTAAATTGAATGGTATAATAACTCTCTTTTGAAACTTTTTTCCATGTTATTCCACCATCATTAGAAAAAGAAACCCCTGTTTTTCCCACTGCAAATAGTTCTTTCCCTGCCGTATTCGGCACATATTGTATACAGCTTTTATAATTTGGACTTTTCCCATCCGCTACAAGTGACCATGTTTCACCACCATCCCTAGTAATTGCTTTATTGGCATTTGTTTCCATTGGTTTTGAATAGTCACCGCCAATCACAATTCCATTTTTACGATCATAAAAATCAATAGAATAAATCCCTTGCGGGCCCGTTCCTTGAATGATGGGTGTTTCAAAAATTTGCCAAGTGACACCATAATCAGTCGATTTCAAAATTCGTGCAGCATTTCCTCCTGAGCCAATCCAAACGGTACTTCCAATCGTTTTAATATTGGTATTGCTTGCGGCAAAAAAAGCTTCTCCTTCTATAATTTTGGGTAGTTTTTCACATGGAATTTTGTTCCAGGTTGCTCCGCCATCTTTTGTAATTAGTATCGAAGCACAGGTGTCTGTAGGGTCTCCCACTGCAATTCCATGCACGTTGTCTTCAAAAAAAGTAAGCGCATCATAGAACACATTCTCATGAGCTTCTTGGTATTTTAAAGTTGCAACTCCTTTTGCTATTTTATATAGTAATGCCGGGTTCTCAATGGAGATGGCAAAATAATCGGCGCCATTAAAACCTAAACTCCTGAAATTAGGAAGTATGGTATCTTGATATTTAATAGACATTACATTCCAAAGACTACCAGTATCTGTCGTAAATCCTACATTTCCATTAGAACCAGCATAAAAAACACGTTCTCCGTCTACTGCTTGAATTGCTCTAATACTTGTGCTGTCCATCTTAAAGTTTTTTATTACAATGTCCGAGATACTTCTTGGTTGGTATACGTGGGTACATGAAATAAAAAAAAGGAAACTAAAAATAACACCTATTATTCTATTCATTTTTAATATTTTTATCTAACGAAAGTAAACAAATCATACGAAATAATGAAAAAAGCATTGGTGATTTCTGGAGGTGGAAGTAAAGGCGCATTCGCAGGTGGTGTTGTACAATACCTAATGAATAAAAAGCGAAAAAAGTATGACTTGTTTATAGGAACTTCTACAGGGAGCTTAATGGTCTCGCATTTGGCTTTGGGCATGGTAGACGAATTAAAGCTGCTGTATACCAATGTGAACCAAAAAACAATTTTCAGCAACAACCCTTTTAAAGTAAAAAAAATTGCCGGAGAAAAAGTGATTACGATTAACCATTTGAATACTTTTTGGAATTTTTTGAACGGTAGGAAAACATTCGGGGAAAGTAAAAACTTACGCACCTTAATTAAACGGAAGATTACACTAGAAATGTATCTTAAAATTAAATCCGAAAATAAAGAGGTAGTCGTTACAGTTTCTAATTTAACAGCAAATCGGATAGAATATAAAGCGATAAGTGATTGCAGTTATGAAGACTTTTGTGATTGGATTTGGGGCTCTTGCAACTATGTACCCTTCATGAGTCTATTAGAAAAAAACCATTGCCAATATGCCGATGGTGGTTTTGGTTCTTTGATTCCAATTCGAGAAGCTATTTTAAGAGGAGCTACAGAAATTGATGCTATTATCTTAGAAACAGAGGTCACTCAAATTAATAGACTCCCTTCAAAGAATCCCTTTTCTCTCTTGTTTGATGTCTTTGATTTTATGCTTGGGCATGTGGAGAAACACAATATTACAATTGGAAAATTAGCGGCATCTAATAAAGGTATCAAACTAAATTTATACTATACGCCCACAGTACTCACCACAAATTCATTGGTTTTTGATAAAAAACTAATGAAAAAATGGTGGAAATCTGGATATGACTATGCAAAAACAAAAGATGAAGAAAAAATGAGCGAATTTAGACCCGACTTGTTGCCTAATAAAGAGGGGGAAGACGCTCTATAAAAACAGGTGCTATTTAAGTTTATACTTTGGTGTTTTTGCGAAATTACCTAAAGTTTTCGACGAACATTTCTTGACTAAAAGGCTGTATTACTTTAGAGTCTATCAGTGCTTTTTCTTGGTTATAATTTCTATTTTTAAAAGAAGGTCTGGATCCAGTGGTAATAAAGTTTATGGTTCTATCTAACAATATATCTGACCTTTCTCCCAGAACACCTAAATTAATAGTTCCATCTTCCCTTCCAAAGTCTTCCGATAAAACAATCTCCGGAAGATAACCCTCGGGGTTATTTTGACCTTGTGAATTCTTAATTTCTAAAACAATGGGTTGCATTGCATAGGTATGGTTTACATTTAAATTTGAGCCTGTTCTTCTGTAATTATCGGAATCATAAACCGTTATTGAACCCACTTGTTTACCCACCGTCTTAGTACCCACTAGCTTTACATCAATATAAGGTTTCATCCCGTTAATTACAAGTTCAGAGGCAGAAGCAGTATCGTCTGTAACGATAAAATACACCGTATTTAAGGACAAACTTTCGATGGGTATGTTGTCATCATTACTGGTAATTTGATCCGTGAAATTATTTTCAAAATAGTCCGGACTGGTATTTTTCACCACTTTTTCATTCCAAAATTCCTGAGAAAACAATTTCCCTGTATTTGTGCCATTGATCATACTGGCGAGATAGGTAGCCGTTCGCACACTGCCGCCTCCATTGTAGCGCAAATCAATAATTAGATCGGTTACTGCTTCCGATTTAAAATAAGAAAAAGCACTATTTAATTGCAGGTCAAAAGAACTTGCAAACTGATTGTATAAAAGATATCCTATTTTTTTTGAACCTTCATTAAAGGTTTTACTGATGGCAATCGGATTTTCTTGAAATTCTTCTTTTACCAAAACAATATTAGTCCCATTTACTTCTGGATTTCCGGTTTTAAAATCTGATACGTTCAGCGTATAATTACTGTTTTCACCAAATAAAAGACTTCTATAATTGTCAACAGTTATTTGAGTATCATTAATCGCGCTAAAAACGTCCCCTCTCAATACGCCTTGAACTTCTGCATTTGACCCTGGAATTACGTAGTATACCACACCGTACACATTGGTTGTATTCTCTTTATAAACAAACAACTTAAATTCCATTCCGTTTGTTAGTCGAATTCCTTGAAAAGAATTTTCTAAGGCCACATAATCGTCTACAATCCAAGAAAATCGATCTATAACTCCTGGCTGAAAACGCAAATCCTGGAATAGCTCTTCTGGAGCATAAAAACTTCTTAAAAAAACATTCAACTCCCCTTGATTAGCAAAACGAGTATCGGCCAAATCAGGTACGTCAGATTGCCAATAATAATACGAGTTCATACCTTTCCAAACAAAATTATTGATCTCAATATCTTCAGGAATACTATCTATATCCTTGGTGCAATTAAAAAAAAGAAGTAGCATGAAAATAAATAATACATTAATAAAAGGGTCTCTCATTTTTTGATTTAATTCATAGTTAGTATTCTTACACCCGTAAATATAATTAAAAGTTACTCTAACATTAAAAGGAACGGTTTTAATTTGATAAAAATAAACGCAGTATTGCTTAAATCTATGCTTTCGAATATTAAAAAAATAAAAATGTAGATATATTTGCATTGACCTGAACAAATAATTATTTTTATAAATGCTTAAAAAAGAATAAGAATCTTCTTTAGAGTTTAAATTTGGTTTTAATTAGCTTAAAAAAATGAAAATAATAATAGTAGTACTCACTTTAATACTTTTTCCATTCTCAGGAGTTGCACAAGCATCATTAGATTTTTTAGAAGACATTGCAGGTGTTGAAACGTTGGTTATTACCAAGGATGCTTATGCGCTTTTATCAAAATTCAATCCAGAAAAATTTAAAGACAGTAAAGAAATAAAGGTTTTTCAAATGGCAACAGGTTTAGAAGAGTTCAAAATATTTTCTTCAAAAGACCCAGTGATTGCAAATAAAATAGCATCAATGTCGCAGGAAGCTCTCAAAAAACAAAACTTAACACGCTTAAAGGGAACCAAAGAAAAGGAGGTGTTTGTTGAAGTTTATACCAAGGCAACAAAAAATAACGCGTTTGCAAGTACCGTCGTTTTATTTATTAAAGAAATGCCCCTAGAGACTAAAGGCGCTTCTGAGGCAAGGATTATTGTGTTAAAAGGAAATTTAGAAATTCAACAAATTCCAAAGCTCGCAGCTATTTTTGTGCTAAAAAATGGATAATATTCTTTGGAGATCAATTTGATTTAAACCTTCTTTTTAAAATTGTTAATAAGTCGGAAAGGGTGCCATTAGTTCCCCTTCACCAAATCCCTATCATATCCAAAACCTGCATCTTATTGACCATTTATAGCTTGCATTTTTCCCTTACTAAAAGAAACTGTTTAAGTTTATTTTAATGTATTTTTGAATTTAACTGCTAATTAACAAGTTCTATCTTCCTATTTAGTATTTTTGAAGGTATAAGAAATGATGATTCATGGAGATTAAAAATTGGTTTCGATTCCTTTTTGTAGCAATTACCGCAACTGGTTTTTGTCAAAATAATTCAAATTATAAAGCGGCAAAGGAAAAAACACATGACTTAATTCATACGAAGTTGAAAGTTGATTTCAATTTTGAACAAAAACAATTGAATGGGGAAGCATGGATTACTGCAAAACCTCATTTTTACGCAACAAACCTGCTTACTTTAGATGCGAAATCAATGTTAATTCATGAGGTTTCTTTGAATGGAAAAAAAATAGAGTACGATTATGCCGATTATAAGATTATTTTAAAACTTCCTAAGAAATATGGTAAAGAAGAAGCATTTACGGTCTACATTAAATATACTGCAAGACCAGAAAAAGTAAAAGAGAAGGGAAGTGCAGCCATTACTTCGGTAAAAGGATTATATTTTATAAATGCAGACGGAGCTGACAAGAATAAACCAACACAAATTTGGACACAAGGTGAAACCGAAGGAAGTAGTTGTTGGTTTCCTACAATAGATGCTCCAAATCAAAAAACAACACAGGAAATCTACATTACAGTTCCTAATAAATATGTAACCCTTTCTAATGGTGCGCTAATTAGCCAAACTAAAAACGCAGGAAGCAGAACAGATTACTGGAAAATGGATCAAAAACACGCACCATATTTGTTCTTTATGGGGGTTGGTGCATTTGAAATTATAGAAGATACCTACAAAGATATTGCAGTTAATTATTATGTAGAAAAGGAGTACGCAAAATATGCAAAGGATATTTTTGGAAATACACCCGAAATGATGCAGTTTTTCTCAGAAAAATTGGGTGTAGACTACCCTTGGAATAAATACAGCCAAATTGTTGTGAGAGACTATGTTTCTGGTGCTATGGAAAATACAACGGCAGTTGTTCACGGGGAACAAGCGCTACAAATGCCTGGACAATTAATTGACGAGAATAAACACGAAAACACCATTGCACACGAATTATTTCATCATTGGTTTGGTGATTTAGTAACCTCAGAAAGCTGGAGTAATCTTACTTTAAATGAGTCTTTTGCAAATTATAGCGAATATTTATGGCAAGCATATAAATATGGGGAAGAAGCTGCAGAAATGCACTTGTACGAAAACACAAAACTTTATATAGAAGGTCAAGAAGCAGCTAAAAATTTAGTCCGTTTTAATTATGTAGACAAAGAAGATATGTTTGATCTCGTCAGCTATAATAAAGGTGGTGCCATTTTACACATGTTGCGCAGTTATGTGGGTGATACCGCTTTTTTTACAAGTTTAAAAGCGTATTTAAATAAGTATCAATTCAAAGCAGCAGAAGCACACCAATTGCGATTAGTCTTTGAAGAAGTAACGGGCAAAGACTTGAATTGGTTTTTTAATCAGTGGTACTTCGGGGCAAACCACCCAAAACTTACCATTTCTTATGATTATAATATCTTAAGAAAGACAGTAACTATAAATGTACGACAACTACAAGCTGAAAAATTTCAATTCCCACTGTCCTTAGATATATTTGAAGCAGGAAAAAGGAGGAGAGAAAGAGTATTTATCGAAAATAACGATGCCTCTTTTACCTTTGATTTTAAAGAACAACCTGCACTCATTCAAATAAATGCAGACGGTGTTTTATTGTGCGAAATCAATGAAAATAAAGTATTGAGCGATTATATTTTTCAATTAAAAAATGCTAAAAACTATACACATCGCAGGGAAGCTTTGGTAGCCGTTGCAAAAAAACAAGATGATAAAGATGCTTTTACTGCAGTTGTAGATGCCTTGGAGGATTCCTCCTATAAAATTAGAATTTTAGCCCTTGAAAAAATGGACTTAATCAATAAGTTTTCCAAAAAAAATGCGATTCAAAAAATAATCCAAATTGCCAATGATGATAAGAAAACATTGGTACAAGCTGCTGCCATTGAAACTTTAGGAAAGTTAATTGATCCAGAATTAAAACAAATATTTAACAAGGGTTTGTCTAGTCCTTCTTATGCCGTTTTGGGAAAATCTTTAATAGCCCTATATTATGTAGATAAAGTAGCGGCAATAAAAAAATCAAAAACATTACCCGATGACGTTCGGAAAATTTTAGCAACCCCTTTAACAAAAATTTTCATTGAATCTAATGACCAAACTGAATTACCATTTATTGCTAAAAGTGTAGTTTCTGGGATGTTTTTATCTGGTGATGCTGCCACGAAGCTATTGTATGAAAAAGCTTTTAATATGATTTCTAAAAGTAATAATATAGAAGCTATTCAGAATTTGGTGGAAGACATGGTAGCTAAAGGAAATCAATATCAAAAATTCAATTTTGATAAAGTGGTGATCAATCTAATGAGAACAATGATTCAAGAACAGGAAAAAAGCAGCAATTCTAATAAAGAACGCAATGTGGCCCTAGTGAAAGAGGGAATGATGGGATTGTTATAAAAAATTTAATTTTAGTACCACTAAAACGTATAAAATAAATAGTGTTGCAAGACTGACAAATAAGAATATTGCTATTTCCAATGCTTTCTATTATTCGATAAAAAAATCTTGATTCTAATGATCTTCAATAGAATTAAAGAAAGTTCGTGAATTTTAAATACTTTTTGAAACAGAAATGTCATTCTCTTTTAGAAGCATACTTAGCAACTAATTTCAAGTATAAACATAGAAATAGTTTCTATCTTAATGTATTCTTGTGAATATGATAGTTTCGTATTTTTAGATACCAGTTTTTGTAATGGTTTAAAGCCCATTTTTTTGCTTAGTTCTTAAAAGTACTATACCTTTGCATCACAATAAAATCTCTAAACACTGATTAATAGTAGATTAACTCACGAATCTTAAACCTATTAATTACACACCTTGTTTATTTTCTAAAATACACCCTTTAAATTTTTCCTAATAATTTATTGAATTTCAAATATGATAAAAATAAGTACGCACCTACAATTTTCTAGAACTTTCACTCTTTCAATCTTAGCAATACTGTTCCTATTTTCAACAAAAGCGCAGGATAAACCAGAACTCAAAATAGGGGGCGCATTGCGTTTCAACTATAATTTATCTTCTTGGAAAGACGGCCAAATAAAACGAGGTGGTGATTTTGGATATGATATGTTCAGAATAAATGCCAAAGGAGCTTACAAAGGAATCAAACTAAATGCTGAATATCGGTTATATTCAGAAGGTTTTGGTGGAGGAATGTTAAAACAAGGTTGGTTAGGTTACAACTTTAATGAAAAAGATCAAGTTCAGGTGGGCTTAACACAAGTTCCTTTTGGTATTCAACAATACAACTCTCATAACTGGTTTTTTAACCTTACGTATTATGTGGGAATGGAAGATGACCATGATATGGGTATTAAATACATGCATACGGCTGACAGGTTTGAGTATCAGTTGGCCTTCTTTAAAAATGCGGAAGAACTCAGATTTGGAAATAATACTGAAATTTCTCCAAATAGATATTCATACGATGTTGCCGGAAGAAATAAAGAAATAAATCAATTTAATGGAAAGTTTATTTACAAGTTTGGAGAGCGCGCTGCAAGTAGACTAGGAGTCTCGCTTCAATATGGAGGCTTGTATAATTTGGATACCGAAGAAGTAGGAAATCACAGTGCAGTTGCCGTTCATTATGAAGTAACCAAAGGAAAATGGAATGTAAAAGCACAATTTATTACTGCAGCACACAACCCAGAAAATGCCGATGGAGAAACGAGAGATGTGCTCTCTATGGCTGCCTATGGTTTTCCTTACCAAGTGGCTGCCGATTTTAATATGTACACTTTTGCTGTTTCTAGAAATGTTCCGGTTACATGGGGACCTGTTAGCAATTTGCAGTTCTATAATGATTTTGCGTATATGGAGAAGAGCGCTACTGATTTTACAGATTCTTATATGAATGTAACAGGGGTTTTAGTTTCTGCCGGAAATTTATATACCTATTTTGACTATGCTGCTGGTTACAATCACTCTTGGTTAGGTGGTAATTTTGTAGACGATTTTGCAAAAGGAAATCCCGATGCTGAATGGGAGGCTAGATTTAATATTAATATTGGGTACTATTTCTAAGCTGAATATAGAAATTACAGACTCAATATAGCGCTTATAAAATTAAATTATAATTAAAAAAACACTTTATTATGGCTAAAAAAATTATACGAAGTGATGAGAAAAAATCCATTTTTGGATTGAAGTGAACGGACCTGTATTTTTTACTTCTGCTATTATCGTCATCATCACCATTACATTAACCTTGTTATTTAAAGACAAGGCAGAACAGCATTTTACTGAAATTCAGGCCTTTGTTGCAAATAAGGCAGGTTGGTTTTTTATATTGAGAGTAAATGTGTTTCTGGTATTTATGATTTATTTGGCCTTTAGTAAATATGGGCAAATAAGAATAGGAGGACAAACCGCAAAACCAGAATTTAAAACCCTTTCTTGGTTCGCAATGCTATTTAGTGCTGGAATGGGAATTGGGTTGCTATTTTGGAGTATTTCAGAACCGATTTATCATTATCTAAGTCCACCGATGGCAGCAGGCGAAACCGCAGAAGCTGCCAAAGAAGCTATGAAATTTACTTTTCTTCACTGGGGTTTTCATGCTTGGGCAATATATGCCTTGGTAGGATTGTCTTTGGCGTATTTTACGTATTCCCGCGGACTCCCACTTACTATTAGATCTGTTTTTTATCCTTTTTTAGGAGATAAAATTTATGGAAGAATTGGAGATGCGATAGACATTTTTGCGGTCCTTGCCACTTTATTTGGACTTGCAACCTCTTTAGGATTGGGTGTTCAACAAATTGCGGCAGGTTTAAATCACCTCTTTGGAATCGATAGTGGCGTAATAACGCAAGTTATTTTAATTGGAGGAATTACGCTTATTGCTACTATTTCTGTAGTATTAGGCGTAGATAAAGGCGTGCGAGTTTTGAGTGAATGGAATATGAGAGTAGCAGTGTTATTTCTGCTGATAGTGCTCATATTAGGGCCCACAATTTTTATCTTTAAATCTTTCGTACAAAATACAGGGAATTATTTATCGAGTATACTTGAAATTTCAACTTGGACAGAAAGTTATACAGGTACCAATTGGCAAAATACTTGGACCACCTTTTATTGGGGTTGGTGGATTGCTTGGTCTCCTTTTGTAGGAATGTTTATTGCTCGTATTTCTAAAGGGCGTACCATACGTGAGTTTATTTTAGGCGTATTATTAGTACCTTCTATTGTTACTTTTTTCTGGATTTCAGCCTTTGGAAGCACGGCAATAAATGAGGCTATTCTAGGAAATGATACCATTGTAAATGCTGTCAACGATAATGTTGCCACTGCGCTATTTGTGTTTTTAGAAGATTATCCTTTCGCATTTATTCTTAATATTATTGCTATCATTTTAATTGCAGGGTTCTTTGTTACGTCCTCGGATTCTGGATCTTTGGTAGTCGATAGTTTAACCACCGGGGGTAAAATAGATGCGCCTGTAGGGCAAAGAATATTTTGGGCCGTTGTAGAAGGTAGCGTTGCCGCAGTTCTTTTAATAGGGGGTGGATTACAGGCACTGCAAACCGCCACTATTGTAACAGGGTTGCCTTTTGCCATTATTTTAATAGTCATGTGTTTCTCACTTTACAAAGGTTTAAGCGAAGATTATCGGAAACTAAAAAAACGGGAATCTCAAAAAGAACTTGAAAATTATGAGGAAATAGTTGCTACCATCGTTAAAAAACGAAATACAAATAAGGAAAACCATACTAAATAATTCGAACAATGACTGAAATAAAAAACATCTTGGTCGCTTTAGACCTCTCTGAAATTGATAACACTTTAATTAAGTATGCCTCTTTTATTGCCGAATCTCTTCAGGTTGAAAAAGTGTATTTTGTGCATAATATTAAAAAATATGAGATCTCAGAATTATTTGAAGAACAATTAAAGGATCTTAATTTAGACGAAATAATTGGAGATGAATTAAACGAGAAGGTAGCAGAAAAATTCACCTCCTCAGTAGCATGGGAAGTGCTTATTTCAGAAGATCCTTATTCGGAATCGCTCATTAATTATATTGTTGATAAATATGCGATTCAGCTCGCTTTAATAGGAAACAAAAACAAATCTAGAGGTACTGGCGTTGTTAGTGGAAAATTATTGCGGCTCTTAAAGTGTGATATTTTATCCATTCCAAAAGATACAGCACCTGTAATTTCTAGTATTTGGGCAGGAACAGATTTTTCTAATGCTTCTAAAAAGGTGTTTAAAGTAGCTGAAAACTTACAAAAAACGACCAATGCAAAGGTAAAGGCAATGCACATATATAATGTACCTGTGCAATTTTCTCCTTATATTCCAAAAGAACATCTCGATTCGAAGATAGATAATCATTTGAAGGAAAAATATGAGAAATTCATAAAAAAGATTGCATTTGATGGAGCTTTAACTTCAGAAATCATTTTAGGTAGAGATATTGGTATTGCAGAAAAACTAATCTCAAGGGCTGAATTTTCTGGTGCAGACCTTATTCTTGTTGGAGATAAAGGGAGAAATACCTTTTCTTCTTTATTGGTAGGAAGTGTTACTGAAGAACTTTTTAATCAGGACATGGAAGTGCCTTTATGGATTGTGAAGTAGTACTAGAAAAATAGATTTTTCAGAGAGAAGTCTCCACGTAATACGCTGAAGAGCGCTTTCAAAAGGCGCTTGAGAATTGAGAGCGGATATTTTTTTTTAAAATATTCTAAGAGCGGCCTGTTTTTTGCTTTTATAATTTCACTTGCGTTTTATTCTTAAATAGTAAAAAAGTATTCACCTGATTATTTTTTAAACGCTCTTTTTAAGAATAAAACGCAGGGAACAATTTCAAAGAGATTTCAATTTTCAGATATAAAATTAATTAGGGAAACCTATCTTTGCGTTTTATTTAAATATATGGCCATAAATACGCTTTTAATAACACCTCCTTTTACACAATTAAATACAGCATATCCTGCAACGGCATACATCAAAGGATTTTTAGAATCTAAAAAGGTAAAAGCAACGCAATTAGATTTAAGTATAGAATTATTTACTGCGGTGTTTACCAAAGAATTTATAGATGCTATTTTTAAACAAGCAGACTTGCTTGGGAATAAGGAGTTGCCTTTGGTCTACAAGCAAAAGGAAGAGTATATTCATAAAGTGGAGTCTGTAATGAATTATTTACGGGTGCAAGAAGTTACCGCTGCCTATCAAATAGTACATAAAGATTATTTACCACACGGTCACAGACGTATTAAATTAGACAAAGATTTAACGACTGAATTCGGGAAATTAGGAATTTTAGACAAAGCCAAACATATTGCAACCTTGTTTGTAGAGGAATTGGGAGATTTTATAAATGCAAATGTAGACGAGTTTTTTTCTTTTACACGATATGCAGAACAGCTTGCAAGAGCTGCTTCTAGTTTTGATACAATTGCTGATTATCTGCAATATGAAACTACATTGATAGAAGACGAAATGTTGTATTTGTTAGAAGAACAACTGCAAAAAGATGCCTACGATTTGGTTTGTTTTACCGTCCCTTTTCCAGGGAATTTATTTTCTGCTTTGCGATGTGCACAGTTTATAAAGGAAAAATATCCACACCTAAAAACAGCAATGGGTGGTGGTTATTGCAATACTGAATTGAGACGCTTGTCAGATCCAAGAATTTTTAACTGTATCGATTTTATATCCTTAGATGATGGGGAAGGCCCTTTGTTAAAAATAACAGAATTTTTAGATGGTAAAATAGGAGTGGAGGCACTAGAGCGAACGTATATCTGCAAAGATAACGAAGTAGTATATGTCAATAAAATACCGAATACCATATTTCATCATAAAAATCTACCTGCACCGAGTTATATCGGATTACCTACAAATAAGTATTTGTCTTTTTTAGATGTGATGAATCCGATGCACCGGATGTGGTCTGATGGAAAGTGGAACAAACTTACGATTTCTCATGGTTGCTATTGGAAACAGTGTTCTTTCTGTGATGTAACCTTGGATTATATTGGAAACTATCAAAATACAACTGCCGAAGATTTGGTCAATAAAATTGAGAAAATAATGTCAGAGACCGGCATTACTGGTTTTCATTTTGTGGATGAAGCAGCGCCACCAAAAATGTTGCGCGCTTTGGCGAATACTTTAATTGAAAGAAAGGTGTATATCACTTGGTGGACTAACATTCGATTTGAAAAGACGTTTACGCCTGAGTTATGTTCTTTATTATCAAAATCTGGATGTATTGCTGTAACGGGCGGTTTGGAAGTTGCTTCAGATCGGTTGTTGGCTAAAATGAAAAAGGGTGTAGACATTGCACAAGTTGCCAGGGTTACCAAAGCTTTTTCTAATGAAAACATCATGGTACATGCGTATTTAATGTTCGGATTTCCTACGGAAACAGCGCAAGAAACGATTGATTCTTTAGAAGTTGTACGGCAGCTATTTCAAAGCAATTGCATACAGTCTGCTTTTTGGCATCAATTTGCATGCACAAGTCACAGTCCCGTGGGTAAAAATCCGGAGGCATTTGAAATCAATATTACGGGACCCAAGTTTGAAGGTTTTGCTGAGAATGATTTATACCACGAAGATCCAACAGGAGCCACGCATCATTTGTACAGTGAAGGACTAAACTCCGCTTTAAATAACTATTTAAATTACAAAGGGTTTGAAATTCCGCTCCAAAAGTATTTCGATTTTAAAGTACCGAAAATAACTCTAAAAAGTGACTTAGTGGAGAGTTTTCTGGGGGCATAATTCATGTATTAACAAGAAGCGCAGCCCATTGATGTCTGAAGTAATAACTACAACACTTATACGGTATTAAAAGGCGGTCATTTCGATGGTCTTCCTGCTACTATGCATCATTTTTGATATTCCTCAAAAGTACCATCCTCATAAAAGACAACAATCCGTTGTATTTTTTTTTCATGCATCGATACCTCTGAATTAAGTAATGTTGGTGTAGTGGATGTATCCTTTTCTTTTGTCATACTCCTTTTCGGAAAAACACCCATCCCTTTTAACAACCATTGCATGTCTACCTCTTGAAGTTCAGTTGTTACTTTTAGAACAAAATCTAAGCTCGGTTTGTTCCTTCCAGATAAAATATGTGAGATACTAGACCGTTGCACACCTACCTTATCCGCAAAGGTAGATGCCGAAAATTGATAGTACTCCATCAATTCTTTTAGTCTGTTGGTAAAATCCAGGTTGTTTATCATTGTAACATTGTCTTGCTTTACAAATGTAAAAATTATCTTTTTATCTGCAATGTTAATTCTTACTTTAATTATAAACCACTTTATATAACTTAAATAAACACTTTAGATTAAATATGTAAACAACACAATTTAAGAATATTAAGTTTAGTTAATAACAAATATCTATGCAATACTTCTTGTTGACAATGCGCATTTATACACAAAGATTAGGTGTATACAAAAGTAAAATAAAAGCACCCAAATTAAGTTTACAAATGTAAAATTACGTCAATTTACATTTGTAACATTTTAGTTTGATTACAAATGTGATTCTATTATTTTTACAACACATTACACGCCGCAGTTATGAACACATTGACAGTCGATTTTTTAGAAAACCTTTTTAAGAAGGAAAAAGAAACCTCCCTTTTTGGGAAATGGATTTGTCTTAAAGACATTCAAGAGCCCCTCAAAAAGTATGAAGCTACTTTTCAGTTAACCCAAATAGGAACATCAGAACAAGAAAGACCTATTTATCAGTTAAAAATGGGGCATGGAAAGAAAAAGATCTTACTGTGGTCTCAAATGCATGGAAATGAAAGTACTGGGACCAGAGCTTTATTCGACATCTTCAATTGTTTTTTAAATGCGAATGCAAAAGAGCTTACTACAATTCTAGAAGCGTGCACCCTTGTTTTTATCCCCATGTTAAATCCTGATGGAGCGGAAGTCTATACGCGTGTAAATGGAAATAAGATTGATTTAAACAGAGATGCAGTAGCTAAAAAAGCGAAAGAAAGTAAAATTTTACGGACAATTCTAGAAGATTTTAGTCCTGATTTTTGTTTCAACCTGCACGATCAAAGAACGATTTTCAATGTTGAAAACACCAAAAACCCTGCAACGATATCTTTTTTAGCACCCTCTGAAGAAAGTACGCGAGCGGTCACAACGGGAAGAAAGCAAACCATGAACGTTATTGTGGCCATGAATGCGCTACTACAAAAAATAATTCCTAATTGTGTTGGAAGGTATACGGATGAATTTTACCCAACCGCCACAGGAGATAATTTTCAGAAATTAGGCTACAACACCATTTTAATTGAGTCTGGACATTACCCGGAAGATTATGAAAGAGAAATATCAAGAAAATACACCTTTTTCTCAATTCTTCAAGGACTGTTTCATATTGCCGTAACAAAAGATTTTAGCAGCTACAAATCGTATTTTTCGATTCCTAATAATGCCGATATTTTTTATGATGTCCTGCATCGGTTTCCCGATTCTCAAAAAAATGTCGCCTACCAATTCAAGGATGAAATTATTGATGGCATATTGGTTTCCAAATTACATAAATCAGACAAGAAAAGCTTAAAAGGGAAGTTTGGACATCACGAAATCGTTTTCGATTGCTAGTTTTTTTAATTTTTTCTCAGTAAAATTGTTTTTTAATTAAATTAAATTCATATTTTAGCAAATATAATTGAACAATACCTAAAATATGAAAAAGTTTACACTAGACGAAATTGATCATCAAATTTTAGACATTTTAATAGAAAATGCGAGAACACCATTTACAGATATCGCAAAGCAACTATTAGTGTCTGCAGGAACCATTCACGTCCGTGTAAAAAAGATGGAGGATGAAGGAATTATTCAAGGATCTACTCTGACATTAAACTACGAAAAAATGGGCTATTCATTTATAGCACATGTTGGTATTTACTTAGAGAAAACATCCATGACGCAAGGAGTCATTGAAAACTTAAGAAAAATACCAAATGTAACAGTAGCTTATGTCACTGCAGGAAAATACAATATTTTTTGTAAAGTAAGAGCAAAGGGAACAAACGATGCGAAGGATATTATATATGAAATAGACGATGTACCTGGAGTAAATAGAACAGAAACTATGATTGCTTTAGAAGAAAGTATCAATGATAAAAAGAGAATGATGCATGCAATTTTCAAAGAATTGTAACCCTCAAGGCGCCACTAATTATATAAAAAACCTTTATCCTTAAAATGATAAAGGTTTTTTTATGAATTTTATTATTGAAGTCCTGTCAAGTTGTAAAATATTCTTATTTTTAAGGAATATAATGTGCTCTATGAAGAACAAACAGATTATTTTAAAAAACAGACCCGTAGGATTTCCAGATACATCCACTTGGGAATTAGAAACGCAAACCATTCCTACATTAGCGGAAGGAGAAATTTTAGTACAACATCATTATATTTCTTTAGATCCTGCAATGCGTGGATGGATGAATGATACGAAATCTTACATTCCTCCGGTAGAATTGGGCCATGTGATGCGCGCTGGATCTATTGGAAAAGTGATTCAAAACAATAACAACCCTAAGTTTGAGGTTGGAGATTGTGTTACAAGTTGGGGAGGCGTGCAGCAGTTTTCGGTATCAAATGGAGATGGATGGTATAAAGTTGATGAAAAATTAGCATCCATGCCTATGTACTTAGGTACTTTGGGAATGCCTGGAATGACTGCTTATTTTGGGATTTTAGAAGTAGGTAAAATAAAAGAGGGAGACATTGTTTTAGTTTCTGGTGCTGCAGGAGCCGTGGGTTCTGTTGTTGGGCAGATTGCGAAGCTAAAAGGATGCACGGTTATTGGAATTGCGGGTGGAAAAGAGAAATGTGACTATCTTAAAAACGAATTGGGTTTTGATGCTGCAATTGATTACAAAACGGAAAATATTTATTCCGCTTTAAAAAAGAAATGCCCGAAAGGAATCGATGTGTTTTTTGACAATGTAGGTGGCGTAATTTTAGATGCCGCCTTGAGTAAGTTAAGAATGCATGCAAAAGTTGTTATTTGTGGGGCAATTTCACAATACAACAACAAACATAAAATTAATGGGCCAAGTAATTATTTATCTTTATTGGTCACCCGTTCTACCATGCAAGGGATGGTGGTTATGGATTATACCAAAGATTTTGGAACTGCTGCAAGACAAATGGGGATTTGGATGCAAGAAGGCAAACTAAAATCTAAAGAGGACATCTATGAAGGCATCGAAAACTTTCAAGAAACATATAAAAGACTATTTTCTGGAGAGAAAAAAGGAAAATTAGTTTTAAAGGTAATTGACTAATGGAACAAGAGCACTTTTTTCAGTGTCCACACTGCTGGGAAGAAATTTCAATGTTATTGGATGCAAGTGTTCGGGAGCAGACCTATATCGAAGATTGCGAAGTTTGTTGCAATCCGATAGAGCTCACACCCACGTTTGAAGAGGGAGAATTGCTTGCGTTTCGGTCAGACTCTATTGAGCAATAAAAGAGATTGCATGCGTGTATGCGCAGATCATATATTACAAAGGTTCGCTGTGTTGCTTATAAGAAGTAGTGCAGCGAACCTTTTTTGTTACAGAACTATCAACGCATTTATAGCTGCGGGTTTTGCCATGAAAACTCCTCAAACAAAGCAATCCAATCTTTTGGAAACCCTGCTTTTAAAATGAATTTTTCTTCAGAAAAAGGATGTTTAAAGGCTAATTCTCCGGCGTGTAAAAATAGATTTTTCCAACCAAAATTGTTAGCATACATCAAATCGTGATTTTTATCTCCATATTTTGCATCGCCAATTAACGGATGGCTAATTTTTAGTGCATGCACTCTTAACTGATGCATTCTACCTGTTTTTGGTTGTAATGCTACCAAACTATATCGCGAAGCATCGTAGGGTTTTACAGGAATATCCAAGGTAATTTGTGCCAGCGTTTTTAAATGGGTAAGTGCCTCTTTGTGTACTTTTCCATCTTTTCCTTTTACCGGAGAAGCAATGGTTTTTGCTTCTGGAGCATGCCCTCGTACCACACCGTAATATGTTTTTTCAATTTCATTATTGGTAAACAATTCTTGAAATTTGGAAACATATTGGGTCTCTTTTGCCAATAAAATAATTCCTGAAGTTTTTCTGTCTAAGCGATGTATCGGATATACCTTGATGCCTATTTCTTCTTGTATTAATTGTAAAAGCGAGGTTTCATTCGCAACATTTCTAGAATGGTATGCGTGGTGCACCACCATATTATTTGGTTTACAGACCACTAAAAGAAATGCATCTTCAAAAATTATTTCGAAATTCATGGTGCTAAATTGTTGTTTAAAGCGGGTGCTTGTTTAGGTTATTTTTTTTCGATTCGAAAAATTTAAATATTGAATGAGTAACAACCCTGTGATTCCACAGAAAAAGAAGCCAATAAATAAGGGCAGGGCAGTGGTATCTATAAAACTCCCGACAAAAGTAGCAATTGGAACTGCCATAATGGTAGAAACAAATCCGTTAATTGCAGCTCCAATTCCGGCAATGTGTCCAATAGGTTCCATTGCCAAAGCGCGTGTATTTCCAAATAAGAAACCGATTGCAAAAAACTGCAACCAAAAAAAAGTTAATAACACATAGATACTTGGATTGGGTGCGCCATAATATAAACAGACATAAACGAAAGGAACCAATGTAAAAACAATGGTAAAAATAGATACGAGTTTAAACATCCCTAATTTTAAAACCAAGGTGCCGTTTAAAAAGGTGGCAAAACCAACACCAATGGCAAGCCCGGCAAAAATAAAAGGAAATTCTTCTTTTAGATTGTACTGTTCCTCGAATATACGCTGACTTGCGCTTAAATACACCATAAAAGAACCGGTAATAAAACCAGAAAATAAGGTAAAAATAATGGCATTTTTATGCTTTATAAATTCTTTAACTCCCGATACAAAAAGCGCAAATTTAAACGCGCGTTTATTTTCTGGTTTTAAGGTTTCTGGCTGTCTTTTCCAAAACCAAAGCATTACAAACAAACCAAAAAATAACTGACTGTAAAAAATAGATTTCCATCCGTACAGATCTAACATTATTTTACCCAATGCCGGCGCTATCACTGGCACAAGAATAAAAATAACCACAACAAAAGACATTACTTTGGCCATGTAATTACCGCTAAAACGGTCTCTAATCATCGCGATACTTATGGTTCTTGGTGCAGAAAGGCCAATTCCTTGGAGAATTCTTCCCGCAATCATCATTTCTAAACTGGTGGCAAAAATACAGACCAAACTGGCCAAGGCAAAAACAATAAAACCGACATAAATAGCAGGTTTTCGACCAAAACTATCGGACAAAGGGCCCGAAATTAATTGTCCAAATCCCAAACCTAAAAAAATCATGGTAATTAATAACTGATTGTTCTGAGGATCTATGACACCAATGGTGTCAATAATATCTGTAATGGCAGGCAATAAAGCGTCGATAGATAATGAAACTAAAGACATCAAGGATGCCATGATGATAATGAATTCTAATTCTGATTTTTGCCTAATTCCCATGGAAACAAAAGTAGTTCTTTAGGTATAATATCTATTTGATATTATACATTCTTTATAAAAATGTTTTTTGAAGGAATGTATGCAATGCATAATCGGTAAAATATACATATTATTGAATCTACTGTAATTGTCGTAAATTTTTATAAGTATACTGTTTTATTAGTAAAATTTTTATTTTATCTCTAATATTTTAAGATAACAATAAATGTATCTTTATTTTTTTAAAAAAATATAGAATTAATTTTATGAGCACATTATCACTAATTACAGTAGAACAACCCCAATTAATAAACGCAATAGACACTATTTGGGTAGCTATTTGCGGTGCAATTATCTTTTTTATGGAAGGTGGATTTGCATTATTAGAAGCCGGTTTTGTAAGGTCTAAAAATGCCATGAGTATTATTGCAAAGGTTATTATAGACATTACTTTTGGAGGAATTGCTTTTTATGCAATCGGTTTTGGTATTGCGTATGGGAATTCGAACGGTTGGTTTGCATTTGATACCGGCATAACTTCAAAAGACTTAGGTTTAGGCTTAACGGTCTCTAATAAACTATTTTGGTTTATACAATTAGGTTTTGCAATTGCAGCCATTTCTATTGTATCTGGAGCAGTAGCAGAGCGCATGAAAATTTGGAGTTATGCAATTTATGTTTTTATTTTCTGTGCAGTAATGTATCCTTTAGTTGCAAATTGGGTATGGAATCCGAATGGATGGCTAGCTGTAAGAGGTTTTAACGATTTTGCTGGTTCTGCAGCAGTGCATGCAATGGGTGGTTTTTCTGCGTTGGCAGCAGCCATTGTTTTAGGACCAAGAATAGGAAAATACCGAAAAAATGGAGACGTAAATGCAATTCCTGGTCATAATTTACCATTGGCAGCCATTGGCGCTTTTATATTATGGTTTGGTTGGTTTGGTTTTAACCCGGGTTCTACCTTGGGTGCAGTTGGTAATTGGGAATTAATTGGAACTGTGGCTACAAACACATTTTTAGCCTCTGCAGCAGGTGGAATTTCAACCATGTTTTACACCTATTTTAGATACGGTCAAATAGATATTACGATGACCATTAATGGGGTTTTGGCTGGTTTGGTTGCCATTACTGCAGGGTGCAATGTCGTGGGGCCAAATGCTGCTATTTTTATTGGTTTAATTGCAGGTGTTTTGGTGGATATTGCGGTGTTGTATATTGATAAATTAAAAATTGATGATCCTGTTGGTGCAATTGCTGTGCATGGCGTTAATGGTTTATTTGGTGCTTTGGCTGTCGGATTATTTGCTACGGATGGTGGTTTGTTTTTTGGTGGTGGTGCAGCCATGTTAGCCACACAAGCACTTGGGGTTTTTGTAATTGGTGCTTTTGGTTTTGTATGTACTTTTATAGTGATGAAAATCATGCAAAAAACGTTTGGCATTCGAATTTCTAAGGTAGAAGAGTCTGCAGGGATCGATGCTGTTTCTTTTGGAGTAGAGGCATATTCTACTTTTGAGTAATTATAATGAACTAAATTTAAAAACATGAAAAAAATAGAAGCAATTATAAGACCATCAAAGCTAAAGGATGTACAAACAGGTTTAAAAGCAGCTGGCATACCCTGTAATACAATAATTCCCGTAAAAGGAAGTGGATTACAAAAAACATATACAGAGCGCTATCGTGGCACCGAACAATCGATGATTCTGCAAACAAGAATTATGATCATTTGTGTGGTGAGTGATGACAATCTTGAAACCGCGATTGCTGTTATTTTAGAAAATGCCTCAGAAAATTTAGTGGGCGACGGTAAGATATTTATTTATGCCGTTGAAGATGCCATTAGAATTCGAACTAAAACAAGAGGAGTAGAAGCTATTAAATAAGGGATAGCGTACTGATATCCGTTGAATGATATTCCTTTCTGAAAACCCTATTTAACATAATATAAATTATAGTACATTTTTAATATTGGATTATCTTGTGGATGCTTCAATATTAAAACAACATTTAGTTTACGATGTAGCTATAATTTTCTATTATATAAAATATCAGAGAAAGTCTTGTAAGCAACAATAAACATTGTTATTGGGCTGTTTTAACATTCGTCAACAAGTGTTCATTATAATTTCATAGATAGTATTATTCCATGTAATTATGCTCAACAATATATATTTTTAACACAATTTCCCAACGTTTCTAAACACTTTAATGAGGCAATCTATCCTTAAATAATCCATATAAAAAAGTACCTAAAAGAGCTGCTATAATTACGATGAAAATTGAAATATAACCTGCTCCAACTAAAGTAAACATTGGTCCTGGACAAGCACCTGCTAAGGCCCAGCCTAAACCAAATATAATTCCGCCAAACAGATAACGCTTAAAGCCTTTTGCTTTTGGGGCAAAGTTTATTTTTTCTCCATAGAAAGATTTGATTTTGAATCTTTTGATTGATTGGACTAGTATACTTCCAATAAATAATGCAGCACCAATAATACCATACATATGAAAGGATTCAAATTTGAACATTTCATAAATACGAAACCAGGAAGCTGCTTCCGATTTAAACATTGTGATTCCGAAAAGGATTCCGATACATAAATAGACAAGTGTTCTCATAGTTTAAAAAAGTAAAGGGAAAATAAAATGAATCATTGTGAGGCCTCCTATAAAGAAACCTATGACAGCTATTAAAGAAGGCAATTGTAAGTTACTTAATCCTGAAATTGCGTGACCAGAAGTACAACCTCCAGCATACCGTGCTCCAAAACCTACGAACAATCCTCCAATGGTTAAAACCAATACACTTTTGAGGCTTCGTAATGCTTCAGTACCGAATAACTCCGTAGGAAGGTATGCCGTTCCTGCACTTTCAAAACCGAGCGCCTTTAAATCTGAAATGGTCTCTGGATGTATTGCTACGGCTAAATTGGTACTTAGAAAATAAGACCCTATAAATCCGCCGATAATAGTACCAGACACCACAACTAAATTCCACTTTTGCGCTTTCCAGTCAAATTTAAAGAAATCAGCTTTGTTACCTGCTCCACAAATAGTGCACATTGTGCGTAAGTTAGAAGACATTCCAAAATTTTTATCGACCATTATAAGTAAGAACATTATAAAGGCAATCATTGGGCCAGCTATATACCAAGGCCACGGTTCGTATATCCAATTCATTTTTATAATTTATAATGTTGATGGGCAAACGTATGCTGAAACTGCAACGTTTACCTCTTTTATTGCTTTAAAACCACCTTGAACGTTTATTAAATTGTGAATGCCTCTACTTTTTAGAATAGATGCTGCAATTATACTTCTGTAGCCTCCTGCACAATGGACATAGAAGGTTTCTGTATCTGGAAATTCTGCAAGATGGTTGTTAATATACGCTAAGGGTGTATTATCTGCACCTAATACATGCTCTGAATAGAACTCATCTTCTTTTCTTACATCAAAAACAGGAACATCTCCAGTTTCTTTTGCTTCTTTAAAAGTTGTTGCTGGAATAGAACTTACGGTATCATAATCTTTAGAAGCTTTTTTCCAGGCATCAAAGCCACCTTTTAAATACCCTAAAGTTTGGTCAAAACCAACACGCGATAAACGTGTAATTGTTTCTTCTTCTCTGCCAACCGCTGTAACTAGTAGTATTGGCTTTTTAACATCTGCAATTAAAGCGCCTACCCAAGGTGCAAAACCGCCATCTAATCCTATAAAGATGGAACGTGGAATGTGCCCTTTTGCAAAATCATTTTCAGTACGCACATCTAGTACAATGGCTTCTGTTTCATTTGCTGCAATTTCAAAATCTTCAGGAGTTAAGGCTTGAGTACTGCGTTCTAACACATCTTCAAAATCGTCATACCCCTCTTTATTCATCTGTACGTTTACCGGAAAGTATTGAGGTGGTGGTAATAAACCATCTGTAACTTCTTTAATAAACTCTTCTTTAGTCATATCAGCACGTAAAGCATAATTTGTTTGCTTTTGGTTTCCTAACAGATCTACTGTTTCCTTGCTTAATTTTTTACCACAAGAGGAACCAGCTCCATGTGCCGGATACACAATTACATCATCTGCTAAAGGCATTATTTTAGTTCGAAGACTGTCGAATAAAAAACCTGCTAAATCTTCTGCGGTCATGCTTCCTTTTTTTTGTGCTAAATCTGGACGCCCTACATCTCCTAAAAATAACGTGTCTCCGCTAAAAATAGCATGGTCTTTTCCATGTTCATCTTTTAAAAGATATACAGAACTTTCCATGGTATGCCCTGGTGTATGTAAAACAGTAATTGTTATATTACCCAATTTAAAGACTTGATCGTTTTTTGCGATGATGGCTTCAAAACTTGTTGCTGCATTCGGACCAAAAATAATTGGTGCTCCCGTTTCTTTAGATAAAGTAACATGCCCACTCACAAAATCTGCGTGGAAATGTGTTTCGAAAATGTATTTAATCTTGGCATTGTCCGCTTTCGCTTTTTCTATATATGGTTTTACGGCACGCAGCGGATCTATAATAGCAACTTCGCCATTACTCTCAATATAATAAGCGCCTTGCGATAAACATCCTGTATATATTTGTTCTATTTTCATAATCTGATTTTAAATAATATTCAAATGTATGGCTTCATTATCACCTGCACAGTAACATTAGTTACACTTCTATTTTACAAAAAATTCCATATAAAATATAAAAAGGGCCATTACAAAAATAAAATATCCAAAGCCTTTCTTTAGTTTTTTTCCATCTACGAAATTTCCTAAGTAGCTACCAATGAAAATACCAACGATGGATATCGAGGTAAAAGCTGCCAAAAACGCCCAATCTATCGCCATGATAAAGACATCTCCAAGGAAGAAGCCCATTAACGATTTAAATGCAATGATTATAAGCGATGTTGCAACAGCTACTTTCATTTCTACATTGGCAAGTATTACCAAAGCAGGGATGATTAAAAATCCGCCACCGGCACCTATCATTCCTGTACTTGCACCCACAATTAAGCCTTCTATTATAATAAGACGGTAATTATATTTTACAGCGCCGGAGGTTTCTTTTTCTTTTCTTTCCTTTAGCATTGAAAAAGCTGCAGGAATCATAAGTACAGCAAAAAAACCAAACATTCCCATGCGTCTTGTAAACTCAAAATCTGCTATATTAAATAAGACATCGGGTAATGCAGGTACTACATAATGCCTTATTAAAGAAACACCAACAATTGCTGGAAGACCAAATACAATAGCTGTACGCCAATCTACCAAACCTTTAAGGTGTTGTTTTAAGCCACCTACTAAGGCACTTGCCCCAATAATAAATAAGGAATATGCGGTGGCTACTTTTTCGTTGACGGAGAACAAATAGGCTAAAACAGGAACTGCTAATATTGAGCCACCACCACCGATTAAACCTAAGGAGATGCCAATAATTAAAGCTGAGATATATCCAAAAATTTCAAGTATTTCCATAAAATATTTTTCTTTATTTATGGCAAATGTAATTTGGAAAAGTGAGCGCTACAGTAACATTGGTTACACAGGCATTACATATCTTTGATTAAAATAGAGCTTCGATTTAATTCTATTTTACCTAATTTTTCAAGTTTTTTTAGCAGTCTAGAAATAACGACTCTAGAGGTGTGAAGTTCATAGGCAATGTCTTGGTGCGTGCTATGAATGGTATTGTCTTTTGAAATTCTAACTTTCTCAACAAGATATTTAAGCAGCCGTTCATCCATTTTTAGAAAGGCAATACTATCTATTGTTTCAAGCATTTCATTGAGTCTGTTATGATAACTTTCAAAAACAAAATGTCTCCAACTTTTATATTTTTCTGACCATTCTTCCATTTGTTGAATAGGAATCATAATTAGTTTTGCATCGGTTTCGGCGATGGCTCTGATTTCACTTTTTGTGTGGGCAACACAGCAGGTTAACGTCATCGCACAAGTATCCCCTTTTTCTAAAAAATACAGCAATAACTCATCTCCATCAGTATCTTCCCTTAATATTTTTATGGCTCCTGAAATTAATAAAGGCATGGCTTTCACATAGTCTCCAATTTCCATCAGCTTAAATCCTTCAGGAACTTCTTTGAAGGTTCCAACTTGATTTATTTCATTTAAAAGGGCATCTTCAAATAGGTGTCCAAAATTGTTTTTAAGCGCTTGAATCATCGGGTCAAGTTACAACATTTTAGCGCTTTTTTTTCTTATATATCTGCAGAATATATAAGTCGAGGTTATTTTATTAATGCATGCTTACATAGCGATAACCAGTGTAAATGCGCTGCTCTTAATTAAGTAACAATCATCGTTTTTACAAACAGTACTTTAGGGTAATCAAATGCCTTCATCCGCAAGATAATGGTGGTTGAATACTCTAAAAAATATGGACGCTTCACTCCCCTATTTTTTTATCAAAATTTCAGGAGGAAGTTTCGCCAATACACCATCTGGCTAAAAACAAACTACTTCTATTTTTAACTAATAGTAAGAAACTGATTTTTTAAGTATATTAATTATCTCTTAAAATGATTATTTTACTAATTCTGGAGTTGGATTATTGAATACTTTAATCTTATTGATTAAATGGGGAAAACTGAATTTAATGCACTACATTTATTGGAGCTTAATTCATCTAATTATTAATAATACTTTGAGTAAATAAAAATGGATAGTGCTACTACTTTTTTTTAAAAACGAAAACATGAAGTACCTGAAAAATTTATTTTTAATAGAAAACAGTGATGGACATTTAAAATATTTACTGGAATATGCGAGCAGATCGCATGAAATTAATTAAATATCATTGAAAGAAAAAATCCTTCATAACCTAGACATTATTGGAATCCCCATAGCTATAGTCATTCTAACTTTTTTAGTTGCGTATATCGCAGACCGCTTTTTTAAGAGGCTGATACGCAAATCTACAGAAGAAATGAAAAATGATCCTACTAACTATACTTTCTTAAGGCATGCAATCAGAGCTTTAATATATAGTATTGGGTTTGGTATAGCCATTTATGCTGTACCTTCTTTAAAAGTGCTTGCAAGCTCCTTACTCGCTGGAGCTGGAGTTCTGGCAGTAGCTTTGGGTTTTGCATCTCAACACGCTTTAAGTAATATTATCAGTGGCATTTTTATCGTTATTTTTAAGCCGTTTAGAATCAACGACCATCTTCGTATACTTGGGCTTAGTGGTGTTGTAGAAGATATTACTTTAAGGCATACTGTTATCAAGGATTTTGAGAACAGACGAATTATAATCCCCAATTCAAAAATCAGTGATGAAGTCATTATAAATGCAGACTTTGGTGATGATAAAATCTGCAAATGGATAGCAATAGGAATCAGTTATGATTCAGACATTGAAAAGGCTAAAAATATTATTAAAAATCAAATTATAGAACACCCTCTAAGTATAGACATTAGAACTCCAAAAGAAATAAAGGAAGGTCTAGAAGTTGTCCCAGTAAAGGTAATTAGTTTGGGGGATTCCTCAGTAAATTTAAAAGGATGGGCTTGGGCAAAAAATAGTGCAGATGCCTTTGATATGGGGTGCGACCTACTTGAAAGTATCAAACTACAATTTGACAAGGAGGGTATTAGCATTCCTTTCCCGCATAGAACATTAATTTATAAAGACCCTCGTATAGTATCTGATAAAAATGAATAATCGTAGGAAAAAATAGGATTGGCGCCTGGATCCGTAATTTTTACGGGCAATAGGAAAGTGGATAAAGTCCTTATTCATTATATGCAATATGATGGGGAAAGTATTGTAGAAAAAGAGATTGATAGTCATTCTAAAACCATTCTGAATACCTCACCGATAGATAAGGTAGATTGGTATGATGTAAGAGGAATGCACGATACCAAACTTATTGAGTTGTTGGGAAAAACATTTTCAATTCACCCTATTGTATTGGAAAATATAGCAGATGTACATCAGCGACCCAATTATGAGGAGTATGATAAGGGAAACTTTATTACCCTGCGTGCACTCAGCTTTGATAAGGACAAAATCAAAGTACAAAAAGAACACGTTGCACTCTATTTTAATAAAGGGCTTATCATCACTTTCCAAGAAACTGAAAGTGATTTGTTTGAAGCTGTGCGCAAGCGTATTTTATCTAGTTCAGGAAGAATTAGACAACGAGGGTCTGATTATTTAGCCTATGCTCTTGTTGATGCCATAGTTGATAATTACTATGTAGTCTTGGAAGAAGTGGAAGAGGTCATAGAAAACCTCGAAGAAAAAATGCTGGTCGAACAAGATATAAAGGACAAAACTAAAATTCATAACCTTAAAAAGGAATTACTCATTATACGAAAATCTGTTGCCCCCTTGCGAGAAGCAATTGGTCAGTTTTCAAAAACAGAAAGTAGTTTTGTGCAAAACAATAGTCAAATTTTTATTCGTGACCTTTACGAACATACGGTTCAAATAATGGATACTATCGATTCGTCAAGAGATCTTTTAAATGGGCTTCAAGATTTATTTATTTCGGAAATTAGTTTTAAGATGAACAAGGTAATGCAATTACTTACTTTGATTTCAGTCATATTTATTCCTCTAACATTTTTGGCTGGCATTTATGGGATGAATTTTGATAACATTCCAGAGCTTCATTACCAGTATGGTTATCACATATTGCTTGGCGTAATGTTTGTTATTTTTATGGTGCTTCTCATTTTTTTTAAACGTAAAAAGTGGCTTTAACCCCAAATAACCCATTTTTAACATTTTAATTATCAGTTGAATACTGCCAAAATAAAAACTATTAAGCTCATTTCATACACATTGTCACTTCACTCCTATCGTCGCTTGGAGCAAAGTGTATTTACGCTGCCCCCTTCTTATATGATACATAGGAATTCATACAACCTAAAGGGTTTCATTGCATTTTTTAAAAATTTTTTAAGAATAAATTTTTTATGAAACTGTAGTAATAACTTTTGCATTTAAGCTACGTTCATACTCCATAATACCTGCTTTATAATAAAAGGTAATTGAAAATTTTAAAAAACAGCATTTACAAACCACGTACATATACAGGATCATTTCTTCGAAGGTTTTAAATAAAATTTCATGAAGCCAAGTTGAACTTCGAGGCTTTATTTTACGTAATAAAAAACGCTCTAGTATATAGGAATTAAAGGCTAAAAACTTGTTTTGGTTCCTTAAAACTTTTAAACTCCAACATATAGCCATTTGGGTCTTTTACAAAGAAAGACAGATGTTCTCCAGATTTGTTTTTCAAAAACGTTGCATGTGTTACTAATTCTAAATTTAACCCATTAAGTTTAGAATACATAGTTCCCCATGCATCTACATTTAATAGGACCCCATAATGAAAGGAAGGAAGAATTTTTTCCTCGAAAACATAATTAGGGCTGTTAAAATTAAATTTACCTGCTTGAGTAAAGGTAATTTGATGTCCAAACAAATTAATATCTGCCCAGTTATTAGAAGACCTTCCTAAAGAAGCTCCTATTGTATCTAAATAAAACATTTTGGTTTCTACCAAGTTTATGCAAGGCAATGAAAGATGAAATAAATTGTCCATATTAGTTTGAGTTAAATAGTTCTAAATACACTATTCTAAAATTAATAAAATCTTCTTCAAAATTCTCTTTTTATCTAAAAACACTAAATGAAACAAATTGCTTATTACGGTTTTATCATTCTCTATATACTGTTTCATGAGTGTTCGAGGGTGTACTTCTTCAAAAACCATATCCAACCATTTATGAAAAATAAAAGCACAGTTTACATTCTCATAAGACTTAAAAACGGCTGTTTCCTATAAAAGTTTCATTTATCAGATCAACTAATGCTATTAAATAAACGCTCTATTACATTCTTATCTGAAGAGTTTATAAACTTTATTGCTTTTGTCCATTTAACCCATTTCAAGGACTTAAACTTATCTGGTTCTTTATTTTCATACTTTTGACCATTTTTTATAAGTAAAAAATAATGTCTCGTCAACGCATTTTTATTACTGTCAACGATTGTAGTTGAAGCGTAATATTTAATATTCTCATTAGTTAAATTAACGCCAGTTTCTTCATAAACTTCTCTGATAAGTCCCTCTTCTGGAGATTCTCTTTTTTTAAGAAATCCACCTACAAGTACAAACCTTTTTTTTTCCTCTTTTTTTTGAAGAACGAACATTGAGGAGTCTTCTACTATTAATAGTTTAGACTTATATTTATGGTTTTTAATTTTCATGAATTATTCTAAATTTTATTCATTTAAAGCAATAATATATGCAGTATCCTTAGTAGAATCATCTTCCTTCATAATCTTCTTCTCCTTCTTCTTCTTCTTCATGTTGTTCCATTGCTTTTACCAATTTTATACCAATTTTTACAAGATAAATAGTATCATCAGTTCTAACTTCTACTGCGTCAATAAGCTCATTATTCGCATTTCTAAATGAGATAATATCGTCACCATCATAACCATCAGGAAATTTCTCTACTAATAGATTTAAAATATCTACATTCAACTTTTGGTAATCTACAATTTTACGTATCATTTTTTTTCAGTATTACATGCCTAATAAATAAGCAAAAATTAGCGGAGCAACAATTGTAGCATCACTCTCTATTATAAATTTAGGTGTGTTAATATCTAATTTTCCCCAAGTAATTTTTTCATTTGGAACTGCCCCAGAATACGAACCATAACTTGTAGTAGAATCACTTATTTGACAGAAATAACTCCAAAAGGGTGTATCTGTGCGCTCCATGTCTTGATATAGCATTGGCACAACACATATTGGAAAATCTCCTGCTATTCCCCCTCCTATTTGAAAGAATCCTATGCCATTTTCAGAATTATCAGTATACCAATCTGCTAGAAAGGTCATATACTCAATCCCAGATTTCATAGTGCTTGCTTTTAGCTTTCCTTTGAGGACATAACTTGCAAAAATATTTCCCATGGTACTATCTTCCCATCCTGGACAAATAATAGGCAAATTCTTTTCTGCTGCGGCATACATCCAAGAGTCTTTTAAATCTATTTCATAGTACTCTTCTAACACACCAGATAACAACATTTTATACATATACTCATGTGGTAGATAGCGTTCTCCTTTATCTTCTGCCTCTTTCCATATTTTATAAATATGCTGTTGTAATCTTCTAAAAGCTTCTTCTTCTGGAATGCAAGTGTCTGTAACCCGGTTAAGTCCTTGTTCTAATAAATCCCATTCTTGTTTAGGTGTTAAATCACGATAATTAGGAATGCGTTTATAATGAGAATGTGCTACTAAGTTCATAACATCTTCTTCTAAATTTGCTCCTGTACAAGAAATGATTTGCACTTTATCCTGTCGTATCATTTCAGCAAAAATTTTTCCTATTTCTGCGGTACTCATAGCGCCCGCTAAAGACACTAGCATTTTTGAACCCTTATTTAATTGCGCTTCATAAGCCTTTGCTGCATCCACAATTGTAGCAGCATTAAAATGCAAATAATATTTCTCTATAAATTCTGATATTGGTTTGTTCATTTTTTAAATTTTTTCAATTATAACCTGGATAACTTCAAAAAGGATTAAAACAATAATAATCCATTCTAACATACTACTATACTTATGCTGCAGAATATCTTTAAATAAGTCTAAATTTTCTTTAATAACGGTAAGATTAAATTGTAATCCGTGATGCCGTTTTACAATATCCAATTCATCTTTTAATTGATAATCTAATTTTGAAAGTTCTTCATTGGACCAGGCCAAATCTGAAGAATCGAAGATGAATAGATTTTCTGCAATTCTATTTTTAAGATTCATTGTCCTCCCAATAAAAATCCGCATTTGTTTTTTAGATAATTTAAGATAGCCTTTGGCTTCTAGTTGTCTTGCATAAATTAATGTACTATCATGTAAACTTTTAGTTTTATTTAAATAAAATTTTAAGGCTGCAGATTGCGCTAGGTTCAGCATAATAATATGTGCGCAATCTACTGAAAGATCATTAATTTGGATTTTTTCAAAATCGACTTCAGTAGGATTTCCAAGCGTAATTTTACTTTCTTCCTTAGGAAAAGTTGACAACGAAAAATGTAAGTCTAAGCTGTTTTTGAAAACACTATTAATCACATCCTCTTCACAGTTTAAAAACACCATACTTCCATAATCCTTTACGTACATAAAAGAATTGTCTTCAACTTTATACAATAAAAAAGAATGCTCTCTTTTTAAAATTGAAAATGCACAATTGGCGCGAAAGTTTTTTAAATTGATTAGATTTCCAATATGATATGCTAAAACTTTATAAACCATTAGGAAGGGGTTAAAATATTTAAATATCTACTAGTCATCATCAGTACTAAATTTTGAAACATTGTTAGTGGATGATTTTGCTTTAAAAGCATTCTCAAAATCATCTTCAGTATGATTTTCTTGAAACTTATAACTCAACATTTTATAATACAGTTTGGCGGCGATAAAGTCCGAAGATTTGTCGCTATTATTTGGGCATAACTCAACAATATCAAAACCAACAACATTTTTTTCTATAAATACTTGTTTTAGAAAATCAAGTGTTTCGTACCATAGTAATCCTCCAGGTTCTGGGGTTCCGGTACTTGGCAAGATTGAAGGATCAAAAGCATCTAAGTCAAATGTTATATATACATTCTCTGTCATTTGGTCTATAGCAGAATCAGTCCAAGAAGTGTCTATTGCCATATCGTGTGCAAAATAGGTTTTCTCCAAATTCATAATAGATTTTTCTTTTATGTCCATTGAACGAATGCCCACTTGAATTAAATTAGTATTCTGACTGGCTTCATAAACCGCACAAGCATGATTGCAAGCACTACCTTCGTAACTTTTCCGTAAATCTGCATGAGCATCAATATGCAATACCGTTAAGTTTGAAAACATCTCATTAAATGCTCTAATGGTTCCAATAGATACAGAATGTTCACCACCAAAAACAGTTACAAATTTATTTCTTTTAATGTATTTCTTTGTAAGTTCGTGCACTGCAGCAACCATGAGTTCTGGAGATCTATTTTCAGTAATGGCATCCGTCAAGTAAATACCCTTTTGATATACTTCTGAATCCGTTTCAATATTATAAAGCTCCATGTTTTCAGAAGCTTCTAAAAAAGCTTTTGGTCCGTTATTTGCTCCTTTTTGCCATGTACTTGTTCCATCATAAGGCACTGGGATTAATACAATCTTTGCATGCTCTAATTTT